>JAFKLL010000027.1 GCA_017304845.1 Solirubrobacterales bacterium
GACCCGCGTCCTGACCCACCGCATCGCCCATCTGCTCGCCAGCCGACGGGCCCGCCCGGGCGAGATCCTCGCGATCACCTTCACCAACCGGGCCGCGACCGAGATGCGGGAACGGGTCGAGGAGCTGATCGGGGCGAGGGCGCGGGCGATGTGGGTCACCACCTTCCATTCCGCCTGCGGGCGGATGCTGCGCGGCGACGCCGAACGCCTCGGCTACGCGCGGGCCTTCACGATCTACGACGAGGCCGACTCGATCCGCATGATCAAGCGGGTCATGGAGGAGTTGGACGTCGACCCGAAGCGCTTCCCGGCCCGCGCGATCAAGAACGCGATCTCCGGCGCCAAGAACGAGCTGATCGACCCCGACGGGTACAAGAAGCGCGGCGGTTCCTACTTCGAGGACACGGCCGGCAAGGTCTACGAGCTCTACGAGCAGCGGATGCTCGAGTCCAACGCGATGGACTTCGACGACCTGCTGGTCCGGATGGTCAACGTGCTGGAGCTGTTCCCGGAAGTCAGGGAGCGCTGGCGGCGGTCCTTCCGGTACGTGCTGGTCGACGAGTACCAGGACACCAACCACGCCCAGTACCGCCTGCTCCAACTGCTCGCGGGCGAGCATCGCAACCTGACCGTGGTCGGGGACGAGGATCAGTCGATCTACGGCTTCCGCCACGCCGACATCCGCAACATCCTCGATTTCGAGAAGGACTTCCCGGACGCGAAGGTGGTCAAGCTCGAGCAGAACTACCGTTCGACCCAGACCATCCTCTCGGCCGCCAACGCTGTGGTCGAGAACAACCGCGACCGCCGGCCGAAGAAGCTCTGGACGGATCTCGGGCAGGGCGAGGAGATCGAGGTGGTCCGTCTCGGCGACGAGCACGAGGAGGCCCGCTGGGTGGCGGGGGAGATCGAAAGGCTGGTCGAGGAGGAAGGGATCTCCCCGCTCGACGTCGCGGTCTTCTACCGGATGAACGCGATGAGCCGGGTGTTGGAGGACACGCTGGTCCGGTTCGGCACCGCCTACAAGGTGATCGGGGGCACCCGCTTCTACGACCGGG
Source organism: Solirubrobacterales bacterium (assembly GCA_017304845.1). Classification (GTDB taxonomy): domain Bacteria; phylum Actinomycetota; class Thermoleophilia; order Solirubrobacterales; family 70-9; genus 67-14. The sequence goes on from JAFKLL010000027.1 coordinate 1,059, forward strand.
CCGAGATCAAGGACGCGATCGCCTATCTCCAGTACATCTCCAACCCCCGCGACTCGGTCGCCTTCACCCGGATCGTCAACTCGCCGAAGCGTGGGATCGGCAACACGACCCAAGGCCGCCTGCTCGCCTTCGCCAACACCACCGGCGACGACATCTGGGATGTCGCCAACGAGGTCGAGAACGTGCCCGGGGTCGGCACCGCCGCGATCCGGGCGGTCTCCGAGTTTCAGCGGACGATGAACTCGCTGAAGGAGGAGGTCGAGGGCCGTCCTCTCGCCGACCTGCTGGAAAAGGTGCTGGACGCGACCGGCTACTTCGAGGCGCTCGAGTCGGAGCGGACGATCGAGGCCGAGGGTCGGGTCGAGAACCTCCGCGAACTGATCGGCGTGGCCGGAGAGTTCGACACCAACCGGGAGTTGGAAGGAGCGAGCGACGTGCCGCCGCTGGACGAGTTCCTCCAGCAGATATCGCTCTACTCCGAGCAGGACAAGCTGACCAAGCAGGAAGAGATGTTGACCCTGATGACGCTCCACAACGCCAAGGGCCTGGAGTACGACACGGTCTTCATCATCGGCTGCGAGGACGGCGTCTTCCCGCATCAGCGGGCCTTGGACGAGGGGGAGGAAGAGGAGGAGCGCCGCCTCTGTTACGTCGGCATCACCCGGGCCCGCCAGCGCCTCTACCTGACCGGCGCGCGGACCCGGCGCATGTTCGGCGGCCGGGCCGAGGCCACCATGCCCTCCCGCTTCCTCGACGAGTTGCCGGCCACCCTGGTCCATCGTCAGGGGTCGGCGGTCGGCCAGGGCGGATTCACCTCCGGCTACACCGGAACGAGCTGGGGCGGCACCGGCCGGACCCGGAGCCGGCAGCCTCTGGGCGGCGGCCGCTCGTCCGGCGAGGCCCGTCGGGAGAGCCGGGTCGAGCCCGGCACGGCGGTCCGCCTGGAGGTCGGGGATGATGTGACCCATGCCTCCTTCGGGGACGGCGTCGTGACGGCCGCCGACCCGGGCGGCGTGATCGTGGTCCGGTTCGCGAACGACGGCAGCGAACGGAAACTGATGGCCGAGTACGCGCCGATCCAGAAGCGATCGGCCTGAGAAACGAGAGGGTGAAGTCCCGTTGAGCGCGAAGATCATCGATGGCAAGCAGGTTTCGGCGGAGGTCCGGGAGCGGGTCGCGGGCGAGGTCACCGAGTACGTGGCGGCCGGCGGTAGGCGGCCGGTCCTGGCCACCGTCCTGGTCGGCGACGACCCGGCTTCGCATGTCTACGTGGCGAACAAGCACAAGGCCTGCGAGGCGGCCGGGATCGGTTCGGTCCATCACGAGTTGCCGGCCGAGACCAGCCAGGAGGATCTGCTGACCCTGGTGCGGGCGCTCGGTGACGACGACTCGGTCGACGGCATCCTGGTCCAGCTGCCGCCGCCGGATCACATCGACGCCGACGCGGTGATCGCCGCCATCGACCCGGCCAAGGACGTCGACGGGCTCACCGCCACCAACGCCGGCCTGCTGGCCGGCGGGCGACCCGGCCTGGTGCCCTGCACGCCGGCCGGGGTGATCGAGCTGCTGGACCACGCCGGGACCGAGATAGAAGGCGCCGAGGCGGTCATCGTGGGCCGCTCGAACCTGGTCGGCCGACCGTTGATCAGCCTGCTGCTGGGCCGCAACGCCACCGTCACCGCGGCCCATTCCCGCACCCGGGACCTGGCCGGGGTCTGCCGGCGGGCGGACATCCTCATCGCCGCCGTCGGCGTGCCCGAGCTGCTCGGGGCCGAGCACGTCAAGCCCGGCGCGACCGTGATCGACGTCGGCATCAACCGCACCGACGACGGGCTCCGGGGAGACGTCGATTTCGACGCGGTGGTGGACATCGCCGGCGCGATCACCCCGGTGCCGGGCGGGGTCGGGCCGATGACGATCGCGATGCTGATGGCCAACACGCTCACCGCCGCGAAGGCGAGGGCGAAGTGAAGCTCGGCCGGGTCCATCCCGGCGAGTGGCTGGTCGGGCTGCTCGGCCTGGCCGTGCTGGCCGGTCTGATCCTGCCCTGGAGCGGCGGCTCGGCCGCCCTCAGCTCGCCGGGGCTGCTCGACCTGATCCTCCTGGTGGTCGCGGCGGCGGCGGTGCTGCTGCCGCTGATCGTGGCGCGCAGCTCTCGCACCGACGTCCCGGTGGTCTACGAGACCACGCTCTGGCCGCTATCGGGGCTGGTCGCCCTGATCCTGATCGTCAAGGCGATCTTCCCGCCGGATTCCGGATTCGATTCGGGATTCTGGCTGGCCCTGGCCGGCATCTTCCTGATGAGCTTCACCCTGTGGCGCTGCGTCGGCCGCGAGTACTGAACCGTCGTCCAGACGCCTCGCGGGTCCCGTCCATAGACTCAGCTCCGTGATCGAGCGTGAACAGGTTTTGCATGTTGCCCGGCTTTCTCGGCTTCGCCTGAGCGATTCCGAGATCGACACCTTGGCGGGGGAGCTCTCCTCGATCCTCGACCACGTCGACAAGCTGGCCGAGGTGGACATCGAGGGAGTCGAACCGACCTCCCACGTGGTGCCGCTGGAGAACGTCCTGCGGCCCGACGAGCCGCGGCCGAGCCTCGATCGCGAGGTCGCCCTCTCGCAGGCTCCCGATCCCCACGATGGCGCCTTCCGGGTGCCGTCCCCGCAGGCGGAGTCCTGAGCATGGCCGACCTGATGGCAGCCACCGGCGCCCAGACCGCCGCCCTGATCTCCTCCGGTGAGGCTTCCGCCGACGAGGTCCTCGACTTCTGGCTCGAACGCGCCTCCGGCGACGGCCTCAACGGGTACCTCTGGACCGCCGACCGCGAGTCGGCCCGGGCCGGGGTGGACGGTTCCGGCCCGCTGGCCGGGGTCCCGGTCGCGATCAAGGACATCTTCTGCACCGAGGGCGTGCCGACCACGGCCGCCTCGCGCATCCTCGAGGGCTATCTGCCGCCGTACACCGCGACCGCGGTCGCCCGCCTGAACGCGGGCGGCATGCCGATGCTGGGCAAGACCAACATGGACGAGTTCGCGATGGGCTCCTCCAACGAGAACTCCGCCTACGGCGCGAGCCTCAACCCCTGGGACAGGGGCCGGGTTCCGGGCGGCTCATCCGGCGGTTCCGCCGCCGTGGTCGCCGGCGGGCTCGCCCCCTGGGCGCTCGGCACCGACACCGGCGGCTCGATCCGGCAGCCGGCCGGGTTCTGCGGCATCGTCGGGCTGAAGCCGACCTACGGCGCGATCTCGCGCTTCGGCATGATCGCCTTCGCGTCCTCCCTGGACCAGTGCGGCCCGTTGACCCGGGACGTGACCGACGCGGCGCTGCTGCTGGCGACCCTTCAGGGTCGTGACCAGATGGACTCGACCTCGGTCGGCATCGAGGGCGGGATCTCCGCCCCCGGCGCCGAGCGGCTCGACGGACTCACCTTCGGGGTGCCACGCGGCCTGATCGGCCAGGGCATCGAGGCCGGCGTCCTGGCCCGCTTCGAGGAGACCCTGATCAAGATCGCCGAGCTGGGCGGCACCATCGTCGACATCGAGCTGCCGCATGCCGGCCACGCGATCTCGGCCTACTACGTGCTGGCCCCGGCCGAGGCCTCGACCAACCTCTCCCGTTACGACGGGGTCCGCTACGGGGTCCGGGCCAGCGACGAGGACCTGCTCTCGATGTACGAGGTGACCCGCGAGGAGGGCTTCGGCCCCGAGGTCAAGCGCCGCATCATGCTCGGCACCTACGCGCTCTCCTCGGGCTACTACGACGCCTACTACGGCCGGGCACAGCGGGTCCGGACCCGGATCGTCGAGGATTTCCGGAACGCCTTCGGCCAGGTCGACTTCGTGGTCACCCCGACCTCTCCGACCGTCGCCTTCGAGCTCGGCGAGAAGACCGCCGACCCGTGGACCATGTACCAGAGCGACCTGTTCACGGTCCCGATGTCGCTGGCCGGCGTGCCGGCGATCTCGATCCCGGCCGGGCTCGCCCAGCCGGACGGGGGAGGCCCCGACCTCCCGGTCGGCTTCCAGATCGCGGCGCCCGCCTTCGCCGAGCAGAAGCTGCTCGAGGCCTCCTTCGCCCTGGAGAGCGCAATCGGCTTCGATGGCTCCGCCGGCCTGGAAGGGGGTCTGCGATGAGCACCGAGTACGACGCGGTGATCGGGCTGGAGATCCACGTCCAGCTCTCGACCAAGACCAAGATGTTCTGCGGCTGCGAGCTCTCGTTCGGCGACGAGCCGAACGTCCATACCTGCCCGATCTGCCTGGCGCACCCCGGGGTGCTGCCGGTGCCGAACCAGACCGCCTTCGAGTACGCGCTGAAGATCGGCGCGGCGCTCGATTGCGAGCTCTCGCCGGTCTCGACCTTCGACCGCAAGAACTACTTCTATCCGGACAATCCCAAGGCGTACCAGATCACCCAGGCGGCGACGCCCTTCGCGATCGACGGCCGTCTCGGCCAGGTCCGGATCCATCACGCCCACCTCGAGGAAGACGCCGCCAAGACGATCCACACCGGCGGCGCCGGCCGCATCAAGGGCTCCGACGCGTCGCTGGTCGACTTCAACCGTGGCGGCACGCCGCTGGTCGAGATCGTGACCGAGCCGGACCTGCGTTCCGGCTCCGAGGTGCGCGAGTGGGGCCAGCTGCTGCGCGCGACCATCAAGCAGCTCGGGGTCTCCGACGTGAACATGGAGGAGGGCTCGCTGCGCTGCGACGCCAACATCTCGATCCGCCCGGTCGGCTCCGAGACGCTCGGCACCAAGACCGAGCTCAAGAACATGAACTCCTTCCGCTTCATCGAGCGGGGCATCGAGGCCGAGATCGCGCGTCAGAAGGAGGTCATCGCCTCGGGCGGCGCGGTCGAGCAGGAGACGCTGCACTTCGATCCCTCGACCGGCGAGCTCCACTCGCTGCGTTCGAAGGAAGAGGCGCATGACTACCGCTACCTGCCCGAGCCGGACCTGGTCCCGGTCGTGCCGACCCAGGCCATGCTCGAGGAGGCCCTGAAGCTGCCGGAGCTGCCGGCCGCCCGGGCCGCCCGCTACGAGGGGATCGGCGTCGGCGAGCAGGCGGCGCTGCTGCTCTCCTTCGAGGTCGATTGGGCCGAGTACTTCGAGGGCGTGCTCGCCGCGGACGACTCGATCGAGCCCCGCGTCGCCGCCAACTGGGTGACCGGGGAGTTCGCGGCCGAGCTGCGCAAGCAGGACGACCAGCCCCTGGCCGAGTCCAAGGTCGATCCCGCCTCCCTGGCGAAGCTGATCGGCCTGGTCGCCTCGAAGAAGATCTCCCATGGCGCCGGCAAGACCGTGCTCGAGGCGATCGTCGCCGACGGCTCCGACCCGGAGGCCGTGGTCGCCGAGCAGGGCCTGGAGCAGATCTCGGACTCCGGCGAGCTGGAGCAGATCGTGATCCAGGCGATCGAGGACAACCCGAAGCCAGCCGAGCAGGTCCGCTCCGGCAACGAGAAGGCGATCGGGGCCCTGGTCGGTGCCGTGATGAAGGCCACCCAGGGCCGGGCGGACGGCGGCGAGGTCAATCGCCTGCTGCGCCAGCACCTCGGCCTCTAGACGAATCTCGTCCAGAAAAGGAAAAGGGCCCGGTCGATGACCGGGCCCTTTCTCTGTGCGGTTGGTCTCCGTTAGCGCCGGGGCAGGATCACCCTGAAGCTGCGGACGATCTGCTTCCGGCTCTGACGCCCGGTCTGGTCGACCGCGCGGACCCGGAGCGTGTGCCGGCCGGGACTGAGCCTGGTGATCGAGATCCGCGCCGAGCAGGGCACGGGCCGCTTGCGGTCCAGCTTGCAGCTGAACCCGAGCAGGGTTGCCGCGGAGCCGCCGAAGACGAAGGAGACCTTCCGCTTGCGGACCACCCGGGGCGGCGCCTTGCGCAGCTTGACGGTCGGGGCGGGGGAGCCGCCGGCCTTGACGTAGAGCGCCTTGGCGGCGTTGGAGAAGTACGGGCCCATGATGAAGCCGCAGGTCTTGGGGGCGCTGTCGCAGTAGCCGTAGCTGACCACCGAGTTGACGTAGTTGCCGAGGGTGACCCAGCCGCCGCCGCTGGCGCCCTGCTGCATCAGGCACGGGTTGGCGACGATCGGGTAGGGCTTGAGGTTCCTGCCGTTGTTGTCACGGCCGGCGAACTTGGAATGGCAGCCCCGCAGGACCTCGCCGTCGTACGGAGGGTTGGGCTTCGAGGGGTAGCCGTACAGCGTGTACTCCAGGCCCTTCGGGTTGAGGTCGAATGCGATCTGACGCGCCCCGAAGAACTTCTGGGCGGGCTGGTCGAGCACGACGACGCCGAGGTCGTAGCTCTGGTTGCCGCTCTGGACCCACTGGCTCGTGGTGTACAGGCTGACGGCGCTGCCGACCCCGAGCGGGGCGGTCTGGTTCTCGTAGCCCGGGATGAAGACGAGGTTGGTCACGAAGGACTTGGTCTCCTGGTCGAAGACGCAGTGACCGGCCGTGAAGATGACGTTCCGCTTGGCCGAGTCGATGATCGTGCCTGAGCAGCTGTAGTTCGAGGCGCCGACGGCGAAGAAGATCTTGCCGTGGACGACCTGGGGGAACTTGGTCACGTTGCCCGGGGTGAAGTCCCCGGTGGCGGCCGAGGCATGGGCGCCGGGCAGGTCGGGCACGTCGAAGCTGCCCGCCGGGTCCGAGTCGGCCGGGACCGCAGAGGCCATGCGGGCCGGGGTCCAGTAGCTCTCGGCCGAGGCGGGGTCGGCGACCGTCTCGGAGACGACCTTTGCCTTGCCGGTGACCTTGGAGACCACCGGGGGCGGCGTGCCCCGGTCGACGATGCCGGCGGCGGAGGCGATGGATGCGGATGGGAAGGAGATGGCCAGGAGCGCGGTGGCCAGCAGCCCGGCCTTCATCGCACCTCCCTTGACCCTGTCGTTGAGACCCATGGGACCATTAGAACAGATGGGACGGCACCCAGTTGCGCCATGGGGAACCAACTCGCGGCCTATACTCGCCGCCATGGCCTGGAACATCGTGATTGCCGGCGGAGGCTTCGCCGGCGCAAACGTCGCCCGTGAACTCGAGAAGCTCCTTCCGAAGCAGTCTTCGCGGCTGATCCTGGTCAACGACGTGAACTTCCTGCTCTACACGCCGCTCCTGCCGGAGGCCGCCGCCGGCACCCTGGAGCCGCGCCACGTGGTGACGCCGCTGCGCGACATCCTGAACCGGACGAACCTGCGGCTGGGCGTGGTCGACGCCCATGACAGGGACGCCCGCACCGTGACGATCCGCAGCCACACCGGCGAGACCGAGGACGTGGCCTACGACCATCTGGTCCTGGCGCCCGGCTCGATCTCCCGCTTCCTCCCGATCCCCGGCCTGACCGAGCACGCGGTCGGGTTCAAGAGCCTGGCCGACGCGATCTACCTGCGCAACCACGTGATCGAGACCCTGGAGATGGCCAACGCGACCGAGGACCGCGCCCTCCGGGACGAGCTCCTCACCTACGTCTTCGTCGGCGGCGGCTACGCCGGCCTGGAGGCTCTGGCCGAGCTCCAGGACTTCGCCGCGGACGCGATGCAGCACTACCCCAAGGCCCGGCTCCACGGCATGCGCTGGGTGCTGGTCGAGGCGGCCGAGCGGGTCCTGCCCGAGATCGACTCGGAGCTGGCCGACTACGCGGTGCGCGAGCTGCGCGGCCGCGGGATCGACGTGAAGATGGGCACCACCCTCGACGAGGTGACCGCGAGCACCGCGCGGATCTCGACCGGGGAGGTCTTGCCGACCAGGACCGTGGTGTGGACCGCCGGCGTCGCCCCGCATCCGGCCCTGAAGCGCTTCGGGGTGCCGCTCGACGAGCGCGGCCGGGTCAAGGTCGGTCACGACATGGCGGTCGAGGGCATGGACGGTGTCTGGGCCCTCGGCGACGCGGCCGCGGTCCCGAACCCGGTCGGGGGCACCTGCCCGCCCACCGCCCAGCACGCCGTGCGCCAGGCGCCGGTGGTCGCCGCCAACGTCGCCGCCGCGGTCGGGGTCGGCCAGCCCAAGGAGTTCACCTACGAGGGCAGCGCCTCCTTCGTCAACCTGGGCCGCTACAAGGCGGTCGGCAAGATCGGCGACAAGACCTTCCGGGGATTCAAGGCCTGGTGGCTGGCCCGCAGTTACCACATGAGTCAGATCCCGGGCCTGCCTCGCAAGATCCGGGCGGTGATCGACTGGACCGCCAGCCTGCCCTTCTCGCGCGACCTCTCCGAGGTCGGCTCGATCGGGCGTCCCGGCGTGCTCAGCCCCGACCGTTACGCCCACGGCGGCTCGCACCGCCCGGTCGAGTCGGGCGAGGACGTCGATCCGGTCGAGTAGCCCTAGGGCGCCGTCACCGTGACGGTGGTGTCCATGCCGCGCGCCGCGTGGGTGGGCAGCGAGCACCAGAGCCGGTAGCTGCCGGGGACCGTGGTCAGGCGCAGGCGGCTGGTGCCGGCCGGATCGAGGTCCGGGGTGGCGAGCTCGTCGCCGCCGTCCAGGCGCTGGAGGTGGAGGTTGTGCGCGTCCTCGCCCTGGTTGCTCAGTTCGACGATCGTGTCGCCCGCCCGCAGCTGCTTGGCCGAGAGCGTGAACCCGAACTCGTAGGACTTGACCCCGAGGCGCTCCGGCGCCGGCGGGGGCGGGATCGGCACGCAGACCCGGTAGCGGCGGATCCGCACGACCCGCCGCTTCTTGCCGTGGCGCTTCACCCAACGCACGACCCGCTTCCGCTTCCAGGCCCACTTGCAGGATGAGGCCCCGGCGTCGTGGCCGGCGGTGGAAGCCGCCCGGGGCGCCCGGTCCGGCCCGCCGGCCGCGGCGGAGGGCAGCAGCGCCAGGCAGGCCAGCGCGAGCAGCAGGGTCAGCAGGCGCTTCACGGCTTGAGCAGGGTCGGGCGGGCGAAGCGGGAGGCGCCGGGGATGATCGGGGCGGCGTCATGGCCCATCCACTGCTCCAGCAGAGAGCAGTACATGGCGCGGAAATCCGAGGTGTGGCGCAGGTTGTCGTCCGCGTCGAGATTGACCAGGCCGGGGAACTCGCCGACCATGCGGCCGCTGGCCCGGCTGCCGATGAGGAGGGACACGCCGGCCGCGCCGTGGTCGGTCCCGGCCGAGCCGTTCTCCTCCGGCCGGCGACCGAACTCCGACCAGACCTGGACCAGTACCCGGTCCTGCAGGCCACGGGCCTCGAGGTCGCGTTGGAAGGCGAGGATCGAGTCCGAGGTTGCCTTGATCGCGCCGTCGAGCTCCTCCTTCTGGGCGGAATGCGTGTCGTAGGCGCCGTCGGCGGTGACCGAGACGCAGCGCAGCGGCATGCCGGCGCCGAGCAGCGCCGCGAGCCCGGAGAGCTGCTGGCCGAGCCGGGCATCCGGGTAGACGACCGGGGCCTCGAACTCGCCGAAGGAAGCCAACGACTCCCGGATGATGTTGGTCGACCGGATCGCCCGGCGGCTGTCGCGCAGGGCCGGGGACTCGGACTTCATCGAGCCCATCCGCTTGAAGCTCTTGAACATCTCGTCGCTGACCGGCTCGTCGACCCAGGACCAGAGGTCGTAGTCGGTCACGCCCTCGACCGCGGCGACCGGCTTGTCGCGGGTGGCCAGGGCGGGGGCGAGCGTGTTGCTGAGCGACAGGCCCTGGAGCGGGTTGTCGTTGCTCCCGACCAGGTCCAGGTACCGGCCCATCCAGCCGGTCCTGGCGTCGGTGTCCAGCTCGCCGACCTCCCAGAAGTGGCGGGAGGTGAAATGGGACTGGTTGGCGTCGTCGTAGCCGACCGCCGGGAAGACGGTGACCTTGCCCTCGGCGTGGAGCTGGGAGATCCCGGTGGCGGCGGGATGCCAGTGCAGGCTCGGATCCTCGCTGAACGGGGTTCCCTCGCCCTCGCCCAGGGCCAGCACCGGCCGCAGCTCGTGGTACCGGGCATGCCCGACCGGGGCCAGCAGCGACATCGTGTCGGCGCCGCCGTCCAGGAAGATCGAGACGATCACCCGATCTGACTGGGCGGCCTGGGCGATCCCGTCCTCGAACAGCGGCAGCGGGGTCTTGCCGGCCGCGTAGACGGCCAGGGCGAGCCCGGCGGCCCCGGCGATGAAACCGCGTCGGGTGAGCCCGGTTCCGGCCGGGACCGGCATGCCCGGCTCGATGCTCGGCAGGCCGTCCCCGGCCCGGGCGGCGGCCGAGCGGAAGAGGCTGGAGCGGGTGTAGTTGGAGCAGCAGCGCGAGCGGGTCATGAGAGTTGGAAGTCCGGGGAGGAGGCGATCAGCTGGAGCAGGGCGTTCTGGCGCATCGCCAGGTAGGGGCGCCTTTGCCAGTCGTCCTTGACGTAGGCGGGGATCCGGTCGGCCATCGCCACCAGCTCGTTCTGGTGGTCCGACCTGAGGGCCGGCCAGCCGAGACGGGCCAGGGCCCGGTTCACGGCCTCGCGGGTCGATTCGCGCTCGCGGTAGCTGTCGTCCCAGGCGTCGTGGTGGCGGGAGTCCAGGGCGTAGGTGACCATCAGCCAACGGGCGCGGACCGTCGAGGTGTCGAGCCAACGCTCGTCGTCCCAGCCGGCCACGTTCGGAGGCAGGAAGAGCTGCTGCCCGGCGCCGTCGCCCAGCCAGGTCCAGGCGTCGGTCTGGATCGGCAGGCCCAGGGCCCGCAGCAGGCTCGCGTTGAACACCACCGGCGGCTTGACCATCGGCGGTCCCCGGTAGAAGTCGGGGTGCTGCAGGATCGCCTCGACCACGGGGAGGATCCGGCGGCCGTTCTTCAGGTACAGGCGGATCAGGGCCTGGCGGGTGCCCTTCGACGGCGCCGCCGGGACGAAGTAGCTCCAGAGCTTGTCGACGAAGAAGCTGGCGTGGAGCCGGTGGGTGACGCAGAGCCGGCAGACGTCCTTCCAGCCCCAGCCGCCCTTCTTGCCGAAGATCGTCTTCGGGTCGTCGTCGTGGAATTCCGGGTCGTAGCGGAAGTTGATCGCACCGAGGTCGTCGTCCCAGTCGTAGCGCCAGCCGGTCAGCGCCCGGGCGGCCTCGCGGACGTCGTTCTCGGTGTAGGCGCCGCGATCGGCGCCGAGCGTGAACAGCTCCATCAGCTCGCGGGCGTAGTTCTCGTTCGGCGACCACTTGTTGTTCTCGCCGCCGTTCAGCCACTGGAGCATGGCCGGGTCGCGGGTGATCTTCAGGACCAGGTCGTCGAAGGTGCCGTAGGCGCCGGCCCGCAGCGTCCAGTACTGGTCGATCATCTGGCGTTGCTGCGAGACGCTCGCGTTCGAGGTCGCGAACCAGTCGTGGAAGACCAGGGCCATCCTCTCCTTGAAGGGCTGGTTGGTCCGGACCATCCGGTCCAGCCACCAGAGATGGTCGTGGCCCCAGGAGTCGTAGGGGGCCAGGGCCAGCCCCTCGCCGTCGACCGGGTCGGGGCCGATCAGCTTCGCCTGGCCCTTCGGCCTGGTCAGCGAGAGGACCGCCTTGCGGAGGCCCATGCGGGCCAGTTTCTCGGCCTGGCCGGGGGCCGGGCCGAAGCCGGCCCGGTTCAGCAGCCGGGTCGCCTCGAGTCGGCCGAAGGGCCCCCGGTAGACGCCGAAGGGCTGCGGCCGGGCCGGATGCCTGGGCTTCTGGGCGCGAGGCAGGGGGCGGGGGCCGGGATCCTTGCGGGGCGGTTTCTGGCCGCGCCGGCGGCGGATCGACCGGGTCCGGAGATGCACCACGCCGTCGCCACCGTCGACCCATCGGCGACGCCGGTAGATCTTGAACTTCCTGGAACTCCTGCCTGCCTTGGTAGCCATCCCCTGGTGACATTGTGCCCCAGCCGTCAAGCGGAACCGGCGCCGGTCACAATGCAGGCATGGGTTACGAGTATCTGTTCATCGCGTTGCTCTTCGGCATCGCGACCGGGATCATCGGCCGGGCCAAGGGCGGTTCGTTCTTCGTCTGGCTGATCATCGGCTCGATCCTGCCCGGCCTCGGGCTGATCGCGGTCTTCATGAGCCGCAACGAGATCAACGAACCCGAACGCCGCTGCCCCAACTGCAACAACATCGTGAAGCTCTACGTCCAGGTCTGCCCCCGCTGCGGCTGGGACCTATACCTGCCACCACCCGAAGAGACAAGGATGCCCCCGCAATAAACCCACCCATCCAACTGAAACTCCGTTCGCGTCTATCCGACGCCTTTCGAGTTTCAGTTTGGAGCGGTTACCGGAGCCAGGTTCGGACTATCGCGTTGGCGAAGCCCATTCCGTAGCGGAAGACCGCCGGCTTCTTCGAGTGGCCGTGGAGGCGTTGCTCGACCGTCACGGGGACCTCGACCGCGGGGATGCCGCGCTTGATCGCCTCGATCATGAACTCGGACGTGTGGAACTGCTCCTGCTTGAGCACGAGCTGGGGGAGGACGCTGGTGCGGACCGCCCGGTAGCCGTTCGAGCAGTCGGTCACGTGGGTGCGGGTGATGAAGGAGACCAGGCGGTTGAAGAAGACGATGCCGAGCTCGCGGGCGAAGTGGTTCTGCTCGGCGTGGCCGAGGACCCGGGAGCCGTGGGCGACGTCGGCCTTGCCGTCCAGGACCGGCTGGACCAGGTTCGGCATCTCGGCCGGAAGGTGCTGGCCGTCGGCGTCGAGGGTGACCACGATCGCCGCCTCCGAGTCCACCATCAGCCGGTAGCCGGTGCGCAGGGCGGCGCCGCCACCGCGGTTCACCACATGCCGGGCGACCACGGCGCCGTGGGCGGCGGCTACCTCCTCGGTGCCGTCGCGGGAGCCGTCGTCGACGACCAGGGTCGCGGTCTTCAGGCCGCAGACCTCGGCTGGGATCTGGTCGAGCACGTAGCCGATGTTGTCGGCCTCGTTGTAGGCGGGGATCACGATCGCGACCCGACCGCGGAACGCCTTGCGGTGCTCGCTCACCCGGAACTGCTCGGAGGAGATCCCTTCCAGCACCGCCGAGAGCTGACGGGCGTTGCGGGCCCCGACCGAGAGCGCCCGGAAGACCATCAGGAAGAGGATGAAGATCGCGATGACCGCGAGGCCGAGGATGCGCCCGCCGTTGCCCCGGTTGAAGGACAGGGCGGAGAGCAGCCGGTCGGTGATCTCGGTCCCGGAGACGATCGCGAGGCCGAGCCCGGCGAGCAGCAGCAGGATCACGTCGGCGTTCCGCAGCTCGCGGCGGCGGACGATCGCGAAGGCGATGATCAGGGCCGCGATCACCAGGCCGGTGGTCCGCAGGGCGGTGAGCTGGGCAGGGAATATCGAGGCGATCATCGGTTCTCGGTTTCGGCGTTGGGGGAGGCCCGGTTGAGCAGGGCGTCTAGGGCGACTCCCGCCAACGGCAGGACGAGCATCATCAGGATCTCATTTCGGCGCGGCGGAGCGAGGGTCAGGGCGGCCACGCCGGTCACCGTGATCAGGGGCAGGCCGACCGCGATCGCCTCCCACCGCCTTCTCCAGGCGAGCAGGATCAGGCCGGCCAGCCCGGCGAGGACGAGCAGCTTCTGGATCAGCGCTCCGACCGGGGAGGAGAGCGCCTCGCCGATCCCGGTGCCCCACATCCGCCACACCTTGCGCACGGTCATGCCTGCGTAGCCGAGCGGGTCGTCGCCGAAGTACTTCTTGAAGTTCTCTTTGCCGAGCCGGCCGAGGGCGGCGTCGCGGTCGAGGTCGGGCAGGTCGTGCTCCGCCTTGTAGTCGTCCGCGACCTGGGTGAAGAGCGGGGTCGGATTGACCTTCTCGAGCTCCTTCGAGTCAGGGTCGAGCCGGCGGCCGGTCTGCTGGTAGAGCAGCTCGGCCTTGACCCGCTGGTACTCGCCGTCGCCCGGGTAGTAGGTCCCGGTGAACAGCGCCTTGCCGCTGCCGGTCGAGATCGGCACGACCCGGCCCAGCTCGTGCTGGTTGTGGATCGTCCAGGGAATGATCGGGATCAGCACGGCGAAGCCGAAGGCGGCGGTGGCGCAGATCGCCCGCAGCGCCCCGACGTGGAGGAAGGCGCGGATCAGCAGGAAGATGCCGAAGACCACGCAGACCGCCAGGTACTCGGGCCGGATCAGCGCGGTGAGGCCGAAGCCGAGGCCGGGCACGAGCCAGGGCCAGGCCTTGCCCCAGGGGTCGGCCGCCTGGTTCATGCGACGGTCGGCCCAGAGGAAGGCGAGCACCGAGGCGGGCAGCATGAAGATCGCCGGCGGCTCGCTCATCAGGGCCCCGGTCGAGTGGATGAACGGCGGGTAGACGGCGACGAGCGCGGCGGCGGCCAACGGCCCGGCGGCGCGTCGGGCGCCGGGGCGGCCGGGCGGGCCGAGCAGCCTCGAGGTGAGCAGGAAGGCGAGCAGGATCGCGGCGGTCCCGAACAGCGCCTCGACGCCCCGGGCGACGCCGTCCCTGACCCCGCCGGTCAGGTAGTAGGAGGCGGCGTAGATCAGCGGCGCCCCGGGCGACCAGTCGCTCGGGGTCTTGAACTCCGGCCCGCCGTAGGTGCCGTCCTCGTAGAGGGACTCGGCCAGGGCCCGGTAGGCGAGGGCGTCGTCGCCGGGCTCGGCCAGCGGGTTGACCACGACCCAGGCGCGGAGCAGGAAACCGGCGCAGACGATCACCGCGAGGGCGATGAGCACCCCGCGTCCGTAGCGCGTGAAGTGGGAGGTGAAGTCCGGCATCCGGGGCCGGTCAGGCTATGCGAACCGGGCGCAGACGGCCTGTCACGGCATCGCGCGCAAGCCGGGCGGCACCCGCCAGGCCGATCCCGGAGAGGCAGGCGATCACGGGCCACAGAGTCAGGGTGCGGCGTGGGGAGGCGACGAGCAGGACCCCGATCACGGTGGCGCCCACGGCCAGGGTCGCGATCAGCCAGAACTCCGGTCGTCGCCGCAGCCCGAGCAGCACCAGACCGGCCAGGGCGGCGGCGATCAGGGTCATGTGGACGGCCCGGCCGATCGCGGTCCCGGTCAGGTCGGTCCGGCCCCGCCACCAGATGCGCGCCGCCTTGCCGGTCAGGAACCCGGCCAGGCCGGCAGGGTCCTCCTGCAGGGCGCGCAGGTAGTTCTGCCGGCCCATGTCGGCCAGGGCGACGTCGGTCTCGATGCCGGGCATGCGGTCCGCCGCGAGCAGGGCGAGCACCCTCTCCGGCGTGATCGAGTCGACCCCCTCGCCGCTCAGCCGGTTCTGCGCCTCGATCTCGCGGGCGACATCCGGGTTGCGTCGCAGCACCGCCGGCATCACCTCGAGCGGATCGCCGCCGGAGTCGAGGTAGCTGCCGGTGAACAGGGTCTGGCCGCCGCCGGTGGAGAGCGGCACGAAACGGCCGGTCTGGTCGAGGTTGCGGATCGTCCAGGGGGCGATCACCAGGAAGAGCGCGGCAAGCATGGCGGCCGACCCGAGCAGGGCGGGGCGGAGGCCGTGGCGGCGGTTGATCAGGACGAGGGCGCCGGCGAGCAGGATCGAGATCCCCAGGTACTCGGGCCGGACCATCGCCGCGAGCCCGAGCAGGAGGCCGGGCAGCGCCCAGTCGAGGGCGCCGGACATGAGGGACCGGGGGGAGTCGGCGCGGGCCCGGTCACGGGCGCGGACGATCGCGAGCAGGGCGCCGATGATCAGCGTGCCGGCCAGGGACTCGGTCAGCAACATGCCGGCGTCAGCGATCAGGCAGGGATAGAAGGCGACCACGGCCGCCGCGGCGATTCCGGCCACGCCCGCCTCGCCGCCGGGGGAGAGTCTTCGGGCCAGGAGCCAGGCCATCGGGATCGAGAGGGACGAGACCAGAGCGAGCAGGATCCGGGCCAATCGAACGTCGTCGTGGCCGGCCAGGTCGAAGACTCCGGCCACCGCGAGGGGCAGGCCGGGGCTGTAGTTGCTGGCCGGCTGAGGGTGGATCGGAGTGCCCGGGCCCTTCTGCGTGAAGGTCTGGTCCTCGTGGAGGCCGCGGGCGATGCGTTCGTAGGCGGCCGAATCGGGCAGATTCCGTTCGGTGCCGTGCCAGGCCGCGTCGAGCCTCAGGATCAGCCCGGCCGTGGCGATCAGGAAGACAGCTAGCAGGCGCACTGAGGGCATCCTAGATGCTGATCGTTCCGGTAATCTCGGCCGTCATGCGAATCCTGATTCTTGGTGGTGACGGCTATCTCGGATGGCCCACGGCGATGCGGTTCTCCGATCGCGGCCACGACGTGACGATCGTCGACAACTTCGCCCGGCGCCGCTGGCACCTGGACCAGTCGACCGATTCGCTGGTGCCGATCTCCAGCCTGCAGGACCGTCTCGACGCCTGGGAGCGGGTCTCCGGACGCCGCATCGAGGCCCGGGTCGGCTGCATCGAGGACGGCGAGTTCCTCGACAAGGTGGTCGCGGACTTCCTGCCCGAGGCGGTCATCCACTACGGCGAGCAGCCTTCGGCCCCGTACTCGATGCGTTCGCGCCAGACCGCGGTCGAGACCCAGCAGACCAACGTGATCGGCACCCTCAACCTGCTCTTCTCGATGCGGGAGCACGTGCCGGACGCCCACCTGATCAAGCTCGGCACGATGGGCGAGTACGGCACGCCCAACATCGACATCGAAGAGGGCTACATCGAGATCGAGCACAACGGCCGCAAGGACACGCTGCCCTTCCCGAAGCTGCCGGCCTCGCTCTACCACGCTTCGAAGGTCCACGACTCGACCAACATCCACTTCGCGAGCCGGGTCTGGGGCCTGCGCGCCACCGACCTGAACCAGGGCGTCGTCTACGGCATCGAGACCGACGAGACCGCGCTCGACCCGGCCCTGGCGACCCGCTTCGACTACGACGAGACCTTCGGCACGGTGCTGAACAGGTTCTGCGTCCAGGCCGTGATCGGCCATCCGCTGACCGTCTACGGGGCCGGCGGCCAGACCCGCGGCTACCTCAACATCCGCGACACCCTGCGCTGCGTCGAGCTGGCCACGCTGAACCCGGCCGACCGGGGCGAGTTCCGCGTCTTCAACCAGTTCACCGAGCAGTTCACCGTCTCCGAGCTGGCCGAGCTGGTCCAGCGCTGCGCCGGCGAGGTGGGCTACCAGGTCGCGATCGAGTCGTTCCCGAACCCCCGGGTCGAGCTGGAGAGCCACTACTACAACCCGAAGCACCAGAAGCTGCTGGATCTCGGCCTCGAGCCGCATCCGCTCGGCGAGGAGCTGGTCCGGTCGGTGCTCTCGACCATCGAGCGGCACCGCGATCGGGTGATCCAGCGGGCGATCACGCCGCGCACCAAGTGGAATCCCGGTGAGCTCGAGGGCGGCGCGCTCTCGGCCGCTCAGAAGGCGTAGTGACAGCCGCTTCGGGGCCTTTCCCGATCAGCTAGCATCGTTGGTCTGATGAGAGCCGCAGACGCATTGTTCAAGTCCCTCGAGGCCGAAGGTGTCGACCACATCTTCGGCATCCCCGGTGGAGCGAACCTGCCCACCTATGACGCGTTGGTCGACGCCGATCTGCGGCACGTACAGGCCCGTCACGAGCAGGCCGCCGGCCACGCCGCCGAGGGTTACGCTCACGCCTCCGGGCGGGTCGGGGTCGCCTTCGGCACCTCCGGCCCCGGCGCCACCAACCTGGTCACCGCGATCGCCGACGCGATGATGGACTCGGTCCCGACCGTCTTCATCACCGGGCAGGTCCGCACCGACCTGATCGGCACGGATGGCTTCCAGGAGGCCGACATCGTCGGCATCACCATGCCGATCGTCAAGCACTCGCTGCTGGTCACCGAGGCCGAGCAGATCCCGGAGTACATCCACGAGGCCTTCCACATCGCCTCCACGGGGCGTCCGGGCCCGGTCCTGGTCGACGTCCCTCAGGACCTGGCCAAGGCCGAGATCGATTATCAGCCGCGCACCCAGCCGGTCGAGCTGGCGGGCTACAAGCCCAGCATCGAGGGCAACCTGAAGCAGATCAGGCTGGCCGCGAAGGCGATGGCGAACGCGCGGCGCCCGGTGATCTACTACGGCGGCGGCGTCGTCCTCGGCGACGCGTCGACCGAGCTGCGCGAGCTCTGCGGATCCGACAACTTCCCGGTCACCTCGACCCTGATGGGCCTCGGGGCCTACCCGGCCGACGGCGACCAGTGGCTGGGCATGCTCGGCATGCACGGCACCCGGACCGCGAACTACGCGATGGACGAGGCGGATCTGATCATCGCGATCGGCGCCCGTTTCGACGACCGGATCACCGGCAAGCTCTCCGAGTTCGCCCCCGGCGCGAAGTTCATCCACATCGACGTCGATCCGGCCGAGATCTCGAAGAACGTCCCCGCCCACATCCCGATCGTCGGCGACGCCAAGCTGGTCCTGCCGAAGCTGACCCGCGAGTACCGGGCGCTGCAGACCGATCCGGCCCGGCTCGAAGGCTGGTGGAGCCGGATCAAGGCCTGGCAGGGCGAGTACCCGCTGACCTACGAGCCCGGGACCGAGGGCGAGATCAAGCCCCAGCTCATGGTCGAGATGATGCACAAGGTCACCGGCGGTGACGCGATCATCACCTCGGACGTCGGCCAGCATCAGATGTGGGCCGCCCAGTACTACGGGTTCAACCAGCCCGGCAAGTGGATCAACTCCGGCGGTCTCGGCACGATGGGCTTCGGCCTGCCGGCCGCGATCGGCGCGAAGGTCGCCAAGCCGGACGAGCAGGTCGTCTGCATCTCCGGCGACGGCAGCCTGATCATGAACATCCAGGAGCTGGCCACCGCGGTCAACGAGGACGTGCCGGTCAAGGTCTTCCTGATGAACAACGGCTTCATGGGCATGGTCCGCCAGTGGCAGGAACTGTTCTGGTCGGAGCGTTACAGCGGGGTCGAGAACGGCCCCAGCCCGGACTGGGTCAAGCTGACCGAGGCCTTCGGGGCCAAGGGCCTGCGCTGCGAGGACAGCGCCGATCTCGAGGAGATGATGCAGGCGACCCTCGACCACGACGGTCCGGCTCTGCTCGACGTGCGGGTCAGCCCGCGCGAGAACTGCTACCCGATGATCCCCGCGGGGAACGCGGCAAGGGACATGGTGGGCTGATGGCTTCCACGGACATGGTCAAGCTCGAAGATCTCCACGCGGGGCGCTCGCCGCTCTCCGGCCGCAAGCACGTGCTCTCGATCCTGGTCGAGAACCGTCCCGGCGTGCTGGCCCGGGTCGCGGGCCTGTTCTCCCGTCGTGGCTTCAACATCGACACCCTCGCGGTCGGACCGACCGAGGATCCGGACGTCTCGAGGATCACCCTGACCCTGGATGGCGCGATCCATCCGATCGATCAGGTGACCAAGCAGCTGCACAAGCTGGTCAACGTGCTCAAGATCCGCGACATGGAGCCGGATGACACGGTGGCCCGCGAGATGGCGCTGTTCAAGGTGTCGGCCGCGGTCGAGAACCGGGCGGAGATCGTCCAGTTCGCGGAGATCTTCCGGGCCAAGATCGTCGACGTGTCGCGCCGGGCGCTGATCGTCGAGGTGACCGGCTCGCACGACAAGATCGAGGCGTTCGAAAGCATGTTGCGGCCTCACGGCCTGCTCGAGATGGTCCGTACGGGCGAAGTCGCCCTCGCGCGCGGCGGCGACTGATGCCGTCGCCCTCGACAGGGGCGGATCTCGAAGGACAGCTGCGCTCGGCCTTGACCGAGGCGGTCGGCCGCGGACGCGAGACCCTGGTCTCGGCCACGGTCCCGTTCGACTGCGCGGACCCGGTCGCGACGGTCTTCTCGTCGCGGCGGGCGGGCGAGCCGTTCTTCTGCTGGGAACAGCCGGACCGGGACATACGCCTCGGGGCCCTCGGCCGGGTTCGCGAGGTGAACTCCCGGGGCGACGGCCGTTTTCTCGAGGTCGCGGCCGAGTGCGCGCATCTGTCCGGCGACGCCGTGCTGGTCGGCTCGGGCGGTTTCACCACTGGGCCGGTCTGGACCGGAGGCTTCTCCTTCCACGAGGAGGGCACGGCCGGCGGGCGGGCGCCCGACTCGTCCTGGTCCTCCTTCGAGCCGGCGTCGATGATCCTCCCGGAGCTCTCGATCCAGTCCTCGGAGAGCGAGACGAACCTGACCGTGAACCTGATCGTCGGGCCGGGCAGCGACCCGGACCGGCTGCTCGCCGCGGCCCTGGCCCGGGTCGCCGGCCTGATCGAGAACGAGCCGCCGATGCTCGATCCGCATCCGGCCGTGGCGCCGACCATCGAGAGCGTGCTGAGCCCCGAGTCCTACGAGAGCTCGGTGGCGGCCGCGGTGGAGCGGATCAAGGCGGGGGAGATCGAGAAGGTCGTGTTGGCCCGCGAGGTCGTGGTCAGGGCCGGCTCGGCCCATGACCCGTTCGCGATCTTCGACGCGCTCCGGCAGGGCTTCCCGGCCTGCTTCAACTTTTGCGTGGGCACCGGCGAGGCCGCCTTCATCGGGGCCAGCCCCGAGCTGCTGGTCCGCTGCGCCGGGCGCGGGGTCGCCACGGTCGGGCTGGCCGGCTCCACCCGTCGCAGCTCCGATCCCGCGGTCGACGACCATCTCGCCCAGAAGCTGCTCGGCAGCGACAAGGACCGGGGCGAGCAGGCCGTCGTGGTCCGCCGCATCGTCAAGACCCTCTCCCGGATCAGCGTCTGGGTCGAGGCAGCCGACGAGCCAGAGATCATCAAGGTCGCCAACATCCAGCATCTAGGCACCCCGGTCTACGCGCAGCTGGCCCAGCCCCGCACCGCGATCGAGCTGGCCGGCCTGCTCCACCCGACCCCGGCGGTCGGCGGCGAGCCGTGGAAGAAGGCGGGCAGGGTGATGGCCGAGGTCGAGGAGATGGACCGCGGCTGGTACGCCGGCCCGGTCGGCTGGATGGACGGTTCCGGCGACGGCGAGTTCTGCGTCGCCCTGCGGAGCGCCCTGCTGCGCGACCGCGAGGCGCATCTCTATGCCGGAGTGGGCGTGGTCACGGACTCGGACCCGGCCGCCGAGCTGGCCGAGACCGAGATCAAGCTGGGAGCCCTGCTCCCGCTCCTCTCCTAGCCCCAAGCCCGCGGAGACACACCAGCCCGCGAGATGCAGATCGGCGCCGCATAGCGCACCCAATCTGCATCTCGCGGGCTCAGCCGGCGACCGCTACTCGGATGACCTTGGCCGGGCCCGGCGTGGCTTCGGCGAAGGCGTGGTCCAGGTCCTCGATCGAGGCGGCCTCCGCGAAGGGGAGGCGGTAGAGCCGGGCCGCGTCCTCGACGGAGAGGCCGGAGGGCGTCCGCATCAGCGCCTCGAACTCGTCGTCGGCAATCGCTTGGCGTTGCGGCAGGCGTTCGAAGATCGCACCGCCGTCGTTGTCGAGCACGACGATCCTGGTGGCCGCCGGCAGGTCCTGGCCCAGGGCCAGGCTGCCGACGTCGTGGAAGAAGCCGAGGTCGCCGGTCACGATGGTGGTCGGCAGCCCGGTCGCCCGGGCGGCGCCGAGGCCGGAGGCGACCAGGCCGTCGATCCCGTTGGCGCCGCGGTTGGCGAGGAAGCAGAGGTCCTTGTCCAGGCTCGGCAGCGACTCCTCCTGATCCCGGATCGCCATGCTCGAGGCCGTGTAGACGATCGAGCCGGGCTCCTGCAGCTCGGCGACCCGGGCCTGGACCAGGCCGGCCGCCAACCCGTCGGTCGCGAGCCAAGACCGTTCGATCTCGGCCCTCTCCTCGTCCTCGGCCGTCATCCAGCCGTCGCGGAAGTCGCTGTCGACGGGCCCCTCGACCCGGCTCTCGGCCGTGTTCTCGATCTGGTGGAGCAGGGTCGCGGGGTCGCAGCGGAGGATCAGGTCCGCGGTGCGGGTCGGTTCGTACCAGCCGTGATCGGGATCGATCACGATCTGGGCGGAGTCGAGCTCGGAGAGCCAGATCCGGAGGCGTTTCGAGGTCGGGAACTCGCCCAGCCGGATCACCAGCTCGGGGGCCAGGGCCGGATCCCGGCGGGCGGCGATCCGCTCGTAGGCGGTGACCACGGCGCCGCGGTCGTGAGGGCCGTGGCGGAACTGCGAGGTCGGCTCGGCCAGGACGGGGGCGCGGCAGGCCTCGGCCAGGCGCCCCAGCGGCTCCCGGATGCCGGGATCGGTCTGGCGGCCGGCCAGGATCAGGATCCGGTCAGCCGACTCGATCATCGAGACCACGCGGCTCACGGTCGCGAGGTCGGCGCCGCAGGCCACCGAATCGACCTGGGTCAACGGCGCGTCGCCACGGCCTTCCAAGGCCAGGCGTCGCTCGGCCGTGACCGCGCCCGGTACCTCGATCGGCGCCAGCGGGTCGCGCAGCGGGAAGTTGAGATGGACCGGGCCGGGGCGGGGGTCGCCGCTCGCGGTCGCCCAGGCTCGGCAGGCCAGCGAGCGGTAGTGGAGCAGCCCGGAGTCGTCGGCGTCGTGGCTCCCGACCTCCGTGAACCAGCGGACCGAGCTTCCGAACAGCTTGATCTGGTCGATCGTCTGGCCGGCGCCGACGTCGCGCAACTCCGGCGGTCGATCGGCGGTCAGCACGACCAGCGGGACCGCCGAGAGATCCGCCTCGGCGACCGCCGGGTGGTAGTTCGCGGCGGCCGTGCCGGAGGTGCAGACGAGGGCGACCGGGAGGCCGGTCGACTGGGCGGCGCCGAGTGCGAAGAAGGACGCGGATCGCTCGTCCAGAGCCACTTCCACCTCGATTCCCTCCTGTCGGAAGAGGGCGATCGCAAGGGGGGTGGAGCGGGATCCGGGGGAGACCACCGCGAGCCTCATCCCGCTGCGGGCGAGCTCCTCGGCGAACGCGGAACAGAGAGAGGTGTTCGTGTTGGTCGAATCCACGCGCATCGAGAGCCTAGAAGCATCTTCCACAAAAAGGTTTTTGGAAAGTTCTTGGCTTTTCTCGTTGCATGCGGTAGCGTCGGATCCAGAAAAGCGGTCGGGTGGACCCTCGTCCAGGGAAACAGTCTGGCTTCGCCAGGCGCCGTAAATCGGCCCCCGACCAATCAGCTCCAACGTCCAATGTCCTGTGGGAGGCATCTGGTGTCTTTTAATTCAGCCTTGCGGCTGTCACTCGTAGTTGTACTCGCAATTTTCGGCCTTTCGTCTCAGGCCGCGTCCGCTGCGAATCTGGTCGTCGACGACGATCAGGCTCAATGTCCGGCGGCTCTCTACTCCACGGTCCAGTCCGCGGTCAATGCCGCGGTCAGCGGTGACACGGTCGTGGTTTGCGAGGGCACGTACTCCGAAGGAACCGGCATGCTCGGGACCAGCGGCCTGACGATCACCAAGTCGATCAACATCAAGGGGGCCGGCGCCGACAAGGTGACGATCCAGCCGACCCGCGCGACGCCGACCGGCGGTCGGATCGCCGCCGGCAGCCCCGTCCTCAGGGACGGCATCGGCAACATCGTCTCGGTCAACGGCCAGCCCGAGAACCCGATCCAGGTGAACATCTCCGGCGTCACCGTGAGCGGTGGCGGCGACAAGGTCTACTTCGATCCGAACATCCCACAGCCGATCTGGAACGGCGAGTTCGAGCACGGCGTCTATGCCGAGGCGGGCGTCGTCTTCCTCGACGCCGGCGGCTCGTTCAACAGCAGCCGCGTCACCAATGTCGTGACCTCCGAGACCCCGGCCGCCGAGGGCCAGCCCGGCGGCTACCGCAGCAACGATCTCGGCTGGGCGCTGGCCCAGGTATCGGCCGCGACCGTCCCGCCGGCCTCCGCTTCACTGCCGCTGCAGATCAAGGGATCCCGCTTCGACCGCTACAACCGCGGCGGCATCCTGATCGACGGTGCGGTCAACGACTCCGGCACCCTGGTCTCCTCCGGCAACCCGCAGGAGGCGGCGATCCTGCGCTCGACCGTGGTCGGGCGCCAGCTCAACAGCCCGCCGCTCGACGGCTCCGGCGGAGGCAACCTGCTGACCACCGGCACCGCCTTCGGGCAGGACGGCATCCGGGTCACCTCCGGCTCGAGCCTGTCGCTGAACGCCAGTGACGTCTTCCAGAACCTGCCCGCCGGGACCGGCGCCGACACCCTCGGCCAGCTCACCACCGCGGCCGGCCTCCGCTTCATCGCGGCCGGCAGCTCGGGCGTCTACCGCAGCAACATCGAGCAGAACGGCTACGGCGTCATCAACGTCCAGGCCGACGGCACGACCGCCAACACCGGGGTCCCCGTCACCGCCTACGAGAACTGGTGGGGCGTGCCCCGGGCCGACGGCACGGTCGGCAGCCCGGTGGTCAACACCGGCCCGGGCGTCTCGCCCGGCGTCCTTCCGACCAGGCCGAACAACCCGGTCAACGGAAGCCCCGACGCCAACTTCGGCTCGGACGCCGTCCACTTCCAGGACGTCGCCCACGGCATCTCCTTCCGGGAGGGCAACGAAGCCGACGCGGACGGCCACTGGCCGGTCGCGGACACGCCGGCCCCCGTGGCCGACAACCCGCCCAGCATCAGCGTCCGGGCGGACAAGTCGGAGGTCGAGCCCGGTGGTCAGGTCACCCTGACCGCGGACGCGAGCGACGACTTCGGCGTCGCCAAGCTGACCTTCTACCAGGGCGACACCCTGCTCGGAACCGTGACTCCGCCGGACGACTCGGTCGTCTGGACCGCGCCTGAAAGCTGCGACGCGGCGCAGACCTTCGTCTTCTCGGTCTTCGCCGAGGACTCGGAGGGCCAGGAGTCCTTCGGCGACGTCTCGGTCGCGGTCGGCGACTGCCCGCCCGTCCCCGAGCCGACCGTCAAGGTCGACTCGCCGGCGCGGATCGCCCAGAACGGCACCGCCGTCACGGCGACCGCGGCCTCCGAGGCCGGCATCTCGAAGGTCACCTTCTACCTCGGCTCACGGCAGGTCTGCGAGGACGCCACCGCGCCCTACAGCTGCAAGGTGCTGCCCCGGGGCGACGAGATCGGGACCAACGTGGTCCGGGTCGTCGCCACCGACGCGCAGAACCGCACGGCCGAGGACACCAGCCCGGTCACCGTGGATCAGTTCAAGGCGCGGAACCTGGTCCTGAAGGTGAAGCGAGTCGGCAAGAAGCGCACCCGGATGGTCGCCTTCGGCAGGCTCGTCCCGCCGGCCCGGATGACCGCGGCCGACGCATGCGCCGCCTCGCGGGTCGACCTCACGGCCCGCACGGGACGGACGCTGCTGGCGAACCGTCAGGTCGCTCTGAGCGGCTGCCGCTACAAGTTGGCCTTCGCCGCACCCAAGCGGACGAAGAAGAAGAGAGTGGTGATCAAGGCGAGATTCCCAGGCAATGACTCGCTCCTTGCCGCCGCTCGAGTCAGGAAGGTCCGGTGATCAGGTTGAACGCGTTCGACTCCAGCAACGGACCCATCTCGGAAGGCATTCACATGACCACCAAGCGCAAGTCACTGACAGTGCTGGTCGCCACGATCCTGGCGGCGCTCGGCCTCTCCGGCGTCTTCGCCGGCCAGGCCGCGGCGGTGACCTACGACCCGTCGCTGTGCACGGACCAGGTCACCTTCGACCCGTCGATCCCGACCCCCGAGTCGGTCTTCGGCACGACCCTCGCCCCGAACACGGGCGGCAGCAACGCACTGAACAACGCGGCGAAGAAGAACACGAACATCCTCTACCCGTACCTGGACGCCCTGGCCAACGCGGCACCGTCGATGGTGCTGAAGCGGTCCGCCGGCACCACGGCTCTGGGGCGGGACATCCCGTTCGTGATCATCTCCTCGCCCTCGAACATCGCCGACCTCGAGGACGATGCCGCCTTCTGGCGGAGCGTCCGCGAGGGTGAGATCAGCCCGGTCGAGGCCAAGAAGGCGGTCACCAGCCGCCCGGCCTTCGCCTGGATCTCGTCCAACGTCCACGGCGACGAGGCCTCCTCCGGCGAGGCCACGATCAAGCTCGCCTACGAGCTGGCCGCCCGTCGGGACTGCGCCAACTACAAGCGCCTGACCGACCTGACCAGCTTCCTGCTGCCGGTCCAGAACCCGGACGGACGCGACGCCTACCAGCGGACCTCCGCCTGGCTCTTCGACCTCAACCGCGACTGGCACACCCAGGAGCAGGTCGAGAACTACCTGAAGATGAGCGCCGCGCTGGAGTACCCGAGCGTGGTCTACGTCGATGCCCATCAGCAGGGCGGGTCGAGCTTCTTCTTCCCGCCGAACGAGGACCCGGTCCACGCCGAGATCTCCGACGCGTCGATGAACGCGATCAACTCGACCTACGGCCCGGCGCTTCAGAAGCGGTTCAACGACCAGAACATCTCGTACAACAACTACAGCTCCTACGACCTGTTCACCCCGGAGTACGGTGACACCGCGCCCTCGCTGCTGCTCGGCGCGGCTGGCATGACCTACGAGAAGGGCCGTGGCGGCACCTACGCCAAGCAGGTCTACGACCACTACCTCTCGCTCGACGAGACCCTCAACACGACCTCGCGCCTGAAGACGAAGATCCTCGGCGCCTGGGTCGACCAGTGGTACGAGGCGATCCAGCAGGGCGCGAACGGCGAGCTCGAGCCGAACCAGATCGTCAGCCCGAGCCACTCGATCGTCTGGGACGTCCCCGCGGAGAAGGTCTACGGCTACTTCTACAAGCCGAACAACCACGACGGCGACGCCGCCAAGATGATCTCGGTCCTGCAGCGGGCCGGGGTCAAGGTCTACCGTCTCGAGAAGGACACGGCGGTCAACGGCCTGCACGTGTTCGGCGACATGACCGTCAACGACCTGTCGGACCTCGGTCCCGGTCGTCAGACCCCGAACGCCGGGCCGGGCACCCTGCCCGCCGGCACCCTCTACATCCCGATGGCCCAGAGCATGAAGCACTGGCTCCAGGCCGTGCTCGGCGAGGATCCGTTCGTCCCGTACCCGTACTTCTACGACGTCACGGGTTGGTCGTTCTCTGAGCTGAAGGGCATGAGCGGCAACGGCTACCTGATGCAGCCGATGCCGGCCGATGCCGCCATGAGTCTGATCGGCTCGCCCGACCTCGGTGGCGCCCCGGATCAGGCGGCGCCGTACTACGCGTTCAACACGGACTCGTCGCGGGCGCTGATCATGCTCTACAAGCTGGCCGACGAAGGGGTGACCGCCTACCGGACCGCTGCCTCGTTCAGCGCCGGAGGGGTCACCTACCCGACCGGCGCGGCGATCCTCGACGGCGCCTCCGTCACCGCCGAGGGAGTCGATCTCGAGTCCTACAGCGACACGTACCAGACCCCGATCGCGGGGATGTCGTCGTTGCCGTCGGTCAGCCGGTACGAGATCGACGAGCCCAAGCTCGGCGTCCTGACCGGCAACGCGGCGGTCACGCTGCCCCCGGACGGCATCTGCAACGCCGGCACCACCGTGTGCCAGGCGATCTTCACGATGCGCGAGAAGATGGACCTCCCGGTCGAGCCGGTCACCACGACCGACCTGGCCGCGGGCAAGCTGACCAACGACGGCTTCACCGCCGTGGTCAACCCGGCCACCACCGTGGCGGCCGGGGCGGGAGCCACCGCCCTGCAGCAGTTCGTCAACGCGGGCGGCAGCTACTTCTCGTGGGGCACCGGCGGTGCCACCTCCGCGCGGAACGCCGGCATGACCAATGTCAACACGACCACCAACGGCACCAGGGACGGCGTCCCGGTCGAGGTCGCCTTCGACACCGACAGCCCGCTCTCATGGGGCTTCGACAACGGCGGCTTCCTCTACCGGACCAGCAGCGCCGTGACGTTCGACCCGGCCACCCTGGCCGGCAACGGCGGCACGATCCCGGATGCCACCGAGGCGATCTCATACCCGAACCCGACTCTGCGGTTCTCGTACGCGACGGCCAACGACATGACCAACCTGAATGGCAAGACGGCCGCGGCCGATCAGCCCTTCGGGGCGGGTCGGGTCACTCTGCTCTCGGTCGACCCGACCTTCCGGGCCTGGCTCGAGGGTGCGGAGCGCCTGATCCTGAACGGCGTGCTCTACCCGAAGGGCAGCGCGATCACGCCGCCGGCCGCTCGGGGCCCGCAGACCTCGCCGAACGAGGTCGCTCCGGGCACCGGCGACAAGCTGCCCCAGGGTCAGCTGCCGAAGGTCAAGTCACGTCCGGCCAAGGCCTTCCACGACCCGAACCGGGATCTCCGGGTGATGGTCAAGAGGGCTGACGCGAAGAAGCTCAAGCGGATCTTCCGCGCTGTCGCCCCCAAGAAGTTCAAGCGGGTCGCGAAGTTCAAGGGCAACCGCCGTCGGGTCACCCTGATCGTGCGGAACGCGGCCAGCGTCGACGGTCACAACAAGGCCTGGGTCAGCCGGCTCCAGGCCCGCATGGGCAAGCGCGGCATCTCGCCGCTCAGGGCCAACTACTAGAACGAAACGACGCGAAATCCTGCTTGGAAACATACGCATGACGTACGTTTCCGGGCAGGATTTCGCGTTCGGGTGTGGCTAGGGCCGGCCTAGAGCCGGCAGGAAGCGAGAACTTTCTCGTCCAGCTCGACCCCCAGGCCGAAACCCTCGGTCGGGGGGTCGAGTTCGTTTCCGGCGGTCAAGGGGCCGCTCAGGGAGAGCTCCTCGCGGAAGAGGCGTTCGGTCGCGAGGCCGTGGGCCACCTCCGGCCAGGGCAGGTTCGGGTCCAGGGTCTGGGCCGCATGGGCGGCGGCCGCGATCCCGACCGGGCCGTCAAGGGCGCTCGAGAGGTAGGTCGGCAGGTGCCCGCCGAGGGTCACGTCGAGGCCTCCGATCTTGGTCAGCTTCACGGTCGCCGCGGCGCAGGCCCCCTCGAACCGGGCGTCGGCCGCCTCGGCCGTCGTGTTCACCGACTCGTCGGCGACCAGGGGGATCGTCGTGCCCGCGCTCAGGGAGGCGAGCTCGGAGAGTCCGGTGACCGGCTCCTCGACCAGTTCCAGGCCGATCGGCTCCAGCTCGGCCAGCAACCCGGCGGCCCGTTCGCCCCAGGTGCCGTTCGCGTCCAGCCGGATCCGGGCCTCGGGGCCGAGCGCGGACCGGACCGCGCCGGCCAGCTCGATCGCCTCGTCGGGCCCGGCCTTGAGCTTGAAGACCTCGAAGCCGTCCTCGGCCCAGGCCTCGCATTGGGCGACCACGTCGTCGGGCGGCCCGGCGGTGATCGTCGCGTTCAGCTTCAGCCGGCGGGCCGGGGCGGCCGGGTCGAGCTGTCGCCAGAGCGGCAGCTCACGCCGTTTCGCCTCGAGATCGGCCAGGGCGGTGGCGAGGGCGCAACGGGCCGGCGGGGTGGCGGGGAGGATCTCGTCCTCGGCCCAGGCCTCCAGCTCGCCGACCACCCGGGCAAGCCCGTCGCCGCCGCGGAGGGTCATCGGGACCCCCTCGCCCAGGGCGGTGATCCCGTTCTCGTCCCGGATCCGGAGCAGGACCGACTCGCGGCGCTCCAGGGTGCCGGTCGCGGTCACGTAGGGCCGACGGAAGCTCAGCGCGAAGGGGATGACCTCGACGCTGAGCGACCGATCGGCCATCAGGACCCCAGGACCAGGCCGATCGCGGTCAGCAGCGAGGCCACGCCGAGCACCGCGCCGGTGCCGGCCAGCGCCTTGTTGAGCGAGGGGCCGTCGGTGCGGCCGGTGACCGCGGCGATCGGGCCGCGCGCCATCGGGATTGCCAGCAGGCCCAGCAGCGCCAGCCACGGACCGTCGTTCAGGACGATGGTCAGGGCGAGGACGAAGAAGGCGCCCAGCATGATCGTCACATAGAGGCGACGGGTCTTCTCGCGGCCGATCCGGACCGCCAGGGTGTTCTTGTCCGCGCGACGGTCCGAGTCGATGTCGCGCACGTTGTTGACGACCAGGATCGCGGTCGAGAGCAGGCCTACCGCGACCGAGAGCCCGAAGGGCAGCCAGGCGAGCTCCTCCAACTGCACGTAGTAGGAGCCGTTGACCGAGACCAGGCCGAAGAAGAGGAAGACGAAGACCTCGCCGAGGCCCGCGTACCCGTACGGCTTCGGCCCGCCCGTGTAGAGGAAGCCCGCGGCGATCGAGACCACGCCGACCACGATGATGATCCAGCCCGCCAGCCAGGCCAGGTAGAGGCCGAGCAGAGCGGCCAGGCCGAAGGCGATCCAGGTCGCCGTCAGGACCCGCTGCGGGGTGATCAGGCCGGCCGAGGTCACCCGCACCGGGCCGAGGCGATCGGCCGAGTCGGCGCCGCGGCGGGCATCCGAGTAGTCGTTGGCGAGGTTGGTGCCGATCTGGATCAGGATGCTGGCGACCAACGCGGCCAGGAAGCCACCCCAACGGGGCAGCCCGTCATGCGCGAACACGGCCGCCGCGGTCCCGACCAGGACCGGGGCGATCGCGGCGGGGAGGGTGCGCGGCCGGGCCGCGTTGAGCCAGATCCTCACGGACGCTTCGGGAACTTGTCGAAGTCCGGTTCGCGGCCCTGCTGGAACGCGTTGCGGCCCTCCTGGCCCTCCTCGGACATATAGAAGAGCATCGTCGCGTCATGTGAGAGCTGCTGCAGCCCGGTCAGGCCGTCCTCCTCGGCGTTGAAGCTCGACTTGAGCAGGCGCAGGGCGAGGGGGGAGAGATGGGACATCTCGCGGCACCAGGCCACGGTCTCCTTCTCCAGGTCCTCGACCGGGACGACCGCGTTGACGAGGCCCATCTTGTCGGCCTCCTCGGCGGTGTAGTGCCGGCAGAGGAACCAGACCTCCTTGGCGCGCTTGACGCCGATGTTGCGGGCGAGCAGGCTGGCGCCGAAACCGCCGTCGAAGCTGCCGACCCGGGGGCCGGTCTGGCCGAAGCGGGCGTTGTCGCCGGCGATCGTCATGTCGCAGACCAGGTGCAGGATGTGGCCGCCGCCGACCGCATAGCCGGCGACCATCGCCACGACCGGCTTCGGCAGGCGCCGGATCTGGACGTGGAGATCGCCGACGTCGAGCCGGCCGACGCCCTGGTTGGCGACGTCGTCGTCACCGATGTAGCCGTCGTCGCCTCGGATCCGCTGGTCGCCGCCGGAACAGAACGCCTCGGTACCGGCGCCGGTGAAGATGATCGAGCCGACCTCGAGGTCGTCGCGGGCCTTGGAGAAGGCGTCCTTCAGCTCGGCCAGGGTCTGGGGACGGAACGCGTTGCGCACCTCGGGCCGGTTGATCGTGATCTTGGCGATGCCCTCGGCCTTCTCGTAGAGGATGTCCGAGTAATCTCCGGCCGGCTGCCACTCGATCGGTTCGTAGAGAGTCTCTTCCGGGGGCGCGTTGCGGTGTCTTTCGGGCAAGTCCTGTACTCCGTTCGTGAGGCGGCGGCCAAAGAGGCTCGCGGATCGCAAGAATTGGGAGCCCCACGATAAACGAGGTCAATTGAAACTCGACAACTGGCTGGCACAGAGAGCGCAGAGCTGCCCCGACCGGATCGCCCTGATCTGCGACGGGGAGTCGATGACCTACGCCGAGTTGGAGGAGGAGGCGGTTCACGCCGCCCGCCGGCTCGCGGCCTGGGGCGTCCGCCGCGGCGCCACCGTGGCGATGAACATGGGGCCGGGCAAGAACAAGGTCATCCTGATCCACGCCCTGATGAAGACCGGCGCGGTGCTGCTGCCGATCAGCCCCAAGCTCTCCCAGGAGGAGCGGGCCAAGGCGATCGAGTCATGCGGGGTGTCGATCGACCTCGACGAGCCCGAGAGGCTGACCCGCACCGAGGCCGACATGCCGCTGCTCGGCGAGCACGACATGGCCGACCCGCACTGCCGCATCCTGACCAGCGGCTCGACCGGCCGCCCGCATGCCGTCTCGCTCTCCTACGGCAACCATCTCTTCAGCGCCATGGGCTCGGCCTTCAACATCGGGGTCGACCCGAGCGACCGTTGGCTCTGCGCCCTGCCGACCAGCCACATCTCCGGGCTGTCGATCGTGATGCGGTCGGCGATCTACGGCACCGCCATGGTGCTGCACGACAAGTTCGAGCCGGCCGCGGTCGCGGAGGCGATCGACCGGGACGGGGTCAACGTGATCTCGATGGTCTCGACCATGCTGCTCCGCCTGCTCGACGAAGGGGTGGACATCAGCGCGCCCCGGGCGATCCTGGTCGGCGGCGGGCCGGTGCCCCCGAGCGCCCTGAACGAGGCGCTGGACCGTGGCGCCCGGGTGATCCAGACCTACGGCCTGACCGAGACCTGCTCCCAGGTGACGACGCTCGAGGTGTCCGAGGCCCGCCGCAAGGTCGGCTCGGTCGGGCGTCCGCTGCTCACCTCCCATCTCCGGATCCAGGGCGGCGAGGTTCTGGTCCAGGGGCCGACCGTCTCCGCCGGGGCGCTCGACGCCGACGGCTGGCTCCACACGGGCGACGTCGGCCGGATCGACGAGGACGGCTTCCTCTTCGTCCAAGGGCGGACCGACGAGATGATCATCACCGGCGGTGAGAACGTGATGCCCGGCGAGGTCGAGGACGTCCTGGTCCAGCATCCTGAGATCGTCGAGGCCGCGGTGGTCGGGCGTCCCGACCCCGAGTGGCAGCAGGCGATCACCGCGTTCGTCGTGGTCCGCGAGGGCTCCGACCTCGATCTCGACCAGGTGCGCGACCACTGCGAGGGCAAGCTCGCCGCGTACAAGATCCCGAAACGGGTCGAGGTGGTGGAGGAACTGCCGAAGACGCCTTCCGGCAAGCTCCACAGGGCAGCTCTTCTCAAGTAACCCGTAGCATCAGGGTCATGAGCACCCAAGACATCTTCTACGACAAGGACGGCGACCTCTCGAAGCTCGAGGGCAAGACCGTCGCCATCCTCGGTTTCGGCTCCCAGGGCCACGCGCATGCCCTGAACCTGAAGGACTCGGGTGTGAACGTGGTAGTCGGCCTCCGCGAGGGTTCGGCCAGCCGTGAGCAGGCCTCGGCCGCCGGCCTCGAGGTCCTCTCCGTCGCCGATGCCGCCGCCAAGGGCGACATCGTGATGATCCTCCTTCCCGACGAGCTCCAGGCCCAGATCTGGGAGAACGAGATCAAGGACGGCATCGTCGAGGGCAACCTCCTCATGTTCGCCCACGGCTTCGCGATCCGCTTCGATCAGATCGTCCCCCCGGCCGGCGTCGACGTCGGCATGGTCGCCCCCAAGGGCCCCGGCCACATGGTCCGCCGCCAGTACGAGGAAGGCTCCGGCGTTCCCTGCCTGATGGCGGTCGAGCAGGATGCCACCGGCAACGCCCACGACCTCGTGCTCGCCTACGCGATCGGCGTCGGCGGCGGTCGCGCCGGCATCATCGAGACCACCTTCAAGGACGAGTGCGAGACCGACCTCTTCGGTGAGCAGGCCGTGCTCTGCGGCGGCGCCACCGAGCTGGTCCGGGCGGGCTTCGACACCCTGGTCGAGGCCGGCTACGACCCGCGCCTCGCCTACTTCGAGTGCCTCCACGAGCTCAAGCTGATCGTCGACCTCATGTACGAGAAGGGCATCCAGGGCATGCGCTACTCGATCTCCAACACCGCCGAGTACGGCGACGTCACCCGCGGCAAGCGCGTGATCGGCGCCGAGTCCCGCCAGGCGATGAAGGACATCCTCGGCGAGATCCAGTCCGGCGAGTTCGCCAAGGAGTTCATCGGCGAGAACGAGGCCGGCAACGTCAACTTCGATCGCATGCGCCAGGAAGGCAAGGACCACCAGATCGAGATCGTCGGCAAGCAGCTCCGGGACATGATGCCCTGGATCAACCAGGAGTTCTAGAAGAACGCCATCCAGGCTTTCGGGAAGGGCGGTCCTTTGGGGCCGCCCTTCCTCGTTTCGGCGGGCTTTTCGGGCCATTTACAGGAGAACGCCGCCGTAGCGAGTAGGTTCGGGATGGCCCCGATTTGGGGAAGTCCGTCCAAGGAGTCCAGATGACCGATATACCAACTCCCACGCCTGATGACCAGGTGGGAGCTGCAGCAGCCGCGGCGGGAGGCACAGGCGCTCTCGCCCCGAGTGGTTACCCGGTAGACGTCGACGCTCAGCTTCTGCCCGAGTACTCACGGTTCATGCCGCTGATCAAGTGGCTGATCCTGCTTCCGCACTACATCGTCCTGATCGTCCTCGGGATCGGCGCCGCGTTCGTGGCCCTGATCGCCTTCTTCGCGACGCTGTTCACCGCGAAGTACCCGGAAGGCATGTGGAACTACATGGTCGGCGTCCATCGCTGGGCCCTTCGCGTCATGGCGTACCACTTCCTGATCACCGACAACTACCCGCCGTTCACCCTGCAGGAAACCCCTGACGACACCGTTCAGCTTAAGGCGGTCTACCCGGAACGGGTGTCCCGCTGGCGGCCGTTCTTCGCCTGGCTGATCATCCTGCCGTACGCGATCGTCGCCTCGCTGATCTTCCTGGTCGCCGAGATCTGCTCCTTCTTCGCCTTCTTCACGATCCTCTTCACCAAGAAGATCCCGGAGGGCCTCTTCGGAGTGATCCGCAACGGCTTCACCTGGAACATCCGGACCGGGTTCTACTCGTACTGGATGAGCACGGAGTACCCGCCGTTCGAGTGGGACGAGGACTGATCCGACTCACTGACTGACAGCGGTCTGTCACGTCGAAAGGGCGGCCCCGGGGCCGCCCTTTCTCGTTGCGGCCTGCCGCGTCCCCCCGCTCTTTCCCGGGGTGCGGTCGCTTATCCACCACAGGGCACCATTTTCGACCGCACCTCGTGCAGGGGGTTAAGCGAAACGGGCGGCTCTTGGCCGCCCGTTCTCGTTCTTTGCCCTTCGGCTAGCCGGCCGGTGGGGGCGGCTGCTCCTCGGAGGTCGGGGCCGGGTCGATCGGGGTCGGGTCGTAGCCGGGGGCGAGCGCCTCGGCCGGGGGGTCGATCTCGACCGGAGTCTCGTCGCCGACCGGCGGGTACTCGTCCCGCATCAGGGCGGCGTACGCGCTGGTGCGGGTGCTCCAGCCCATCAGGTAGGCCAGGGCGTTGTGGATCGCCGCCGGCTGGTAGCCGCGGAAGACGATGGTCAGCCAGGAGATCAGCGTCACGCCCATCAGGGCGAAGCTCATCGCGTAGGAGAGCACCGCGATCGGGATCAGCAGGATGATCCTGAACAGGGTCTTGACGCGGCTCTGGCGGCCGGCCGGGGGATAGAAGTTGACCCGGATCGGATAGCCCGGGTCCTCGCCGATGCCGAAGGGCGGCCAGGCGTCGGTCTGCAGGTAGACGAAGCCGTTGACCCGCATGTTGAATCGCAGCACGCCGCCGACGAAGTTGTACATCCCATCGGGGAACCGACCCAGGATGAGGATGGCGAACCAGGCGACGACGACGATCACCAACTGGGCGATCGAGTAGACGTACTGGACGATGAGCCAGGGGATCGCGACGATCAGGCGGAAGAAGGTGCTCCACCGGTTCCGCTCTCGCAGATAGTCGGCCTCATATGTGACGGGGTACAAGTTCTCTCCTTGTGACTGGGGGACGATTGACGCGAGTCCAGCCTATCCGGCGTCTCGGACCCCGTAAAGAAGGGGGAGGGGTGTCCGTTTCACAGCCGGGAAACGGTCGAGCTCTGCGACTCAATATCCTCACCCGAGATGACCGACTTCGCCAAGATCCCGGATGACCTAAAGCCCGCCGACGGCCGCTTCGGCTGCGGCCCCTCGAAGGTGCGGCCCGAGGCCCTGAGATCGCTGGCGGAACAGTCCGACCTGATGGGCACCTCGCATCGGCAGAAGCCGGTCAAGGATCTGGTCGGTCGCGTCCGGACCGGCCTCGGGGAGCTCTTCTCGCTTCCCGACGGGTACGAGATCGCGCTCGGCAACGGCGGCGCCACCGCCTTCTGGGACGCGGCCGCCGCCTGGCTGGTCCGCGACCGGGCCCTTCACCTGGTCTACGGCGAGTTCTCCCGCAAGTTCTCCCAGGTCACCGCGGGCGCCCCGTTCCTGTCCGACCCGGTGCTGGTCGAGGCCGAGCCGGGCAGCGCCCCGGCCCCGGAGGGCCGTGACGGCGTCGACGTGATCGGCTGGGCCCACAACGAGACCTCGACCGGCGTCATGGTCCCCGTCCAGCGCCCGGCGGGCGCGGACGACGCCCTGGTCCTGATCGACGCGACTTCCGGCGCGGGCGGCCTCCCGGTCGACCTCGCCGAGTCCGACGTCTACTACTTCGCGCCGCAGAAGGCCTTCGGCTCCGACGGCGGGCTCTGGCTCGCCGCGCTCAGCCCGGCCGCGATCTCCCGGATCGAGGAGCTCGACGGAGCCTCCGACAGGTGGCAGCCGCCGTTCCTCTCCCTCAAGACGGCCCTCGACAACTCCCGCAAGGACCAGACCTACAACACGCCGGCCCTCGCCACCCTGTTCCTGCTCGCCGAGCAGCTCGACTGGATGCTCGCCGGCGGTGGGCTCGAGTTCTGCGTCGACCGGACCCGGGCTTCGTCCTCGCACCTCTACGGTTGGGCCGAGGCCAGCGATTTCGCGACGCCGTTCGTGGAGGACGCCGCCCACCGTTCGCTGGTCGTCGGAACGATCGACTTCGACGACTCGATCGACGCGGCCGCCGTGGCGGCGACGCTGCGGGCCAACGGCATCGTCGACGTCGAGCCCTACCGCAAGCTCGGTCGCAACCAGCTGCGGATCGCGATGTTCCCGGCGGTCGAACCCTCCGACGTCGAGGCCCTCACGGCCTGCGTCGACTGGGTGATCGAGAACGCCGGGGTCACCGCGTGAAAGTCTTGATCCAAGCCGGCTCACCCGATCCGGCCAACTAGGAGGATGAATTTGAGCGAGCGTGCCAAGGTACTCGTCAAGGAGAAGATCGCCGACAGCGGCGTCGATCAGCTCCGTGAGAACTTCGACGTCGAACTCGGCATCGACTGGGACGACGCCCAGCTGGCCGAACGGATCGGCGAGTTCGACGCGATCCTGATCCGGTCGGCGACCAAGCTGACCCCGGATCTGATCGAGAAGGCCGACAACATGAAGGTGATCGGCCGCGCCGGCACCGGCGTCGACAATGTCGACATCCCGGCCGCCACCAAGCGCGGGATCATCGTCGCCAACGCCCCCGAGTCGAACTCGGTCGCCGCCGCCGAGCACACCATGGCCCTGGCCCTGGCGCTGTTCCGCAACGTCCCGCAGGCGCATTCCGCCCTGGTCGACGGCCGTTGGGACCGGGCCAAGTACAAGGGCGCCGAGCTCTACGGCAAGAC
The DNA here is from genome assembly GCA_017304845.1 of Solirubrobacterales bacterium. Lineage (GTDB taxonomy): Bacteria > Actinomycetota > Thermoleophilia > Solirubrobacterales > 70-9 > 67-14. The sequence goes on from JAFKLL010000027.1 coordinate 37,986, forward strand.
CCTCGGCGTGATCGGCTTCGGCCGCATCGGCCAGCTGGTCGCGAAGATGGCGCAGGGCTTCGACATGGAGGTGCTCGCCTTCGACAAGTTCGTCTCCGCCGAGCGCTTCAAGGACCTCGGGGTGGAGGGCGTCGACTCGCCCGACGAGATCTACAAGCGGGCCGACCTGATCACCATCCACCTGCCGAAGACCCCGGAGACCGTCGACTGGATCGACGCCGACGCGATCGCCAAGTTCAAGCCCGGCATGCGGATCGTCAACTGCGCCCGTGGCGAGCTGGTCAACCTGGACGCGCTGATCGCCGGCCTCGACTCCGGCCAGCTGGCCGGCGCCGCGCTCGACGTGTTCCCCGAGGAGCCCTTCACCGAGCATCCGATCTTCGCCCGTGAAGACGTGGTCGTGACGCCGCATCTCGGCGCCTCGACCGCCGAGGCCCAGGACCGGGCCGGCACCGACACTGCCGAGCAGGTCACCGCCGCCCTCACCGGCGGCGTGGTCACCAACGCGGTCAACATCCCGGCGGTCAGCCCCGCGGTGATGGAGGTGCTCGCTCCGTACGTCCCGCTCTGCCAGACCCTCGGCCGCCTCGCGGTCGGCCTGACCCCCGGCTCGATCGACCGGGTCGAGGTCGAGTTCCGCGGCGGCATCGCCGAGAACGACACCCGTCTGCTCGGCATCGCCGTCCAGGCCGGGCTGCTCTCCGGTCACACCGAAGAGGCCGTCAACCTGGTCAACGCCCCGCAGATGGCGGACGAGCGCGGCATCGAGGTGATCGAGATCAAAGACACGACCGCCGACGAGTTCACCGACCTGATCCGGGTCACGATCCAGTCCGGCGCCGACGTCGTCACGGTCGGCGGCACCACGGTCGGCCCCAAGAACGTGCCCTACCTGGTCTCGATCTGGGACCAGGGCTTCTACCTGCCGTTCGCCGAGCACATGGCGGTGTTCCGCTACGCCGACCAGCCCGGCATGATCGGCAAGGTCGGCTCGCTGTTCGGCGAGCAGGGTGTGAACATCGGCTCGGCCGCGGTCGGGGCCGAGGCGGGCAGCGACAACGCGGTCATGGTCGTCACCAGCGACGCCCCGGTCGCCGCCGACACGATCGACACGATCAAGGCCGTCGACGGTTTCTCGGCCGGCTACGCGATCGAACTCTGAAGCTTCGGGAGGGCGGGCAGGGAGGCCCGCCCCTTGAAACGCGTCACAGCCGTGCGCTACGCTAGGCACTCGGTATGAATCACCGTTTCAACAGCCCGGCCCTACTTCTCCTTCTCCCCCTCTGGGGGGATTGATCGCCGGGCGGCGCGATAGCCGCGAGCTGAAAGAAGATTCGAGCACCACTTAGAAGGAGAAGCAAATGTCCCAGCAGGACACCGACGCAAACCGCGTCCACATTTTCGACACCACCCTGAGAGACGGCGAGCAGTCGCCCGGCATCTCGCTGAACGCGTCCGAGAAGATCGAGATCGCCCAGCAACTGGCCCGGCTCGGCGTCGACGTGATCGAGGCCGGGTTCCCGATCGCCTCGCCCGGTGATTTCGAGGCGGTCGAGAAGATCGCCCGCGAGGTCCACGGGCCGACGATCTGCGCCCTGGCCCGGGCCCAGGCGCCGGACATCGACGCCGCCTGGAACGCGATCAAGGACTCCGAGCAGCCGCGGATCCACACCTTCATCTCGACCTCCGACATCCACATCCAGCATCAGATGCGGAACACCCGCGAGGACGTGCTGAAGGGCGCCCGGGCGGCCGTGTCGCAGGCGAAGTCCTACTGCGAGGACGTCGAGTTCTCGCCGATGGACGCGACCCGCAGCGACGTCGAGTTCACCGCCGAGGTCTGCGCGATCGCGGTCGAGGAGGGCGCCACCGTCGTCAACATCCCCGACACGGTCGGCTACACCACGCCGGCCGAGTACGCGAAGTTCTTCGAGGATCTCTACGGCTACGCGCCGTCGCTGAAGGACGTGCGGCTGTCGGTCCACTGTCACGACGACCTCGGGATGGCGGTCGCCAACTCGTACGCGGGCGTCCTGGCCGGCGCCCGTCAGGTCGAGTGCGCGATCAACGGCATCGGCGAACGGGCCGGCAACTGCTCGCTGGAGGAGATCGCGATGCTGATCAAGGTGCGCGAGGACGTCCATGGCCTGCACACCCGGATCAACACCAAGGAACTGGCCCGGACCAGCCGCATGGTCTCCCGGGCCACCGGCTACGTGGTCCAGCCGAACAAGGCCGTGGTCGGCAAGAACGCCTTCGCCCACGAGTCCGGCATCCACCAGGACGGCGTCCTGAAGGAGCGCGAGACGTTCGAGATCATGGACGCGACCGAGATCGGGTTCGACTCGAACCAGCTGGTGCTGGGCAAGCACTCCGGCCGTCACGCCCTGAAGGACGCCCTGGAGCAGTTGGGATTCACGGTGGAGGGCAACGCCCTGAACCAGGCCTTCAAGCGGTTCAAGGACGTCGCCGACAAGAAGAAGCAGGTGACCGCGCTCGACCTGGAGGCGATCGTCTCCGACGAGATGCGCGAGCGGGCGCAGTCCCACGACCTGGAGTGGTTCGAGGTCGAGGCGGCCAGCGACCGTGAGCCGAAGGCCCGTGTCCGGGTCGCCATGCCGAACGGCGAGACCTGCGTGTCGCCATGCCGGACCGACCCATGGGCCGGGTCTATGCTCAGTTCCTGGTGGGCGATCTGCGACAAGGCCGTCTCCAGGCCCTGCCCGTGCGACACGATGCCCACCATCAGCATCAGCGATCCGTCGGGCATCATCCGCGCCGTGGCCGATTCGTAGCCCGGGATCACCGGCGTACCGCGCGAGACCCATTCGCCGCAGCCGTGCGCGGTCTGCTCGGTGAACGCCGCAAAGCCCACGCCGATCAACCGGCCGTCGGCCTCGCCCTGCTTCTGGCGCGCCCGCACCCCGGCCAGTTCGATCAAC
>JAFKLL010000028.1 GCA_017304845.1 Solirubrobacterales bacterium
GATGCGAGGGCGCACCGTGATTGCCATTGCGCATCGGCTGACCACGGTACGCAATTTCGATCGTGTCGTCGTGCTCAAAAATGGCCACATCATTGAGGATGGTCCCCCCGATCATCTGATGCGCGCTCAGGGGCCTTATCGGCAACTCGTGACTCAGGAGATGCGCCGCCTTGCCGTTCATGCGGCATAGGCTGAAGGACGTATGAATGCGGCCGTGCCGCTCGGGCGAAATGCTCCCAACCTTGCGGAGGTTCAGATGGCGATCAAGGCCGCAACTCGGATCGGAGTGATGGAAAGAGAGGGGACCGTTTCGGAGTCGCCGTTTTACATTCCGATGACGGGGCCGTTGGCGCGGCCACGGCGAACCCTGAAGCACGACGATACTTTTCTCGTGCTGGATAGTCACGGCGATATCGGAGCCTCCGCCGGCGGACCGGACGGACTGTTCCATTCCGATACCCGGCATCTCGCGCGGTTCGAACTGGTCTTGAACGATATGCAGCCGTTGTTGCTCGGCTCGAACTTGCGCGATGACAATTCAGGGCTGACGGTCGATCTTACCAATCCCGATATCTTTAGCGGCGGTCGGATCGTCCTTCAGAAGGATATGATCCATATCGTGCGCACGATCTTTCTGTGGCGCGCGACGGCGTATCAGCGGATCGGCGTGCAGAATCATGGTGACAGTACCGCGCGTTTCGACCTCACACTGCTGTTCGATAGCGATTTTGCCGACCTATTCGAAGTGCGTGGCGAGAGGCGTCCGCGCCGAGGCTCGAGTCTGTCGGAAATACACGGGCCGGCGGATGTGAGCCTGATATACACCGGACTCGATGAGAATGTCCGGACAACGGGAGTACATTTCGATCCATCGCCGACGACGCTGTCCGTCAGCAGCGCCAGCTATCGTCTCAAACTGGCGCCGCAGCAAGTTGCTTCGTTGTTCGTCGCGATTTCCTGCAACTTGCCGGCGGAACAAAAAATCCCTCCGTTCTTTCGCGGGCTGCTCGCACATCGCCGCGAAATGCGGGAATCGACGGCGGGCGCCGCCACGATCGGCGAGCGAAGGGATCTGCTGGAGCGGGCGGTGGATCTGATCGCCGGCCTGATCGCCGCGACCCGGACGGCGGCCGAGGCCGATACGGCGGCCGGCGGGGCCGCGGCCGAAGCGGCTCGCGAGGCGACCGAACGCGGCTTCGACTCGGTCGAGGAGGCGATGGCGGCGGCCCGCGAGGAGGCCGATCTCGCCGCTCTCCGGTCAAGGGTCTCGCAGCACGACCAGGCCATGGCGGTGGTCGACGGCCAGTTGGAGGAGCTGGCCGAGGTGGACGCCGGCGAGAAGCTCGACCCGGGCCCGGCCGAAGCCAGGGCCCGCGAGTCGGCGCGCGACCGCGAGGCGAAGAGCAGACTGGCCGGGGTCGCCGCGAACCAGCTGGAGACCTTCCGCCAGGAGACGGAGCGGGTCCCTCGCCTCTACGAGGAGTTGGCCCCGCTGCGCGAGGCCGCCGCGACCTCGACCGAGCTGGACCGCCTGGCCGGCGGCCGCAACGACCGCAAGATGAAGCTCTCGATCTACGTGCTGGCGACCCGTCTCCGCCAGGTGATCGAAGCGGCCAACCATCACCTGCAGCGGATGTCGAATCAGCGTTACGAGCTGCTCTACACCGGCGACAAGAACGGCAACGCGATGGCCGGGCTCGGCATCGAGGTCGCCGACGCGTACACCTCCGAGACCCGGCCGACGACCACCCTCTCCGGCGGAGAGAGCTTCTACGCCTCGCTCGCCCTGGCTCTCGGCCTGGCCGAGATCGTCCAGCAGGAGTCGGGCGGCAAGAAGCTGGAGACCCTCTTCATCGACGAGGGCTTCGGCACCTTGGACGCCAAGAGCCTCGACCAGGTGATGGACGTGATCGACTCGCTGCGGGCGGGCGGGCGCTCGGTCGGCCTGGTCAGCCACGTCGAGGAGTTGCGCAACCGGATCCCCGCCCAGATCCGGGTCGCGAGCAGCCGCCGAGGCTCGACTGTCACCGTGACCGCCGCCTTCCCCGAACCTTCACCCGGGCTGCTTGCGCGCGGCTAGGGTGAGCACATGAATACGGAGATCCGCCACAACCCCGGTTTCGCAATCGTCCGCTGCACGCTCGCCGGGGGCGAGCAGATGCGGGCCGAGTCGGGGGCAATGGCGATGACCTCGGCCGGGGTCGAGATCGAGGCCAAGGTCCAGGGCGGCCTGATGAAGGGGTTGAAGCGCTCGGTGCTCGGCGGCGAGTCGCTGTTCATGACCACCCTGACCGCCCCGCAGCAGGGCGGCTGGGTCGACGTCGCGGCGCAGCTCCCGGGCGACGCCACCGTCCTGCCGGTCGGCGAGGAGCTTTTCCTGACCCGTGGCGCCTACCTGGCTTCCAGCGCCGACGTGGACATCGACACCAAGTGGGGCGGCTTCAAGAACATCGGCGGCGGCGAGGGCGGCTTCCTGATCCGGGCCACCGGCGGCGGTGACGCGGTCGTCTCCTGTTACGGCGCGCTCGACCGCATCGAGCTGGGAGCCGGCGAGCAGGTGGTGGTCGATTCCGGCCACCTGGTCGCCTTCGAGCCGAGCGTCGAGTACAAGACGCGCAAGGCCTCGGCGGGGATCATGAACACCTTGAAGAGCGGCGAGGGCTTCGTGATGGAGTTCACCGGCCCGGGCACGATCCACACCCAGACCCGCAACCCGGACTTCCTGGTCACCTGGCTGACCGAGGTCCTGCCCTTCACCCGAGCCTGACCCCCACCCGGCCACCCATCCCGAAATCCTGTTCAGAAACATACGCCGGGCGTATGTTTCCGCGCGGGATTTCGCGGGTTTGGGCCCCGGGTCAGGTGAGGCCGTGCTCTAGCGCGGTCTTGACCTGGGCGTCCAGGGCGTTCAGACGGTAGAGGGCGATCGCCTCGGCCGACGGGAACTGGCGCAGACGCAGCGCGTCGGTTCCGTGATGGCACATCACCGTCGCCAGCAGAGCGTCGCGATCCGCCTCGGAGAGCCCGGCTTCCGCCGCGGCGACGCCGATCAGCTCCGCTCCGATCTGCAGGTGGCCGAGGGTGCGGCCGCGTTCGCTCAGCCCGATCTCGGCCCCGTAGGTGAACTCCCCGGTCTTGCCGATGTCGTGGATCAGGGCCGCCGCCATCAGCAGGTCGGAGTTCAGCTTCGGGTGGAGCACGCAGGTCTCGGTGACCAGGGTCCCGACCGCGACCGTGTGCTCGGACAGCCCGCCGATGTAGGCATGGTGCCCGTTCCTGGTGCAGGGCGCCATACGGAAGGGCTCGGCGGTCGGGCCGGTGAACAGCAGCGCCTCGGTCACCGCTCGGTAGCCGGGGTGATGGACCTCGCGGGAGAGGTGCTCGAGGAAGCCTTCCAGCTCCTCGCGGTCACGGTAGGCGGTCGGCAGGAAGTCGGCCGGGTCGATCTCGGCCGGGTCGACCTTCCGCACGTCCTCCAGCTCCGCGGAGAGTTGACCGCGGAACTGCTCGACCCTGCCCTTCACCGCGATCACGTCGCCGCGTTCGAAGCCGACCCCGAGCCGGTCCGCCTCACGGAAGATCCGCGCGGCCATCGACCCGGTCCGGTCGCGGAGCTCGAGGCTCAGGTATCCGGAGCCGTTCTTGGCGGTCAGCCGGTCCTTGCGGGCGCAGGCGTAGCGCCCGGTGAAGCTCTGCCCGGGGATCAGTTCGACCAGCGGTGTGCCGTTGCGTGCGGTGGTGGCTTCCACGCCCCACATCCTGACCGTCCGGCCAGACGGGCGGGCCGGTGGGCCGCATCGTCTACATTGAACTCATGGACCATCTGCGCTGGGAGATGAACCCACCCAAGCTCCGCGACCCGATGATGGTCTGCGCCTTCCGGGGATGGAACGACGCAGCCTCCGCCGCTTCATCGGCGCTGGAGACCCTGGCCGACTCGCTCGAGGTCGACGTCCTGGCCGAGCTCGACCCGGAGGACTTCTACGACTTTCAGGCCAACCGACCGACGGTGCGACTCGAAGAGGGCGCCCACCGGCGGATCGAGTGGCCGGCCAACACCTTCATCGCCGCCCGCGCCCAGGGCGCCGAGCGTGACCTGATCCTGCTCGACGGGACCGAGCCGAACCTGAAGTGGCGGACCTACTCGGAGATGGTGGTCCAGGTCGCCGAGCAGCTCGACGTGCGGCTGGTCGTCGTGCTCGGTTCGCTGATCGCCGAGGTCGCCCACACCCTGCCGGTCCCGATCACCGGCGTCTCGACCGACGAGCAGACGGTCCGCAGCCTGGAGCTCGAGCGCTCCGACTACGAGGGCCCGACCGGCATCGTGGGCGTGATCCACGATCGTTGCCGTGCCGCCGGCCTGCCGTCGGTGTCGCTCTGGGCGGCGGTGCCCCACTACGTGGCGGCGGTGCCGAACCCGAAGGCCGCGCTCGCTCTGAGCGAGAAGCTGGAATCGATCACCCGGGTCGCCGCCGACATCTCCGGCCTGGAGGACGAGACGATCTCCTACGAGGACCAGATCGGCCGCGCGGTCGCCGCCGATCCCGAGGTGGAGGAGCTGGTCGAGCGGATCGAGAACGAGCAGCGCAGCCGGCGCGGCTCGGACGTGGACGTGCCGAGCGGCGACGCGCTGGCGATCGAGTTCCAGCGCTTCCTCAAGCAGCGCGACTCGGAGTAGACCGGCTCAGGCCTCCGCGGCCGGGCAGACCAGCTTGAAGTCGCACCAGGCGCAGACGCCGGGTGAAGGGCGCGGCTCGAAGTCCTGTTCGAGCACCCCCTCGCCGACCTCGAGCACGGTCCGTTCGACCCGCTCGCGATCGTCGGCCGAGGAGGCGACCTCGACCTTCTCCCCCTCCAGCACGTAGTAGTAGCTGGCCAGGTCCGGCTCGATGCCCCAGGCCTCGCGGGCGCCGAGCCGGTAGAGCGCGAGCTGGATGTCGCCGCCGTGACGGGAGGAGTCGACCCGCTGCCCGGTCTTGTAGTCGATGACCTCGTAGCTGCCGTCGGCCCGCTGGTCGATCCGGTCGACCCGGCCCCGCAGATAGTGCGGACCGACCTTGAACTCGAACTGGCGCTCGAGGAAGGCGGGTTGCGAGCCGGAGGCGTTCTCGCTCTCCCAGTAGGCGCGCATCGCTTCGCGGGCCCGGTCGCGGAACTGCAGCTCGTCGTGGGAGTCGCCGAAGCCGCCGCGTCGCCAGCCCTCGTCGAGCAGGCTCATCAGCCGGTCGAGGCCGCCCTCCTCGGTGCCGGGTTCGAGGTCCGCCTCGTGGTAGCGCTGCAGCACGTTGTGGATCAGGATCCCGAACCGCATGTTGATGGTCGGCGGCTGCGGGATCCCGAAGACGCGGGCGAACTTGTACTTGAGCGGGCAGGTCAGGTACATGTCGAGGTCGGTCGCGGAGAGCCGGAGGTCGTCGCCGCGCCGGGGCAGGAAGGCATCGAGCGAGGGCTCGGTCCGGGAGGCGGCCAGGCCCTGGCGGGCGCCGCGTTCGCGTTCGTTGGCGAGCAGGTACGGGTCGAGCGTTGAGTCCTGCAGCTCGGCCAGCTGCTCGGGGGTGGCGATCTGCCCGATCAGGCCGTTGATCGCCTCGATCGCCTCCTCGTCGCTGGCCCCGTCGGGGCGCTGCGCGAGGGCGGCCAGCTTGAGCAGCTCCAGGTAGCGGGCGATCGCGCGGTTGACGTCGATCGCCGTGTCGAGCCGAGGCTCGTTCAGTTCGGAGCCGGCCTTCCAGGATGCCTCGATCACCTCGTCACGCATGGTCCGGTAGGTCGCGGCGATGTCCTCGGCCGGGCCGAACAGATCCTCCTCGTGGACCTCCTCCAGGCCGCCGGTCGTCTCGAGGATCTCCCCGACCGGGTCGGGCTCGGCGTCGTCGGCGCGGGAGAGAACCACTTCCTCGCGGGCCGAGGTGAGCGCGGTCGCGATCGCCACCCGGGCCGCCTCGGGACCGCCGGGATGGGTGGGGTCGCCGGTGATGCCGGGGCCGGGGGTGCGGGTGGTGCCGAAGGGCCGTTCCAGCCCGAGCACCCAGATCCGGTTCCACTCGCCGCCCTTGAGCCGGTCGAGGTTGTCCACGGCGACGGCGCCGGGGGTGGGCAGGTTGGTGCCGCCCGCCGGTTCCAGCCCGCCGGCGGCCAGCGCGTCGAGGAAGGCGGTGAACTCCCGGACCGAGGCATCCGGGTCGCGCCGTGAGAAGTCGGTCGCGATCTCGGCCAGGCGGGAGAGGCCGAGCAGCCGTTCGGCGGTCTCCGGCCGAGCGGCGAAGAGGCGCTGCCGGCGGAAGCCGATCCGTTCGATCAGCCGCCTGACGTAGGCGTCGGGACGGCGGGTGTCGAGCGCGCCGGCCGCCGCCCGGTACAGCTTGAGGAAGGCGTCGAGCCGTTCGCGGGCCTCGGGCGCCATCTGCGGACTTTCGAGCGCGGCCTCGCAGGCGCTGACCATGTCGAGCTTGCGACGGCGGGCGATCACGTTGAGCTTGGCCAGGTCGAGCGAGCGCAACTCGGTCGGGGGCCGGGTCAGGGCTCGGGTGACGGCACGCGCGTCGGTCGGATCGGTCAGGGCGCGCAGCCAGGCGATGGTGTCGCGGACCTCGGGCTGGCGGAACAGGGCGGCGCCACCACCGGACCGGGCCGGGATGCCTCGCTCGGCGAGGGCGCCGACGATCGCGATGCCCTGCGAGTTGACGTCGGGGACCGCGATCGCGAGTTCCTCGGGCGGGGTGCCGTCGGCGATCTGGTGCTCGACCTCCCGGGCCACGGCCTGGGCTTCGGCGCGGGCGGACACTGGCCGCCAGAAACGGACCGAGCCGGTGCCGCCGCTGGCCCGCCACTCGCCTTCCGGCACGGGGCCGTCGCCGAGCACCGCCCGGGCCGCCTCGATCCGCGCCTCGCCGAGTCGCCAGGCCTCGTCGAAGGTGACCTCCTCCGGGTCGGGCACGGCTTCGAGGAAGCGCTCCTCGGCCCCGGGCCCGAACACCGGCCGGGAGGCGTCGTAGGCGGCGATCACGCTGACCGGCCCGGCGGCGACGAGCTGCGCGAGCAGGCCGGCCCGGGCCGGGTGCAGATCTTCCAGCTCGTCGATCACGAGGTGGGGGAAGCGTTCGATGGTCTCCGCTCGGGTGGCCGGGTTCTCGGCCAGCAGCTCGGTCGCGATGCGGGGCAGGTCGTTGCGGTCGAGCAGGTCGGCGGTGGCGAGGATGCGGTCGTGGACCTCGGTCAGTTCGGCCAGTTCGCCGCCCAGATCGCCTTCGCGCTTGGCCTGGTCGATGCCGATCAGGAGCTCGCGCAGCAGCCCGGACGGGTTGCCCCGGATCTCGTGGTGACGGAGCGGGAGGTCGTCGACCCGGGCGAGCAGCATCGCCAGGCGTTCCGCTTCCCCGACCACTTCGAAGGACGGACCGAGGCCGGCCTCGATCGGACGGTGCCGGAGGATCGCCTCGGCCAGTCCTTCCCAGGTGAAGACGGAGAGCGACTCGTACGGACCGGGAAGGAGCTGTTCGAGCTTGATCCGGTGGGCGGCCGCGGATCGTTCCGTGGAGGTGATGACCGCGACCCGTGACGGGTCGACCGCGGGGCCGCCTTCGTCGCCGGTCAGCCAGACGACGCGGCTGCGCAGGGCGGAACTCTTGCCGGTCCCGGCCCCGCCGCGGATCAGCAGGGTGCCGGAGCTTTTGGCTCCGGATCTGGGCGCTGGCTCACTCACAACCTCAAATTATCCCAGGCGACGCTTGGCTTCACCTGATGTCTCTAGCATTAGGCGGGTGAGCCAGCTGCCTGCCGATCCCGCCCTCGACGCTGATTGGACCGGGATCTGCCGCCGGATCGTCGAGGAACAGAAGAAGCTGTTCTCCGAGAGCGACACCGTCGCCGAGCGCGACGAGTACGAGGGAGTGGGCGAAGGGGGCGACCGCACCCTGGTCCTGGACCGCCAGTGCGAGGACATCGTCTTCGCCGAGTTGCGGAACCTGGCCGAGAACGAGGCGGCCGCGTTCACGGCCGTCTCGGAGGAGCGCGGCACGGTCGAGTTCAACGGCGGCGGCAACGTCTGGGTGGTGATCGATCCGATCGACGGCTCCCTGAACGTGAAGCGCACCATTCCCCGCCACAGCCTCTCGATCGCCGTCGCGACCGCGCCGAACATGGCGGCGGTCGAGTTCGGCTACGTCTACGACTTCGGCACCGAGGACGAGTACCTGGCCCAGTCGGGTGAGGGCGCCTACTTGAACGAGCGCCGTCTCGAACCGTCGGGCCGCGAGGGCTTGGAGGTGGTCGGGGTCGAGGGCGCCGCGCCCGCCGATCTCGCCCCGATGCTGGCCAAGCTCGCCGGCAAGGTCTACCGGGTGCGCTGCATCGGTTCGCTGGCGATCTCGATCTCCTCGGTGGCCTCGGGCCGTTTCGACGGCCTGGTCTTCCCGCACCTTTCCCGTTCGGTGGATGTCGCCGCCGCCCAGCTGATCGCCCGCGAGGCGGGCGCCCTGGTCGATCTCGGCGACGACGGCCTCTCAGCGGTCGGACTGGCCCTCGAGGACCGCTTCCCGGTCACCGTGGCGGCCAGCGCGGAGGGTCTCGAGACCCTCCTCTCGACGCGCTCCGACGGCTGAACACGAACAGTCGCTCGAACGCGAACATCGCTCCCAACCATGTGTTGGGCCGCTTCTTGCAGTCCTTTTTGGCTCTGGACCTGAGTTTCAGCTCTGTGACCCAGCTCACACCCAAAAAGAACATGTGTTCGTGTTTCGTTGCTACACTTCAAACATCCTTAGAAGTAAGTAATCTGTTCTCAACACAAAGGACTGACTGATTCAGATGGCCGAAGCGAAGAAGAACACCACCACGAAGAAGCCCGCCACGAAGGCCGCGGCTACCAAGGCGTCCGCGAAGAAGACCGCCACCAAGAAGCCGGCTGCGAAGAAGGCCACCAAGCCCCGCACCGCCGCTCAGCTCCGCGCCGAGGCCGAGAAGAAGGCCGTCCACGCCGCTCAGCTGGATGCCGAGGCCGCCAAGAGCCGTCTCGACGAGTTCAACGAGACCGCCGTCGAGTACGCGAAGAAGACCGTCGACGTGCCGGTGGGCGCCGCCCTCAACCTCGCCGACAGAGTGTCCGAGGTGATCGAGGATTGGACCGACCAGGCTTCCGCCGAGAAGAAGGTCAAGGGCTACCGCGCCGACCTCACCAAGACCTTCAAGCGCGCCGAGCGTCGTGGCACCACCACCCGTCGCAAGGCGACCACCAAGGCCAAGAAGCGCCGCTCCTCCCTCGAGAAGACGGTCCGCAAGCAGCGGAAGAGCCTCGAGAAGACCGTGAAGACGACCAACAAGGACGTCAACAAGCAGATCGAGTCCCGCGTCTCCGACGTGAGCAAGCGAGCGAACCAGGCGCAGGCCGATATCGCTAAGGTTGCTGAGGAGCAGGGCAAGAAGGCCCAGGATTTCGTCAACAAGGTCACGGAGCAGCTCTCGGCTCTCGTGTAGGGAAACTTAGCCCGGTCGCTGCGGAGAGCAGCGGTCCGGAGAAGATCGGCTGACCTCATAACCTCGTCAGTCGATGTAGTACCTCTCCTCCCTCGCCAACGGCCCCTCCTCGGGGCCGTTGGTATTTAACGGGCCGGCAGGCAGTTGACTCTCATGGTGTACCCGTAGTCGGGACCCTCGTCGCTCAGCACGATGAACTCGTAGCCGACCGGGCCGCCCCAGCGATTCGGGATCGAGAACCCCTCACCTCGTACGACCGCGGCCCGAGATTGCCGACCGAGGGATCGAAGGCGAAAGGAGCCTTGGCGGGACAACGAATGGATCCACGCCCCTCGGTGAAATGGCCATCCCCGGCATCCGGGTCGTTCACTACGAACCCCGATCGAACCTCAAGCGTCGCTTTCCCCAACGCCCGCGCGCCGACCGAGGACGTCTTCAGATCATCCCTCCCGACCGTGAACTTGCCGGGCAACGCGACCGCGGTTCCCCCGATGGCGACGATCAACAACTCAGTAGAACCATACGGATTACCCGAGCTACCGATGCGTCAGAGGGTGTACTGGTCGGAGTTGCAGTTCACGGACGCCGGCAATCCCTCATTTTGGTTCCGAATAGACCCGGACATCCTTCCTCAGGGGTCCGATAGCGACATGGATACGGCACCCGAAAGCCTAAAGCCAGATGTACTAAACCTTTGGAAGCCTCATTTTCGTCTTTCCTGAGAACGTCTACATCGACAACGTACTCAAGAACCGCAGTCGGTCTGAGGAACTCCTGAAAAAGCAGGACTAGCCCAGCAATGCACGGCTGCCTCGTCGAGCCAGTTCCGCGGCACACCGTCAAGTCGCGGATCGGACCGCTCGAACTGTACCGAGTATCTATCGATCCAGGATCGCCCCAAGAGGCTCATCGGTCCGGTCACCTAGACGCAAAAAGGTCTCCACCATGACTGTCACGACGAACGGGAACACAAGCGCGCTTCCAGCGAGCGCAACGACCTGACTCCAGACCGTCGCACCCAACCCGAACGTCAGCGCACCCGGGACGGCCAGCAGCAACAACAGCAACGCGGAGAGTGTGAACAACCACCGTCCGTGTTCCTTGGTGAGAGACGAACTTGCTGACAACGACGCCCGAACGCCCCACCCCTCTACCACCATGACTGGCAGCGCTACCAGCCACCGACTGAACAAGTAGACGCCGGGCAGGATCAGAAGCCCCAGCCCCAGGCCGACACCTACCTCCACCAACAGGAAGAGCAACACCAACGGCAGTAGCTTGGTAATGGGGCCCACAATCGCGCTGCGCAACCACCCTTCTCTCTCCTCCCGCCAATCCTCTTCTGACCAGAGAAGAACTACGACTACCGCGTATCCGATCCAAGCGTCGGACAGAAGACCGAGAAAGGAACCCAGCACGGAGCCAGCCAGGTCCGGACCGAGCATCACCTGGCCTACTTGGAACGGGATCGCCAGAAGTAGCGCCACGGACCAGATACGCCTGCACTGCTCCGAGTACCGCCTCGCCGAACCACGCAAGATTGGAGCTACTTTCATCGCCACTGCTCCCGTCTTCTCATTCGATCGACGCCGCACCGCCTGCTAGACAAACCGTCGCCATATAACTTGCCCGCCATGCTTTGGCGCCTGGTCCATTGATCTTGTTTACGTTAGGCGCCGCAGTGATCATGGACTTGAGGCACCCGTTGATCATATCTCTGGACAACTCACCCTTGACTGATTTATATCCGACGGAAATGACTAGCCTCTGATGCAGAGGTAGCCGTCTGATTCTCTTCTTCAACCGAGGCGTCAGATACCTCTTCGCCGCCTTGGCAATGTCTACTACTCCCTTGAAGGCAGCCTTGCCAAGCTTTACCAGACACTCAGTCTTGTTTTTGAGGCACTTTCCTGCCGATTTCACGGCACCGACCACCCAATTTACCGCGTTCTCAACAGCATCCTTAATATAGTCAGCTATGTTGCCCAGCGACGGTAGCTCTCCTGAGAAATCGAACTTGTTAACTGGATCCTGCATAGCATAGTCATAGTCATTGAGAGATCCCCCGAACACCGGATCCAATTGCAGAAATCTTCCTAGTGCGGGCACGTAGACACGCGCGCCCATCGCCACGACCCCGGATTCAGTAACAGCAGGACGCTGAGCTCCTCCGAGATATCCGTAGTCACCGACGTCAACTACTGACTCCACTACGCCGAACTCGTCTACCTTGCCGACCCGCACAAGAGTCGTCGACCCGACGGTGTCGTCCATGACCCCAACAACGTCACCGTGCATGTCTACAATCTGATAATCCGTCGCGGGCGAAGAGCTACTCGGTGTACTCGATTGCCGGATCATGAACGACGATCCGGGAACAGCTCCGTATCTTGTCCAACTCCCGGCGCCGGTGGTCGTCCAAACTGGACTGTCGCCACCGTCAGCATAATGCTGGATGACCGGGGTCTCGCCCGTGACAGAGAGCTCCCTGGTCCTCCCCGAGGGATCAGTCGCCATCGACGTGGTAACACCATCCTCCGTGATCGACTTTACCCCCTCTGAGGCGTAATAAGTCATCGAGAGGTCCTCACCACCCGAATACGACGCAGGTAGGGAGGTAATCCGTCCGAAGGAGTCGTAGACCACTCCGGTCCCGGTCAGCCTGTCGACCGCATCGTAGGTGTAGTTGGTCAGATCTCCACCACTGGTCGATCCGCAAACACCACCACTTCCCGGCTCGATCTCTCGTTTGCTTGTGCGGTTACCATTGACGTCGTACGAATACAAGCGTTGTGTGCAATCTCCGGAGCTATCGACTGCCTTGACCCCCGTGAGCTTGCCCACCTGGTCGTACTTGTAGAGAATCTCCTCAGTTGCAGGCTCACCGATGAACTCGCGAGATCGATCAACCCACTGACCCTGAATGGAGGAGGTAACTCCTTCTTCAAAGAGTACGGTGCCGGATGATGTCCCGGCACGCTGAACAAATTTCTTTGACAACAAGTTCCCTATCACATCGTAGGAATTTTCGGCGCTCACTCCGTTGGCTAGACGTTCCGTAAGTAAGAAGCCCTCAGTGTTGTACGTTGCAGTGGATTCTCCCGCCAGAGAGTCATCGATAGCCACGACATTGCCCATGTCGTCGTAGGAAAATTCGGTCGTGCCTAGGCCATCCGACGTAGACGACACCCTCCCGTTATCGTCATACGAGGTGGAACTCGTATTGCCATCCGCGTCCTGATAGGTGACAGACCTACCCATGTCGTCGTAGGTCTGCGTCAACGAGATCTCGTTGCCACCGACCGTAGTCGACACCGACTCGAGATACCCGGTGTCCGGGTCGTAAGTGCTAGTCGCTGTCGGCACGGGTGCGCCTTCAGTCGAAGTCACCGCTTCCGTGACGGGACGGCCCGCGGCATCGTAGGTGTTGGTGAAGGTTCTCGTGGCGGAGGTACCGTTCGACTCGATGGTCTTCAAGTCATTGAGCCAAACGTCATACTCGTACTTCATGTTCATCTGAGCGGGCGCGGAGCCACTCGGCTGCAGCCCCGGAGATTGCCGGCAGATCAGGCCTGCCAGGATGGCCTGACCACCACAGTCCGGATACGACGGATTGCTCGCAACTGTGTAGTAGATGCTCGCACGGGTGTGTCCGTTGGGCTTTGTGTACGCGACCTCGAAGCCCGTAGCTGAGTCATAGCTGACGCCTGATTGCAAGTTGAGGCCGCTCGGGTTTTCAACCATCTGGGTCGGTTTTCTCAACTTCCAACCATTCCCTGTGTAGCCGTACTCCGTAACCTCAAGATCCGTGAACTCGTTAGTGGCGGGGATAAATGCCCCCGACGTCTTGGTGGTATTTAGGTGGAATACCCCTGGAGCACCTTCGTCGTACTGGTTGACGACCTTGGCTCGAGCCTGTTCCACTCTGCCATCGGACAGCTTGACCTCATGGATCGGACCGAGTTCCGTGAGCAACTCGAGCCCGTCGTCGCTAAAGGTTCGCCGCACGTCCAACAAGCTTGCTGCTTCATTGGGATTGCCCGCCTGAAGAGCGAGCTCGCGCGCGGTGGCGCCCAGCGCACGCCAGGTGTTTCCGCTTTCGTCGTGTTCCGTAGTAGAGATGCCTCCCAACGGGTTAGCTTGGTTGACTTGAAGCCCGTTCTTGTCCAGATAGAAAATGCTCGCCCCGTCGAACTCGGTCGGGTCCCCGGACGGATCCTTCCCAGGTGGGAATACCGCCGTGGCATCCGTCGGGTAGTCCACCTGGCCCCATTCCTGGACGTCACTTTCGGACATCTGGTGAGGAGCTTCCTCGCCAGACAGCGGTACGTCGTAGACGATCCTCGTCGTTGCCACAGGGTGCTCGGAGGAGTCTCGGGAAAGGAGTTCCAGCCTGCCGGGCGTCAGATCCTCTGGTTGCGTTGTGTAATCGAACGTCCACGGGACCTGACCAGGCGGCTGCAACGTGGCCAACAGACCATTGGAGTCATACTCGTACGTCGTCTTCAGAGCAGGTGCGACCCTAGGGTCCCACGCTGCCCGCAAGCGTCCTAAGGAATCGTAGTCGTACTTGGCCACATCAATGAATTGGAGGGTGCCCGTGGACGGATTGCCTCCCACGAACGTCACTCTCCGAAGACGTCCCACATATTCACCGAGTTGGCTGCTCCCGGTTCCGGTTGCGGTAGTCGACGTGGAGTAGTTGAAGATCAGAGACCTGCAGCCAAGGCGAAGACCCGCAACAGCAGAGCAGCTAACCCCCTCGGGTTCGGGCGCCATCAACTGGACCGGACGTGGAGCATGCCCTGGCGGGATCTCGTATGTAACGGTGGTATCGAGCTTGCTTGCCGCCGGGCGTACCCGGGCCGGGAGAAACTCGTTGGGCCGACCGCTGGGAGCGAACTCTGTGGACCCGCCCTCCGTCAGGTTCCGCAGGTAGTAGCGAGTGCCGCTCTTCACCAGATCGAGGCTCTCGAAGCCCGCTTCGGCAGAGTACTCATTCCCGGGATGAATCCGGAAGTAGATCTTGGTCCCGTCAGCGGCCGTGACGATGATATGACTCCAGGCTTCGTCAAGCTTGGTGAACGCACCGACGGCATCGCCCGTCGGGAGGCTCGTCAACCATCCGGGTCCGAATGGTCCGTCAGCCTGGCTCTCAGATGCGCGAGACGCATAGGTCCGGGTGACCGTAAGGTCCATCCCGAGAGCGGGGATGGAAACATCATCTTCGGCCACCGTAAGATTGCCGGTTACTAGATCTAGCTCACCGGGACCAAGAGAGACGCTGGCGTTCTTCGAGCCGATCGCGGAACGATCAAGCGTGACGTTCACTGAGTCGCTGGTCAGCTGGGGCTGGCCCGAGGTATCGTAGAAGACCGCCTGTATCTCCAGAGGACCGTTGCTCCCAAGCCCTGACGAACTCCAGGCATCCCAGGTGAGAAGAGGGGTATTCCCCGACCCGTCGAGGCTCACCGGCCACGAGCTGGCTGGACCCCCTCCTGCGGTCGCTACCTTGGCGGGTGGCACGTCGGCCCATGATCCGGTTCCACGGCGATACCGGAAGGAAACCTCGGTCAGGCTCGGATCAGTGGTCTGAGCCCCGAGGCTGAAACGCCTCGAACTGATGTCTCCCGACTCGGGAGACGAAACGCTGCCACTACTGACCTTGAAAGTAATCGACCTGCTTGAGCTCTTCCCACTGATATCCAAGGCTTCTACGCTCAACGTATGGTTTCCAACCGAGAGCCCGCTGATGTCGACGTTGTGGTCGACACGAGACGCGCATTCATACCCGGGACAAGGTGTCGCATCGCTCTCTATCTGGGTGCCATCCAGGCGCAACTTGAGATCGGCAATTCCCGACGCACCCTGCTCTGAGTTGCCGCGATCGTCTCGGGCGACTGCCGTGAGTCGATAGGTGCCTCGGCTCAGAGTGCTACCGGCTTTACCGAACATGGGACCGTGTAACTCGATCCCCGGAGCGACAGTGTCCATCTTGATCGTCCACGGATTCGTGTAACCGACCTTGTCGAGTGCATCCCAAGCCGCAACCCTGAGACTGTACTCGCCCTCCGACAAAGCTCCGGTGTAATTCCCGGTCCAGGTGTGAGACCCCGAGCAAGGAGCAACCGATGTCCCGTCGCAATCGTCATCGATCTCGCCATCGAGATCGATCCACTCGGATTCACCCGCACGTTTGGCCTGCAGGATGGAGTACTTCCAGCCCAATCCCGTATCGGAGGCAACCGAAGTGACGTCGAGAGGGGTCGTGTCGTTCGACCACCCACTAGGAAGCTGCGACGGAAGGGGGAGATGCACCGTCGGCGCGGTGTTGTCGCTCAGCACCAAGGCGACCGATCCCAGGCGGTTGTATCGCCAGTTGGCGGATCCCGCGGGGAGGGTCATATCGCTATTCGAGGCAAGACCGAAGCCGAACTGACGCGCCGAGGTCCCCCCAGCTAGAACTTCTCCGCTACCCCCGCCACCTACGCTCGTGGTGATGTAAGAGTTCCACAAGTAGCCGGTGGCAACACCCCAGTATGCGTAGGGGTTGCCGTTGGCGGCACTCCCTTTCATGTAGCGCCAGCTGCCCAGAGTCGCGCTGGAGATATAGCTGTCACTCCCAGGGGGCGTGTAAAAGTAGCGGCTCTGGCTGCCCGCTGCGTAGGCCAACCCTGGCTTGGCGTAGGTGTACAAGCCCGTGTCGTACGGGCCACCACAGGGAGCGACTACTGCGTAGCAGGAAGTCGAACCTTCGTAGCTAGCACTTCCGAGTTCGGTGTAAACCCATCCGGCGTAAGAGGGATCATCTCGCCACTGCCAATTCCTGTCTTCGATGACCGGATCGACCAGAATCGGGTACGCGTAGCTGCCCCCGACATGGGAGGTTGTCAAGGTCACGCCGCTTTCGTTGACTAGCATTTCGACCGGAACGTCTCGGCCTTGTGCGTCCACGGCGTAGGGAGGAAGGATTGAGAGTGATCCGACTCCCGCATCATCGAGGATCTCTGCCCCACCGTCTGGCGTAGGCACAATCGAGCCACCCTCGGGTAGATCGACGTCGAACTGAATGGCCTCCGGAGATTCCGGAGACCGCAGCTGGGAAAAAGTTTCTACGCCGCCAGGCACAGCTGCCACGACGATGTCCGTTTCGTGAAGGGCATTTGGATAGAACGCCAGGTCCGTCACTTTCTCGTCATCACCGAGCTTGACGATGCCAGCGAGGGAAGTCGCCTGGGGCTGTCTAACCTTGATTTCGGTACCGACCTGTTCGAACTGGATGCCCTCGGCAAGGTCCCTGTTGAATGTCACGTCGGTTACTGGGTTCGCAGGAGCTACTTCATCTCCAGATAGCCTCAAGCTGAAGTCCGGGATGCCGCCGGATCCGGTTCTGAGTGGGGCAGTAGAGAC
Organism: Solirubrobacterales bacterium; assembly: GCA_017304845.1. Classification (GTDB taxonomy): domain Bacteria; phylum Actinomycetota; class Thermoleophilia; order Solirubrobacterales; family 70-9; genus 67-14. The sequence continues at coordinate 16,882 of JAFKLL010000028.1, forward strand.
AACCATCGCCTTCGCCGTTGGCCCGGCGGGGTCGATGACAGCCGAGTAGTCGCTGTCAAACCGAATGACGTCGTCCGCCTCCATCAACGGCTGAGCGTAGTTTCCAGTCCTCGACGCAATCACCTCTCCGAAGACCGACTCAAGAAGACCCTGTGCCTCCGTGCGATCGAGTTGCGCGAACTTCGTTCGCGACTCGACTAGTTCACGACGAGCACGCCGGGTCGAACGCTTGGCTCGTTCCTCCGACTGAAATCGACTGATCTGACGTTCCACGTCGGAATCGAGGGTGCCTGCCTGGTTGGTCGGCACGTCACTCAATCTGAAAAGTTGGGGGGAGATCTCATCGACCCGGACGTCCGTTGGGTCGGCCAAGGCGACCTGGCCGATTCCCAATGCTGCCACTACAGCAGCAACGATCCCCACCACAAACTTCATCTCTCCCCCTTAGTCGCTTCCATGGCGACAACCTGTGACAGTCGGGACTCCCGTCTTGGACGAACCGACCCTGCGCGACGCTCAAGTTAGCAGGATGAGATTTGGTCGGTCGCCTAGTATCGAGCCGGCATGGAAGTAGGTGGTCGCTAAATGCAATCGGTGATGTTTGTGGCTGGGGCCTTGATGGTGCTGCCTGGTCTATGGCAGATGGTCCGGTTAGAACCCTGGGATGAGATGAGCGACAACACGCTAAGCCTGCTGATCATCGGCTCTTGCCTGGTCTTCTTCGCGGTTTTCTTCTGATCCCCGTGGTCCCAATCCTGACAAGTGCGCAATTTGCGTGAATTGCTTTCCGCAAACTCCGGGAAGACGACGCCCGGACGACGTTCAGGCTAGGTTGGCGGCATGCCCTCGAAGGAGGAAATCGCTGCGATCATTCCCCGTCTCGGACGGGGTGCGCGGATCAACCTGAAGCTGAAGGACGGCGGTGAGGTGCTCGGCACCCTCTACGGGCTGTTCGACGAACAGGTCTACTTCGAGGAAGAGACGATGGGCCCGATCGAACTGGACCGGATCGAGGATCTCCTGGTGCAGGTGCACTCGGAGAACCCCGGCGGCCCCGCGGCCTGACCTAGGCGGCCGGCCGCCAGATCTTCAGCTCCGAGCAGGCGGCCAGGTGGTCGAAGTCCCGGTCGTTGTGGAGCAGCCACGCGTCATGCTCGATGCAGGTGGCCGCGATCAGGAGGTCGATGGTGCTTCTCGGGGTGACTCCCCGCGCACGGGCCGCCCTGTAGATGGATGCCGCGCGAATGTGGCCGGCGATGACGTCCAGCTCCAAGACCGGCAACGCGAGTAGCTGCTTGCTCACTCCCCGTACCTCTTGCTCGTCGGAGAAGCCGAGGAGAACCTCGGTGAGGATCGGACCCGCCAGGCCGACGAGGTGCTCCGACTCGAGCAGAAGATCAACCTGCTCGGTCTGTTCCGTGGCCAGGTCGTTGAGATAGTCGATCCAGACGCTGGTGTCGACGACGATCAATCGAGATCTCGGCGCATCTCTTCGAGGTTCCCCTCCCAGCCGATGCCTCTCAAGCTGCGGATCCCCAGTCGCTTCTTTCGGCTGACCATCTCCCGGAGGGCGAGGTCGACCGTTTCTCGCATCGTCTTGGTGCCCGCCAGCTTCTGGGCCTCGGCCATCAGCTCCTCGTCTATGACGATGTTCGTCCGCATACACATGACCATACACATCGCTCTTTTCGGGGTCAACGGTTCCTTCCACTGCCTCGAAAAGGGGTGGAAGCGGCCGATTCTCCCCCTCGACACGCGTCACTTTCCCGCAAAACCGGGGATTTTTTGGCTTGGCGGCTTGACAAGCGAGCCACGATCACCGGGAACGGCGTTATGTTCACTCCATGGCGAGGACGGAGGGACAGATCCCCGAAGGACTGCTCACAGGAATGGAGCGACAGGCCGCGATCCGCGGGATCGACACGGACGAAATGTTCGAGTCGGCCGTGAAGAACGAGCTTGCCTCTCTCCGGGTCCGTGAGCCCGGTCCGCTGGTGGATCTGGAAGAACTCCGTCTGAGCTTCGACTGGCCGACGCCCCGCTCGTCCGGGCGTCGTGGGCGGCGGCATCTCTGACCCTTCGGCGCCCCTCGCGGGGCCGTCGGACCGGGTGACGGGGATGCCGCCGCGATTCAGTCGGGTCGGGAGCGTGCAGGGAGCCGATCGGCCCCTCCGCCGGGAGGTCGATCGGCGCGCAGCCGGCTAGCTACGCGCGGCCCGCAGCCCGGCGTGGCGGCTTGACCCGCAGCTTGCGGACGACCAGGTTCGACTCGTCACCGTCGGCGGCTATCGCGCGGACGGCCACCCGGTAGCGGCCCGGCTTCAGCATCTTCCTGCCCAGCTTGAACGTGTTCCCGCCGGCCTTCGCCTTGCGGAACACGCGTACCGTCCGGCGCTTCTTGCCCTTCGCCTTCTTGGGGACCGGGGTGAACACCGCGAGCACCTTCGCCTCTCTGGAGAGCCGGAAGCGCAGGGCGCCGCCCTTGCGCGCCCGGTACTTGACCTTGACCTTGCTGATCCTCGGCAGGCAGACCGAGGGATCGGCCGGGCAACTCGGCGGCGGCGGGTTGAGCTCGTAGGCGCCCATGTCGCGGACCGCGACCCCGTCCCGATTGCCGTCGATCGGACGGCCGTTGCCCTCCAGGTCGAGGGCCGGATCGGTGGCGTTCGGATCACCCGCGTCGACCGCCGGCGAGGCGGTGGAGAGGTGGTAGTCGGTGAGGGAGGCGAAGCCCGGGCTTCCGCTGATGTTCCCGGTCCCCTGGTTGACCGCGATGTCACCGCTGCCGTTGCCGACCGGCTCGAAACTCGAGTAGTCGAGGCTGAGGGATGCGTCCCCGCGGGTGTTGCTCTCGGGCGCGTTGACCTGCCAGGTGTTGTCGAACCCGGTGATGATCGAGTTCCTCACGTTGACCGCGACCGAGTCGGTCGCAGCCGAGGAGTCCGCCACCTGGGCGCGGATGGCCGGCATGGTCGGATCGCCGGTCGCGACGACCGTCGCCTGGTCGACGTTGACCACCGTCGCCCCGAGACCCTCACCGTTGTAGACGTCGATCGGCACGGAGTCGCCGCTCTCGATCAGGATGTTCGAGGCGTCGAGATGGGCGCCGTTGGCGACGCTGATCGCGAAATCGACCCCGGAGAACCGCGACCGTTCGACCGTGACCGGCATGTCCGTGCAGTCGGTCGAGATGCCGAACCGGGTGTCCGAGATCTCGGTCTGGCTGATCCGCAGCTGGCCGGTGCCGCAGTTGAAAGAGCTGATGCCGTTGCTGAACCGGGCGCCGTTCCTGCCGAAGATCCTCACGCCGTCGAATACGCCGCCCTGAGTCACGTTGGCGAACGCGGACGAGGCGCTCGAGCCGCCCGGGTTGTCGTTGATCACGTCGACCGACTCGAAATCGTCGCCCCTCGACTGGATCGCCGAGCCATAGCCGGGACCGTTGGGGAAGCTGTCCGGGACGATGATCGCGAGGTCCTTCATCTTGACGTGCCGGAAGTTGCCGGTGACCAGATCCAGCACGTACGAGTTGGTGCTGGCGCCGCTGGTCAGGAAGGTCTTGTCCCGGCCGTTGCCGATCAGGGTCAGATCGTCCGTGCCGCTCACATTGAACGAATCGGCGTCGGCGTAGGTGCCGCTGTCCAGGTAGACCGTGTCCGGGATGCCGTCGCTGCCGTCGATCGCCATCGCGGATTCGAGCTTCGGGCCGGGGCCGCTGCCGAGCGAGAGCATGTTGGTCCCGTTGTCCGGGCAGGCGTCGAAGTAGCCCGGGACGCAGAAGGTGGTCGCCGAGGCGGAGCCGGCGAAGGCCAAGGCGCCCAGCAGAGCGGTCAAAGCTACGAACCCCGTCAAACCCTTCATCACATCTCCCTTATCGGACGATAATCCTGGCGGCGGAAAAGCTTACTCCTGGTCGGGCGTTCCGGTCAGGGAATCCAGCTCCTGAAGCACCTTCAGCACCAGAAGGTTGCGGTGGTTCATGCCGTACCGGAGCGCCTCGGGACGAAAGTCGACCGAGCGTTCGAGCGCCCCGGGCCGGTCGAAGCCGCCGATCGTGTCGAGGTGGAAGCCGTCGAAGATCTCCCCGTCCTGCTCGACCAGGCCGCAGTTGACCAGGTCGCCGGAGGTGAGGGCGAGCCACTGGTTGAGCAACGGCACCCGGGCCCGCGCGGCGGCCAGGCACATCAGCCGCGCGGTCTCCTCCGCGAACTCCCAGCGGGTCGGCACCGCCTCGTGATTGAGCGAGGGCGGCACGGTCATCACCACCGGGACCGGGCCGAGCTCGCGGACCCGACCGATCAACTCGACCAGCGCCTCGACGGTCTGCTCCGGGCTGCGACCGTAGTTCTGCCCGTTGGTGCCGATCAGGACCAAGGCGTAGAGGGGACGGGTGATCCGCAGCTCGGTCTCCAGGGCGTTCTCGCCGGGCAGACGGTGATCGTCCTCCTTCCACCAATGCGGCAGCTCGTCCATCGCCTCGGGCGGGGTCATCAGCTGCTCGGCGACGATGCCCATCATCGCCGCGGCCGAGCAGCGGGTGAACGAGTTCCACGGACGGCGCTCCCCGGCCCTGGGGCTGTGAGTGATGTCGATGTCCGTGCCTGGCTCCAGCTCGATCTCCCGGTACCTGTGCATGACCGGCTCCAGGTCCTGGTGCTCGCCCCAGATCGGCTCGCGGCAGCCGAGCCCGTAGAAGGCGTTGTAGGTGGCCAGGTTCGAATCGCCGACCTTGGCGAAGACCTTGTCGCGCATGCCCATCTTCCGGGCGCGCCGGACGTCCTGGCGGAAACGGTGCAGCCAACGATCGTCCATCGGGTAGAGCCAGCTCTCCGGGTAGGAGGCCGGGTCCAGCATCGGCGTGAGGTCCGGCCCGCGGCCGAAACCGGGCAGCCTCACCGGGCTCCCGCCGCCCGGTCGAGCCGGTCCAGGGTCTGCAGCCAGATCAGGTTGCGACGGTTCGCTCCGTAGTGAAGGGCCGGGATGGTCAGCATGGCGGAGCCTCGCATGATGTCGGGTTGTCCCTCCCCGCCGTAGACGCCGAGATGCAGGCCGTCGGATCCGAGCCCGTCGTCGGTCATGCCGGGCGCGGCCAGGGCGGCGTGGAGGTCGATCAGCGGCACGGTCTCGTCGGCCGCCACCTGGCGGATTATCCGGTTCGCCTCCTCGACCCGCTCCTCGCCGGGCTGCCCGTCATGGGCCTGGACCGCCATCGGCGGCAGGGTCGAGAGCACCGGGACCGGGCCGAGCTCGCGGACCCGGCCGACCATCCTCTCGAGCAGGCCCCGGTAGGTCGCGCCGAGCGGCCGGCCCAGGAGCGCATCATTGGTCCCGGACATGATCAGCACCCAGCGCGGCGAGAGCAGGCCGATCTCGCAGTCCAGAGGGGTCTGCTCCGGCTCGCACTCGTCGGTCGGCGGGGCGATCCCGGTCGCCGGCAGCTGCTCGGTCGGCGTCATCAGCCACTCGGTCCAAACCCCGGAGACGGCGGCGGCCGAGCGGCGGCTGAGCGAGTTGACCGGCGCGCACCCCGGCAGCGAGACGAGCTGCGGGAACCGCCGTTCCCGGTATTTCTCCACCACCGGCTCCAACCCCCGGTTCGATCCGAACCCGACCTCGCGGCAGCCGAGCCCGTAGAGGTTCTGCGGCCACTCGGTGTTCGAGTCGCCGACCTTTGCGAACACGTCGGGCCGCATCTCCGCGGCATCGGCCCGGGCGACCTCGGCTCGAAGCCGATCGCCGGCCTTGCCCGAGAGGTCGGGCAGCACCGTCGCCATCGGCGGCTCCGAAGTGAGCGACCGCGGCTGCCGGTCACCCGAGTCCGTGTCCGCGCCGCAGCCGGCCAACAGGAGCAACCCGACCAGGACCAGAGCTGCGACGCGACCGTTCATGACAGGGTGATTGTGTCATCCCCCACCCTCCTTGAATACGATCCGCGCATGACTGTCTGCGTGGTAACCGGCGGGGCCGGATTCGTTGGCTCACACCTCTGTGACGCTCTGCTGGAGCGGGGCAGCAAGGTGATCTGCATCGACAACCTCGATACCGGATCGCTCCAGAACATCGAGCACATCCGGAGCCCCGACTTCACCTTCCTCAACCACGACATCACCGAGGAGGTCGAGATCGCGGGCGAGGTCGACTTCGTCTACCACCTCGCTTCGCCGGCCAGCCCGATCGATTACGCCCGGCTGCCGCTCCACACCCTGAAGGTCGGCGCCCAGGGCACCTGGCACATGCTCGGCGTCGCCAAGTTCAAGCGGGCCCGGTTCCTGCTCGCCTCGACCTCCGAGGTGTACGGCGACCCGCAGGTCCATCCCCAGGAGGAGAGCTACTGGGGCCACGTCAACCCGATCGGCCCGCGCGGCGTCTACGACGAGGCGAAGCGCTACGCGGAGGCCCTGACCATGGCCTACCACCGCCAGCAGGGCGTCGACACCTCGATCGTCCGGATCTTCAACACCTACGGCTCCCGGATGCGGGCCCACGACGGCCGGGCGATCCCGACCTTCCTGCGGCAGGCGCTGCAGAACCAGCCGCTGACCGTCTTCGGCGACGGTTCCCAGACCCGCTCGTTCTGCTTCGTCGACGATCTGGTCCGGGGCCTGGTCGCCCTGGCCGAGTCCGACGAGCACCTGCCGGTCAACATCGGCAACCCGGACGAGTACACGCTGCTGCAGCTCGCCAACGCCGTGATCGAAGCTTCCGGCGCCGATTCCTCGATCACCTTCGAGCCGCTGCCGACCGACGATCCCCAGGTCCGCCAGCCCAACATCGACCGGGCCCGCGAGGTCCTCGGCTGGGCGCCGTCCGTCTCCCTCGCCGACGGTCTGAAGAAGACGATCGAGCAGTCCGGGCGAGACCGGCTGATCGGCAAGATCGGCTGAGCCGGGATGGCCAGGCCCGTCCTGGTCCTCGGCGGCCACGGGTTCCTCGGGCGCCAGGTCTGCGCGGTCCTGCGGGGGGCCGGGCAGGAGGCGGTCGCGGCCGGCCGATCCGCCGAGCCGCGGGTCGACCTGACCGAACCGGCGACGATCGTCGCCGCGCTGCGGGATCTCGAGCCGAGCTCGGTGATCTGCGCGGCGGGCCTCTCCTCATCCGGCGCGGCGACGGTCGACCCGTCGGTCTGCCTGCGGACGAATGTGACCGGCATCTTCAACCTGCTCGAGGCGATCAGCCGTGAGCGGCCCGCATGCCACCTGACCCTGCTCTCCACGGCCGTGCTCTACGCGCCGAGCCGGTCGCCGCTGACCGAGGAGTCGCCCACCGAGGCCGGCTCGATCTACGCCGCCTCGAAGCTGGCCGCGGAGGTGCTCTGCCGCCAGTACGCGGCGGGCGGCCTGTCGATCGCGATGCTCCGGTCCTTCAACCTGATCGGGCCCGGGCAGCCCGCCGAGCAGGCCCCCGGCGAGTTCACCCGCGCCGCGGTCGCGGCCCATCGGGAAGGCCGGTCCGAGGCGACGATCCGGGTGCGGGACCCGCAGATCCGGCGTGACTTCACCGACGTCCGCGATGCCGCCGCCGCGGTCGCCGCGGTCGCCGGACGCGGCCTGGCCGGCACCTTCAACCTCTGCTCCGGCCGCACGGTCAGCCTGGCCGAACTGGCGGCCCTGACCAGCGAAGCGCTCGATGGCTCCGAGCCCTTCGAGCTGCGGTTGGAGGCGTCGCTCGCCCCGCGAAGCGGCGACCCCGAGACGATGGTCGGCGACCCGAGCCGCCTCCAGGAGGCGACCGGGTGGTCAGCCGGGATTGATGTCCGGGACAGCGTCGCCGACCTGGTGGCCGGGCTCGGCGCCGTCTGAGCTCTCCGGGCCTTCCTCGCCCTCCTGGGGACGATCGGTCGGGGTTCCCGGCGGCGGCACGGGATGCCGCAGGATCGCACCGGCCGGGCGTCGGCTCTCGCCGAGCCAGACCCGCGCCAGATCGAGATCGCCCCGGCGGGCCAGTCGACGACGCCCCCGCAGCGCGTTCGGCAACCGCAGCAGCCCCTGCGCCTTGCCGGCCAGAGTCAGGGCGAACCGGCGATCGAAGAGCGCCCGGACCATCGCCCCGCACTCGATCACGAAGATCCGCGGCAGCGACCGGGCCGAGACGAACTTGGCCTGGGTCCAGATCCGGTTGCGCGCGACGAGCCGCGCGTTCTCCGCGTCGGGCCGGCTGAACCCGGCATGCCAGGCGGCGTTGCCGACGTGCCAGACCACGGCGTCGGAGACCAGGGCGAACCGCCAGCCCGCCACTCTCGCCCGCACGTTCAGGTCGACATCCTCGTAGAACGCGAAGTAGGACTCGTCGTAGAGACCGACCGTGCCCAGCATGTCGCGCCTCAGCAGGCAGGCGGCACCGCAGACCCCGAATATCTCGCGGCCGGTCATCTCGCGGGTGCCCTGGGGCTGGCCGATCCCGTCTTCGCGGGCCCTGCCGTCGGTGGTCAGCGCCTGGCCGAGGCTGTAGATGGTGGCGTCGGGATCGTCGCGGTCACACTCGGTGCCCCGGATCAGCTTGAGCAGGCGAGGCTGGACCCCGCCCAGAGCCGGATCGGCGTCCAGGGCGTCGACCATCCGGCCGATCGCATCGGCCTCCACCACCGTGTCCGCGTTGAGCACGAACACGTAGGGCGCCTCGGTCGCCTCGATCCCGACGTTCACGGCCGGGGCGAAACCGAGGTTCCGGGGCAGCGGCCGATGCGGGACCCCCGCCGCTTCCAGCCACTCGACGGAGCCGTCGGTGGAGCCGTTGTCGACCACCATCAGCTCCAGGTCGAGGTCGGACTCGCGCAACGACTCGACACAGCGTTCGAGGTCGCCGAGACAGTTCCAGCTGGGGATCACCACCGCGACTCGGGACGAACTCTCCATCCCTAGAGGGTGTCACAGTCACCTCTCGATAGCATGGCCCGAATGCCTCCGAAGCCGCCGAATCCCCTGCTCCGGGCCAGTTCCGCCCTCGGCAGGTTCCGACGACGCCCCCCGGAGGCGACACCGGAGGAGATCGGCCACTCGGACCTCGACCGTTGGCTGGTGCCGCTCTTCGGCCCGCAGCTCGAGGCGATCGAGGGGCGGATCGAAGGGCGCGGCGCCGAGGGCTACCGCGAGTTCCGCGAGCTCGACGACGATCTCTGGTCGCTGCTCCTCACCCTCGAGTACGACGCCTTCCCCGGCATCCGGTCGTTCCTGCCGGAGCTGCCGCCTCGCGCGATCCAGGAGCAGTGGAACGGCGCCAGCGGCCCGGCGCTCGCCGCCCAGGGCGTCTGCTTCTACCGCAAGCTGAAAGAGGTCCAGGCCCGTCATGGCCGCCGTGGGCTGGCCGAGTCGGCGGTGCTCGACTTCGGCTGCGGCTGGGGTCGCCTGACCCGGATGCTGGCCCGCGACGTCGATCCGGGCGGCCTGTTCGGCTGCGACCCGGTCGAGGAGATCCTCGAGGCCTGTCGCCGGACCGGCGTGCCGGCGGAGCTGGCCCGCAGCGAGTTCCTGCCCGAACGCCTGCCCTTCGACCAGGCCTTCGATCTCGTCTTCGCCTTCTCGGTCCTGACCCATGTCTCCGAACGCTCCGCCCTGGCCCTGCTCGGCGCGATCGAGTCGGCGCTCGAGCCGGGCGGCCTCTTCGTCTTCACGATCCGCCCCTCCGCCTACCTCGACGTCAACCCGCTGATGGAGCCGGCCGTCGAACGGCTCGGGCCCGGGCGGGAAGAGCTGGACGGGCCGGCGTACGTCTTCGTCCCGCATGACGTCGAGGAGGAGCATCCCCAGTACGACGGCACCGAGATGAGCTACGGCGAGGCGGTCGTCACCCTTCCCTGGATCGAGCAGAACGCCCCCGGATTCGAGCTGGCCGATGTCGCCGTCCTGACCGGCGACATCTATCAAGTCGTGGTTACCCTGCGGAAGCGATGAGCGTGGACGGGGTCGACACCACCAACTTCGACAAGTTCCAGACCGGCAACCCGGTCGTGCGTCGCATGTTCGGGGGCTTCTTCCGGACGGTCGGGGAGACGGTCGAGCCGCTCGGAGCGACCTCGGTGCTGGACGCCGGCTGCGGCGAGGGCGAGACCCTCGAGCGCCTGGCCGCGATCCTGCCAGAGCATCCGGTCGGGGTCGACCTCAACCCCGAGTCGGTCGCCTACGCCGAGCGGCGCCTGCCCGAGGCTTCGATCTCGGTCGGGAACCTGCTCGATCTCTCGTTCGCGGACGACGAGTTCGAACTGGTGCTCTGCCTGGAGGTCCTGGAGCATCTGCCCGACCCCGCCGCCGGCCTGGCCGAGCTGCTCCGGGTGTCCGGCCGCGACGTCGTGATCTCGGTCCCGCATGAGCCCTGGTTCCGGCTCGGCAGCTTCGCCCGGGGCAAGTACCTGAGCACCTGGGGCAACCACCCCGAGCACGTCAACCACTGGAACCCCCGGACCTTCCGACGGTTCCTGGAAGGTCAGGCCGAGGTGGTGGAGATCCGGACCTCGACGCCCTGGATCATCGCCCACTGCCGGCCGCGTCGAACCGGCTGAGGGTGAGCTCGGGGTCGATCGCCGGGCTGACCAGCTTCTCGATCCAGACCCTTTCCTCCGCCGCCCCGGCCCGCCGGTTCACGACCAGCATCTGGCCGAGCAGGCCGAGCGAGAAGAGCTGCACCCCGACCACGATCAGGAGCACCCCGAGGAAGAGCAGGGGCCGTTCGCCGATCGCCTCTCCACCGATCCAGATGATCGAGAGGTAGAGGCAGATCAGGAAGCCGAGCGATCCGAGGCCGACCCCGATCGCGCCGAACAGATGCAGCGGGCGGTGCTGGTAGCGGCCCAGGTAGGCGACGGTCAGCAGGTCGAGGGCGCCCCGCCGGTAGCGCTCCAGGCCGAACCGGGAGCTGCCGTGGCGTCGGGCGCGGTGGTTGACCGCGATCTCAGTGACCCGCCAGCCCTGCTGGGCGGCGAAGGCGGGCAGGAAGCGGTGCATCTCGCCGTAGACCTCGAGCGAGCGGGCGCACTCGCCGCGGTAGGCCTTGAAACCGCAGTTCATGTCGTGCATGCGCACGCCGGTGACCCTGGCGGTGAACCAGTTGAAGATCTTGGAGGCGAGTCGCCGGGTGAACGGGTCCTGACGGTCGCGCTTCCAGCCGGAGACCAGGTCCGCGCCCTCGTCCAGCGTCTCGAGCATCCTCGGGATGTCCGCCGGGTCGTCCTGGCCGTCGCCGTCGAGGGTCACCACGATGTCGCCCCGGGTGACCTTGAACCCGGCGGCGAGCGCCACCGACTTGCCGAAGTTGCGTCGCAGCCGGACCACGCCGACCCGCCGGTTCGTCTCGGCCAGCTCGGAGATCTCCGCGAAGGTGCCGTCGGTCGAGCCATCGTCGACGACCACGACCTCCCACTCGAGGTCGAGCCCGGCGCAGGTGCGGTCGATCTCCCCGATCAGGTCCGGGAGAGACTGCCTTTCGTTGAAGGCCGGGATTATCAGCGACAGGTCCATGATCAGCTGCCGGGCGCGGCGCAGACCTTGAAGGGCACGTCCATGCCGGCCTTCCAGGGCGTCTCGGCCCCGTCCTCGGGAATCGCCAGCAGGGCCGGTCGGCCCGCCTCGAGCGTCCCCACCGTAGCCGAGATCCGGTCGGAGAAGCGACCGATGCCGACGGTGCCACCGCGATTGCCCTCGAGCACCGCTCCGCCGGGCGGGAGATCCGCCAGGTAGCTCCCCGCGACCGGCTCGGCCGGGCTGCAGTCGCCGGGCCGGCTCGCGATCGGCACCAGGCGGGGGCCGATCGCCCCGATCAGGATCGAGTCGATCTGGGCCCGGGTCGGCTCGGGACGCCCGGCGATCTCATCGCCCGGGATTCCGAGGCCGTAACGCCCGGCCGCCGGGCCGATCTCGGTGATCGCCGGGGAGTAGGTCTCTACCAGGGAAGCGAGCGGCTTCGCGCCCGGTCCGGGTGCGAACTCGCCCATGCGGTGGATCATGGTCGAGGCGGTGATCTGCGCCGAGACCTTCTCGGCCCGCTCGCGGTAGATCTCCCCGTTGTCGCGGATGATCGTGAGGTTGGCCCCCAACCCGGCCAGGGCGACGATCCAGATCGCGGCGACGGCGACTCGGGGCACCCGGATCCCGCGCCCGGCCTCGAAGGCGACGAGCAGGATCACGAAGGCCCCCGGATAGAGGTAGCGGGTGGAGTCTGGCAGGCGCAGGCCCGGGATCCAACTCGCGACCTGGAGGGCGAACATCGCCAGCGCGACCGCCGTCACCGCCCAGAACGTCGGGCCCGGCCCCTCCCTCCGCAGCCGGAGGCAGAGCAGCGCGAGGAAGGCCACCGCCAAGGCCGGCCCGGCGAAGCCGGGGGTTGCCTCACTGGTCGCGTTGAAGTCGAAGTCGACGCCGGTCAGGGCGGCCAACGAGGCCCCGATCCCCTGGAAGCTCCAGGCCGGCAGGAGGAGCAGGTTGATGAGGTCGACCCCACCGGCCTCCAGGTCGGCGCCGGTGGCCTGGACCCAGATCCGCCAGGCGAGGTAGATCCCGGCCGGGACCAGGAAGATCCAGCTGCGCCGCAGCCGATCCGCCCGGGCGAGGATCAACACCGCGGCGCCGGCCACGAAGGGCAGGGCGACCGTGTAGGTGACGACGCCGAGGCAGAGCGCCAGGCAGGCGACCAGGTCCCATCTGCCGCCCGGCCGATCGAGCGCGACCAGGGCGAGCATCCCGCAGGCGACGGCCAGGATCACCGTGAAGCCGTTGCCCTGGAGGATGTGGGCGCTGTCGCTGCCGAAGAAGAGCAGCACCAGGCAGGGCGCCAGGGCGATCCACTCGTCGACCCGGCGCCGGGCCCAGACGAAGAGCAGCCCGACCGCGAGGAAGACCGAGGCGAGCGAGAGGAGCCGGAAGGTCAGGTAGCCGCTGCCGATCGTCTCCAGCACGAACTTGTAGACCAGGTGCGAGAGCAGGACGAGATGCCCCGAGTACGGGTCGAAGGCGTCGCCGAAGCTCATGCTCGGGGATCCGGCCACCCAGGCCAGTTCGTCACTGGAGTAGGTGCTGCCCCGGGCGACGTGGAGGCAGACGCCCAGCGATACGAGCATGCCCAGGCCGAGCACCGGCCAGGCCGGGCGACGGGTCATCCGCAGACCTCCAGGTCACCGCCGGCGACGGCGATCGTCCACTCGTGCCCGGGAACCTCCGGCAGGGTCACCGAGGTCGCTCGGCCCGGCTCGAGGTTCCCGACCTGCACGGTCTCCGTATCGGCCAGCAGCCCGGCCGAGAGGGCGCCGCCCCGCGGCGAGCGGACGACCGTCCCAGGGCCGACCGTGACGTCGGAGGCGAGACGGCATCCGGCGCCGGCCGTCGTCGGGGCGAGACGCACCCGCCCCGCGTTCGAGAGCAGCTGATCGAGGTCCTGCCGCTTCGGCTCGGGCAGCTCCCGCAGACCCTCGTAGTCATAGCCGTAGTCCCCATAGGGCGAGCCGGCCATCGCCGCCAACGCCCCGACGGAAGAGCTCAGATCGGGGGCCTGGTCGGGTTGGGTGACCGCGCCCGCGAGCTTCAGGGCGCCCGCGATCGACTCGCCCGTGACGGTGGTGGCGCGGGCATCGTCGGCGCCGTCGCGCAGGACCATGATGTTGACCGCGACCGCCGCCCCGGTCGCCACCGCGAGGATCGCCATGGTTCGCGGCGAGGGCCGGGCCGGGCCGATCACCGCGAAGGCGATCAGCAGCAGCACGAAGGCCCCGGGGTACTGGTAGCGCGGATCTCCGGGCAGCCGGAGGCCCGATCCGTCCCCGGCGGCGACCGCCTGCATCGCCCAGAGCACCAGCGCGATCAGGCCGACCGCGGCGACGGTCGGACCGACCCCGCGACGGTTCACGCCGAAGGCGAGGGCCGCCAGCGCCGCCACCGCGAGGGCGGGGCCGACCGGGTCCTGCGACACCCCGGCCGCGCCGGTGAAGTCGTATCCGAGGCCGGAGAGGGCGGCCAGGTACTCCCCGATCGCCTGGAACGACCAGCTCGGCACCAACAGCAGGTTGGTCAGGTCGAGACCGCCGCTGTCCCCGCTGAAATCCGCGGTGAGGCGCCAGAGCGCGTACAGGGCGAGCGGGATCACGACGATCCAGGCCCGCCGCCACTGCCGCTTCCAGGCCAGGAGCAGGGCGACGCCGAAGACGAAGGGAATGCTCACCGAGTAGGCCGCGATGCCGAGGACCAGGAATACGCAACAGGCGATGTCTCCCCGGCGGTCATCGCGCTCGATCGCGATCAGGGCGGCGATCCCGAGCGCCACCGAGAGCATCACCGTGAACCCGTTGCCCTGGAACGTGTGGAGCGGATCGGCCCCGAAGAAGAGCAGGACCAGGCAGGGCAGCAGCGCCAGCCAGGGATCGACCCGGCGCCGGGCCCAGACGAAGAGCAGCCAGACGCAGAGGAGGACCGTCAGCACCGAGAGGATGCGGAAGGGCAGGTAGTCGAGCCCGAACACGTCGAGCATCGGCTTGTAGAGAAGCCGGGTCAGGGCGAGCAGATGCCCGCCATGCGGCTCGAGCACCGTGCCCAGATCGAGATGCGGCGAGCTGACGACGAAGACGATCTCATCCCCGGAGAAGCCGACGCCGTGACCCATCCAGAGGATCAGCGCCGCCGAGGCGGCCATCGCGATCGCCAGGGCCCGCCCCGGCGTGATCACAGCTCTTCGGCGATTCGGGGGGCTTCCCGGCGAAAGACCAGGACCGAGATCACGCAGAGCCCGATGAAGATCGCGATCGCCGGCAGCAGGTGGACCCAACCCCCGGCCGCCGCGGCCGCGGTCGGGGCGCTCGGGTCGATGACCCAGTGGCGGGCCTGCTGGAAGATCGGTGCGAGCGGGTTGGCCATCACGATGTCGACGTACCTGTCGGGCACGATGTTCATCGGGTAGAGCACCGGGGTCGCGTAGAAGAGGGCGGTGACCAGCACCGACCAGATGATCCCGATGTCGCGGAACCTCGGATACAGCGCCGAGAGCAGGGTCGAGAGCGCCAGGGTGAAGACGAAGAGGAGCAACACGATCACCGGGAAGAGCAGCCAGGTCCAGGTGATCGGCACGCCGAAGGCGATCACGAACACGACCACGATGATCAGGTTGGTGCCGAAGTTGAACAGGCTGGTCATGACCACCGAGAGCGGGATCACGAGCCGCGGGAAATGCGTCTTGCGGACGATGCCCTCCTGGTTGACCACCGAGACGACCGAGGCCAGGGTCGCCTCCTGGACGAAGGTGATCATCACGATGTTGAACAGCAGCAGCACCGGATAGTGCGGGGTGTCGCTGCCGACCCGGAAGACCTTGGTGAAGACGAAGAGCAGGACCGCGAACAGCATCAGCGGCCGGGCCAGCGACCAGACGTAGCCGAGGACCGTCCCGAAATAGGTCTTCTTGAAGTCGTTGACCGAGATCAGCCAGAGCAGGTCCAGGAATCGCTTCCATCCGCCCCCCAGGGCGGATGGCCCGGGAACCGGCTTCAGCTCGGGGTTGTCGCTGGGCTCGACCGGGACGTTCATGCTTCCGGATCCGTTCCGGGCCGAGTCACTTCCACGTCGCTGACCAGCGAGACCATGCCCGCCCCGACCGCGGTGCCGAAGACCACGAAATCGGTGATCCGCACCGCCTGCATCCGCATGTCCTTGGTCGAGCCGTCACGGAAGCCCCGGGTGCTGAGGTAGTAGCGGCCGGGGCTGAGCAGGTTGTCGACGGTGGCGGTGACCTGCACCCGCTCGCCCGGGGCCAGCGTCGGGACGCCCGCCTCGGACAGCCGCCCCTCGTAATAGAAGACGTGGACGCCGTTCTCGTCGGCGACCCCGAAGGTCAGGACGGGGTCCGGCATCTCCCGGATTCCCTCGACGACCGTGTTGATCGTGAAGGCCGTGCCTTCCTGGACGTTCTCGACCCGGCCGCCGCCGGGGACCTCGATCCAGGAGTCGACGACGTAGGCGTCGTCGCCCTCCTCGGCCGAGCCGGGGTGGAATCCGGGCTTCCAGTCACGGTCCACGAAGTTGGCCCGCATGTACCACTCGCTCACCTCTTCCGGGGTGCCGAGGATGCTGACCTTGCCGTCGTGGATCATCATCGCGCGATGGCAGAACTTCTCGATCGAGTTCATGTCGTGGGTGACCAGGATGATCGTCTTGCCGGCCGCCCGCAGATCGTGGAAGACGTCCTCGCACTTCTGCTGGAAGGCGGCGTCGCCGACCGCGAGCACCTCGTCGACCAGCATGATGTCGGCCTGCGCCTCGACCATCACCGAGAAGGCCAGCCGGACCATCATCCCCGAGGAGTAGTTCTTGAGCTTGAGGTCCGCGAACTCCTCGAGGCCGGCGAACTCGATCGCCGACTGGACCCGGGCCTCGGCCTCGCTGCGTGAAAGCCCCAGCATCACCGCGTTGAGCACCACGTTCTCGTAGGCGGTCATCTCGGGGTTGAAGCCGACCCCCAACTCGATGAAGGGGGCGATGCGGCCGGCGACCCGGATCGAGCCGCCGTCGGCCCGGTAGATCGAGCCGAGGATCTTGAGCAGGGTGCTCTTGCCGGAGCCGTTGAGGCCGACGATCCCGAAGAACTCCCCCTGGTGGACGTCGAAGGAGATCCCGTCCAGGGCCTTGAGCTCACGGTAGTTCTGCTTGCGGAACGGGTGCACGGCCCGTTCCTTGATCGAATCGACGCGGTGGTCGGGGATGCGGAAGGTCTTCTCGACATCGCGGACCTCGACCACGACGGGAGCCTCGAGCGCGGCTTCCGCCGCTTCGCGCTTGCTGATCCCTCCCGGGGCTGACTTCTCGGTCTTCGGCATTCCTGGGCTCCGTGGCTAGCTCGCGATGCTATCCGAGCAGGGCGGCGATCCGGTCGAGGAGAGCACCGTCAAACGCCTGGTCCCAGTCGCGCGGCCAGTCGAAGTCGGCGCCGGCCAGGCGGGCCGGGAAATCGTCGGAACGGCCGGCCGCCCGCTCCAGGGCGGGGGCGATCGCCCCCGGATCGGGTTCGACCGCGATCAGGTTCGAGGAGATCGCCCCCAGCGACTCCGCGGTCTTCGACTGGCCCCAGGTGGTGGTGATGGTCGGCATGCCGGCCGAGGCCATCTCGAACGGGACCAGGCTCGGATGCGGCGCCTCCATCAGCGCCACCCCGAGATCGTGCCCGGTGAGAAAGCGCGCGTAGGCGGCCTGGTCGGTCCGGGGCAGGAGCTCGAGGCTCCGGCCGCCGCCGAGGTCGACCTTGCCGCCGGCGCCGGTGGTGCCGATCGCGTGGAAGGTCCACTCGGGGCCGAAGGTGCCGGCCCCGACCGCGCGCCGGAGCGACTCGACCCCGACCTCCCAGAGATTCCGCGCGGCATGGGCCTCGGGCCGTCCGTAGAGCAGCAGACGCCGCCCCTCCCGCCGCCGGAGATCCTCCTCGGCGGGCGGTTCGACCGGGGTGATCGCGTTCTCGAAGTGCAGGGCCTCGCCGCCGCCGGAGATGCCGGAGCCGAAGACCCCGATCTCCTCCTGCCGGAAGAACGCCGCGAGGATGTCGGTCGAGAAGAGGGCGTGGTGGGGGAAGTCGTAGGACTCCCGGGCCAGCTTGCGCCACATCCCCTCCGGCACGGTCAGCGGCTCGTACTCCTGGATCAGGTAGAGGAACCGTTCCGAGCCGGCGGTGTCGGCCAGCCGGGTCGCGAGGTGGGCCGTCCACCAGGTGGTGGCGATGAAGCGGTCCTGGTGGCTGGTCCTGAACGGCTCCCTGCCGTCGCGGGCGAAGCTGACCTCGACCTGGTCGAAGAGGCCGTCGAGCTGACTGAAGCTCTCGATCCGGTCGCGCCAGTCGTCGGGCAGGGGCGGGGTCGGGTCGACGGTCACGATGCGGGTCCGGAGCCCGTGCTCGGCGAGGCGCCGGGCCAGGTTGAACTTGGCGATGTACCCGCCGAAGAAGTGGTCGAGGTCGATGGTCGGGACCAGCAGGTTGACCCGGGTGGGCTGGCTGTCGGAGGTGATCGGGAAGAGCGGCGCCACCTTCTGGCGCATCTGCGCGGTCAGCTCCTTCTCCGGCTTGAGGGCGGTCGCGTCCTCGACCCGGCGCCGGGCCCGACCCGGCAGGCGGCGCTTGATCCCGGCCAGGTGCCGGTAGAGGATGCCGCGGACCAGGACCCGCTCCATGCCCATCGTCTCCCCGTGGCCGAAAAACCGCCGGAGCGGCCGGGCGGCGAGCCAGAGCAGGGCGGTGACCGAGCGGTCGCTGTGGTCGAAGCGCTCCATCGCGCGCCGCTTCGACCGGCTCATCGCCGGGCCGCAGCGGTCGAGCAGCAGCCGGCTGATCGCCTTCAGACGCAGGTAGACGTCGAAATAGGCCGAACCCCAGCCGCCGAGGATCTCGCGCCAGCGGCGGGGATCGAGGCGCCGCAGCCCGAGGCTCTGCAGGCCGGCGTTGGCCTTCTCGTGGCCGAGCACGGCCCCGCCGTGCTGCACGTAGTCGTAGAGCGGACGGTCGACGTAGGCGATCTCGCCGATCGAGAGCGCGACCAGGGCGAGCCAGTGGTCGTGGTACTGCTCGCCCGGCACCTCCGGGAAGGGCAGGGCCAGGTGGGCGACCTCGCGGGTGAAGATCGAGGCGGCGCCGGTCACCGTGTTGGCGACCAGCATCGAGGTCAGGTCCGTGTGGTTGTTCTGGCGGACGGTCCAGTAGGTGTCGGCGATCACCGTGCCGTCCTCGCGGACCAGGCGTTGGTCGCTGTAGGCCAGCCCGGCGCTCCCCATCGCGTCGATCAGGGATCGCAGCTTGTCCGGGTACCAGCGGTCGTCCTGGTCGCTGAGGCTGATCAGCTCGAACGAGTCGGGGACCATGCCGATCGCACGTTCGAAGTTCCGGTAGAAGCCGAGCCGTCGGTCGGACCGGGAGAAGACGAAGCGGGCGTCGCCGCCGATCGTCCGTTCGATCTCGGCCACCGCCTCCGGCCCGGAGCAGTCGTCGCTGACGAAGCAGGTCCACTCGACCCCTTCCTGCGCCCGGATCGACTCGACCTGCGCCCGGAACAGCTCCGGCGCCGGCTCGTGGGTCGCCATGCAGATCGCGACGTTCATCGTCTTGCGTAGACGACGAAGACGCCGGTCCGGCGCATCCTCTCGTCCTGGTCGACAACCACGGAGAAGCCTCGCGAGGCGAGCTCCGTTCGAGCCCGCTGAAGCCCGCCGCCCTCGTCATGGACCTCGGCCACCACCTGCCGGACCAGCGGCCAGTGCCGCTCCTCGATCCCCGCCAGCACGTCCAGCTCGGCCCGTTCGACGTCGATCTTCAGCAGGTCGATCGCGGCGATGCCCCGCTCGTCGATCACCGCGGAGAGCGGCCGCAGCTCACACTCGACGGAGACCGGCTCGAAGGACTCGTCCAGG
Organism: Solirubrobacterales bacterium; assembly: GCA_017304845.1. Classification (GTDB taxonomy): domain Bacteria; phylum Actinomycetota; class Thermoleophilia; order Solirubrobacterales; family 70-9; genus 67-14. The sequence goes on from JAFKLL010000028.1 coordinate 36,228, forward strand.
CGCGCCGCGATCTCCTCCTGGCTGAGGCCGAGGTCGGCGAGCACCGTCCCGACCAGGTCGCGGTCCCGCTCCGGATCCGCGTAGGCGCTCGACATCGCCGCGGCACCCTCGTAGTAGGTGAAGGTCTCGGTCCGGGCCCGGTCGGAGAGGCCGAACGGGTAGGTGCGGACCGCGGGCAGCTTGCTCACGTTCTGGAGCAGCAGCTCGTAGTTCTGCGGGATCGGCTCGAAGCTGTGGACCTCCCCGACCTCGCAGATGCCGGCGAAGAAGGCCGCCGCGACGCCGACGTTGGCGCCGACGTCGACCACGACGTCATCCGGCCCGACCTCGACCCCGTGCTGGAGGTAGGTGCGATCGTCGACGATCTCCGAGACCTGGAAGAGGAGCTGCGAGATGTCGCGGTGGACGAGATCGCGCTTGAGATCGAACCCGGAGTCCTCGTCCGTTCCGGTCAAGAGGGGTTCCTGGCGAAAGCCCAAACCTGCACCGGCAGGTCGGGCTCGTTGTGCATCGGGTGCCAGCGGCGCAGCGACGACCAGCGGTGGAGGTTGCCCAGCACCGCCTCGGCGTTGCCCCAGGAGCCGACCGACTCGACCTCGAGCCCGGCCCCTTCGAGCAGTGTCCGGAGCCCGCGCGGGGTGAATCGCCAGTAGTCGTACATGCCGAACATGGGCAGCTCGTGGACCCGGATCAGGAACGGGGTCGAGACGACCACGAGGCCCCCGGGGCGGCAGAGGCCGCGCAGGTTCCGGGCGGCGGCGTTGGGGTCGACCACGTGCTCGAGGACCTGTTCGCAGACCACCACGTCGAACCGCTCGCCCGTCTCGAGCGGGGCGCAGAGGTCGAACTCGGGGTAGTCGAGGGAGGTGAAGCTGCGCCAGCCCAGCGACGCCCGGCCGGCGCCGCTGATCTCGGCGGCATCCAGCTCGGCCGGCTTCAGCTCGCGCAGCTCGGCCTCGATCGCCTCGTTCATCATCGTCCGCTGCCACATGTCGGCCGGGCCCTCCGCCTCGGGGAAGACCCGACGCGAGGCATGGTCCAGCAGGGCGGCGAGCCGGACCCGGAAAGCCCTCAGCAGCCGGCGCATCAGGCGGCGCCCTTCCAGTTCTCGGGGATCTCCTCGATCCGCAGCGGGAAGCCGGCGAACCCGGTCTCCTGGAAGAACCAGCGGTCGAAGGCGTCGCCGTCGAAGAGCCGGTTGTGGACCGCCCAGCCGGACTCGTCGTCCAGCTTCTCCCAGGAGCGGTCGGAGCGGAGGCGGTGCCGCTCGCGGCAGGCCTCGTAGTCGACTCTGTGGAGGTGGATCATCAGCAGGTCCGGGTCGGGACGGAAGTGGCCGTCTTCACGACGGTGGAAACCCGGTTCCCAGCGTGAGGGAGCGGTCGCGAGGGCCGACTTGTTGTACGCGCCCTGCTCCGCCCAGTAGCCGCGCTGCTCCAGGATCGGGCGGGTCGGGTCGAGCGGCGGCTCGCGGTCGGGCAGGTGGATGATCTCGTAGCCCATGCAGGACACGAACTCCTCGATCATCGTGTCCATGTAGGTGCCGAGGTCGCCCACGGACGGATCCGGCACGACCAGCTCGTCGACGTCGGTGACCATGACCATGTCGTACCCGGCCGCGAAGAGCTCATGCTGCTTCGCCTCCATGGTCCGGACCATCCAGGTGTGATCGACCCGGTCGCAGCGAACCGTCTCCCGGTGGAACTCCCCGCCGTCGGTCGAGCCGTCGGTCGTCTCGTTGTCGAGGATGTAGATGTCCTCCGGGGCGAAGAAGCGCGAGTAGTACCGCAGCCAGATCGGCAGGAAGTACTTCTCGTTGTGCACCATGGTGACGATCGCCCGCGACCGTTTCCGGCCCGCCACGGGGTCGGCCTTGGCCCGGTAGCGCTCCCGGGCCGCCCGGTGGTCGTCGGCCCAATGCGCGAGCGTGTGCTCCTGCTTGTCGAGGACCGTGGGCGGGAAACGGGTCCAGTGAGTCGAGGGGTGATCCATCAAGGGCCGATTCTATGGACCATGCGGCCGCGATTACCGTGAGGCCCTATACGCTCTGCCGATGCCTGGGGATGGGGTGGTTCGCTGATGTGGCAGGGGAAGACGGTCACGGTCATCTTGATGACCTACGCCGAGAAGGACTCGATCCGCGCGGTGATCGACGACTTCTTCGCGACCGGCTACGTCGACGAGGTGCTGGTCGTGAACAACAACGCGGAGCCGGGCACCGCCGAGGAGGTCGAGAAGACCGAGGCGCGGCAGGTGTTCGAGCGGCAGCAGGGCTACGGCCACGCGATCCGCCGCGGGCTGCTGGAGTCCGAGAGCGACCTGGTCGTCCTCGCCGAGCCGGACGGGACCTTCCTGGCCCAGGACATCGTCAAGCTGCTCGCCTACAGTGACGAGGTCGACATCGTCCTCGGCACCCGCACGACCACCGAGCTGATCTGGGAGGGGGCGAACATGGGCGCCTTCCTGAAGTGGGGGAACTGGGCGGTCGCGAAGATGGTGGAGGTCCTGTTCAACACGAGCCACCTCAGCGACATCGGCTGCACGTACCGCCTGATGAACCGGGAGACCGCGGAGCGCTTCTCCCGCGAGATGACGATCGGGGGGAGCCACGCCGGCCCGCAGATGCTCATGCTCACCCTGAAGAACGGCTTGAAGTTCGTGGAGGTGCCGGTGAACTACCTGCCCCGGGTCGGGACGTCCTCGGTGACCGGCAGCTACGTGAAGGCGTTCTTCCTGGGCCTGCAGATGATCCGCTTCATCCTCGGCGTCCGCTTCGGCCGGAGTCAGCTCCCGGAGTCGATCACGTAGAGGTCGGACCCGGTCACCGCCGGGAAGCTCCTCTCGCTCTCGATCGTCGCCCCGCGCGGCAGGACGAGCCTGCGGTCAATCAGGAAGGTGTCGTTGCCCGCCCCGCCGCCGCGGCGATACTGCTCGACCGCGACGCCCGACGGCACCCGCAGGAAGACGCGACCGGAGGTGTCGCGGAAGGCCTTTCGCAGCTCCTTGGCGGGCGAGGGCACCGTGGTGCCGAAGGGCAGGTAGGGCGGCGGGCCTTCCGGCTGCCCTAGCGTGACGTAGGGGATGCCGTCGCGCAGGTGGGCCTCCAACGGGGTGAGAGGGGTCGGCGAGTCGGAGGACACGAAGGCGTCGACCACCGAGTCGCCGGGCCTGGCTTCGGCGTCGATCTTCTCCGCGACCTCCTTGACCGCGATCACGTTCCCGTCCTG
>JAFKLL010000029.1:0-19823 GCA_017304845.1 Solirubrobacterales bacterium
TCGACGTCGGTTCCAGCGGCAGCGCCAGCGAACGGGCCAAGCGCCTGGTCGAGGAGCTCTCCGAGGTCGACGCCGGTCTCGCCACCGCGGCGGAGGGGCTCCGCCAGGCCAAGGCGGACGGGTCCGAGGCGCGGCGGCTCGAGGCGCTGGCGGACGTCCACTCCGGTGCCGAGCGGGCGACCAGGCACGCCCGCCGGGCGGAGGGGCTGCTCGGGGAGCGCCACCGTGAGCGGCTCGGCGAGCGGATGGCGGAGGTCGAGCAGCTCGCGAACCTGATCGGCGCGGTCGAGTCATCAGCCAACGAGGCCGGTCAGGCGATTCGCGACCGGGTAGCGCGGGCCGAACGGACCGTGATCGGCGACCAGGGCGATGCCGACGAGATCTCGGCGGAGCTCAAGGCCTGTTCCGACCTCGAGGTGAACATCCAGGCGAAGCTGCGGGCGGTGGCCGAGCAGGTCACCACGGCGGAGGTCGAGGCGGCCCATCTCGGCGACCGTCGGGCCGAGGCGGCCGGCGAGCTGGCCCGGATCGCCGAGAAGCTCGGCGAGGAGATCCCCGAGCCCGAGCAGCCGTTGGAGGAGGACGAGCGCGAGCAGATCGAGCGTCGCCTCTCCAACCTGAGGGCCCGCCGGGAGCGGCTCGGCCCGGTCAACCCCCTGGCCAAGAAGGAGTACGAGGAGGCGCTAGAGCACGTCGAGCAGCTGGTCGCCCAGCGGGAGGACACCGAGCGGGCGATGCGCGAGCTCGAGGGAGTGATCCGGGACATCGACGCCGAGATCAAGCGCTCCTTCGACGAGACCTTCGAGGCGACCGCGAAGAACTTCGAGGAGATGATCGCCCAGCTCTTCCCGGGCGGCTCCGGGCGGCTCCGGTCGGTCGACCTCAAGCCGGTCCCGAAGCCCGCCGCCGAGGGCGAGCAGCCCGAGGAGGCCGAGGCGGAAGAGATCGAGGACGAGGACGGCAACCTGCGCCCGCCGAACGAGTCGGACTTCGGCGTCGAGTTGGAAGTCACCCCGCAGGGCAAGCGGATGCGGCAGATGAGCCTGCTCTCCGGCGGTGAGAAGGCGATGACCGCGCTGGCCTTCGTCTTCGCGGTGTTCCTCGCCCGGCCCTGCCCGTTCTACATCCTGGACGAGGTCGAGGCCGCTCTCGACGACGCCAACATCAACCGTTTCCTGGAGCTGGTCCGCCAGTTCTCCGACCGGACCCAGTTCGTGATCGTCACCCACCAGAAGCTGACCATGGACGCCGCCGACGTCCTCTACGGGGTCAGCATGGGTGGCGACGGCGTGACCAAGGTGATCTCGCGTCGCCTGCCGAAGGGCGTGACGGCGCTCGAGGGCACTTCGCTCGAAGCCGCTTAGGTCGGCGGTGGGCGGCGAGCGTGGGCCCTGTCCGCCGCCGCTTCGCGGGAGTTCGGCGGACAGGGCCCACGCCCACCGCTGACCGAGCCACGCGAAACATCTCGGGGACTCCCAAAAGCGTTTGGACGGTGGATGTGGGGGACGTCGCAGTGGAACTCCCGCGAAGCGGCCACGGCGACGTCCCCCACATCCGCCGCTCACCAGACGTTCGCTCTCCGTTTCCGGGATGATTCGCCCTCATGGCGACCACCTGGAACGACATTCTCGATCTCGGCGACCGCGTGGTCCCGGACACCGCGCCTCCTCCCGCCGTGGAGGAAGACGCGCCGAAGAAGATGGGAGCCTTCCGCCGGCTGCGGGAAAGCCTCTCGAAGAGCCGCCGGGCCCTGACCGAGGAGATCGGCTCCAGCCTCTTCGACCGGATCGACGACGAGACCTGGGAGCGCCTCGAGGAGGCGCTGATCCTGGCCGATGCCGGGGCGACCACGACCGCGCAGGTGGTCGAGCGGCTCGAGCACGAGGTCGACTCCGGCGCGGTCCCGCCCGACGGCGCCGCGATCAAGGAGCGCCTGATCGGCATCCTGACCGAGATCGCCTCGACCAACCGGGCGCCGATCAACCTCAGCCAGGATCCCGCCGTGGTCCTGATGACCGGGGTCAACGGCACCGGCAAGACGACCTCGATCGGCAAGATCGCCTGGCACCTCAAGAACGAGTTCGGCCTCTCGGTCCTGCTCGGGGCCGCCGACACCTACCGGGCGGCCGCCGCCGAACAGCTCGCGACCTGGGCCGACCGGGCCGGGGCGGAGCTGGTCCGCTCGAACGAGGGCGCCGACCCCGGGTCGGTCGCCTACGACGCGATCAGCGCCGCCAAGGCCCGCGGCTCCGACGTGGTGATCATCGACACCGCCGGCCGCCTCCACACCCAGAGCAACCTGATGGACGAGCTCGGCAAGGTGCGCCGGGTGATCGACAAGCAGATCCCCGGGGCGCCGCATGAGACCCTGATCTCGATCGACGCGACCACCGGCCAGAACGGCCTGAGGCAGGCCAAGGCGTTCGCCGAGGCCACCGACGTGAGCGGCGTCGTCCTGACCAAGCTCGACGGCACCGCCAAGGGCGGCATCACGCTGGCGATCGCAACCGAGCTCTCGATCCCGGTCAAGCTGATCGGGGTGGGAGAGGGCCTGGAAGACCTCCGCCCGTTCGACCCGGAAGACTTCTCCCGGGCCCTGCTCGCCGACGAGTAGAGCTACCGGCGCCGGAGCGCCACGCGGCTCGACACGGCGACCACCGGGAGCTCGTACGCGAGGCTCTCGGCCCGGCCGAAGCAATCGGCCCGGTCGCCGCGGGCCTTGAGCTGTCCTCGCAGCCGGAACGTGACCCGGTTTCCGTAGACGAACCCGTGCGCGCGGAACATCTGGCGCCTGACCCGCGGCGGGAGCTCGAAGCGCAGCCGGCGGACCCGGTCGATCCGGACCGTCCTCGACCGATACTGGAACGATCTCCGCCCGCTTCGGGTGCGGTAGACGATCCGGGGCGAGATCCTCGCGTCCACCCGCCGGGTCGCGGCGAGCCGGACGCGGAAGCCGGGAACGGGCGGGGCGTCGCCCAGGGGCGGCCTGAGCCCGAAGGTATCCAGCGTCAACCCACCGGGAACCGGGCGGCAGGCCGGCGGGCGCGGATCGCCGACCTCGTAGGTGATCGAGGCGCTGCCGGTCTGGCCGTCGGACGCGGTCGCGGTCACCGTGTAGGTGTGGCTGCCGATGGTGGTCGTGTCGAGCTGCCCGCTCGGCGCCGGGCTGCCGTCCGAGCCGACGCAGGTGGCGACGGGCGGCCCGTCCGTCGCGGCCGAGCAGGAGAAGCTGACCGGCACCTGCTCGCCGACCTCGAAGGTCTGGCCGTCGGCCGGGGAGGAGATCGTCGCGGTCGGCTCCTGGCCGGTCTGGACGCCGAAGGTCCATGTGTCGCCCACGGTCCCGCCTTCGCCGCCGAGCTGGATGGGGGTTCCGGCCGCCGGGCTGAAGGCCATCGATCCCGCTCCGATGCCCATCGGGCTGTCGGCCGGAAACTCCCGGCTCCAGGTCGTGCCGTTCCAGGACCAGGTGTCGTTGTAGAGGCTCTCCCCGCTCCCGCTGAAGAGCATCATCTTCTCGCTCGTCGGGTCGTAGGCCATGCTGGCGCCCCATCTCGGGGGCGGGCTCGTCTGCGGTGCGAGCTGGGTCCAGGTGGAACCGTTCCAGCTCCAGGTCCAGTTCTGGACGTCGCCGTCGAGGTTCCCGCCGAACAGCAGCACGTTTCCGGTCGCGGGGTCGGCGGCCATCGAGGGAACCGCGGCCGCCGGGGCCGGGGTGGTCGGCGACAGCTCGGTCCAGTCGCCGCCGTTCCAGGTCCAGGTCTCCCCGACGATCCCCTCGCCGGTCTGCCCGCCGACCAGGATCAGCTGTTCGGTGTTCGGGTCGAATGCCATGCGAGCCGAGGACCGGGGCGAGGGGCTGTGAGCCGGCGACTCCTTCGTCCAGTCGCTGCCGTCCCAGGTCCAGGTGTCGTCGAGGCGCACGCCCGCCTGGGTGAGTCCGCCGAAGAGCACCATCTCCTGGTTGACGGCGTCATAGGCCATGGCGGCCGATTCGCGAGGGCCGGGGCTGTGGGCCGGGGCTTCCTCATTCCAGTTGGGGGCCGGGGCCGCCTGGGCCGCCGGGACGCAGAAGGCGAGGATCAATCCCGCGCACAGGGCAAGGATCCGACTGCCTCCGAGTGTCCGTCCTCCAGTTCTCATGGGCCTCCCCCGACCGTGTTGATGGCTTGCCGACGCTGGAGCAAACCTATCGCCTGTAGGCTCCGTGGTCCATGTTCGACCAGCTCTCAGACCGACTTCAGTCGACCCTTTCGGATGTCCGCAAACGCGGCAAGCTGACCGAGGCGGACGTCGACAAGGCGATGCGGGAGATCCGCCTCGCCCTGCTCGAAGCGGACGTCAACTTCAAGGTCGTCAAGGCGTTCACCGCCAAGGTCAAGGAACGCTGCCTCGGCGCCGACGTGCTCGGCAGCCTCAACCCGGGTCAGCAGGTCGTCAAGATCGTCAACGAGGAGTTGACCGAGCTGATGGGCGGGGCCGGGCGCGACCTGGTCTTCTCCAACAAGGGGATCACGGTCATCCTCATGGCCGGCCTCCAGGGCTCGGGCAAGACGACCGCCACGGCGAAGCTGGCGAAGCTGCTCGGCAAGGAAGGCAAGCGGGTCGCGCTGGCGGCCTGTGACGTCTACCGCCCGGCCGCGATCAAGCAGCTGGAGACGGTCGGCAAGCGGGCAGGCGCGGTGGTCTACCAGCAGGGAACCGACGCCGATCCGGTCGAGATCGCCGCCTGGGCGCTGGAGAAGGCCAAGGACGAGGGACGGGACGTCCTGATCGTCGACACCGCCGGCCGACTCCACATCGACAACGAGTTGATGGACGAGCTGGCCCGGATCCGCAAGAAGGTCAAGCCCCACAACGTGCTGCTGGTGGTCGACGCGATGACCGGCCAGGACGCGGTCGGCGTCGCCGAGTCCTTCTCCGAGGCGGCCGAGTTCGACGGCGTGATCATCTCCAAGCTCGACGGCGACGCCCGCGGCGGCGCCGCGCTCTCGGTCAAGGCGGTGACCGGCAAGCCGATCCTCTTCGCCTCGACCGGCGAGAAGCTCGAGGACTTCGAGCACTTCCACCCGGACCGCATGTCCAGCCGCATCCTCGGCATGGGCGACGTGCTCAGCCTGATCGAGAAGGCCGAGGAGCAGGTCTCCGAGGAGGAGGCCGAGGAGCTTCAGCGGAAGATGGAGGAGGGGCAGTTCACGCTCGAGGATTTCCTCAAGCAGATGCGCCAGATCCGCAAGATGGGCCCGATCGGCAACTTGCTCGGGATGATGCCCGGCATGGGGGCGATGAAGCAGCTCAAGGACGTCAACGTCGACGACGGCGAGCTGGACCGGGTCGAGGCGATCATCCTCTCGATGACCCCGCATGAGAGGGCCATGCCCCAGATCATCAAGGGGTCGCGTCGCCGTCGCATCGCGGAGGGCTCCGGCACCAAGATCCAGCAGGTCAACAACCTGGTCAAGCAGTTCGACCAGATGAAGAAGCTGATGAAGCACATGGCGAACGGCAAGATGCCCGACCAGAACCAGATGGCGAAGATGATGGGGCAGACCCAGAGGCCCAAGATTCGGCGTCGGTAGCCAAGTTTCAGGCTCCCGCGGGTCGAGGTGTCACGACCCATGACAAACCTGTACGATTCCGCATCCAATGGCAGTCCGCATCAGACTTAGAAGAGTTGGTTCCAAGAAGAACCCGATCTGGCGAATCGTCGTCGCCGACAAGCGTGCGCCGCGTGACGGCCGCACCATCGAGACGATCGGCCAGTACAACGCCCAGACCGATCCGTCGACCATCGTGATCGACGAGGAACGGGCCAACTACTGGCTCGAAAAGGGCGCCCAGCCCTCCGAGCGGGTCGCGGGCCTGCTGCGGATCAAGGGCATCAAGGCCACCGGCAGCTGAGCCCCGAGGCCCGGCCGATGCAGGAGATGCTTCTCTACATCACGCGGGCTCTGGTCGAGGATCCCGACGCAGTCGAGGTCGAGGAGCTCGAGGAGGACGGCGACCTGGTCTTCGAGATCACGGTCGGCGAAGACGACCTCGGCCGCGTGATCGGCCGGGGCGGACGGGTCGCGAACGCGATCCGCACCATCGCCAAGGCCGCCGCGGTGCGCGAAGAGCGCCGCGTGCTGGTCGACATCCTGGACTGAGCCCGGCGGCCCGGAGCGAGGCCTGACGTGAAGCTCGACATCTTCACTCTCTTCCCGGAGGCGTTCGACTGGTTTCGCCAGCAGCGTCCCGTTCGCAAGGCGATCGAGCACGGCGCCGAGCTGAACCTGCGCGACTACCGGGACTGGACCCCGCTCAAGGGCGGCCGGGTCGATGACGCCCCGTACGGCGGCGGCGCCGGCATGGTGCTGCGGGTCGACGTGGTCGACGCGGCGCTGAAGGGCGTCTACGGGGAGGGGGAGCGCCCCCGCACGGTCGTCCTCAGCCCGGCCGGCAAGGTCCTCGACGACGCGCTGGTCACCGAACTGGCGGCCGAGCCCGGCCTGGCGATCCTCTGCGGACGCTACGAGGGATTCGACCATCGGGTCCACGAGCACCTGTCCGACGACGAGGTCTCGATCGGCCGCTACGTGCTGGCCGGCGGCGAGCTGCCGGCGATGGTCGTGGCCGACACGATCATGCGGCGCCAGCCCGGCGCGCTCGGGGACGAGGACAGCGCGGTCGAGGAATCGTGGAGCGAGGCGCTGGACGGCCTGCCCGAGTACCCCCACTACACCCGCCCGCCGGAGTACCGGGGCTGGGGCATTCCCGACGTGCTGGTCTCGGGCGATCACGCCAAGGTGCGTGAGTGGCGGCTGGAGCAGAGCCGGAAACGCGGCGAGGTGACAGGAAAGTGACACCAAATGTCCTGCTCCGATAGGATTGCGCGTCCGCGGGCCACACCGGCCCGTCTTTTTGAGCAATGAGCACCGTAATTCAGGACATCGAAAGCAGCCAGCTGAGGAAAGGACTCCCGTCCTTTGCCCCGGGAGATCGCGTTCGCGTTCACTTCCTCGTGATCGAGGGGAACCGCAAGCGCCCACAGGTATTCGAGGGCGTGGTGATCAAGCGCCAGGGCTCGGGTGTCCGCGAGACCTTCACGGTGCGGAAGCAGTCGTTCGGCGTTGGCGTCGAACGTACCTTCCCGCTCCACTCGCCGAAGATCGAGAAGCTCGAGGTCGCCTCGCGTGGCCGCGTGCGTCGCGCCAAGCTCTACTACCTGCGAGGCCGTGTCGGCAAGGCCGCCCGCGTCGCCGAGCGGCGTTGGGGCATCGACGAGGACATGGTCGGTACGTCGGAGGCGATCGACGCTTCGGGCGAGGCCCAGGAGCCGATCGAGGAAGTGACCGAGGCTCCGGAGACGGAAGCCGCCGAGACCGAGGCCACCGAGGCCGCGGTCGAGGAAGCTCCGGCCGAGGAGACCGCCGAAGCGCCCGAGGCTGAAGCCGAGGCCGCTGATGAGCCCGCCGCCGAGGATGAGGCGCCGGCCGAGGAGCCGACTGCTGAGGCCGAGGAGGCCGCCGAGGCAGATTCATCCGAAGAGCCCGCCGAAGACGGCGAGCAGGGCGAGAAGGAAGAAGCCTGAGCCCGAAGATCCCCAAGCCGAAAACGGCCGGGGGGAGCTTCGTCGAACTGGTCGTGATCGTGGCGCTGGCCCTTGGGCTGGCGCTGCTGATCCAAGCCTTCCTGATCAAGCCGTACCAGATCCCGTCGGGCTCGATGGAGCCGACCCTGGACATCAACCAGCGGATCCTGGTCAACCGCTTCATCTACCACTTCACCGATCCCAAGCCGGGTGACGTGGTGGTCTTCCATCCGCCCGCGGGCGCCGAGCAGAGCGGAGAGGCGCAGTGCGGCGTGCCGCATGCCGGGGATCAGCCCTGTCCCGAGCCGACCTCGGACAAGGCCGACGATACGTTCATCAAGCGCATCGTGGCCGGTCCGGGCGACACCGTCTCGATCCGAGACGGCCTGCCGGTCGTCAACGGCAAGGTCGTCCAGCCGGACGGCTACGAGATCATTCCCTGCAACGTCGGGGGCGCCGGCTGCAACCTGCCGAAGAAGATCACCGTCCCCGAAGGCCATTTCTTCATGATGGGCGACAACCGCGGCAGCAGCGACGACAGTCGTTTCTGGGGACCGCTCCCCGAGGACTGGCTGATCGGCAAGGCCTTCGGGACCTACTGGCCGCCGAATCGGATCGGTGGGCTCTAGCCCCGTCGCAGAACCTGCCCGGGAGACCGGGGAGTTGTTCAGCCATGACCTCGGGCTCGGCTCGGATCTGGTCGCCGGCGCCGACGAGGCCGGTCGTGGTTGCCTGGCCGGGCCGATCGTGGCCGCCGCGGTCTTGCTCCACGGCGACTGCCTGGCCGATGCCGGCGGCGGCAGGCTCGAGGGCATCGGGGACTCTAAGAAGCTGACCGCGAAGGCCCGGGAGCGCCTCTACCCGGAGGTCCTGTCCTGCGCCGAGCGGGTGGTCGTGGTGATGCGCTCGGCCCGCTACATAGACGCCAACGGCCTTCACGTCAGCAACATCGAGTGCCTGAGCCGCGCGATCGAGGGTCTGGGCGTCGACCAGGAGGCGGTGACCCTGGTCGACGGCTTCGCCCTCAAGGGCTGCGCCGTGTCGCACCGCAGGCTGGTCAAGGGCGACAGCACCAGCGCCGCGGTCGCGGCGGCCTCGATCATCGCCAAGGTGACGAGGGACCGTTGCATGGCGCGAGCCGGCGACCACTATCCGGGCTACGGCTTCGAGGGCCACAAGGGCTATGCCAGCCCGGCCCATCGTGACGCGATCAAGCTGCTCGGGCCGTCCCCGATCCACCGCATGTCCTTCGACTCCGACGCGTACGCGGCCTGAGCTCAGAACGCGTTTTCGAGGTGGTCGTATCCGATCACCTTCCCTTCCCGGTCGAAGGTGATGCCGACGACGTCGAAGCGGACGTCGCGAAAGTCGTGCCGGCGGCCGTGCCCGGCGATCCAGGCCGAGGCGAGGCGGCGGATTCGGCGCTGCTTGTTCGGCCCCACGGCCAGGACCGGGGCGGTCGGCCCCTGGCGTGGGCCGAGATGCTGTGACTTCACCTCGATCACGACGAGGGTCATCCCGTCGCGGGCGATCAGGTCTAGCTCGCCGGCCCTAATCCGCCAGTTGCGGGCCAGGATCCGCCACCCCCTCGCGCTGACGCGGCGGGCGCAGATCTCCTCGGCATTTCTTCCTGTCGTCTGGCGTCGATCCATGCGGCGACGGTATGGCCGCGGGATGGTGCTTCCGGCCAGTTGTTGCAGGTCTCTGAAGAAGTGCTGCGCAATCGTTGCACCCATCGAGCCACGTGTGAGCCGAATCGACCTAGCTTGGCGGTGTGCTTGCCGAGACGACCACATTCACGCTTGACGGGATCACAGCTCTGCCGGTCCGGGTCGAGGTCGACGTCCACCGGGGCCTGCCCGGCTTCCAGATCGTCGGGCTGCCCGACACCGCGGTCAGGGAGGCGCGGGAACGGGTGCGGGCCGCGGTCGCGAACTGCGGCTTCGAGTTCCCGATGCAGCGGATCACGGCCAGCCTCGCTCCGGCCGACCTGAGGAAGGCGGGCCCGGCTCTGGACCTGGCCCTGGCGACGGCATTGCTCGGGGCGGCGGGCGAGCTGGCGATCGAGCCGCTGGCCGGCTGGGCCCTGATCGGGGAACTGGCCCTGGACGGGTCGGTGCGGCCGGTCCGCGGGGCGCTGGCGATGGCCGAGGCGGCCCGGGCCGCGGGGCGGCGGGGAGTGATCGTGCCCACGGCCAACGGGCCGGAGGCGGCCTTGGCCCCCGGCATCTCGGTGCTGACCATCGAGAGCTTCTCCGAACTGGGGTCTCTGCGCGAGGGCGAGCTTCCGGGACGAACGGCCGAGGCGGCGGCGCCGGGCGATGCGAGCCGGCTGCCCGACCTGGCCGACCTGCGCGGTCAGGACCATCTGCGGGCGGCGGTCGAGATCGCCGCGGCCGGCCAGCACGGCCTGCTGATGATCGGACCGCCGGGCGCCGGGAAGTCACTGGCGGCGCGGCGGATCCCATCGGTGCTGCCGCCGCTCACCGGGGAAGAGATCATCGAGGTGGCGCGGATCGCCGGGGCCTGCGGCGTCGAGAACGGCGAGATCAGCTCGGTCCGGCCGTTCCGGGCGCCTCACCACACGGTCTCGGCGGCCGGGCTGGTCGGCGGTGGCAGCCCGCCGAGAGCGGGCGAGATCACGCTGGCCCACCGCGGGGTGCTCTTCCTGGACGAGCTCTGCGAGTTCAACCGCCCGGCCCTGGAGGCGCTCCGGGAGCCGTTGGAGACGGGGTTCGTCACGATCGCGAGGGCCAGTGGCAGGCAGACCCTGCCCAGCCGGTTCGCACTGGTCGCGGCGGCCAATCCCTGTCCCTGCGGCAGGGGAGAGGACGATCCGGCCTGCCGCTGCAGCGAAGCGGCGGCCCGGCGCTACCGGGCCGCTCTGAGCGGCGCTCTGGTCGACCGGATCGACCTGGTCGTCGGCGTGGGCCAACCCTCCGCCGAGGAATTGGCCGGGCCGCCGGGGGAGGGCTCGGAGGCGGTCAGGGAGCGGGTGATCGCGGCTCGCGAGCTGATGTCGGAAAGGCTCGGTCCGGGTCGGACCAACGCCGACGCGGGGCCGGACGAGGTGGCCTCGTTTCAGGTGACCCCCGATGGGGCGAGGCTCCTGGCCGAGGCTCACCGGGCCTGGCAGCTGAGCGGTCGGGCTCACGGGAGGATCATGCGCGTCGCGCGCACGATCGCCGACCTCGCCGGGTCGGGGCCGATCGAAGAGGAGCAGATGGCGGCGGCGATCCAGTTCCGACGGAGGAGCCGATGAGCTTCCCGGGAGCCGGAGTGGACTCGGGCTCGGCCTGTCCGGACTGCCTGCGGCGGGCCTGGTTGGTCGCGCGCCTCGGAGTTTGGATCCAGACGGCCTGCGACGACCTGCCGGGGCGGCGGACACCCGAGCTGCTGCGCCTGTCGAGCGAGTCCCTGGTCGAGGCGGTGGCCGCGAAGAAGGACGACGAGATCCTCGAATGGAACACGGCTCTGGGCGAAGGGGAGATGCGAGCCGCGATATTCAACGCCGATTGCTGGTGCTGTTGCCGCCATGACGAGAGCTTCCCGGTCGGTCTCCGGGACGGGGCCGACGCACCGCCGGTGCTGATCGGCAGGGGCGGCGCGATCCGGCTGCGAGATCTCGAGCTCGAGAACTCCGTCACCGTGGTCGGGGCCAGGAAAGCGACCGGCTATGGCCTGGAGATGGCGGCGACCCTGGGTCGGGAGCTGGCGGTGGCCGGCCTCAACGTGATCAGCGGCATGGCCCTGGGGATCGACGGCGCGGTCCATCGCGGGTCGCTCGAGGTCGGGCCGACCATCGCCGTCCTGGGATGTGGGCCCGACCGTCCGTACCCGGCCAGCCACGCTCGGCTCTATGGCCGCATCGTCGAGCGTGGCCTGGTCGTCTCCGAGGTCCCGCCGGGCGCAGAGGCCTGGCGTTGGAGCTTCCCGGCCCGCAACCGGATCATGGCCGCCCTGGCCGGGATGACGGTCGTGGTCGAGGCCGCCTCCCGTTCCGGTTCGCTGATCACGGCGGAGATGGCCTCCGACGCGGGGAGGGACGTCGGCGCGGTGCCGGGCCTGGCGACCTCCAGGGTCGCGGTCGGGCCGAACGAGCTGATCGCCAGCGGGGCGGCCCTGATCCGGAGCGGGGCCGACGTGATCGACCGGATGCCCGGGGCGACCGTCGGCGAGCCCCTCTTCGGTCCCGAGGTGGAGCCGGGCCAGGCCGCGCTGCTCGCGGCGGTGGAGGCAGGCTGCCGCACCGTGGAGGAGATCGCCCGCGAGGCCGGATCGGAGGTGGGGGAGGCGGCTCGCGGAGTCGCCCTGCTCGAGGTGAAGGGCTACCTGAAGTCGGGCGCCACCGGCACCTGGTCACGGACGTCGCTGGCTCCATATCCTTCGGAGCGACGTGACTGACCGCCCCCTCAAGACAGTGCTCTCGATCGCCGGCTCCGACTCCGGCGGTGGCGCCGGCATCCAGGCGGACCTCAAGGCCTTCGTCCGCTGCGGGGTCCACGGCATGACGGCGATCACCGCGATCACGGCGCAGAACACGGTCGGCGTGGATCGGATCGAGGCGATCAGCCCCGAGACGATCGTCGCCCAGATCAAGGCGGTGGCGGAGGACATCGGCGTCGATGCGGTCAAGATCGGGATGCTCGGCGACCGTCCGACCATCGAGGCGGTGGCGCGGGGCCTCGACCTGGTCGAGGGAGCGCCGGTCGTGCTCGACCCGGTCATGGTCTCCGAGAGCGGCGCCGACCTGCTGGTGGTCGAGGCGCGAGACGCCCTGGTCTCCCAGATCCTGCCGCGCGCCACTGTGGCCACGCCGAACATCCCCGAAGCGCGGGTCATCACCGGGCTTCCGGAAACGGCCGGCCAATCCGAGCTGGCCCACGCGGTGGTCGAGCTCGGCGCGACCTCGGCGGTGGTCACCGGCGGCCACAGCGAAGCGATGGTCGACCTCTTCTACGACGGCGAGCGCGAGGTGGAGATCGAAGGAGAGATCCACCGCGCCAAGACCGCGCATGGATCCGGCTGCACCCACTCCTCCTGCCTCGCCGCGATGCTGGCCCGCGGGTTCGACCCGGTCGACGCCGCCCGGCGGGCCCGGGAGCTCGCCTCCGAGGCGGTCGGCAACGGGCTCGACATCGGGGCCGGGCCCGGCCCCGTCGACGTGATCGGGTTGAACCGGGCTTTCTCCTGAGTCGCCGCCCCGGACCGGCTTAGGATGGGTCCATGTCCGAGAACGCCGCTCCGACGCAACTGCCCCGTCCGCGATCGGCCGCCGTCTTCGACGGTCCCGACCGGGCCGCCGCCCGCGCCTACATGAAAGGCATCGGCTACAGCGACGAGGACCTCAAGAAACCGACCATCGGCATCGCCAACACCTGGACCGAGGCGATGCCCTGCAACTACGGCCTGCGCGACCTCGCGGCCTACGTGAAAGAAGGCGTCAAGGCGGCCGGCGGGACGCCGATGGAGTTCAACACCGTGGCGGTCTCCGACGGGATCACGATGGGCACCCAGGGCATGAAGTCATCGCTGGTCAGCCGCGAGATGGTGGCCGACTCGATCGAACTGATGGCCCGCGGCTACCAGTTCGACGCGATCGTGGCGCTGGCCGCCTGCGACAAGACGATCCCCGGCGCCGTGATGGGCGTAGCCCGCATCGACGTGCCCTCGATCGTGCTCTACGGCGGCTCGGTCAAGCCCGGCAGGTACAAGGGCAAGGACGTCAGCATCCTCGAGGTGTTCGAGGCGGTCGGGGCCCACATCGCCGGCAAGATCAGCGACCAGGAACTGACCGAGATCGAAGACGTCGCCAGTCCCGGATACGGGGCCTGCGGCGGGCAGTTCACCGCCAACACCATGGCCTGCGCCTTCGAGGCGCTCGGCATCTCACCCGCCTTCTCGGCCATGGTCCCGGCCGAGGACGAGCAGAAGAACGTCGTCGCGGAGAAGATCGGGGAGCTGATCCTTCAGGTGCTCGCCGAGGACCTGCGGCCCAGCCGGATCATCACCCGCCGCTCGCTGGAGAACGCGATCGCCGCCGTCTGCGCCTCCGGCGGGTCGACCAACGGGGTCCTGCACCTGCTCGCCGTCGCCCGCGAAGCCGGTGTCGAGCTGGACATCGACGCCTTCGAGGAGGTCTCGCGCCGGACGCCCCTCCTGGCCGACCTCAAGCCCGGCGGGCGCTACGTCGCCACCGATCTGTACCGGGCCGGGGGAGTGCCGCTCATCCTGCGGAACCTCAAACGCGGCGGGCTGCTGCACGAGGACGAGATCACCGTGACCGGACGTACGATCGGCTCCGAGGTCGAGAACGCCGAGGAGGAGCCGGGCCAGGACGTCGTCCTGCCGGTCGAGGCCCCGCTCAAGGCCCAGGGAGGGCTCGCCATCCTGCGCGGCAACATCTGCCCCGACGGGGCGGTGGTCAAGGTCGCCGGCACCGAGCGTCGCCGACACGTCGGGCCGGCCCGGGTCTTCGAACGCGAGGAGGACTGCTTCGCCGCCGTCAAACGGGGCGAGATCCAGAAGGGCGACGTGATCGTGATCCGCAACGAAGGGCCGGCCGGAGGGCCGGGCATGCGGGAGATGCTCCAGGTCACCGCCGCGCTGGTCGGCGAGGGCATGGGCGAGCACGTCGCGCTGCTCACCGACGGCCGGTTCTCCGGGGCGACCCGTGGGTTGATGATCGGCCACGTCGCCCCCGAAGCGGTCAAGGGCGGACCGATCGGCGCGATCCACGACGGCGACCAGATCACCGTCGACATCGACGAGCGAAGGCTCGAGGTCGACCTGACCCCGGAGCAGATCGACGAGCGCCTCGCTGGGTACTCGCCGCCGAAGCCGCTCTACGACCGCGGCGTCATGGCCAAGTACGCCGCGACGGTCAGCTCCGCCTCCAAGGGCGCCGTCACCTGACCCGACCGAAGCCCCGCCACCGGGTCCGTGTTACGGATGGTGGATGATGTGCAGGTCAATTTCCGTGGGAGGAGTCTGATCGTGTCGAGAGTCTCTGGTCGCAGTACCCGGCTGGCCCTGAGCTGCCTGGCCGCATTCGTCGGTTTCGTCGTCATCGCCGGTCCGCCGCCGGCCCAGGCCGATGACACGGTCTGGATCTGCAAGCCCGGCCAGGCCGACGATCTCTGCGCCGGCACGATCGCGGGCAAGAGCTGGAAGGCCGGTCAGGCCCAGCCCACCGACGCGCTGACCTACACGCGCTCGGAGAACCCGCCGATCGACTGCTTCTACCTCTACCCGACCCAGAGCGAGCAGTCCACGCCGAACTCGGACCTCGCGAAGGACCCGCCGATCAAGCGGGTGGTCGTCCAGCAGGCCCGCATGTTCTCCAGCATCTGCAAGGTCTACGCGCCGATGTACCGGCAGGTCACCTACTCCGGCGACCAGAGCCACGACTCGGCCGACGTCGAGGTCGCCTACGCCAGCGCCAAGGACGCCTTCGAGGACTACCTCCAGAACTACAACCACGGTCGCGGCTTCATCATGCTCGGCCACTCCCAGGGCTCGGCCCACACCGCCCGGCTGATCGACGAGCTGGTCGACACCGACGCGAACCTGCGCAAGCGGTTCGTCGGCGCGATCGCCCCCGGCGCGAACATCTACGTGCCGAAGAACGAGAACGTGGGCGGGATGTACCAGAACGTGCCGGCCTGCTCCAAGGTCGGTCAGTTCGGTTGCCTCATCGCCTACTCGACCTACCGCGGCCAGCCGGACGAGAACTCGATGTTCTCCCGGCTCGACGCCGGCTACTGGATCTACCCGGAGTCTCGACCCGACCCGGCCAAGTACGAGGCGGTCTGCACCGATCCCGCCCGGCTCGACGGCGGCAACGGGAACCTGCTCCCGCTGGTCAACATGGACTACCTGACCGGCGTCCCGCCCCAGGAGACGGCGACGCCCTGGGTCAGCCTGCCGGACTACTACAAGGTCTCCTGCGAACGGTCGGGCACGGCCCACTGGCTGAACATCGACCGGGTCGACGGCACGGACACCCGCCCGGATCTCGGCTCGCTCGTCGCCTCCGGGAACAACTACCACGTGCCCGAGGTCAACCTGGCCGAAGGCAACCTGCTGACCATCGCCCAGAACCAGAGCGACGGCTACGTGGCGGAGCAGAACCGGATCCTGAAGCTACAGACGAAGCTCAAGACCCTCAACCGGAACCTGTCCAAGGCGAAACGGCGCCAGGTCGCCGGTCAGCGGACCGTGCAGCGGCTGACCAAGAAGCTCCGCAAGTCCAGGTTCGGGATCCAGCGCCGGACGCTCCGCCGCAAGATCGCGGTGAACCGCCGCAAGGTCAAGGCCGACAGCAGAAGGGTCCAGACGATCCGTCGTCAGATCACTCAGGTGAAGCAGCAAATCGGCTGATCTCGCCGTTGAAGCGGGCCGGCCGTTCGAGCTGGACCATGTGGCCGCAGTCGTCGATCAAGGACAGCTCGGAGTCGGGGATCCGACGGGCGTAGGAATGGGCCGCGCCGACCGGCACCAGCCGGTCCTGCTGTCCCCAGACGATCTGGGTCGGGACCGCGATCTGGCTGAGGCAGTCGCGGCTGTCGTAGCCGCCGAGCGCGTAGGCCGCCTCGAACAACGCCGGTGACCTGAGCGTCGCGTAGTTGCCCAGCTCCCAGAGCATCTCCCGGCCGATCAGGCTGGGATGGGCGATCACCCCGGCGAACGACGCCGCGCGTAGCCGCTTGCGGCCGAGGTTGCGCTCCATCCGGCCGGCGGCCACCGGGATCATCATCTTCACGATCGCCGCGGTGACCGACTTCCGGGTGCCGGTCATGGTGGCGAAGCTGATCCCGGCCGCCGAGACCAGGCTCAGCCGGTCGAAACGCGCCGGTTCGGCGGTCAGGGCCTCGGTCGAGATGAAGCCGCCCATCGAGTGGCCGATCAGGTAGGTATCCGGCCCCAGGCCGACCGCGTCCGCGAACCGGAGCACCAGGTCGCCGTAGGCCGGCATCGAGATCGGCTCCTTCGGCATCGGGCTGAGGCCGAAGCCGGGCAGGTCCAGGGCGACCACGCGATGCTCGTCCGAGAGGAAGGGGATGTTCTCCAGCCAGTTGCGCCAGCTGCCGCCCAGGCCGTGAACCAGCAGGATCGGGCTGCCTTCGCCCATCTCGACGTAGCTGACCGGGGTGGTGCCGAGCTCCGAGGTGATCGTGACCTCGCGGATCCGCCGCGACCAGTCGATCTCGAGCCAACGCCCGTCCGACACCCCGTAGTCGTCATGAACTGGGGCGGGGGGTTCCTGCTCCATGATCAGCCCTTCGGAATCGGTCACGGCCTCCGACTCTATACCCCCGTCCGAGCGGTTCGGCTGAAACAATGAGCCGATGGCGGACGACCTGAAAGGCGCGCGCCGGGTGTTGGTGACGGGGCTCTCGACCTACTGGGGCGGGAGGCTCGCGGCGGCGCTCGAGTCCAACCCGGAGATCGAGGCGATCATCGGGGTCGATCCTCGCGAGCCGACCCGGGAGCTGACCCGGACCGAGTACGTCAAGGTCGGGGTCGAGCACGGGCTGATCGAGAAGATCGTCCGGGCGGCGCGGATCGACACCGTGGTCGACACCCGCATGATGGTCGACTCGGTCCGTGGCCCGGACGGACGGCGTCCGGACTCGATCCACGAGAACAACGTGATGGGGACCCTCAACATCCTCGCCGCCTGCTCCGCCGCCGGATCGCCGGTCCGCAAGCTCGTCTTCAAGAGCTCCGCCCACTGGTACGGCTGCGCCCAGGACGATCCCGCCTACTTCACCGAGGACATGTCGCGGCGGTACGAGCCCACCAACCGGATCGAGCGAGACATCGTCGAGGCCGAGGCGGCGGTGGCCGACTTCCGCGACAAGCACCCCGGGGTGACCGTCTCCGTGCTGCGCTTCGCCAACGTGCTGGGGGCGGAGGTCGATACCTCGCACGTCCAATTCTTCGCGCTCCCGGCCGTGCCGATGATCGCCGGCTTCGACCCCCGCTACCAGTTCGTCGACGAGGTCGACGTGGTCCACGCGCTCGAGCACGTCGTGGTCCGCGACGTCCCCGGCGTCTACAACGTGGCCGGTGACGGGGTGCTCACGCTCTCCGAGACGATCTCGCTGCTCGGCAAGAAGCCGCTGCCGGTGATCCCGCCCTGGGGCACGTCGCTGGCCATGTCGGCGATGAGGAGGCTGGGCGTGACCCTGCCCAGCGAGATGGTCAACCAACTCCGCTTCGGGAGGGGGATAGACAACCGCGCGTTCAAGGCGACGGGGTTCCACTTCCGGTACACGTCGCGGGAGACGGTGCTCCATCTGCGCGACCGCTTCCGCCTCGATCCGGTCGCCGCCCGCGAGGAGGCCCGCTACAGCTACGAGCCTGCGGTCGAGGACTTTCTGCGTCACAGCCCGCATGTCGCCCGGTCCGAGGACCTGGGGCGGGAGGACGCCGCCCTCTTCGACCCTTCGCCTCCGGTTCAGGACTGAGTCCGCTGCAAAGGCAGTTTCGGTTCGGGGAAAGGGTTTCGCCCGACTGGCGTGGTATCTACAATCGGAGAGGTCCTTTCATTTCATAGGAGACGGATACCAGTGGGGCGCAAGACTCAGGTAGCGGTGATAGCGGTTGTGGTCCTCCTGTTGGGCGGGGCCGTCGCCGCCTACGCCTACGACGGGGCACAGAAGGACAAGATCGCCGACGGGGTGACCGTCGCCGGCGTCGACCTCAGCGGCATGACGCGAGACGAGGCCACCGAGGCCTTGACCAATCAGGTTCTCGCGCCGCAGCGCAAGCCGGTCACGGTGACCTTCAAGAAGCAGACCTTCAAGCTCCCGGCCAAGGATCTGAAGATCCACGCCGACGTCCAGTCCGCCGTGGACCGGGCCTTCGACGAGAGCCGGGACGGCTCGCTGCCCTCCCGGGTGATTCGCGAGATCACCGGCGGCGAGGTCAACGCCAGCATCCCGATCCAGGTCGGCTACTCGCAGAAGGCGGTCAACAAGTTCGTCAAGACCGTCGCCGACGGCGTCCTCGAGGAGCCGGTCGACGCCTCGGTCTCGGCGGGCCCCGAGTCGCTGACCGTGGTCAAGGCCCAGGACGGCTACAAGCTGCGCGACAACAAGCTCACCGACCAGCTGAACAACCTGCTGGACAGCGGGCGCGGCACCCGCACGATCGTCGCCAAGGTCAACGTGACCAAGCCGGCCGTGACCACCGCCGAGGTCGCCCAGAAGTACCCGACCTACCTGACCCTGGACCGCAGCAACTTCACCCTGACGCTCTGGAAGGATCTGAAGAAGGTCAAGAGCTACACGGTCGCGGTCGGGCAGGTCGGGCTCGAGACCCCGGCCGGCACCTACTCGATCCAGGACAAGCAGGTCGACCCGGTGTGGACCGTGCCGAACTCGGCCTGGGCCGGCGACATGGCCGGCGAGGTCGTCCCCGGCGGCGTCCCCGAGAACCCGCTCAAGGCCCGTTGGATGGGCATCTTCGACGGGGCGGGGATCCACGGCACCGACGACACCGGCTCACTCGGTTCGGCCGCCTCCCACGGCTGCGTGCGGATGGCGGTCCCGGACGTGATCGACCTCTATGACCGGGTCGATGTCGGCACCCCGATCTACATCGGCTGACCCGGCCTCGGGCGTCTGCCCCGACTGGCCGGAGGCGCTGGCGCTCTACCGCCGCGACCTGACCGCCGCCGGCACCGCACCGCGGACCATCGCCGCCTACGAACGCGACCTCGGTCAGCTGGAGCGCTGGGCGAGGGGCAGCGGCATGGGCCCGGGCGAGGTCGGGCATCGGGCGCTGCGACGCTACGCCGCGTCGCTCTCGGCGGCCGGCCGGGCCCCGGCGACGGTGGCCCGCAAGCTGGCGGCGATCCGCGGCTTCTACGGCTTCCTCCTGCGCACCGAGCGGGTCTCGCAGAACCCGGCCGACCTGGTCTCGGCGCCGCGCCGCAAGGCGAAGCTGCCGCAGGTGCTGACCAGCGAGCAGATGGCCTCCCTGCTGGACGCGGTCCCGTCCCAGACGCCGCTGGAGATCAGGGACCGGGCGATCTTCGAGCTGACCTACTCCTGCGGCCTGCGCAGCGAGGAGGTGCTCACCCTCGCGGTCGACTCGATCGACTTCGACGACGAGCTGGTCCGCGTGCTGGGCAAGGGCTCGAAGCACCGGCTGGTGCCGATCGGGGAGCCGGCCAGGCGGGCGGTCGAGCTCTATCTCGAGAAGGCCCGCCCCAGCCTCGTGGTCGATCCCGAGGAGC
>JAFKLL010000029.1:19831-58162 GCA_017304845.1 Solirubrobacterales bacterium
ACCTGAGCCGTCGCCTGGCGATCCGCATGCGTGAGGCGGCCGCGGCGTCGGGGGTCTCGCCGCATGCGCTGCGTCACTCCTTCGCCACGCATCTGCTCGAAGGCGGGGCGGATCTGAGGACGATTCAGGAGCTGTTGGGGCACGCCTCGATCTCGACGACCCAGGTCTACACCCACCTCGACGCGGCCCGGCTCCGCGACGCGTACGCCGGCAGTCATCCCCGCGCCTGACCCGGGTAGATTCCAGCCCGTGAAATTGATCGTCAACGTAGATGGTGGAGCGCGAGGCAATCCGGGGCCGGCCGCGATCGGAATCGTGATCCGGGACGCCGACGGCAACGTGCTGGAGGACCACGGCGAGACGATCGGCCAGGCGACCAACAACGTGGCCGAGTACAAGGCGCTGATCTGGGGCATCGAGCGCGCGGTCGAGCTGGGCGCCGACGAGCTGGAGCTGCGCGGCGACTCGGAACTGGTCGTGAAGCAGATGCTGGGCCAGTACAAGGTCAAGCACCCGGACATGAAGCCGCTGAACGCGAGGGCGAAGGAGTCCCTGGCGAAGCTTTCCTCCTGGTCGATCAGCCACGTCCGCCGCGAGCAGAACGCCGAGGCGGACAAGCTCGTCAACCAGGCCCTCGACGCCGCTTCCTGACCCACACTCCCAAGGCAAACCGCTTGGAAACATACGTTGGGCGAAGGTTTGCGCACCGTTTGGACGCCAACGCATCGAAGCGGCCCGCCGGGATATACTCCGCCAACTTCGCGGCTGTAGCTCAGTTGGCTAGAGCGTCTGCTTGCCATGCAGAAGGTCGAGGGTTCGAATCCCTTCAGCCGCTTCCGGGGAGGCTCCACTCGGAGCCATCCCCATTTGGCGCCTTGGCGGAGTGGCTACGCAGCGGCCTGCAAAGCCGTTTACACCGGTTCGACTCCGGTAGGCGCCTCTTCGCCATGCTCAGGCCGGCAGCGCGAAGCCGCCGGCCCCAGAGGGAACGGGGTGCGGTCGGAAACCAACCGTGAAGGTCGATAAGCGACCGCACCGGGGAGGGCCCGGGTGTCAGCGGCGGCGGTTTGCCACCCGGACCGTTCGGACCGGGGAGATCGCGGCTCGGAAGCCGGGGATTGCGATCGCCCGGGCGCGGATCCTGGTGTTGCGGCGGATCCCGCGGATTCGGGTGCTGGCCTGGCAGCGGTTGCCCCTCGTGATCCGCGAGCCGGCGTTCCGCCAGACCCAGCGCCGGCCCTGACGGACCCTGCGTTCGAAGCGGACCGACTGCCAGGTCACCGCCGGGCATGGGCCGAGCGTCGCCCGGGCGACCACCACGCCGCCGCGGCGGCTGCGGTTGACCCGGTTGCGGTTCAGCCGGAGGCCCACCCGCCGGACCCGGTTCGTCGCGGTCTGGGCGGGGCCGAAGGAGATGTTCGTGCCCTTGATCGAGGTCTCCTCCGGGCCGGGCTGCGACCAGTCGCAGACCCCCGAGGGGAAGATCTGATTGAGGCGGATCAGCTGCTCGACGGTCGGGCTGCCGTACTCGCTCGGCTCCACCGGCTTCAGCGTGCACTTCGCGGTGATCGAGTCGAGCGGCTTGCCGGCGCGGTTCGCGGGCAGCGAGTGGGGCGGATAGGCGGTCTGGCAGGACCCAGAGCCGCCGATCGTCGCCGGCTCGTCGATCCGGTTGCCGCCGATCCAGCAGGCATCGACCGCGTTGGCCGGCTTGTTGGCGATCACCTTCTCCGGCAGCGAGCGTGAGGAGCCGTCGGCGGCGATCGCGTCGAGCCAGTTCGAGAGGATGTCGATCCCGGCGTCGTCCATGGCCCGGACGTTGGCGTTGCCCGAGGCCCGGAACATGACCTGGTTGCCATGGTTGCCGTTGAAGCGGTCGAGCCGGGCCCGGGTGCGGTACGTGTTGACGTACTGATGGACGTTCCCGGTCGGGTCGTCGTCGACCCAGTCGCGACGGTCGACCACCGGCACCGAGGTCCAACCGCCGGCGCCCTGGTTCAGACGGCCGGTCTCGTAGCTGACCTTCAGGGCTCCGGGATCCGCGACCGTGCGCCCGGCCTGGAAGTTGCCGTTGTCGTCATAGCCGCCGACGAACTCGTTCAGGTCCATGAACCGCTTCAGGTTGATCGCCCCGTCCTTGAAGGCCTGGAGGCCGTACTGGACGCCGACGTTGTCGAGCGAGCGTCGCGCGTACCCGGTGGCGGGGTCGGTCCCGTAGACGTTGACCATGTTGTCCCAGAGAGTGCAGCGAACGCCGCCGGGATTCGTGACCGGATCGAAGATCACCGAGGGCGGCACGATCGACTCGATGCAGCCCTCCTGGGCCCGGACCACGTCGGCCCCGGCGGCGAGCGCCGCGCAGCCCTCCGGGATCATCAGCCCGGTGATCGACTTCTTCTGCGCGTTGGTCAGGTTCTGGCCGGTGTTCGTGTTGTCGAAGTAGTTCTGCAGCAGCCGGCAGTCCGGATAGTCCGGGGAGGAGTTGTCGGGGAAGCTGGCGCTGGGCGTGATGCCGTCGAGGAGGCCCGGATAGTTCTGGGCGATCATCTGGATCTGGACCGAGCCGCCCGAGCCGCCGATCCCGGCGGTCCACACGTCGGGGCGACCGAGCTCCTCGATCGCGTGCTCCTTGACCATCGAGGTCGTCTCGGCCGAGAGCACGTCGTTGCAGGAGGTGTTGAGGACGTTCAGGCTCGAGCCGAGCACCACGAACCCGCGCGAGAGCTGCGCCTGGTTGAGGCCGCCCGAGGCGTTCTGGCCCTGCTGATGGCCGGTCGAGCAGCCGCCGCCGTAGTTGTAGAAGAAGCGGCCGTTCCAGCCGTTGCCCAGCTGGCCGCCGGCGGCCAGCACGGCGAAGTTGTAGACGGCGCGGTTGATCACGCCCGTCTCCAGCCGGACCACGTAGTCGACGGTCTGGCCGCTCCGGGTCGTGGTCTGGGTCATGTCCGCAGGCCGGTCGGTGGGGTTGGCCAGCGGCTTGAAGCTGTTGTCGCTGGCCCGGTAGTACCAGGAGACCTTGGTCGGGGCGGTGCAGTCGGCGTCCTGGGCCGGGCCGAGGCCGAGCAGCTCGGTGGTGCAGTAGTACGGCTCCTGCTTCGGGCCGGAGAACAGAGGCCCCTGGAGCGGGCTATTGAACACGGCCAGGCGGGAAGCGGCGTTCTGCCGGGGGGTCCAGGCGGTGATCCAGTTCCGGCCCGAGACCATCCCGGAGACCAGCCCGGTGCGTCGCCGCGGATTGGTCGCGTCGGGCGAGAGCGAACGGTTGATCACACGGCCGTTGAGGCGGACCGTCATCGAGTTGAGCGCGGCCGCGTTCGGGCCGGTCACCGCGACCAGCGCATCGCCCCCGGTGACCCGGTTCGGCTGGCTCGACAGCACCTCGATCCGCAGCGGGGCGGCGGCGCTCGCAGTGGCCGGGAGAATCGCGAGGAAAGCAGCCAAGAACACCACGTAGAGCGGGATTCTCAGCCTGGCATCGGACTGGGTCGGCACGGTCTCTCCTCGGTTCGAATCGATTTCCTTGCGGGCGCCTCGCCAATGAAGCACACGGCGCAGCCTCTAGTTGCGGTGCTGCGCTAGGCTCTCCGTCCCCGGGGCGCATAGCTCAGTTGGTAGAGCGCCACCTCGACACGGTGGCCCGGTTGCTTACCACAGGTCACATGGTGGCCGCGCAACCCGCTCACCACCTCATCTCGGGGCTCTCTGGATGGTCAGTGCTGGCCGTTCGTGGTCTCTCGTTTCGCTCGGAGTGTTCGGTTTTTGTTCGGTTTTTCCGACCCCCTAACCATGAGGGGGCGGTCGCCTCCTCAACAAGAGGAGACACACCATGAGCGAAGAGCACTCGGGCGAGATCATCGAGGTTCGTGAAAGGGACGTAGAGGTGGTCCGGGCGTTCCGGTACGACGGACTGTTCCACCTAGAGATGTTGGACAAGGACCAGCGAGTCGGGTCGATACCCGGGGTCCCCGGTGGTTGTCAGATCACCGTGGCGGGTGAGTTCAGGGGTACGCCGCCGGATCCGATCACAGTCAGGCCAGGCAACTGGGTGGTGAGCGACCCGTCTGGCCTGAATGGCCTGAAGGTCATGTCGGATCAGGAGTTCAACGCCCGGTTCGTCCCGGTTCGGGGGCAGATGTCATGACCGCCGCCACCCTGGAACGGATCGCCGAATCGGAGGTGAATTGGGGGTGCGTCGCTCGGGTGATGCTTCACCCGACCCAGACCGGGATCTTGGAACTGATGGCTGATGGTCGGGAAACGTGTCCACGGGACCTGGCTGCCGAGCTCGGCGTGTCGATGCCCGACGCCGGCTATCACACCCGTCAGCTTTGGATGAAGGGCGTGCTGGATCGGACTCGCTCGGGCACGAGCCGCGGAGCGACCGTTCATTACTACCGGCTGGGTGGGGCGAGGTGAATGGCAACCTCACGTTCGGATCGGTGTTCTCCGGGGTCGGAATGCTCGACTTCGGGCTCTGCCTCACCGGGATTGACCATGCCTGGTTCTGCGAGTTCGATGACTGGCGACGGGAAGAAATCCTCGCCCAGCGCTGGCCCGACCAGCCCCTCTACAAAGACATCCGAGAGATCGGAGCAGATGATGTTGGGCTTGTCGACGGAATCGTTGGAGGGTTCCCCTGCAAGGGAGCCAGCACCGCCGGGAAACGCAACGGGTTCGAGCACCCCGAGACGGTTCTGTGGCGGGAGCAGTTCCGACTCATTCGTGACCTTCGACCCCGGTATGTGCTGGTGGAGAACGTCGCAAACATCCTTGCTCTCCACCGAGGAGCTGTCTGGGGAGAAGTTCTCCGGGACTTGGCCTCGGTCGGGCTTCGTGTCTGGTGGGACTGTGTTCCGGCGGCTGCCGTTGGCGCCCCTCACCGACGTGACCGGGTCTTCGCCGTTGCTGCCGACCCCTCGCGCATCGGTGGACAAGGATCACGGCCCGAACGGGAAGCACTGGTCGGAGTTGGCACCGACCGTGGTGGGGCTCTTGCCGATGCCGACCACGAACGACGCGAAGAACGACACGGCTCCGCCGGGCCAGTCGGATCGGAACTCCCCGGGTCTGCCGACCGTCGTGACCGACCTGTTGCCAACCCCGCGGGCGGATCAGCGGGACGCCTCGCCCAGGACTCCGCGAGAGGGTTGGCGGCCGTCGCTGATGGAGGCCGTCCAGCTTCTCCCGACCCCGAACGCGAGTGTCGCGAACGACGGGGAGCGGCCGGAGACGTGGCTGGCGAGGGCCGAGAAGTTGAAGGAGAAGCACGGGAACGGCAACGGGGTCGGGATGCCGCTGTCGATCGCCGTGCAGTTGCTGCCCACGCCGACGAGGAACAACGATCGTCAGGCCACGGCGAAGAACCCCAGGAACGGGCCGGGCACCTCTCCGACCCTGGGCGACGTGATCCACGAGTGGAGCGAATCAGCGTTGACTGGGGAAAGTACACCGGAGCCGTCCAAAGGTGGGAGCACGTCTTCGGTGCCGCGCCTGAACCCCTCATTCGTCGAGTGGATGATGGGGGTGCCCGAAGGGTGGACCGATCCCGACTGTCCGCTCTCGGCGATGGAGTTCAAGTCCAGGTTGGTCAGTTCGTCGGGGCTTTCATCCAACGACTCGACCGAGGCGAGGTGACGTCGCGATGAGCTACGCACGCTTCGAGGACCCGGGATCGTCGGTCTACGTCTACCTCGACATCGGCGGCTATCTCAAGTGCTGCGGATGCCCGATCCTCGGCGATTTCAGGGCATTCTCCACCGCCGCGATGATCGAACACCTCGATCGGCACCGCGACATCGGCGACACCGTGCCCGCGGACTGCTACTCCCGTCTCCGCGAGGACGCCGACGAGAACGATGCCTGGATCGCACAGGAGGGTGCGGCGTGATCCCCGCGGGCGAAGTGGTCACCTGCGCGTCGGGTCGCCGGTACCGGCCGGTGTTGGACGCGGAGGGCAAGGTCGTGGTCCAACCCACCCGGGACGGTGACTTGTTCCTCGCCCGGTCGAAACGGGTGCGGGTCGTGAAAGCGGGCGGTGGCTTGTTCATCGGGTTGCGCCGGCAGATCCTTGAGCCGGTCCCCACTGGGTTGGAGGGTCTCGTGCGGGTTGACGGCGCGCTGATCCGCGAAAAGAACCACCCGCGCAAGGAGACCCGATGAACGACATCGAACACATCTTCCCCGTAGAGGACCAGCACGACCACATCCGGTCCGAGGACTGTGTTTGCGGCACCGAACCCGAACTGATCCTACTGGGCGGCCAGCCGGTCGAAGTGATCGTCCATCAGGTCATCACCGTGTCGATCGGAACCCTCGGGAAGCTCCTGCCTGACATGCTCACCTGGACGGAAGAACCCGGCGCCCGTGCCGGCGACCTCTTCATCTTCAAGCACGGAGTCGTCAGCGAGATCTGGGAGGGACGGGCGTTCCGCTCCACCTATCCTGACGTGTACATTCGTCTGCTTGCCCATCCAGAGCTACGCGACGGTGTTTGGCGAGCCCCGTTCGCCCGGGCAGGGTTCCGGCGGCCCGTCTACCTGCGGCACGGCGGCGGCACGACCGCGGACCCGACGGAATCGCTGGACCCTGAGTGTCAGGTTGAGGAGCGGGAGAAGTCCGGGGGGCAGGACTCGAGCGAGATCGAGCGACGCGGAGCCCTCCGGCAGGCGGCCCAGCGAGATCCCCGGCGTAGCGGCCGGCACCTCCACAAAGCAGCGTAGGATAGGCCGTATGAGCGCATTCGATGGCCCAGACCCCCGCATGATTCCCGTCAAGGTCTGGATCGACGGAGAACTCCGGTTCAAAGACGATCTCCTCTGGGACTGGATCGCGCTGCATTCACCTTTCCCCGACGACGTGGCGGCGTCGGTGTACGTGGCACTTGCGCAGAATCGGCATCTGTTCCTTCGGCCCGTCGGGCAGGGCGGGATCGTCCCCGATCGACAGCCGTTCAAGTTCGATGTTGAAGCGAGCGTCTCGCTCGGGGAGAACGGGATCGTCGAGATCCGTCAAGGCGTGGACCCGAGCAGGTGGGACTGCGTCGAGATCATGGAAGAGTACGAAGGTCCGTCCGCCGGGTGATCTATAAGTCGTGTTGAGCTGAAGCGGACGGGGCGAGCCAACAGCGCCCTACCGACGTTGCTGCAGTCCGATCTGCATCCTCAGACAGTCTCCTCGCAGCATCCAGATTGAGCCCTGACCCGCTTACGCAGGGGCAGGGCCACACCACTTCGGGACGGTGCGCTCACTCCGACCCGAAGGTGACGGTCCAGACCCGTCTCCTCTCCCGACCGGCCTGGGGCTACGTGATCGCCCCGGGCCGGGAAGACTTCATCCCACCCGAAAGGCCCACCGTGGCGAAACCCAAGCGCGCAAAATGCGCCGGAACCAAGAAAAACGGAGACCCGTGCGGAGCCTGGGCACTCAAGCCCGGCACCGTCATCGAAGGCGTCGAAGTCTTCGGCGACCACTGCCGCGCTCACGACCCGGATCTACCCGATTCCGCCCGGTTTGGAAGCAAGGAACAAGCCACCGACGCAGGCAACCAAGGGGGGCGCCCCAGGCAGCCCCGTGTCGTCGACATTCTCCGCGAGAAAGCGGAAGAGCACGCGAACCTCATCACGGCCGCGTACTTCGATGCGCTCGACGCGACCAGACCGATCATGGTCGGGTCTGGAGAGAACGCTTTCGTCGAAGAGATCCCCGATCATCTGATCCGCCTCAAGGCGGCTGAGGCGCTGAACGATCGGGCGTACGGCAAGCCGAAGCAGATTTCCGAGATCACCGGACCCGAAGGGGGGCCGATCGAGCATGTCGGCATCCCCGACGAAGACGAGTTCCACCAGGCCGCCGCAGGCATCCTCGCGGAAGCCGAAGCGATCAAGAACAACGCCGCTTAGGCTCCCGATCCGGGCCAGCTACGCCTGGCCTGACTATCCGATCTCACCGCACCAGGGCGCGTTCCTGGCCCTGCCGTGTCTCGAAGCGCTCTACGGTGGTGCCGCAGGTGGCGGAAAGTCCGATGCCCTTCTCCGCGCCGCCCTGCAGTACGTTGACGTGCCTGGCTACAAGGCGTTGCTCATGCGGCGGAACTATCCGCAGCTCGCCCAGGCTGGCGGCCTCATCGACCGCTCGAAAATGTGGCTTACCGGCAAAGCCACCTGGAACGACAGCAAGCACCGCTGGACCTTTCCGTCAGGGGCGATCCTGGAGTTCGGTCACCTTCAACAGAAGGACTCGCACTTCAACTACCAGGGTGCCGAATACGACTTCATCGGGATCGATGAGCTGACCCACATTCCGGAGGAGCAGTACCTGTACATGTTCTCCCGGCTCCGCTCGACAGAGGAGTCGCCTGTTCCGGTCAGGATGCGGGCCGCCTCGAACCCTGGCGGGCGAGGCCATGTTTGGGTGAAGCGCCGGTTCATCGACAAGAAGCCGGACCCGTCCAATCCGAACGACTCGTCCGAGAAAGCGAAAGCGCGGATCTTCATCCCGGCCAGGGTCGAAGACAATCCCGGCCTCAACGTCCGCGAGTACCTCACTTCGCTCGAGCAACTCGACCCGCAGACGTTCGCCCAACTCCGCGACGGCGACTGGAACGCCCGCGGCCCCGGCGACTGGGTATACAACGGGGCCGGCATTGACGCCGCCGTGGAACTCGGCCGGATGCTTGACGGCAATCCACCCGAACCCGCCGGTGGTGCGATCAGTCTCGGTATCGACTGGGGCGAGAACACCGCCGGTCTCGTGATTTGGCCGCTCGAACGAGGCGGAATCTACGTTCCGAACGAACTGATCCTCACTTCAGAGGAGCCCGGGGTATCCACCGGCCGTCTGCTCCGCATGGCCGACAACACCGGCCAGCGCCTCGAAGACGCCCGCTACGACGCCGCCGGTGTCCAGTCCATGCGGACCTTCACCGCGGTCGCGCGCCGCACCCACCCGCATCTCCGCACCGTCAAAGTCTCGTTCGGCCAGTTCAAGGTCGAGTCGATCAACCACCTCCGCCGACTTTTCGACCGGGCCGCCAAGGGCGAAACCACCCAGATCATCGCGATCAGCCCGACCGGCTGCCCGACCCTGATCGAACAGCTCCGCGGCCTGCAGTGGAAGGACCCGGACGCCCAGATCGTCGAGAAGGGCGACGACCACGCCCCGGACGCCCTGATCGCCGGGGACGCCCCGATCGCCAAACGCATGAGGAAAACCACTTGACCGAAGTTCTCGCCAACTACCTGATTCGCCGCATCGAGAAACCCGGCCAGTCCTGGCCGCTCGACGATGAACGCGACGCCCACAAAACAGTCCTGAAATGGGCTGCCTTTCGCGAGTCCGACAAAGACGCCCTCCGCAAGATCGCGGACTGGGAATCCGACCGGGACTACCGGGTTGATTCGCTCGCGGAAAGGATCAGCGACGCCTACGCGTCGATGCTGTTCGGAGAGGACGTTCGCGCCACCCCCGGCAAACCCGCCGACGCTGACCGGCTCAACGCCCTGATAGCCGGACCGGCCGGGCAGGACGATGCCGGATTCAACGCGGAGCTCCAAGGAGGCGAAGCGATCTGCTCCAGTGAGGGGGAGGTGTGGTGGCGGCTCTACGGCAACCGGGCCGTGTCCGACCATCCGTTGATCGAGTTTCATTCCCGTGAGGTCGTGGTCCCGCACTTCATCGGCCATCGGCTCGTAGCTGCCGCGTTCGTCTCCGAGTTCCTTGGCCCCGACACATCCGATGCCGGCAACGAGAAACGCACGGTCTGGCGGCACTTCGAGATCCACACCACGGGCCGTGTCGAGAACCGCTTGTACCGTGGCACCAAGGACCGGATCGGCCAGCGAGTCGACCTGACCCAGCACGTCGAAACCGAGGATCTCGAGGAGGTGTGGGATCACGAACTGCCCGGCATGCTCTGCGGTCGCATCCCCAACAAGCTCGGGAGGGACCGCCGGCTCGGGCTCAGCGACTACCGCAACATTGAGGACTACCTGCTCGACCTGAACGAAACGGTCACGATCGGGAAAGAGAACGCGAAGCTCACCCTTAAGAAACGGATCGTGGTTCCCGAGTCGTCGCTGAAGGCCCGTTCCCGGCCACAGACCGTGGACATGGGGGACGGCACCCGCCAGGTCGTTGAGCCACGTCCCGCGTTCGACGCGAGCGAGGACGTGTTCGTCGATACCGGCGGCCTCGACGGTGACCTGGGCTCCTCCGAGAGCGGCCCGTACAAGGTGCTCGAATACAGCTTCGACGCCGAGGCCCTGATCGCGTACAAGGCCGATCTCGTGTCCTCGGCACTGTCCCGGGCCGGAATCATGCCCCAGTTCGTTGGTGCCACCGCCGGTGCGGAAGGAACCGCCGACACCGGCGTGGCATTGCGGGTGCGGCTCCTGCCGACCACATCGGCCGCGAAAGGCAAGAGCCGATACTGGGACGCCGCGATTCCACAAATGCTGCTCCTCGCGCAGCTCCTCGACAGCCTCCCTGTTGAGTCGGGCGGGTTCGGGGTTGAATGGGCCGCGGCCGGTGAAGCACCCACCGTTGGGCGCACCGACCCGCTCCCAACGGATCAGACCGAACTCGCGGCCCGGCATGTGGCCCTGTACGGCGCCGACCTCGAATCACTCCAGACCGCCCTGCAGGATCTGCACCCCGACTGGACCGACGACCAGGTCAAGGAAGAGGTCGCGTTGATCGAAGCGGCCCGGCCCGCCCCCATGACTTTCACTGATCTTCCGACCGATCCCAACGACGAACCGTCCGAGGGTGAAACGGAACCCGGCTCTATCGACGAGCCCCCCGCGTAGGAGCGGGTCACCAAACCGTCGATTCGCCGGAGGCCCGGCGACCCAAGGGCCTCATGTCCAGACCGGCTAGGACCCCCGCGTGGTGCGGGTGAAACGACCGCCGGACCACCACAGGAGGAATCACCCCATGACGTTGTTCAAGCGTCTGCGTCACCGGCTGCGCTCGATCAAGGCAGCCCTCACGATGGACCCGTTCTCCCCGTCGCTATGGAAGCTGGCACTGACCGTGCCCCTTATCGCCGGTGCCGAGGACGAGAAAGTCGAGATCGACAAGGCCGAACTGGACCGCTTGAAGCGTGAAGCGGCCGAGTCCGGCAAGTCAACACGGAAGCTCGAAAAGGAGATCGAGAAGCTCAAGGACGAGCTGGAAGACGCCAAGGCAAAGGCTGAAGACGCGTCAGCGGGTGACGACGAAGCGAAGAAGCTCCAGAAGCAGATCGACCGCGAGAAAGCCAAGCGGGAGGCCGCGGAGGAGCGAGTCAAGGAGCTCGAGGGTGACATCGAGTCCGGGAATAAGGAACGCACGGTGACCGCGGTTGCCACGCGTCTCGGCTTCCGGAACCCGAAGGTCGCTTTGAAGCTCCTCGACGACGACGCCGATGTCTCGGATGAGACGGCGGCCGAGAAGTCGCTGAAAGCCCTCCTGAAGAGTGACCCCTACCTGAAGTCGGCTGGCAAGGGCCAGCGTGAAGTCACCGGCGGCGCCGACGATCCCGACGGCGGTGATGGTGGCGACGACGCCAAGGGCGGGGGCAAGTCCAATTCAGAAGGCAAGGAGTTGAAGGGTCAAGCCCTGATCTCCAGCGCCTACGCCCAGTCCGGCAAGTCCGGAGATACCAAGGAGTAGAACATGGCTCTCAGCCTCTCGGATGCCGCGGTCGCATCACAGAACAACCTGCAGCGCGGTGTCATCGAAGTATTCGTCAACGAGTCGGTGATCCTCGACCGCATCCCCATGCTGGAGATCAACGGGAACGCCTACGCCTACAACAAGGAAGCGACCCTGCCCGGCGTCGAGTTCCGTGCCGTCAACAACGGCTACACCGAGTCGACCGGCACCATCGTCCAGGCAACCGAGAGTCTCGTGATCCTCGGCGGCGACGCGGATGTCGACCGATTCATCCAGCAGACACGATCCAACATCAACGACCAGCGGGCCATTCAGACCGCGCTGAAGGTGAAGGCCGCGACCAGGAAGTTCCAGGACGCGTTCTTCAACGGTGACGTGGCCGTTGACGTGAACGGCTTCGATGGACTGAAGAAGCGCCTCACCGGCAGCCAGGTCATCGACGCCGCGACCGACGGACTGCCCGTGCTCGGCTCCACTTCCGCTGACCGACAGACGTTCTTCGACAAGCTCGACGAACTGATCGCCTCGGTTCCCGGCGGCCCGGACGCGCTCTACATGAACGCATCCATCCGATCGAAGATCCTGTCCGCGATGCGGCGAGAGAACCAGTACGTCGAGCCCGTGGGCGTGAAGAAGGAGGCCAGCTACCAGGGCATTCCGCTCCTCGACGCCGGCAAGGTCGGCTCCCCGGTTGGATCGCAGACCAACATTCTCCCCCAGACCGAGACGCAGGGCACCGCAACCTCGCAGTGCTCCTCGATCTACGCGGTGAAGTGGTCCGGAGACGAGGCCGACAACGGCGTTGGCGGTCTCACCAACGGCGGCGTTCAGGTCGACGATCTCGGCGAGCTCGACTCGAAGCCGGTTCTGCGGACCCGGATCGAGTTCTACTGCGGCGTGGCGACCTGGGGTCTCGGCGCGGCCCGTCTCCGCGGGATCAAGAACGCGTAACCCGACCCCCTCGAAGAAAGGACCCAGCAATGGAATCCACCGAGCACACCAAGGAATCGCTGGAGGAGGTCAACAAGCCCGAGGTCGTGAAGATCGCCGAAGGCCTGGGCGTTGACCCCGGCGGCAACAAGGGCGACATCATCGACCGCATCCTCGACCATCAGGCGAGCACCACTGCGGCCGATGAGCCGGCGGGTGACGACGACAAGACGCTCGTCGGCACCCCGATCGATGCCGTCCCCGACCCGGAGCCCACCGAGGACCGGGTTGAGGAGTACGACGTGAATGGTCCGGACGGGCCGGTGCGGGTGCGTCACAACATCGACACGGGCGACACCGAGCTCGTGTAGCGGAAGGGGGCCGGGGCTTCGGTCCCGGCCCCATTCGTCATGTACGTCACCCGAGCGGAACTCCAGAACGCGATCGACGGTCTCAGCGACACCGACGCTGATGACCTGGCCGTGGACGCCTCCAACGCGATCGATCTGATGCTCGGTGCCCGGCCTGTCAGCGAGGACGGCTGGAAGGTCACTGAGACGGACGTGGCGCCGTGGCAGTGGGAGAAGCTCAAGACGGCCACGATCAGAGTGGCGAAGCGTCTCCATG
This sequence comes from Solirubrobacterales bacterium, assembly GCA_017304845.1. Taxonomy (GTDB): domain Bacteria; phylum Actinomycetota; class Thermoleophilia; order Solirubrobacterales; family 70-9; genus 67-14. The sequence goes on from JAFKLL010000029.1 coordinate 33,044, forward strand.
CGAAGCCGGACCTGTTCACCGCGCAGCAGTACGAAACCGTGAAAGGCCCGGACTTCGAGATGACAGGCCCGAAAGCGATCGGGCTTGTCGGCCGGCTGGGGGCCGACATCTGGGGTTTGGTCGCGAACTCGGGTCTCGGCGTGTACTCCGGCAGGGCACGGTGACTTTCCCGCAGATCAACGCGACTCTGCTCCGGGTGACTAGCGGTGCCGGCTCGGAGGACTTCGACCGTGACCCAGACGACGGCGACGAAGTATGGGCAGGGGAGGAAGGGGTCTACTACCGCGAGAAGCGGGAACGAACCTTCGGTGAGACCTCGGACATTCTGCTCCGTAGAACTTTGATCGTTCCGACCGGGCTGCGGGACTGGGCTGCCGGTGACGTCGTGACGTTCCGGAAAGTGATCGGCGGGGAGCAGCAAGGCCGGGTTCAGATGATCGAAGCTGCCAGCCTGCCCGGCCTGCCCGACGAGGTGCAGACCACCCGCCTCACTCTCGAGGCGGCATGAAGTTCCCGTACGAGCGTGACCTCGCCGCGCTCACCCAGATTTTCCAGACCGCGGAATCGCAGCTCGCCCTCAAGATCGAGCGCGACCTACGGTCCGGCCGGCTCGGCACTGCCACCTACCGGGCCAGGCAACTCGCCGAGATCAAGGCGTTTCTCGTCAACCTCGACTCGGCCGTGACCCCGCAGGCGGTGTCGATCCTGAAAGCCGCCTACGAGCAGGGTGTCGCGGTCGCTGAGATCGCCGGAATCGACGGTGCCCAGTTCGCGGGGATACACGCCGACGCGGTCGAAGTGCTGGCCGACTCGATGACGAACCGGCTGCGGGACGCGCTCACCACCGTCGGCCGCCAGGTCGAGGACGTGTTCCGGAAGGAGGGACTCAGGTCTTCGGCGCTCCAGCTCGCGGAAGGGTCGACCCGGGCGGAGGCTTCCACTTCGCTCGTTGACACGCTCACAAGGCAGGGAGTCAGCGGATTCGAGGACCGTGCCGGCAGGGAGTGGGGGTTGCGCACCTACTCCGACATGGTCATGCGAACCACGACCCGGGAAGCCGTCAGCCAGGGCACGAGGAACCGGCTGATCGAAGGTGGCATCGACCTTGTCGAATGGTCCGGCAACGGCGAGAACTGCGACCAGTGCCAGGCCCTCGACGGCAACGTTTACTCCCTCACCGGCGCCACAGACGGCTACGACGTGCTTGAGGACCTTCCGCCGATCCACCCAAACTGCACCTGCGTTCTCACGCCGGCCAGCGTGACGTTCGAGCAACTGGAGAAGTCTCTTGCCTGAGATCCAAGACACCAAAGCGATCCAACGTGCCCTCCTCGGGTCACTCGAGGACACGATGCGAATCATTGTCGAAGATCTCCTAGGACGTGCTGTCCGTGACGCCCCGGTTGACGAAGGAACCCTTCGCGGCTCCGGCAGCACCTCCGTTGAGGTTCACGGCAACGAGGTCACCGGCACCGTCACGTTCGGCGTTCCCTACGCCGAGGTGCAGCATGAGCACACCGAGTTTCAGCACCCCAAAGGCGGCCAGGCGAAGTACCTCGAAGGCCCGTTGACCGAGATGGCCCCAAGGTACAAACAGGCCCTCGCGAAGGCCGCGCAGAAAGCTCTCGAGCGTGGCCGCTAAGGCTGTCATCGACGCGGTCCGGGACGAACTAGTCGCCCAGGGCATCGTCCGGAAACCGGCCGTGGCCGGTGACGAACCGCCGTGCTGGATCGAACCCCGCAACGGGGTACCTGCTCCCGGCGAGATCTCGGAGGGCGGCGACGATGTCGAGAAGGGCGACCTGGCCGTGCTCGGTCTGTGGATGGCGCCCGGTATTCCGCAGGAACCGTTCGTTGCTTCCACGATCCGGCACTCCGTCATCAATATCGAAGTTCGCGTGAAGAAAGCCCCGATCGCGATCGACCTCGAAAACGAGATCCGCCACGTCCTGAACGACAAGGTCGATTGGACGATGGGCGGTCTTCACCTGATCGATTCGCTGATCTATCGCGAGATGCAGCCGCTCGGCCGGAGCAACCAGGCGTTCACGTACGACTTCGCCTACGGCTTTCACCACTACGTCACCGCCCCATAGGGGCACCCTCGCCCGGTAGCGGGCACCCATAACCACCACCTCATAGGAGGCTCCACATGACGCAGACCAGCGTCACGTTCGTGCCCGCTGTTGAGGATCTCACCGGAGCGACCTGCAGGGTCGGCGAGGGCGAGACCTACGACATCGTGGCCGCACTCATCAACGGGGACGGCGAAATCGTCCTCGACCTCGAGAACCCGAACGAAGCTGAGATCGCGAACGCGCTCCGGCTCCACCCGGCCGTCATCCAAGACGGCACCGACCCCGATGGCGTGCCCACCGAGGCACCCGGCGCCGCGGTCGACAACCGGGAATGGCTGATGCGTCATACCCGGCCCGAACTCGACCAGATCGCCGCGGATCGTGGCCTGACCGGCGCCGAGAACCTGAAGACCAAGGGCGACGTTGTCGATCTCATCGAGACCGGCGGCTCCCCCGACCAGAACCCGGAGGGCTGATCCATGCCTTTGCTCGAACAGAACATCGGCGGCCTCTGGGTCGCGAAGCAGTCCGCGAAGGGAACCGCGGCGTCAACCCCGATCAAGCGGCTCAACTGGACCGCCGGCAGCCTTGAGGCGAACCGTGCCGACGGCAGCGAACCCGCCATGGCAACCGAACGGTTCGGCAAGCAGATCGACTACGTCGACTCGCTGTCCGGTGCCGGCGACCCGCAGGTCCCCGCGTTGCCGCCGGACCTGGCCTACCTCCTGTACCTGTTCTTCGGGGCAGAGACGGTAACCGGGGCCGCCGATCCGTACGTCCACCAATTCACTCCGCAGGCTGCGGGCGGATTCTGGGCGACGTTCTGGAAGAGCGTCGGCGGGTCAGTCGTCAAGCGCCAGCGGTTCGCGGACTGCCGGATCAGTCAGCTCACGATCGAGGGATCGACCGGGTCGAAGGTCGTGAAGGTCACCCCGACGATCGTGTGCCTCGACCCGGCAGAGGAGATCAACGCCGACCCGATCGTTGCGTTCTCCCCAGGCAACCCGTTCCTGTACACCGAGGGCGAAGGCACGTTCACCATCGACGGCCAGGTGTTCCGTGGGCAGTCGCAGTTCTCGGTCACCTGGAACGAAAACCTGACCCCGATCTATGGCGACTCGGTCACCGCGTACGATGTCGCTACCGGCCAGCCCGACATCACCGTCGGAGTCACGATCTACCTAGATGCCGCTGGCCTGCAGCGCTACAACGCGCAGGTGTACGGCACCCCGACCCCGACCGCGGGGGCGAAGCCGTCGAAGTTCCTGCCAGCCCTCGGAAGCTACGGCTTCACCCTCGCGCAGAAGGACGCGTCAGGTCCGCTCACCCCGGCCCGCGAGTTCGGTTTGTCGCTGCCCGGGGTGAAGTGGAGTCCGGACCTTGCCGTGCCGGCGAACCCGCAGGGTGGCGCGACGGAGATCTCCCTGGCCGGTTCGGTTCGGAAGTCCGGTGTGAGCGCCCTATCAACCGTGACGGTGACGAACGGGGACGCCGCGTATGCCTGACCGACCCGAGATTCGGATCGGGGATGAGCACTACGTCTTGAGGCCCTTCCGGGGTCTCAAGTCGGTGCTCATCCTCGGACGGATCACGAAGCTGCTCGACGTTCTTCCGGAGATCCAGGCGCAGGCCCGGCGAGAGTTTCGGAAGCAAAGAGACGAGAACGTCCGGACGCTTCCGCGGGCCACGTTCGAGTTCCTGTACCCGGTCGACGCGGAGAGGGTGTCCGAGGCGGCGTGGGAGGCGGCCGGCCAGGAAATGCAAGTGCCGGAAGACACGCCGCTGGATACCGGGGCGGTGTTGATGTCGATCCTGCCACGGGTTCTGGACCTTGCCCGGTCGGACGTGATGGAGATCCTTGCGCTGGTCGTGATGCGCGACTCCGACCTCCAGGCCGCAGACGAGCAGGACACGGTCGATGAGGAGATCGAGAAGCAAGCCAAGAAGCTCCTCTACGACGGCACTCTCGAAGAGCTCGCTGATCTCGGCAGTCTCGCCTTCTCCCAGGTTCAGGAACTGAACTCGGGAAAAGTCAAGGCGCTGTTCGAGCAGGCGTCGACGCTACTGAGTCCGGAGGAGGGTCTGGACGATCCGAGCCCGGACCTGTCGGAGGGGTCGACGGAGGGGACCGGGAACTCGAACGAGACCTCGTCCACCTCTTCGCCCGAGAGTACGGATGGACCCGAGAACAAACCCTCTGGCAGCGATTCGACGACCTCCTCGCCTACGCCGGTCGGATAGCCGACGACCACTCCGAAGAGCAGGCCGATGACGGCATCCCGAAATCCGATCCCGGCCAGGACGCGAACTCCGCTTGGAAGCGGACGGTCGCGCTCATGGACCAGGTCAAACGGGAACGTCAGGTTCAGGCCGCCCGAGATGGCCTCAACTAGAGAAGCCCCCTTGCAGCCTCCTGCCCGTCCGGGTGGGGGGCTGCTGCTCGTTGGGGGTGCCCGGTGAGTGCCGGATACAACGTCGGCACGATCGAGGCGATGCTCAAGGGCAACCTCGACGACACCGACTTCAAGAAGTTCGATGCCGCCGTCGACAAGGCCAAGGCGAGCACCAAGTCTCTCGCCGACTCACAGGGCAAGGCCGCCTCCGAGATGCGGCGGTCCGGCAAGTCCTACGACGAGATCGCCAAGAAACTCGGGGTCACCGAGGACGAAACGAAAGCGCTGATCCGGAGAAACGAGGAACTCCAGCGCGAGCAACGCAAGTCGACAGAAACGACCGATCGCCAGGGCAAGGCGACCGGCCGGACCGCCGACACCATGAAGCGCGGCATCAGGTACGCGGTCGGGCTCGCAACTGCGTACCTCGGGATCGCCGAGGCGAAGAAGGCGATCGACACCACCCTCGACTACAACCTCGCCGTTCAAGGACTGAACCGGAACCTGGGCATCTCGATCGCCACCGCGAGCCGCTGGGCAACGGTCGCGAAAGCCCGCAACATCGATAACAAAGCGATGGTGATGTCTTTCACCACGCTCTCGAAACAGATCGAGAAAGCCAAGGATGGTGAGGAATCCGCCCTTGACGTGTTCAAGGAACTCGGGATCACGCAGAAGGACCTGACCGAGGGCGGGCAGAGCTTCGAGGCCCAGGTCCTCAAGATCGCGAACGCGTTCGGGGAGGCCGAGGGCGGCACGCAACGACAGGCCGTGGCGCAGCAGCTCCTGGGACGGGGCTACCAGACCATCCTGCCACTGTTCACAGCCGGCGAAAAGTCGCTCAAGGAGCAGATGCACTGGGCCGACGAGTTCGGGACCGTGCTTTCAACAAAGACTTCGGATGGCCTCTTCGACGTGGTGAAGGAGCAGCGCCGCTCCGAGGCCGCGATGCTCGGCCTCCAGTTCTCCTTCACGAAGGTCGCCGCACCAGCGGTCGAAGCGCTGAACGAAGAGTTCCAAACCTTCATCAAGACCCTCAACGACCCGGACATCTCCGACGAAGTGAAGATCCGCCGGATCGGGGACCAGATCGAGCGCATCATCGACCGCGTTCTCGACGTGCTCGAGGACGCCGCCCCCGACATCGCCGAGAGATCCGGGCGGATCGGCATCGCCATCGCGAAGGGAATCGTCCAGACGTTCCTCCACTCGAACTGGCTTGGACGCCTGGCCGTCGGGGCTTGGCTGATTCACGCGTTCGGCGGTTGGGGCGCCCTCGCCCGCCTCGGGGGGCGAGCCGGCCTGTCGATCGGCAGGGCGCTGGCGACCAGGTTCCTCGCGATCATGGGCGTCGAGATGGCCGCGGAGGGTGCCTTCGGGCAGCTCATGAATACTCGCTTTCGGCGGATGATCCCATTCTTCAAGAGATGGGGAGGGCAACTCGGACTGGCCGCTGGCATCGCGTTCGTCACTCTCGGACTCGCTAGTCCGGACGTTCGGAAGCAGGTGTTCACGTTCGGGACGAAGCTCGGCGAGTGGCTCACTAATGGCCTCATCGACGCCGTGAATTTCGGCATCCGGACCATCAACGCCAGTTTCGACAAGGCCAACATCCTCGGCAAGCTCGGCGTGGACGCCCCCGAGATCGGGGAGATTGGTCACGTCAAGGTCCACAAGGGCCAGATCGACAAGACGATGGACGACTGGGGCATCGCCCCACTCGAGAAGTCGACGCCCGTCCCTGGCTACCGTCGCTGGTACGACCAGAACTCGAAGAAGAAGCGACGGAGATCCGGCGACTACTCAACCGAAGTGACCGGCGAGGTCGGAGACGGCAACGACGAGATCACCCAGAGCTTCGACGACATGGGCGACGACGTCGTCAAGTCCACTGACAAAACCCAGGAGAAGGTCGTCAAGGACTTCAAGACGATCCGCGACAAGGCAACCGACCACCAACGGAAACTTCAGGGCAACCTCCGCGACTCGTGGCGGCGCATAGACCAAGACCACGCCGACCGAGTCCGGGACATGGACCAAACGACCCGCAAGCGATTCGGGAACATGCGCGAGACCGTCTCGAAACGCGGCCGCGACATGGTCGACTCCATGTCGGAAACGATGGGCGGGCTCCTCAACGCCGTCAACGGCGGGTTCGGCAGCATCGCCAACCAAACCAACCGGGCACTCAAAGCCTTCGGTGTGCAACCCGTCGCGTTCGGAGTTCAGGCCGGCAAGGCCGAGAAGAAAGCCGAAGGCGGGTTCCTCAGCGGCGTTGGCCTGCAGGACACCGTCCCGGTCTGGGCCGCACCCGGTGAGGCGTTCGTCAACCGGCATCAGCAACCCGAGATCGAACAGGCACTCGCCGTCTCCAAGGCAATGGGAATCGGCACCTACGGTTCCCTCGACGAGCTTTTCGCCGGGGTCACGACACCGCACTACATGGCCCAGGGCGGAATCGTTCCCGTGCCCGGCTACCCCGGTGAGCGAATCAACTCCCGAGTTCTCGGGCCGGCGCTGGCCTTCTTGAAGAAGTGGAACCTGTTCCTGACCGACGCCTACGGCCCCGGCCACGCATCCCCGGAGCACACGGTCGCCGGCACCGCCATCGACGTCGTTCCGGGCGCCGGCGGATCATGGAGCAAGGTCGCCCAGGCCGCCTACGAAGCGGTCAGGATCGGATGGACCCCGGTCGGATACGACGGCACCCACGGCACCGAGGCATGGTCCGGCCACGGCCCACCGTCGATGGCAGGCGGAAACGCCCACGCCCACATCACCCTCCTCACGATGGCCGAACTCGCCGCCGGCCTCAACCCCGGCGGGGTGGTGGCCGCGAACATTCGCCGGCAGGTCCTGACCGGCCCGGACGGTGCGTTGAAGTCCGGCGGGCAGGGCGCCCTCGACAAGGTCAGGAAGGCCGCGCAGAAATACATCAACGGGAAGATGAGCACCGCCGGTGCCGGGTTCGGTGGCGTCGAGGTGTCCGGCGACTATCAGGCGATGGGCCGCCAGATGATGCTGCAGATGTTCCCGGCATCCGAATGGCCGGCACTCAAGGAACTCTGGACCCGCGAGTCCGGCTGGAACCCGGCCGCCCGCAACCCGTCCTCCGGCGCGTACGGCATCCCGCAGGCACTGCCCGCCTCGAAGATGGGACCGGCCGCGCAGGGCACCGGCCCGGCCGCCGCGAAAGCCCAGATCGCATGGGGCCTCAACTACATCAAGGAACGGTACGGCACCCCGTCCGCGGCGCTCGCCTTCCACAATTCGCACAACTGGTACGCGAAGGGCGGCAAAGTCGTCACGGAAGGCGGGAAAATCCTCCTTCGAGGCGGCCTCGACCACAAGGCCACCGCAGCAATCCTCGGCAACTCGTACGGCGAATCCGGATGGGACACCGAGTCGATGGAGCCCGGCACCAACAACGGCGGGGCGTTCGGGTTCACCGCACCGCCGGTGTCCTACCCGGACCTGGAGCGTTACGCCGCCCGGCAGAAACTTTCGCCGACCTCGATCAAGGCGCAGTTCCAGTTCATGCTCCACGACCTCAAGGGCCGCCTTCCCGGCACGTTCAAGAAGCTCAACGCTCAGGACGCGATCCCGGAGTCAACCGAGACGTTCATGCGGGAGTGGGAGCGACCGGCCAGCATGTCGTCCCTCGGAAAGCGAATCGATGCTGCGTTCCGGGCATCGAAGATCCTACGGAAGTTCGGGATCACCGCGAACTCGGCCAGCGACAAGGAAGACGGACCGAAGATGGTGTTCCTTCCCTCGGGCGGTGTCGCCCCGGGCAAGAAGAGATCCGGCATTTGGATCACCGAGGAGCAGAACAAGGCGAGGATCGAGCGGGAGCGGAAGGAGCGGGCCGCGTTCCGGAAGCGTTGGCTGGGCCGCAAAAAGGCGGTTCGTGAGGGCAGGAAAGCGATCAGGCAGGGCGCCCAGCTTCCCCGGTTCCGACGGAGCCTCGCCGACATGCCCCGGTTCACCGACGCCGAGCTGGCGGAAACAATCGGGTTTCACGATCCGATAGCTGGCGACGCGTTCGCCTACGACCGCAGCTACGACATCCTCGACCGGATCGATCCCCGGCTCGGTCAGATCCGTGACCGGCTCCTCGGCAGCTACGACATGAACTTCTCGCTCGGCGGGACAAGCCTCCACGACCGCTTCGAGACCATCGACCGCATCAACCATGCCGCCGGCAACCGGCTCGAATCGATGCGGCACGCCCTCGCGAAAGCCGAGAAGCGTGACCTGAAAGCTGGGATGCTGACCCTGCCACCCAGGAACGGTGGGGTGCGCCCGCCGCGACCGGCAACGAAACGCCAGATCCGCGACTACTACCGCCAGGAGGCCGCCCGGCGTTCCGCCGCGATCAAGGCGGCCACCGCGGCCCGCCGCAAGCAGGTCATGGCGCCGGTCCGCAAGTACCGCACCGGGCAGCAGCAGAGATTCGATCGACTCAGCGCGCAGGGCGAGTTCTTCGCGGACATCATCAGCCAGACCCGAGGAACGATCGCCGCGACCCGGACCGCGCAGTCATCGCAGGGCAGGGCGTTCTTCGCGCAGGGCGGCCGCGTCGGCCACCCGATGACCGTCGGTGCGCCCGGCGGGGACCTGAACGTCACGGTCGTGCTGGCCGACCCGACCCTCGCAGCGTTGGACCCGCATATCGAAGTTCAGATCGATCGAGCCGGAAAGAAGACCGCGAGTCGTGGCCGAGCGGCCGGCGGCAGAAAGGCCAGGTTGTAGATGCCGTCCGAACTCCTCGAACGCTTCATTCTCGACCCGATCTCCGAAGGCGGCGTCAGCCCGTTGGAAGTCACGGGCGGCATGGTGCCCGACCCAGACGGCCACGGAATCGGTCTGCTCGAGATCGCGTTCCCCCGCCCCGAGACCCAACGTCAGTGGGCCGGCTCTCGCGACACGGAAGGAGAACGTCCGGCGACCAAGCCCCGGTATATGAACCGCAAGATCCCGGTCACTGTCTGGGGCTTCGAGGGGCTCGGGATCGGCCCGGCCACGAACCTGGTCACGAACCCGAGCTTCGAGACCGGAACGTCCGGCTGGGCCACCACCGGCGGCGCGCTCGTCTCCGGTGGCACCCTGACCCAGGCGCAGCAAGGGTACGCCGGCGAATTCGCAGGCAACCTCGTCGCGAGCGCGGCGGATCGCGGGGCCGGCACCAACGCGACCCTCGCGTCAGGGACCGCCTACACGCTCAGGTTCGCGGCCAGGAAAATCACCGGGTCGGTTGCCTCCCTGGCAGTGGCTCGGGCCACGACCGGGCTGGGAACGGTGTCCCTGTCATCAGATTGGCAGATCTACGAGGTGGCGGTCCCGGCGACCACCGCCGGCGCCCACTTCTTCAATTGGCGGGCGAACGCGGCCGGTACCTTCCAAATCGACGCCGTTTGCTTGACCGCCGGCGCTGACTCGACCCCCTACTTCGACGGCGACACACCCGGGTGTTCATGGTCGGGCACCGCCCACGGCTCCACCGCGTCGAGGCGCGGTTCGGGATCGGACCTCAAGCGGTTCATCGACTGCATCTACGACCTCGAATCGAAGCTGGAAAAACTCGCGCGTGAGCGAGGAACCGCGAAGCGCTACACACCCGACGGGACAGCCGTCGCGTTCGACGTTCTCGACGCAAGCTACCCCGCGGACTGGCAGCGCACCATCTCCCAGGGCCGGATGAAGTTCTCGTTCGAGCTGACCGCGAAGCCCTTCGGGCGGCTCGCCCCGATCGTGCTTTCGACCGTCAACAAGCCCTCGGCCACGTCAATCGCGACGGTCGACACCGGCTCTATCACGGGCAACGCACCGGCGTTGGTGCGCGTGAAAGTGACCGACACCGGCACCGCGCAACGAAATCACCTGTTGATCGGTGCCGCGCAACGCAGCGACCCGGCCCTTCTCCTGGCGAAGACCAGGCAACTCCTCGGGGGAGCCCTGGCGAACTCACCAACCACCGCGGCAACAACCAACGGCGGCAGCACCAACGGGGTGGCGTCGATGGCGTTGAGCGCGGCGTGGCGACCGATCCTCAGCACAAACGACGCGAGCCCCGCCGCCTACCAGACTCACGAAGGGCCGCAACGAATTCTCGCCCGGGTGCTCCTGCCGGCATCGAACTCGGCCGCCGTGGATCTCAAGTTCGAGTGGTCGCAGGCCGACCTGTCCAGATGGTCAACTTCCGACCTCGCTGACGGAAGCCGCTATGTCACCGTTCCGGCGAACGCGCAAACCGGCATCTGGCGGTGGATCGACTTCGGCACGATCAACCTCCGCAAACCCCGCTCCGACGTTTGGCGAGACAGCGCCGGCTGGCGGTGGGAGGGGCGCCTGAGCGTCCGTTCGGCAAGCGGCAGTATCCAGGTCGACGCGATCGCAGCGGTTCCCGCCGGTCAGTTCCAGGCTGAGATGTTCGCGAACCCGCAGGCCCCCGAACCAAACGAGGCCGTGATCGGCCTCGGGATCGCGTCCGGGTCCGGCAGCCTTGCCGGGTCAGCCGCGACCGTAGGTGGAAACTGGTCCGAGATCGGTGGCGGCACCAGCTACCAGCGGTCCGGCGGCCGGATCTCGCGCACCGTCACCACCACCGATGCGGCTCCGAAGTTCGCGCGGCTCGGCGCCGCGGCACAGGGTCCGATCTGGTGTCAGATGGCACTCAGCCCCTACGCGGTCTGGCTGCCGGCCGATCCGACCTGGGAACTGCGCGGCGCGGTGGTCCGATACACGGACGCCTCGAACTACGTGTTCATCGGTCAGTCTTTCTCCCGGTCCGGATCACTCGACAGTCTCCGGTTCTCACGGTCCCTGTTCCTGATGGCGGTCAAGGCTGGCTCCACGATCATCAACGTGTCGCAGCCAGCCGACACGTACGGGCTGTCCGGCAGCGAAGGCGACGACGCGGTCCTCACGTTCGGAATCGCGTCGAACGGTGCCGTGCTCGCCTCCCTCACCAACCCGGGATCGGGCACCTCCGCCGTGCTCGGGTACCCCGCAAATGCGGATCTGTCGTCCGGGACGTTGTCTTCAGGCGGGTTCGGGGCCGCAAGCCAGTTCCTTGCCGCGGGCTCCGGCAGCCGCGGAGAATGGGGCAGCGTCGAGTTCCGGTCAATGGCGAACGTGCCGATCGATGATGCCGTGATCTTCCCTGGCCGGGCCGCGATCCTCAGCCACGACAACGCGCTCAGGTACAACGCCGCCGGCGACAGTCTCGGCGAGATCGGCCGCTACCAAGGTGACCGCCTCCTCCTGCCCCCGGGCGCGTCCAGCCGGATCGTCGTACTCGACGGCCGGGTCCCCCCAGGCTCCGCGGACAACAACCTCGACATCTGCTCGATCGACGTGTCCGTGATTCCACGAGTGGTCGACATGCCGGAGCCCGCGTGAGCAGCCGCCTGACCGCCACCCTTAAACGGGTCGACGGCCGGGTGATCCCGATCGGCCCGGCCGAACCGGCGGATTCCGTTGGGATGGACGCAAGCCTGCAAGGCACAATGCCAGGCGGGCAAACCACGGCGACACTCACGGTCGCACGCGACCCCCGCCTCAGAGACATCGACCCGTTCGACGAGCTCGTGATTCGTGACGTTGGCGGCACCGAGGTTTGGTCCGGTTACGGCGTCGAGTATCCGGCCCGGGACGGTGAGGGACCGTCGGTTGAGATCAGCGCGACCGGCTGGTCCGGGTATCTCAAGGACAATCCGCCGCCGCCCCTGATCGCGGTGGATCGGAAGTTCGACTCGTGGCAGCCACCACCGTTGGTTCGCAAGGCCGCCGCCGGCACGAGCGTTACCTGGGACAAGGCATACACCGCCAGCGCAGAAGGTGGCCTCGAATGGACGGGGGCGTCGGGTGCGCAGATCGCCGGGTTCTCGATCGCCGAGCTGTACTACGCCGCCTCGGCCGGGGCGAAGATCAGCCGGGTCGACTACCGCGGCACCGCCGCCAACACCGCCAACACCGTCGCCCCCGGCGTCTACTACTCGAACGCCGAGGACATGGCCGGCGCCACGAGCGTCGCACAGACCCTCGACAACACCATCCGAACCGCGAGCATACCCACCGCGAGCCGGTACCTGGCGATGCAAGTCCTCGCGTCCTCTACCCACACGCCGGCTGCGGGATCGGCATTCAACCGCCGCATCGACATGATCGCCGTCTACGGCGACCACGGCATCCCGCTCTACCCGATCGGGGACGGCACACAGGGCGTGCTCGCGAGCGACGTGGTCAACTGGGGTCTTACCCAGGCATGTCCGCTTCTCACGCCGGAGATCAGCTCCACATCGTTCGTGATTCCGCACCTGGTCGAAACGGACCTCGAGGACATGGAGGCGCTCGTCATGGTCGCCAACGCAACCGAGCTCTACGACTGGGGGTGCTTCGGCAAGCGATTCGTGTTTCGGCCTGCGGGGACCGGACGAACCTGGGTCGTGAGATCCTCCGACCCCGGGGTCAGTCTCACCGATGCGGGCGAGCAAGGGGACGACACTTACACCAGATGCATCGTGAGCTTCGGCGATCCGGGCGGCAAGTCAGTCAAGGTCGGATACCCCGGGTCCGGGGCCGACGTTGAAACCGCCGCTTTGGTCGACACATCATCCAACGTGCTCACGCAACGCGGCCGGCCCCGAACACTGAAGCTCTCCCTCACCGCCACGTCAACGGTGGCCCGGGCGATCCAGGCCGGTCAGGTCGCCCTGCGAGAGAAAGCACGGGTCAATCAGCGCGGGGACGCGGTCCTGACCGGCGAGGCCCAAGACACGGCCGGGGTGTGGCGAAACGTCTGCCAAGTCCAGTCCGGAGACCAGATCATCTTCGCGGACCGCGGCTGGATTCCCCGCCGAATCGTCGACAACACCTACGCCGAGAACACCGACAGCCAGGCCGTGTCGCTCGACTCGACCCCGGCGAAGCTCGACGCCATCCTCGAGCGAATGGGCGTCATCAACGAAGGGAACAACCTGTGATCTACGCTGTGATCGAAACCGTCCAGCAGGCCAGCGGCACCGGCTACGCCCTAGTCGCCACGGCAGAGGCCGAGACCGCTGAGGACGCAGTGCTCGCCGTTGGCCGGCTGGGACGCTTCCGGGCGTTCCCGCTCGACGGACCGGAGATCGTCGTGAAGCCCTCGATCGACGGCGAGCAATGACCCCCGAGGTCTTGGCCGCCCGTCTCGACAGCGTCGACCAGAAACTCGACGCCGTCCACGTCAGTCTCAAGGACGATGTCGAAGCCGCCCGTCTCGAACTCCGAGAAGACATCGGGCAAGTGCGCGACCTCGCCAGTGCCACGAACGGACGGGTGCGGAAGCTCGAAATCTGGCAGGCCAGGATGCAGGGTGGCCTCGCTGTTTCCCAGATCGCTGTGCCGGCTGTGACCGGCGTCGTTTCCGGCGTCGTGGTGCTGCTCGCCGGACGCATTCTCTAACCGCCCGCAAGGGCCCACATAGAAGGGAGGCACCGTTGGGTGCCATCAAGAAAGCTCTCGCTCGGCTGGGCGAGAAGCTGTCCATGAACCGGACCAAGCTCCGGTATGCCCGGAAGCGCCGGAAGTACACGAACCGACGGGCCATCGCGAACCATGACAAGGCTCTCCGTTACCGGGCCGCTGCCGATGTTGCTCGAGCGAATGATCGACCACGCCGAGCCGCGAAACGCGACCGGGTCGCGCAGCGCTGCTCGGGTCGCGCCCAGGACTTCAGCGAGAAGTCGCAGTGGTGGGTCGGCCAGATCAAGATGCGCATCCGCAAGATCGAGCATCTCGAAAAGTCGGTTGCCGAGAAACAAGCCGAAGCCGAAGCCTGGCGGAAGAAACACAAGGTCAAGGTCGATGGCAACAAGGTCACTGGCGGCACCCGTCGTCAGCGCCTCAAGGTCGCCCAGAAAACCGCTGTCGCGAACTGCGCGAGCGGGAAGCAGAACAACTACTACTCAATGCACGGCGGCCCTCGCGACTACCAGCACACGCTTGAGGGCTACGCGTACGGTCGAATCTGGGACTGCTCCACCTATGGGGACGGCCTGTACCTCGTTTGCGGTCTCGAAGCGCCGTCCGGGCCGAACACACCAACAGCCGGCGGCTACACCGGCACGCAGGGCGCGAACGGCCGAATCGTCAAGGAAGCCGACGCCAAGTGCGGGGATCTCGTGCTCTACGGCCCGTACCCGCACCACCACGTCGAGATCGTGGACGACCCCGACCGGAAGACCACGACCGGCCACGGATCGGCCCCGATCGACGCCGGCATCTTCGACCTGTTCGGAGACGGCGACTACGTCATCCGCCGGTACCTGAACGACTGAAAGGAAACCCCATGACCCCCTACACGGAACACAAGGTAGGAATCAACACCGCGGTCGCCGGCCTGGCCGCTTTGCTGCTCACGAAGGCCGGGGTGGACGTGCCGAACGGCGTGATCGTCGCCGCGGTCGGGCTGGTTGGGCTCGTCACCGCGTACTTCTCGCCGGGCTGGGCCGACAAGGTCGGGTTGCGCGCATACCCGGCAGGGTTCACGGCCGCCACCACCACCGTGCTTGCCTGGTTCCTCCCGGCGGTCGGGGTGAACGAGTTCACGCAGGCGGACCTGGTCACGATCGTTGGTGCGTTCACCCTGATCGTTGGGCTGTTGACCCCGGCCTCCGACGATCCTCCTCTCGACCGGGAACGGGTCGGGGCGTGAAGCGATGTGCCTGCGGGTGCGGTGCCTCCCTTGAGGGGAAACGAGCCGACGCGAAGTGGGCAACCACGACGTGTTCGGCCCGTGCCACCGAGCGACGCGCTCAGGACGCCCCGGAGCGGTTCCAGCCGGGACGGTTCTGGGAACGCATCGGAGCGATCAGAGAGCGCGGAGAGTCGCTCGTATCCCCGGTGCGCGAAGTGTGGCCGACCGGCTAGGCCCGGCACCTGCGAGTTCCGGGAGCCGATCTGCGTGCCGTGCTTCCTGGACACATAGACCTCGGGCCAGCTGACCCCCGTGGATAGCCCTCGTCACTTCGGTGGCGGGGGCTTTTTCTATGGTCGCGCGAGAACGGGTCAGTGAGTCTCGAAGCCGGTCCCGTCGAGACGGACCGACAGCGACACCCCATTCGTCGTTCGGCCAGCCACCGACTGGTGACGCTTGGCCTGGTAGATCGCCATCTCCCACACATGCTCGGTTCGGTTGCCGGTCAGGGCAGCGTAGGTGGCGACGATCACGTCAAGCCGTCCGGAGGGCGGGGCGGATTCGCCGGCCTCCCAGTTCTCGATCTCGCGTTCGTTGACGGGGAACGGCAGACGTTTCACGATTGCGCTGACCTCGACGTTCTTGCCGCGGCGGGCCATGCCGCAAACACCGAGAAGGGCCGGGATGACGCAGGGCTGGCCGGGAAACGACCGGGTGAACGCGGGACCGAAATCGTGGCCGCGGGTCACTTCCTCACCAGCACGACTGCGCGATGGTACTTGTGCTTGAAGCGCCACCTGGCAGAGCAGCGGAAGCCGTTCGACTGCGGCCGGCAGGTGATCCGCCGGCGGGAGCCTTGCCGCCAGACCCGGCCGTACTTGGCCGCGATCTTCGATCGGGCGATCCTCGCGGCCTTCGCCCGCGTGAGCGCCGGCGCTGCCTCAGTCATCACCCGCGATCCAAGCGCGCCAGCGGTCTCCTCGACTATCGTCGGACAAGATGACGGCGGGTTATCGAACTCGCAGAAGATATCTCGTGCCTCCGACTTGTAGGTGACGACCATGCAGGCCTTCTGACCGTGGACACCGCGCATGATCGATGCATCCTCGACCGAGAAGGTGAAAGTGCCCGGCTCGTACCTAGTGGGTCCTACCCATACGATCGCCCGGTTGGTGCTGCCATAGAGCAAAGCTGGCTCGCAGTCCACGCCAGACGCAGGGATGGCGAGCAGAACGGGCTGCCATTCGCAGGCCTTGGGCGTGCAACTGTCCCATGTGATTGAGCCCGAGAACGATCCGGTCGTCCAGTCCTGATTCGCCTCGGCTCGGTCGAACCACGCGACATTTGCGCTCGCCGCGCCCGGAGTTCCCAGGAGGATCAGCGCACCTATCAAGATGAGTCTCTTCATGGATTCCTCTCGTTTGCAGGGGATTCGATGGGCGTCAATTTTGCCGCCGATCACGGACGTATGTTCGTGTGCAGGTGGTCAGTTTGGACGCTGGCCATCGGGTCGGAGGGCGGTTGACGGGCGCCCCTGCCCGAAGGGAGTTGTCGATGCTCACCGAATCCGACGTGACCCTCGCCGAGGAAGCCGCGAGCTTCTTTCAGGAGCGGATCAGCCACGCTTCTGATCCTCGTCTTCGCCAGGCTCTTCGTCTAGGGGCGGCTCGTTGGTGTCGAGTTGCTCGAGCAGGAGGTCTATCGCTGAGGCGTCTACCAGATCAGCCTCGACAAGAACGTCTAGCAGTCCCCGAAGACGACGGTCCACGCGATTTACGTCTCGTCTCAGGCTGACAAGCTCGGCCAGGTCACCTAGATCGTCTAGGCCGATCATCGCCAGGTCGCCGGTGGCGGCGGCTATGGGGGCGAGACTTGAGAACCAGAGCTCGGGTGTGTCGCCAAGGGTCGACTCGTCACCGGATTCGATGTTCCCGATCCGCTTCCGGGTTGTGCCCAGCTCCTTGGCCAGGTCGTCCTGGGTGTAGCCGGCATTTAGCCGTGCTCGCTTTGCGGCGATGCCGACTTCCTCTGCGGTTGCGAACGGCGTTCTCATGGGGAAAACATACGTCCCACGGTGTCCCATGGTGGGGAGCCCTGACACCATATGCGCTGTTGTGGTACAGTCTGGGCTATGACGGTACGAAATGCGTCACGACAGCACCAGCCGAGAGGCACTCGGCCGAACCGAAAGCTCACCGAGCTTCGGGTCAACGCGGGGATGTCACCCAACGAGCTCGGCTACCAAGCCGGCGTCAGCGGCAAGACGATTCGACTGGCCGAGAAGGGCCACCGTCCGCTCCCCAGGACCCAGTTCCTAATCGCTGAAGTGTTCGGCCTACTGCCGCTGGACCTCTGGCCTCTGCATGACAATCGCCCGATCTCGGGAAGGTCGGCATGATCGACCTGCGTAAGGAGCGGATGGACCGCGGCCTGAGCCTCGACCAGCTCAGCGAGAAGATCGACGTTCCCCGGAACACGATCGCTCGTGTTGAGCGGGGCACGGAACCTGTCCCGCAGACCAAGCTGAAGATCGCCGATTTCTACGGCCACAAGGTGACGGACATCTGGCCGGTTGACGAGAAGGCGGCGGTGTGATGGACAACCTCGTGAGCGCGTTCATGGTCGTCGGTTTCGGCTGCCTAGGCGTCGCGCTGATCTGCGTGTTCGCGGCTGGCGTTGAGGCGATCACTCGCCGGCCGGAACCGCCTCGGCCGCATGAGACCCCTTGCGATCTCGCCGAGGCGACCCAGGATTTTTTCGGAGGGAACGGTCAGACCCGTCTGGCCGTTGCTCTCGCTCGTGAAAACAACGAGCCCCGTGCCGCTACCACGGCCGGGGCTCTTACAGGCAAGGAGACAACCCATGCCCGCCTCACGCATTGAATCATCCCCGGCGGCAGACCCGCCGGACCGCGAGTTCCTTGAGCTCGTCAAAGCGTTCCGTAACTCCCCGTCGCTGACCGATCTCGCAGGGGTTGCCGACGCGAACCTGGCCCTCGGCCGGGTGGTGGTGCGCGAAACGGCGAAGGCGGTTCATGTCGCGAACCTGCCGGTGGAGCTTCACCGGGACGTGCTCATGTTGATGGACGACATCGAGGAGCTTCGCGGACGGTTGGCCCGGCACATGAGGGGGCAGGCATGACCGCCACGACCGACGACATCCGCGCCATGTGCGACTGGATCGATAAGCACGACCTGCCGATGCCGCGCCAGTCGGTGACAGGCCCGGTCGGCGATCAGATGTCTTTCTTCGGTCTCGGTCCGGAACTGGAGAACGTCGACCTCATAGCCCGGGTAGTCCGGGACGGCGGTGAACTCAGTGTTGGTGACCGGATCATCAGTGCCAAGCGGCGATTCGGCGGCGCGACGTACTCCGCGTTGATCGATCGCGTCGAGCTTCGCGATGGCGTGATGCACGACCTCGCGTTCGAGGTTGAGGCCCTGACCACGGAGGAGACGGCATGAGCGTCGACAACTTCCCAGACGCTTACGAGGACCTGCGACGTCCGTTCACGGCTGCGGCGGTTCGGTGGAAGATCCAGAGTTCGTTCGAGGGCGGGGCGCTGTGCGTCGCTTACATCGACGCCCGTCTGGTCGCTGGTCGGCTCAACAAGGTCTGCCCGGGCATCTGGTCCGCGAAGTTCGAGCCCCACCAGGCGGGCGGGCTGGTCTGCCACCTCACCATCGGCGAAATCACCCGCTCGGACTACGGGGCCGCAGAAAACCGGGACCAGGGCGTGAAGCTCAAGGGTGACTTCTCCGATGCGCTCAAGCGAGCGGCCGTTCACTTCGGCGTTGGTGAGTCGCTGTACGTGGTGCCGAAGGCGTACCTGCGCGAGGGCAACCACCTTCAGCCGAAGAGAAGCGGAAACGGCTACCTCCTGACCGACCAGGGCCAGGGCGAGCTTCGGAACAGGTACGCCCTCTGGCTCAAAAACGGAGGCGAGGCCGCGTTCGGCCCCACGCTCGATCACGGAGATATCGAGCAGGAAGTGAGCCCCACTGAACCCGCGGAGATCCTGGCGGACCTAATCAGCCGGGCAGATTTCAATTCCGACCAGGTCGACGCGATCCGGGAATGGGCGAAGAACGGGCGGGGCCTTGACCCGGCCAAGGTCCAGAAGGCCACGAACCTGCTGTTGGCTGAGGAGCCGGAGGTTCTGTTAGAGAGGGCCGGGGCGTGAGCGAGGACGTGTACGCCCGCCGCCGTGCTCGTGAGCGCGAGTACGCCTACTGGCATGACCGTGCCGAGAGGCTCGGTGTTGACCCGGCCCCGTTCAAGACGAAGGGCGAAATGGTCGAATCGTTCTTCACCGCCGAGGGCTTCGCGGCGTTCAAGGAGGCGGTCGTTGACGCCGAGGTCCGCGCCCAGCCCTGTGACGTGTGCGGCCGGGGCGGGGACCGTGAACATCTTCGGATCTGCGACGGGTGCCTGGAGGTCGCGGCTACTCGCCGGGAGTTGAAGCGGCAGGCGGACGCGATGCGCCGGCACCGGCAGGCCGAGGCTAGGGCCGCGGCGAGCCGCCTGTCCCCGGACCGGCGGCGGTACCTCGAGTTGTCTGGTGTTGAACCGGGTTCCGCCGACGAGGTTTTCTACGAGGCGTACGACGAGGTGCCGTCGTGACCCTCCCGGCGAAGCCACCGATCGTTCAGGACTGGTCCGAAGCGAACTTCGAGAAACGGTCCATCAAGTGCCGGGTCTGCGGACGCGGTGACCGCAAGATCGAGCTTGCTCATGTCCACACGTCCGGGATCCAGTTCGACACCCGCGAGGCAATCGTCGAGGAACGCTTCCACAGGGGCAAGGTCCGCACGGTCAGGGTCGTGAAGATCAACCCGTGCCGGGTGATTCCGCTTTGCGGACCGTCAACTGATCCCGCGACCTGTCACGGCGGGCAGCACGCGCACCGTCTGGACGTGTGGCCGTTCTTGACGGAGGAAGAGAAGGCGCAGGTGATCGCGGATGTTGGTTTGAACCAGGCGATTCATAACTGCGCGCCGTTGACGGCGGAGTCCCGGCTGGATTGGGACGCGAACGGTGAGCCGGTGGAGCTGGCGATATGAGCCGGGTCACCGACCGGCGTCTCGTTGCCGCGATCGAGTCGCTGACGGAACGGCACGGGTTCGCTCCCACGATCCGGGAGCTCGGCACTGAGGTTGGTTTGGCGTCGTCGTCTTCGGTTGCTCGGCGCCTCCAGAACTTGAAACGGAACGGCGTTGTCGATTTCGAGCCGCGTTCACCCAGGACGTTGCGGGTGATCCGTGATGCCTGATTTCTGTTTGTTGATGAATCCACGAAAGGAGTTCGGATGTTGGTGCTGACCAGGAAAACGGAGCAATCAATCGTGATCGCCGGGAACGTCGAAGTGAAGGTGCTGGGCGTGTCCGACGGCAAGGTCCGGTTGGGGATCACGGCACCTCGCGAGATCGAGGTGTGGCGTGGCGAGGTCGCGGACGAACGCGCCGGGGAGAGGAGCGAAGCGTGAGTGACGCAACGATTCGAGGATGGCACGGCGACCCGGCCCTTAAGGAGGCCACGGTCGCGGAGATGGTCGAGCACCAGAACGCCGACCGTCTCGTCCAGGGCTACGGGTACTGGCAGGACGGCAAGGGATGCGCGGTCGGCTGCCTGATTAAGAGCGACAACCACGTCGAGTACGAGGAGCGTTTCGGCATCCCGGAATGGCTCGCGTGGATGGAAGACAAGATCTTCGAGGGACTGCCGAAGGAGAAGGCGCAGCAGTGGCCGGTCCGGTTCCTCTCGGCTATCCCCGTCGGCGCCGACTTCTCGGGGCTCAAGGACCAGCTCAGCGTCGCCCGCCTCAAGAAGCTCCTTGAGCTGGCGGACACCTGGGACGAGAGCTACCGCCGGGAAGTCGTCGACTCGATCCAGGGCGTTATCGACGCGCTCGAGAACGACGGCGACCTCGGGGCGGCGGAGTCGGCGGCGTGGTCGGCGGCGAGGTCGGCGGCGTGGGCGGCGGCGGAGTCGGCGGCGTGGGCGGCGGCGGAGTCGGCGGCGTGGTCGGCGGCGTGGTCGGACGAAGCCGACCGGCTGATTGCTGCCCTTGAAGCCCTCCCAGCGAAGGAGGCCGTCAAGCCAGCTTCGTCTCAGGGAGGTGAGAGCTGATGGGCGGTAACGCGGACATCCAGCGGTGGAGCTTCCGGCCGGGCGGGAACTGCGATCCGCGTTGTGAGCTAGTGGAGGCAGAGGCTGGTGGTCTCGTCTACTACAGCGACCACCTGAAAGTGGTGGCCGACAAGGACGCTCGGATCAAGGAACTCGCAGGTGGGGAGTCCGAACCCGACCCGACCGGCACCGGCCTTGACATGCGGGATGTTCGCCGCCTGGCTCAGGCGCTCAATCCGGCCGCTTTCGATGGCTTCTGGGATGACTTGCGCCAGCAGAGTAACGAGGCGATACGGGCGCTTCACCGAGCCCGGGAGCTGCTGCTCGACAAGGGGCCAACGGCCGATGATCCGCTTGCGCCACAGAACGTCCCAACGCGGACCGGGCAGGTGTGGAATGACTCGGTCAGTCTGGATGCGCCGCAGTACGTGCCGGGGGATCTGGTCGAGATGCGGTTCTACCGGAGGCTGTATGCCCGAATCGAGGCCGGTATCCGGTCGGAGCTTGCCCTGCTCACCGCTGACATGGAGGCCATCCAGGATGGTCTGTCGAAGCTCAACGCCGGGTATCGCAAGGACTTCGAGATCGACCACTTGAAGCGTCTCCGGACGTTGCGTGACCGGCTCCGCTCTCTCTTGTCCGAAGAGACCGGGGACGACGGGCTGTGGGTCAGGTTCGAGCGGGACGAACTACTCGCGCTCCAGGGCGAGTACCTGGACGACGAAGACCACGATGTCAACTGCGGTATCCCGCCCGCCTATCTCCCTGACCACAACCCGGGCTGTACCTGCGGGATCGCCAGCCAGCGGGAGTGGATGGAGGACCAGGCATGGGAACGGATTGCTTCTGCTCTCGGGTCCGGCGAGGAAACCAACAGCGAGGAGGAGCGGGTGATTGCCGGCAGGCTCCGTGCTGCTCTTGAACAGACTTCCGGGGAGGGAGGCGGTGCCAGTAATGGCCCGGTGCTTTCTGGGTATGAAGCCCCAGACCCCTCCCCGGTTGATTTCCCCGAGGGGCCTGGGTCATGCAAGTTTGGGGCCGAAAACTTGTGTTCTCGTGGTGAGACGCAAGTTGACTTGAAATCGTCGCCTGGGCCTGGATGGGTAGACCAGGCGGTTGAGGCGGCGGTCGGGCACGGCGGCATCGAGGACGGGCCTTGGTCTTCTCCTCGGACCGGGCAGCCTTGCGATCCCCGTGACCTGGCCCGCGCAGTGATCTTGCCTGCCGCCCCGGTTATTCAGCAGGCCGAACGAGAGCAAGCCCGATTGGACGTTGAGCGGGAGCTGAAGCTGATGTTCACGGACCTGCGCAGCGGAGACGAGCGTCGTGGGTGGTTCGCGGCCCGGGATGCCGCGGTCGCGGCTCTGTCCGTCGATAACGAAGGTGAGGAGAAAGCATGAGCGATGAGCTGCGAGAGCTGATCGAAGAGATGGTCGCGAAGGCGGTCGAAGAGGGCGAGGACCGCCTGGAAGTGGTTGACGCGGTGCTCTACGAGTTCGAGTACCGACAGGGACGAGCCGATGTGCTGGCCGACCTCCTGGCCCGGGTCGAGAACGCGACGGGCGGCGACCGCGAGATCCACGACGCGATCTGCAAGGGTGCGGACGTGATAAAGGAAACGGGCGGCAGGTTCGGCCGGTACGGCGAAGAGATCCCGGCCGTTGCCAAGGACACCATCGAAGCTTTCCTACGGTCCGCTCTCGCTGCCCTTACGGAAGGAGACGAGGGATGAGCGAGATGGAGAAGATCCAGCGCTGGACGCTGGACGACGCTTCGGGCATGTGGATCGACGAGCCGTCTGGGCACTGGATCGAGGTTCCAGATT
The DNA here is from genome assembly GCA_017304845.1 of Solirubrobacterales bacterium. GTDB lineage: Bacteria > Actinomycetota > Thermoleophilia > Solirubrobacterales > 70-9 > 67-14. The sequence goes on from JAFKLL010000029.1 coordinate 56,150, forward strand.
TGGTGGGTGAGATCAGGGCGCGCATGAGCCGATGCCGCGAAGACTACGAGCGAGATCCGCAGGCTTATCACCGAGGGCGAGAAGACGAGTTGGACATGTTGCTTGATCTGCTCGGCGCTGTGTCAACCAACCCTGAAGAGGACGAGGACTGATGGGCAATCAGGTGATCGTGGTACTGACCGAGGACGAGGCCCGGCGCCACGCAGACTCCATCGGTCTGACTGCGCGGTCAGCTCAGGCCAAGATCCGGGCGGCCTTGGACATGGAAGACCTGGAGGAACGGGTAGCTCGGGCCATCTGGATCTCAGAGTCTCCCCGTCATCACGCCGCCGACTGGCCGGAGGCCCGTAGCCGCAGAAACACCCACTCCCACTACAAGACGATGGCCTTCGCCGCGATCCGGGCCCTGTCTCCTGATGGGGGTGACTCATGAGCGCCGGTTCATCCCCGGAAAGGGACTGCCCGGAAGAGTGCCTATGCGGACACGGCGACCAAGACCATGCGGTTTCCGGCCTGTGCCTGTGCTGCCCCTGCACCGCCTACCGACCGCCCGCTTCCTCCCCTGCTGGTACAGACCGGGAAGGCTGCCCTCACTCGGACGGGGTCAAGTGCCTGGACCCGTGGCACTCCCGCCCGGTGCCGGACACCACACCCGAAGAGGACGAGATCCCCGAGGTGGTGCTTCTGGTCTGCGGAATCCTAGATGCGGTTCACGAGAGAGCGGACCGGCGAAAACTGGACTGCGACGGAAAGCTAGATTTCGCCAAGGAGATCGTCGCGATGGTCCGGCAAGCCGAGCGCTCTCCCACCCCTGTGGTTTCCGAGCCGGCCCCGGTCTCGTCTGCCACCTGCCCGACCTGCGGGTCGACGAACCCGGCCGTGTTGCTCGCTGACTGCGGCACCGACGTTCAGGGTGACCCTGACCCGTGGCACTCCCGCCCGGTCTCGTCTGTTCCTGAGAGCGGGACCGGAGCCCAGGATCTAGACCGGGCTGTGGAGCGGGTCATTGACGAGGCGATCGAGAGCGACCCGGAGCTGCTGTATCTGGCGGATGACGAGGAGCTGGCGTCGCACTTGAAGCCGATGGCTGCGCGGCTCGCCGGTCCGGCGTATGAGCGAGGACGGGAAGCCGGGTTGCGGGAGGCCGGGGAGGCGATCGAGGGCTTGGAGGCTCCCAGGACGTTCGCGCCGGCGATCGATCATGCGATGCGACGTGCCTGGAACCGGGCTGTCACGGTCATCGCCGCCCTGGAGTCGGGGTCTGTGCCGGATCGGTTCGAGGCTGGCCGAGTAGCCGGACGGCAGGAAGCCCGAGAGCATCACCCGGTCCAGCGCGACGTTGAGGACTTCCACCACGCGCTCGACATCCCGGTCGGAGACGCCCCGGCCATTCGTCGGCCCGAACTTCGCGCCGAGCTGATCCGCGAGGAAGCCAAGGAGACCGTCGACGCGATCCTTGCCGGTGACCTGGTCGAGGCGATCGATGGCTTCTGTGATCTGCTCTGCGTTGTCTACGGGGCCGCCGCTGAGTTCGGTGTGAACCTGGCCCCGTTCTGGGGTGAGGTCCACCGGACGAACATGGCGAAGCAGGGTGGTCCGGTTCGGGCGGACGGGAAGCGGTTGAAGCCCGAGGGGTGGACGCCGCCGGACATCGCCGGGCTCCTCGCCACCCTGGGTTCGGAAGGCAAGGAGCAGGCCGATGGCTGATCTCGCCTACCAGTGCCCAGGCTGTTTCAGCGTGACGATGAACGAGCAGAACCCGGACGGCTACGAGTGTGCCTGCGGTGAACGGTTGACGCTGATCGACCTTCGAGACACCCGCGGTATCGGGATGCCGCTGGGCTCGTATTGGCTCACCGACCGTGGAGTTCTCCTCGAGATGGCACTCGCCTCCCGGGGCAAGGGAGAGGAGACCGGGCAGTGATGGCGGGCTACCGGAGCTTCACAACTGAGTTCGGTGAGCCGTTGACCGTGTGCTGCGATGCGAGCGGACTCGCAATCGAGTTCACCTGT
>JAFKLL010000030.1 GCA_017304845.1 Solirubrobacterales bacterium
CAGGCGACCGCGATCGCCGACGTGGCGGCCGCCCGCTCGCAGCACATGCTGGAGACCGGCGAGTACGTCAACGTGATCGGTGACGGCGGCATGCGCACCGGTGGCGACATCTCGAAGGCGATCGCCTGTGGCGCCGATGCCGTGATGATCGGTTCGCCCCTGGCCCGCGCCAAGGAAGCTCCCGGCCGCGGCTACCACTGGGGCATGGCGACCTTCCACTCGTCGCTGCCGCGCGGCACCCGGGTCACCACCGTCCAGGACGGCACCATGGAGGAGATCCTCCTCGGCCCGGCCCACGAGAACGACGGCACCTTCAACCTGATGGGGGCGCTTCGCACCTCGATGGCCACCACCGGCTACGAGGACATCCGCTCCTTCCAGCGGGCCGAGATGATGATCGCCCCGGCGCTCATGACCGAAGGCAAGAAGCTCCAGACGGAGCAGGCCGTCGGCATGGGGTCCAACGGGCGTGCCGCCGTTTCGGCGGGAGTCGGGGTGGCCGACGACTGATGTCGGCCGCCACAACTGAGGAAGTACTGGTCCTCGACTTCGGGGGCCAGTACTCCCAGCTCATCGCGCGCCGCATCAGGGAATGCGGCGTTTTTGCCGAACTGCTGCCGGCTTCGACCGGGCTCGAGCAGATCGAGGCACGGAAGCCGAAGGCCCTGGTGCTCTCCGGCGGCCCCGCCTCGGTCTACGACCCGGGCGCCCCGGAGTTCCCCGAGCGGCTGACCACGCTCGGGATCCCGGTGCTGGGCATCTGTTACGGCATGCAGGCGATGGCGCATGCCCTCGGCGGCAAGGTCGAGGGCGCCGAGGCGGGCGAGTTCGGGCGCACCGATCTCACCGTCACCGGCAACGGCGGCACCCTGCTCGGCGGGCTGCCGACCGAGCAGACCTGCTGGATGAGCCACCGGGACTCGGTCTTCGAGGCCCCGGAGGGCTTCACCCCGATCGCCTCGACCCCGGGCTCCCCGGTCGCCGCCCTGGAGTCGCCCGAGAAGGGCCTCTACGGCATCCAGTTCCACCCCGAGGTGGTCCACACCCCCTACGGGACCGAGGTCCTCAAGCGCTTCCTGCGCGAGGTGGCCGGCTGCGTCGAGCAGTGGAGCGCCGCCTCGGTGGTCACCGAGCAGATCACGGCGATCCGCGAGCAGATCGGCGACGGCAAGGCGATCTGCGGCCTCTCCGGCGGGGTCGATTCCAGCGTCGCCGCGAAGCTGGTCCACGAGGCGATCGGCGATCGCCTGACCTGCGTCTTCGTCGACCACGGCCTGATGCGCATGAACGAGGCCGAGCAGGTGGTCGAGGACTTCCAGCACTTCGGCATCCCCCTGGTCCACGTCGACGCCGAGGAGCGCTTCCTGAGCAAGCTGGCCGGGGTCACCGATCCCGAGACCAAGCGCAAGATCATCGGCGAGGAGTTCATCCGGGTCTTCGAGGAGGAGGCCGCCAAGATCGAGGGCGCCGACTTCCTGGTCCAGGGCACGCTCTACTCGGACGTGATCGAGTCCGGCGGCTCCGACCACGCGGCGACGATCAAGTCGCACCACAACGTCGGCGGCCTGCCGGAGGATCTCCAGTTCGAGCTGGTCGAGCCGCTCCGGATGCTGTTCAAGGACGAGGTCCGCGCGGTCGGAACCGAGCTCGAGCTGCCGGACCGCATGGTCTGGCGCCAGCCCTTCCCGGGCCCCGGTCTCGGCATCCGCATCGTCGGCGGCGAGGTCAACAAGGAGCGCCTGGACATCCTGCGCCAGGCCGATCACATCCTCCACGAGGAGGTCGGCGGGGCCAACATGTACCGCGACCTCTGGCAGTTCTTCTGCGTGCTGCCGGTGATCCGCTCGGTCGGCGTCCAGGGCGACGGCCGCACCTACGCCTACCCGGTGATCATCCGCGCCGTCACCTCGAAGGACGCGATGACCGCCGACTGGGCCCGGATCCCGTACGACGTGCTCGAGAAGGTCTCGAACCGGATCATCAACGAGGTGGCCGGAGTCAACCGCGTCGCCTACGACATCACCAGCAAGCCCCCCGGCACCATCGAGTGGGAATGACAGCCCGCGAGATGCGGATTCGCGCCACATAGCGCACCGATTCTGCATCTCGCGCCGCTGAGCGCCGTAGGCTCGGTCGGATGGGCCGGAAGCGCACAGCCGTCGCGGGTCCCGGCGCGCCCGCCATGGGCGTCCTGGTCCTCGGCGCGCTCGGCGTCGTCTTCGGTGACATCGGGACCAGCCCGCTCTACGCGCTCCAGGCCGTGTTCGCGGCCGACCACGGCGCCGTCAAGCCGACCGAGGGCGATGTCTACGGGGTGATCTCGCTCGTCTTCTGGACGATCACCCTGATCGTCTCGGTCAAGTTCGTGACCTTCATCATGCGGGCCGACAACCAGGGGGAGGGCGGGATCATGGCCCTCATCGCCCTGGTCCAGAGAGCCCACCTCGGCAACCGCCGGGTGAAGGCGCTGCTGGTCGCGGCCGGGCTGGTCGGGGTGGCCCTGTTCTACGGCGACGGCATGATCACGCCGGCGATCTCCGTGCTCTCCGCGGTCGAAGGGGTGGAGGTGTCGAGCCCGGGCCTGTCCGGGGCGGTGATCCCGATCACGATCGTGATCCTGACCCTGCTCTTCGCGCTCCAACGCTTCGGCACCCGCGTGATCGGCCGGATGTTCGGGCCGGTGATGGCGGTCTGGTTCCTGGTGATCGGCCTCGCCGGCCTGGTCCGGGTGATCGGCGACCCGGAGATCCTGAGCGCCCTCCTGCCCAGTCGCGGGGTCGACTTCTTCACCGCCCACCCGGGGATCGCCTTCATCTCCCTGGGCGCGATCGTGCTCACCATCACCGGCGCCGAGGCGCTCTACGCGGACATGGGCCACTTCGGGCGGGAGCCGATCAAGCGGGCCTGGTTCCTGCTCGTCTTCCCGGCGCTGACGCTCAACTACCTCGGCCAGGGATCGCTGATCGTCTCCCAGCCGGAGACGATCGCCAACCCGTTCTTCCACCTCTTCCCGGACTGGTCTCATCTGCCGATGGTGGTGCTGGCCACAGCGGCCACCGTGATCGCCTCGCAGGCCGTGATCTCGGGCGCCTTCTCGGTCACCCGCCAGGCGGTCCAGCTCGGCTTCCTGCCGCGGCTCACGGTCCGCCAGACGGCGCCGGAGGAGATCGGTCAGATCTACGTCCCGGCGGTCAACTGGATCCTCTTTCCGGCCGTCTTGCTGCTGGTCGTCGGGTTCCGCTCCTCCACCAACCTCGCCGCCGCCTACGGCATCGCGGTGATCGGCACTCTGACCATCGACACGTTGCTCTTCCTGGTCGTGGCCCGGTCGCTGTGGCGCCGGCCCCTGTGGCTCGTCCTGATCGGCGGGGCCTGCTTCCTGACCGTCGATCTCGCCTTCTTCTCGGCCAGCCTGACCAAGGTCCTCCACGGTGGCTGGTTCCCGCTGCTGGTCGCCGCCATCGCCTTCACCCTGCTCGCGACCTGGGCCCGCGGGCACGAGGTGACGACCAGGATCAGGGTCGAGGAGGAAGGCCCCCTGAGGGATTTCGTCGCCGAGGTGCGGGACGAGTCCCGACGGGCCACGCGGGTGCCGGGCACCGCGATCTACCTCAACTCCCGCCGCCACACGACGCCGCTGGCGCTGCGCAACGGCCTGGTCCGCGATCACGTGATCCACGAACAGGTGGTGGTGCTGACCGTGCTCACCACCCGGATGCCGTACAGCTCTCCCGACCGCCGCCTCACCCTGGAGGAGAGCAGCGATCCGAGCGTCGGGATCGTCCACCTGACCGCCCATCTCGGCTTCATGGAGACACCGGACGTCCCCGCTCTGCTGGCGGTCGGCAACCGGCTCGGCGAGTGGGAGCCGATCGACCTCGACGGCGCCTACTACTACCTCTCCTCGGTGATCACGACGCCGGGGGGGACCAGCCACATGGCGCGCTGGCGAAAGCGCCTGTTCAGCACCATGGCCCGCAACGCGTCGGACCCGGTCGCCTTCTTCCGACTGCCGGCCACCCGGACCGTGATCGAAGGCTCCGAGATCCTGATCTAGCTGGAGTAGGGTCTACGGGTTGGCGGGACCGACCCTCGAACACACTGAACGGGCCCCGGGGCGCGTCCCGATCTGGGCGCTCGCGGCCGTCTTCTGGCTGGTGATACTCGTCGCCGGCCTGCTCAAGGAGGTCGACTTCCAGCGGTTCGACCGCGTGGCTACGTTCGGGATCACCTTCGCCTCGATCGTGATCGAGGCCCTGCCCTTCATCCTGATCGGCTCGATGGTCTCGGCGGCGATGGCGGTCTACGTCCCGGACCGCTTCTTCGCCCGCATCGCGGCGCTTCCCCGGGCGCTGCAGGTGCCCGGGGCGACCCTGGCCGGATTCGCCTTCCCGGTCTGCGAGTGCGGCTCGGTGCCGGTGGGGAGGCGGCTGATCGTCAGCGGCATCGCGCCCGCCGCCGCGCTCGGGTTCATGTTCGCGGCGCAGGTCCTGAACCCGGTCGTGCTCGTCTCCACCTGGGTGGCTTACGGAGGTGGCGCCGCGGGTCTCGAGATGACTCTCGGACGGGCCGTGCTCGGCTTCATCGTGGCGATGGTCGCCGGCCTGGCCGTGTCGCGCGGCGGCTCGGCGGTGTTGAAGGGCGGGGACGAGGCCTGTGAGCACCCGGGCCACGGTCACGGCCACGAGCACGTTCACGCCGACCCCGCGGCCGGATGGCGTCCCCGGCTCAACGAGTACCTCGGGCACATGGCCACGGACCTGCTCTTCATGGCCCGCTTCCTCGTGCTCGGCGCCGCGGTCTCGGCCCTGATGCAGACCTTCATCCCCCAGCAGATCATCGGCGGCATCGCGGGCACCGTCGTGCTGGGCACGCTGACCCTGATGGCCATGGCCTTCGTGCTTTCGCTCTGTTCCGAGGCCGACGCCTTCGTCGCGGTCTCCTTCACCGCCTTCCCGCGGGCCTCCCAACTTGCCTTCCTGGTCTTCGGCCCGATTCTCGACGCGAAGCTCGCGGCGCTGTACGGGGCGACCTTCCGGCGCGATTTCGTGCCCCGGCTGCTGGTCGCCGTGGTGCCTCTGGTCCTGGTCGGGACCGCCTTGTTCGGTCGGGTGTTCGAGTGAGCCTGAGCATCCGCAACCTGAGGCTGCTGGTGATGGGCGTCTGGGCCGCCTTCCTGGCATGGCTGCTGATCAGCGACAACGTGCTGAGGTATCTCGGCCCGCACACGGTCTGGGTCGTGAAGTTCGGAGCGGTCGGCCTCACCCTGGCGACGATCGCCTACGCCTGGGTGAGCCAGGGCGGGGCGGACGAGCGGGCCGCCGTCACACGGTCGCAGGCGGCCGGCCTGGTCGCCCTGCTGCTGCCGGTCGCGATCGGGTTCATGATGTCGAACGTCTCGCTGGGGGCGCTGGCGGCGTCGAACAAGCTCGCCTCGCGCGGGGTCGACATGGCCGAGCTGGCCCGCTCACTCGCCTCCGGGTCGGACGAGGTCTCCTTCCTCCAGATCGCGGGTGCGGGGAAGGACTCCTCGCTGAGGAGCGAGTACGGCCTGAAGGAAGGCTCCTCGGTAGCCGTGACCGGGTTGGTGATGAAGCCATCTTCGACCCCGAAGGGAACCTTCGAGCTGGGCCGCTTCTACATCACCTGCTGCATCGCCGATGCGCTCCCGGTCTCGGTGCCGGTCGATCCGAAGCTGATCGGCGGCGGCCCCTACCAGGAGAACCAGTGGCTCACGGTCGACGGGGTGCTGGACTCGTCAGGGCAGGGATTCGAGATCGAGGCGACGGAGATCAAGCCGATCCCGCAGCCGAAGGATCCATACCTCTCTTTCAAATAGGCGCCCCCGAAGTGGTACGGTGAGAGAATGGCCCACAAAGAGAGATCGTCCCGCAGGCGCAACGAGGTGGTACTCGGAGATCGGGGGCGAATCGTGTTGCCGGCAGGTCTCCGGCGGGAGTTGGGTCTGAAGCCGGGGAGTCGCTTCGCCATCGACACCGAAGCCGACGGAACGGTCCGGCTCCGCCCCTACGCGGCGATCGCCCGGGCGAGCATGGGCATATTGGCCGACATCGCACCTCCTGACGTGTCCTTGGTCGACGAGTTGATCGCCGAACGCCGACGCGAGGCGAAGCGCGAAGAGGAACGCTTCAAGCCGTTCACCGAGTCCGAATGACCGAGGAGGAAGTCGTCCTCGACGCATCCGCCTTCCTGGCTTATCTGCGAGAGGAGCCCGGAGGGGAAGTCGTCGCAAAGGCGCTCGAAGGCGGCGCGGTCATCTCCACGGTCAATCTGGCGGAGGTGTTCACCCGGGTCGGAGAGGACGGATGGGAGCCGGATGCCTTCGCGGAGGAGTTGATCGAACGGGGAACTCTTCATGGGGCGCTGCTGGTCGATGAGTTCACCTACGACGACTCGATCGAGGCGGCTCGGCTGCGGCAGCCGACCCATCACCTCGGCCTCTCGCTCGCCGACCGGGCCTGTCTCGCCCTGGCCCGGCGGCTGGAGTTCCCCGTCCTGACCGCCGATTCGGCCTGGTCGGGACTGGACCTCGACGTCGAGATCCGACTGATCCGCTAGCTCGGGCTCAGGAGCAGTCCGCGCAGTGGCCGTGGAGGGTCACTTCGTGAGTCTCGAGCTTGAAGCCCTTGCGGTGGATGTCGTGGATCGCGTCCTCGAGCGCCTCGTCCTCGAAGGGCTCGACCTTGCCGCAGTCGTCGCAGACGATGTGGTGATGATGATGGCCGGAGGGCTCGAGCTTCTCGTAGCCGAAGGCGGAGCCGCCCAGGTCGACCTTGTGGACCAGGCCCAGCTCCTCCAGCTGCTCGATCGCGCGGTAGACGGTCGCCCGTCCGACCCCGTCGAGGGCGGCGTCGATCTGGAGGGCGGTGATCGCGCAGCTCTGCTCGGCGAGCAGCTCGATCACTCGCTGGCGCGGGGTGCTGCGGCGCAGACCGGCGTCGGCGATCAGCCGCGCGGCGTACTCGGACCATTCGTTCTCTTCGCTCATGAGCGAGCTCCTTCCGGTCGGGTGGGGAGGCCGGGCGGCAGCGAACGCCGGCGAATGCGATCCCTGAGCGCGGCGAAGGTGGCGGCGGCGAGGTAGGCGACGAGGAGGCAGGAGACCACGGCGGCCCCGGCCGCCACCCGCGCGTGGAACGAGAGGTAGAGGCCGGCGATGCCGCTCACCAGGGCGATCCCGACGCTGAGGGAGATCATCGTCGACATGCGATCGGTCAGGACCCGGGCCGCCGCCGCTGGGCCGACCAGGATCGCTGCGACCAACAGGTTGCCGAGGCCCTGGACGCCGACCAGCACGGTGACCGCGACCAGGGTGAGCAGCAGCGCCCGGACCAGGGCGGGGGAGATGCCTCCCGGGCCGGCGGCGGAAGGGTCGAAGCCGATCGCCAGGAGCCGGTCGTGGAAGAGCCAGAGGACGGCCAGGACCGCGGCGGCGATCAGCCCGGTGACGACCAGGTCGGAATCCTTGACCCCGAGCGGATCGCCGAAGAGCAGGGCCTGGATACCCGGCGGGCTGTCGGGGGAGAGGGCCAGGAGCACGCCGAGGCCGAACAGGGTGGTGACGACGACGGCGATCGCGGTGTCGTCCGAGTCGGGGGTGAGGCGTCCGATCACCGCGATCACGAGCCCGGCCAGCACGATGCCGATCGCCCCGCCCATGAGCAGCGGCAGCCCGAGCAGGGCCGCCCCGACCAGCCCGGGGAACATGCCGTGGGCGAGCGACTCGGCGCTGTAGGAGATCTCGTAGAGCACCACCCAGCAGCCGACCGCGCCGCCGACCGCGCCGAGGATCGCGATCTCGGTCAGGGCCCGCAGGGTGATCCCGTGGGCGAGAGGATCGGTCAGCCACTCGATCAATGTCCCTCCCCGTGATGGTGGGCGGGCAGCACGCCGAGCTGGGGCTGACCCGGGATCTCGACGATGTGGCCGCCGTAGGTGGCTTCGAGCACGGGCTTGCTGATCGCCACCGCCGGGTCGCCGAAGGAGATCTGCTCGCCGTTCAGGCAGAGGACCAGATCCCATCGCTCGGCCTGCTCGACCTCGTGGGTCGCGATCATCACGGTGCGGCCCGAGGCGGCCAGGTGGTCGATCAGTTCCTCGAGCCGGTTCTCGTTGGTCGTGTCGAGCCCGGTGAAGGGCTCGTCCATCAGCAGCAGATCGGCGTCAGCGGTCAGCGCCCGGGCGATCAGGACGCGTTGGCGCTGGCCACCGGAGAGGTCGCCGAAGCGGCGCCCGGCGAGGTCGGAGAGGCCGACCTCGCCCAGGGCCTGGCGGGCCCGCTCGCGTTCGGCCCGGCCGGGCTTTTTCCACCACGGGAGCCGGGCGAGCGAGCCCATCGTCGCCACGTCCAGCGCGGAGACCGGGTAGTCGAGCCGGGAACGGTCGGTCTGAGCGACCGTGGCCGTGCTGACCGTCACCTCGAGCTGCCCGGTGAGCGGGGTGATCTCGCCCAGAAGCGCACGGAAGAGGGTGGTCTTGCCACCGCCGTTCGGCCCGAGGATCCCCACCCTCGAGCCGGCCGGGATCTCGAACTCGAGGCCGCGGAGCACCGTGCGACCCTCGTATCCGAGCCCGGCATGGGCGGCGATGACGACCGCTTCAGTCACTCGCACCTCCGAAGCAGCTCTGGCTGCCGCCGGTCATGCCCTTGACCATCGCGTCGGCGTTCGACTTCATCGAGCCGAGCCAGGTCTCGCCGGCCGACCCCTCCGGGCCGAGCGTGTCGCCGTAGAGCGAGTAGTCGGTGCTGGCCCCGGTGTCGCGGGCGACCGCCTCGGACAGGGCGGGGGAGACCGAGGACTCGGGGAAGACCGCCTTGACCTTCTCCCGCTTGATCGTCTCTTCCAGCTCGGCCAGGTCGCCGGCCGAGGGCTGGGCCTCGGTGGTCAGCGCCGGGATCACGGTGCCGACGGTCTCGATGCCGAATCGGTTCGTGAAGTACCCGAAGGCGTCGTGGTCGGTGACGATCTTGCGGCTGTCGGCCGGCACCTTCCGCAGGCAGGCCTTGATGCCGGTGATCAGGTTCCCGATCTGGTTGTCGAAGCGCCGGGCCCGACCCTGGTAGTAGGTCGCCTGGCCCGGGTTCCGGTCCGCCAGCGCCGACTCGATGCGGCCGGTCGCGAAGCGGACGTTGACCGGGTCCTGCCACCAGTGCGGGTCGATCTCCTCTCCGTCTTCGTGCTCGCCCTCGTCGGCATGCTCCTCGTGGGCATGTTCGTCCTCGTGGCCGTGCTCGTGCTCGTCCTCGCCGTGCAGCTGGACCGGGAGGCCTTCGCTGAGGTCGACGACCTCGGCCTCGCTGCCGCTGTCGGAGATCAGGTCGGAGGTCCAGTCGTCGAGGTGACCGCCGGAGCGGAAGACGATGTCCGCGTCGGCCACGGCCTTCACGTCGGACGGTCTCGGCTCGTACTCGTGGGGGTCGGTGTTGGGCTTGAGGATCACCGTGAGGTCGACCTCGTCACCGCCGACCTGGCTGACGAAATCGCCGACCTGGGTGGTCGTGGCGACCACCTTGGGCCCGTCACCGCCGGAGCCGGTGCTGCCGCAGCCGGCGGCGATGCCAGCCAGGGCGAGGAGGGCCGCGGCCAGGATCGCCGGCTTCATGCCTGAGCGGCGAGTCAGGGCGCGGAATCCGAGTCCGGCGAGGAAGACGGCGCCGCTGACCACGGCGATGGTCGCTCCGGGGGGAGCGTCGGTCTGGGCCGAGAGCCAGAGGCCGAAGGCGCCTTCGATCGCGACCAGCAGGACCGAGGCGATCTGGAGCGAGCCGAGCCGGGAGGCGAACAGCCGGGCGGTCGCGGCGGGAACCACGACCAGGGTGGAGACCAGCAGGGCCCCGACCGCGCCCAGGGTCGCGACGACGGTCACGGCGACCACGGTCAGCAGGGCGGCGTCGAAGGCGGTCGATCCGGAGCGCATCCGGTCGGCCGCGCCCGGGTCGAACCCCTTCGCCAGCCAGTGGTGGCCGAAGACGAAGCTGGCCGCCAGGGCGAGGACGGCGGCTCCCGCCGCGAGCCAGAGGTCACCCGAGTCGATCGCCAGCAGCGAGCCGAAGAGCAACGTGTCCACGTTGGCGCCGGAGCTGAAGACGTCGCTGGCCAGGATCACCCCGACCGCCAGGCAGGCGGCGAGCGCGAGAGCCGTGACGCTGTCGGTGCCCGTCCGCTTGGAGCGGCCGATCAGGGTTGCCAGCAGGGTGAATCCCAGGGCCGCCCCGAAGGCGCCGAGGGCGGCCGAGAAGCCGATCCCGTCGGCCAGTACGAGGCCGGGGAAGGTCGCGGTGCCGATCGCGTGGGAGTGGAAGGCCAGGCCCCGGAGCACTATCCAGGTCCCGATCAGGCCGCAGGGGATGGCCAGCAGCAGTATCTCGATCAGTCCCCTTTGGACGAAGGGGAGCGAAAACGCATCCAACAAGTCGAACTCCAGTCTTTCGTGGCCGCACCGTATCAGAGAGACTGAGAATCGTTCTCAATTCCCTTGGCGAGCGGCTCTGATAGTAATGAGAATGAATCTCATTATACGAAAGGAGTTGTCGAATGGTCAGAGCGACCGATCGAAGCGGTGACAAGAGGTTGCCGGTGACCGTGCTCTCGGGTTTCCTGGGAGCGGGCAAGACCACACTGATGGAGCGGATCCTGGCCAACCGAGAAGGGCGTCGGGTGGCCCTGATCGTCAACGACATGAGCGAGGTGAACGTCGACGCCGAACTGATCCGTTCCGGCGATGCCTCGATCGATCGGGTCGAGGAGCGGATGGTCGAGATGAGCAACGGCTGCATCTGCTGCACGCTGCGCGAGGACCTCCTGGTCGAGGTCGGTCGCCTGGCCGAGGAGAGGAGGTTCGACCACCTCCTGATCGAGTCGACCGGGATCTCGGAGCCGATGCCGGTGGCGGAGACCTTCACCTTCGCCGACGACTCGGGCCGCTCGCTCTCCGACGTCGCAAGGCTCGACACGATGGTCACGGTGGTCGACGCCTCGACCTTCCTCGACGACTGCGGCAGCGTCGAGGAGCTCCGTCAGCGCGGCGAGTCGCTGGGCCCGGACGACGAGCGGACCATCGTCGACCTGCTGGTCGACCAGGTCGAGTTCGCCAACGTGATCCTGATCAACAAGGCGGACCTCGCCTCCTCGGCCGAGCTGGCCCGGATCGAGGCGATCGTCTCCGCCCTCAACCCGACCGCCAAGGTGGTGCGCTCGGTCCAGGCCGAGGTGCCGCTCGGCCAGGTCTTCGACACCGGGCTCTTCGACCTCGACGAGGCGGCCGCCGCCCCCGGCTGGCTCGCCACCCTGCGCGGCGAGGAGATCCCCGAGACCGAGGAGTACGGGATCTCGAGCTTCGTGTACTCGCGCCGCCGCCCCTTCCACCCGGAGCGGCTCTGGCGAGAGCTCCAGTCCGCCTGGACGGACGTGGTGCGCGCCAAGGGCTTCTTCTGGGTCGCGACCCGGCATGGCCTGGTCGGCGAGTGGTCCCAGGCGGGCCGCGTGTTGACGATCGGCCCGATCGGCATGTGGCCGGGCGACCAGCGCCAGGAACTCCCGTTCATCGGCGCCGGGCTCGACCGGGAGGCGATCGAGGCCAGGCTCGACGCCTGCCTGCTGACCGATCGGGAGATGGAGGGCGGGCCGCCGGCCTGGGCGGACCTCCCCGACCCGCTGCCGCAGTGGCTGCCGGTCGGTTGACGCCGGTACGGCTGGGATAGTCCGCCTTCGTGCCCAGGGAGATGAACACGTTCAGGACCTATGTCGGCGTGGTGATCGCGATCGCGGTGGCGACCGTGATCGGCCTCGTCCTGCTCTGGCCCGACGGCAGCGGCGGGTCGGAGCTCAAGGTCGGGGCGGCGACCCACACCGAGAAGGGGAAGATCGAGAAGATCGAGGCGGTCGACTGCACCATGGCGTTGGACAACGCCCAGTGCGAGAAGGCGTCGGTCCGCATGCAGAGCGGCGACGAGGAGGGCGACCTGGTCTCCGTCGACGTGACCAACCGGGGCGACAACTCGATGTTCGGGGTCGGCGACACGGTCAAGGTCGCCTCCTTCGAGACGGCGGGCGGGCCGCCGGTCTACTCGATCATCGACTTCGAGCGGCGGCCGCCGATGCTCCTGCTCGCGGTCGCCTTCTGCCTGCTCGTGATCGTCTTCGGCCGGCTCCGGGGCGCGATGTCCCTGGTCGGGCTGGCCCTCAGCCTGGCCATAGTCCTGCTCTTCGTGATCCCCGCCATCCTCGACCACAAGCCGCCTCTGGCGGTGGCGCTGGCCGGGTCGATGGCGGTGATGCTGGTCACGATCTCGCTGGCCCACGGGGTCGGCCCGAAGAGCATCGCCGCGATTCTCGGCACCTCGCTCAGCCTGCTCCTGGTCTGTCTCCTGGCGGTGGCGTTCACCCACGCCGCCAACCTGACCGGCTACAGCTCCGAGGAGGCGTCGCTGCTCTCGGCCGGGGACGCGAGCATCTCGATCAGCGGCCTGGTCGTGGCCGGGATCGTGATCGGCGCGCTCGGTGTGCTCGACGACGTCACGGTCAGCCAGGCGTCGACCGTGATCGCCCTGCGCGCCGCCAACCCGAAGCTCGGCACCCGCCAGCTGTACCGACGGGCGATCGACGTGGGGCGGGATCACGTCAGCGCCACGGTCAACACCCTGGTCCTCGCCTACGTCGGCTCTTCGCTTCCCCTCTTGCTGATCCTCGGATCGGGCCAGCTCGGCTTCAGCGACGCGGCCAACATGGAGGTGGTCGCGAAGGAGATCATCGCCACCCTGGTCGGTTCGATCGGCCTGATCGCGGCGGTGCCGATCACCACCATCCTGGCCGCTCTGCTGGCCGGGTCACTGCACCGCGGCGAACTGGTCCTGGCCGCCTCGAGCGGCGGCCATCACCATCACTGAGGCGAGGCGGAGAGCCCGGCCGCGAGCACGCCCAGGGTGAGCATGGTCGCGGTCAGCGCCTTCATCCGGCGCGCGGTGATCCAGTGCGGCCGGTGGACGTTGAGCCAGGCGCGCAGGCCGGTCGCGGTCGCTCCCGCGGCCACCGTCGCCCCTGTCACGCACTGCATGCACATGCGACCAGGATAGCCGCGCGAACCGTTCGGCTCAGCTGTAGCGGTCCCACTTCTTGAGCGACGGGGTGGGATCCAGGAAGGTCCCGCCCTGGTACCAGCCGGGGCCGGACCAGATCTCGAAGTGGAGGTGGCAGGCGCTGCTCGCGCCCGTGGTGCCGACCGTGCCGACCCGCTGACCCGTCTTGACGCGGGTGCCGACCTTGAGCGGCGAGCGGGAGGACATGTGCATGTAGACGTGGCTCTTGCCGCCGGCGCCCTTGACGTTGATCACGACGTAGTTGCCGGCCCCGCCCGCCTGGTACGAGTTGTAGTAGACGACCCCGGCCCGGGCGGCGACCAGCGGCCGGCCGCAGGCGGCCAGCACGTCCTGGCCCTGGTGGGTGTGCCCGCTGCGGGCCGCGCCGATCCCGTCACCGTAGGTGTGGGCGCCGCGGAGCGGGAAGATGTAGCCGTAGATCCGGAAGCCGAAGGGATCCTGGGCCGAGCGCGCACGGGAGCTCTTCGCCTTCTTGCGCTGCCGCTTGAGGCGGCTCGAGAGCTGGGCGTTGGAGCCGTCGTTGCCCCGGATCACGAAGTGGTACGCGCCGTTGGGGGCGGTCTTGTTCTTGGCGACCAGGCCGCTCCAGACCACCTTCTGGGTGGATCCGGACGGCACGCCGTTGAGGAACTTGCTGCGGACCACGTCGCCGCCCGCGTTGACGATGTCCACCCGGAGGTCGACCGTCTCGGTGGAGCCGTTCACGACGAAGCTGATCGTCGGGCGCTTGGAGCCGTACTGGTATGCCTTCTGGGGCGAGGTCTGCGCGTCGGTGATGCGGAGCTTGCCGGTGCGGCCGAAGGTCTGGCTGCCGATCGAGAGGGTCTGGGTCGACGGGTCTGAGGCGCTGCCGGTCGCGCTCAACACCCTCACCCGGCCGGTCACGGCGCCCTCGGGGACGGTCGCCTCGACCCTGGTCTCGGTGGCCACGTCCGGCTCGACCCGGATGTTCTTCTTCTCGCCGCGGAAGACCACGTACTTGACCGAACCCATCGCGGTGCCGGTGATCTGGACGGTGCCGCCGGGGGAGACCTCGCGCATCTTCGTGCAGCCGGTGAGGCAGATCACGTCGCTGACCTCGGGCACGTCGGGGATGACCAGGCCGCCACCGCCGACCGCCGCGCCGTTGGCCGCGGAGCCGAAGGCGAAGGGCATCAGGCACGTCAGAACTGCCGCGAAGGCGGCGAGCGAGAGTTTCTTTGATCGTCTCAGCTTCAATCTCTTTCCAGCGCCTACGGAGTTAGCTGGCGGGCTCGCGCTGAAAGAGTCGCGCTACGGAGCAATGCTTGCCTCCGATTCGCCCCTTGGGAGAAAACTCCCAGTTGGTTCCTCCGTCCCCTTCCTCGTTGGAAGGAGTTCGGCTATCGCTGACGCGAGTATAAGCATTTGCTCAGACGAAAGGGGGTGAAGACCCCGACCGACTGCGCATTCCCCTATCATGCCCATTCCGCGCTTCGGCAGCACACGGCTGTCCGCGCCCTTTTCCCATGAAGACTCACGTAGCCACCCCCACCAATCGCCAGAGAGACTGGTACATCGTCGACGCCGAGGGTCAGACCCTCGGTCGCCTCGCGACCCAGCTCGCCGACACGCTGCGCGGCAAGCGCAAGCCCGATTACACGCCGCATATCGATACCGGCGACTTCGTGGTGGTGATCAACGCCGAGAAGATCAAGGTGACCGGCGACAAGCTGAACAAGAAGATCTACTGGCGTCACAGCGGCTACCCGGGCGGGATCAAGTCGCGGACCCTGGCCGAGATGCTCGAGAAGCAGCCGGAAGAAGTGATCCGCAAGGCCGTCAAGGGGATGATGCCCCGCAACAAGCTCTCCCGGGCGCAGCTGCTGAAGCTGAAGGTCCACGCCGGCCCGGAGCACCCCCACCAGGCCCAGCAGCCCAAGCCCTTGGAAATCCAGAACTGAGCAACTGATCTTGAGCGAAGAACAGAACACCGAAGACGTGACCCCCGAAGAGACCGGCGCCGAAGAGGTGGTCGAAGAGACCGCTGAAGCCGTGGTCGAGGAGACCAGCGAGGCCGAAGAGGTCGTCGAGGGCGAAGTCGAAGGTGCCGAGGGCACCGGCGAGGTCGAGGTCGAAGAAGCCGCCGAGGAGGCAGCCGAGACGACCGTGGCCACCACCGAGAAGAAGTCCGATCTGCCGCCCGGCGCCGACCTCGAGCCAATGGTCGAGCCCGAGCCGGAGGTCGAGCTGAGCGCCGAGGAGATCGCCGCTCGCGAGGCCGAGGAAGAGGAGCGCGCCGCTCGCGAGGCCGCCGCGGCCGAGCAGGACGACGACGCCCCGGTCGCCAAGCCGGCTCCCGCCGAGCTGGCCAAGGACGCCCGTTTCATCGCCACCGGCAAGCGCAAGCGCTCGGTCGCCCGCGTGATCATCCTTCCGGGTGACGGCACCATCACGATCAACGATCGTGAGATCGAGGAGTACTTCCCTCGCGCCCGTCACCGCACGATCGTGACCTCGCCCATGGTGGCGACCGGCTACGAGTCGAACATCAACGTCAAGATCCGCGTCCACGGCGGCGGCATCTCCGGCCAGGCCGGTGCGGTCCGCCACGGCATCGCCCGGGCGCTGACGGAGGTCGACTCCGAGCTCCGTCCCGAGCTCAAGCGGCGTGGCTTCCTGACCCGTGACGCACGGGCCAAGGAACGTCGCAAGGCCGGCTTCAAGAAGGCCCGTAAGCGGCCGCAGTTCTCGAAGCGCTAGTACGACAGCAGGCGTGTCGACCCCGACTCGCACTCTTTTCGGCACCGACGGAGTTCGTGGGCGCGTCGGCGAGAAACTGACCGCGGAGCTGGCCCTTGCCATCGGCAGGGCCGGCACTGAGTCGCTGCGCCGCAGCAAGGGCGTCGACCGGCCGCGGGTGTTGATCGTCCGCGACACGCGCGAGTCGGGCCCGATGCTCGAGGCGGCCCTGGCCGCCGGCATCGCCGAGGCCGGCGGTGAGGTCTACCTGGGCGGGGTCCTGCCGACCCCGGCCGCGGCCCTGATCTCCCGTCATCACGGCTTCGACATGGCGGCCGTCGTCTCGGCTTCCCACAACCCCTTCCACGACAACGGGATCAAGCTCTTCGGCGGCGATGGCGGCAAGCTCGACGATGCCACCGAGGCCGGGGTGGAGGCGCTGATCCACGAGCCTCCGGCGCCGGCCGCGAGCCCCGGGAGGATCTCCGAGCTGCTCAGCGCCGAGCAGGACTATCTCCGGGCGCTGGAGAGCTACTTCCGGCTCGACCTGTCCGGCCTCAAGGTGGCGCTCGACTGCGCCAACGGCGCCACTCACCGGGTCGCCGGCGAGATCTTCACCCGGCTCGGGGCCGAGGTCGAGCTGCTGGCCATCGAGCCCGACGGTCGCAACATCAACGACGGCTGCGGATCGACCTCGCTGGATCTCCTCTCGGCCCATGTCGCCGGGTCCGACGCCGCGATCGGGTTCGCCTTCGACGGCGACGGCGACCGCGTGCTCGCCGTGGACGCCGACGGGGTGGCCTTCGACGGGGACGAGATGATCGCCCTGGTGGCGGCCGAGCGCGCCCGCCGCGGCAACCTCGGCGGCGGCGTGGCGGTGACCGTGATGAGCAACTACGGCTTCCACCAGGCGATGAAGGAGGCCGGGGTGGAGGTCGAGATCACCAGCGTCGGCGACCGCTACGTGCTGGAGGCGCTGCGCGAGAAGCGGTGGATCCTCGGCGGCGAGCAGTCCGGCCACATCATCTCCTCCGACTACGCCCCGACCGGGGACGGCATCGCCGCCGCCCTGATGCTGCTGGAGGCGCTCGGCGACCGTGAGCTCGCCGCGGCCCGGGAGATGGAGAAGCTGCCCCAGGTCCTGGTCAACGTCGAGGTGACCGATCGCGAGGCGATCGCCGGTGCCGCCTCGGTGTGGGCGGAGGTCGACCGGCTGAACGAGGAACTCGAAGGCCAGGGCCGAGTGCTGCTGCGGCCTTCGGGCACCGAGCCGCTGGTCAGGGTGATGGCCGAAGCGCCCACCGAGGACCGTGCCCGGGAGATCTGCGACTCGCTCGCGGGTCTCGTGCGCACCGAGCTCGGCTGACCGTCTCAGTACGATTCACCGCTCATGTGCGGAATCATCGGATACGTCGGCCATCGGCCGGCCGAGGCGATCCTGGTCGCCGGTTTGGAGAAACTGGAATACCGCGGGTATGACTCGGCCGGGGTGGCGATGCTGCTGCCCGGCGGGGTCGAGAAGGTGCGCGCGGTCGGCAATCTGGCCGAGTTGCGCGGCGCCTTGGAGGCCGCCGGCCTGCCCGCCGAGGGCGCGGAGGGCGGCTTCACCGGCATCGCCCACACGCGCTGGGCGACCCACGGCCGGGTCACCGTCGAGAACGCGCATCCCCACGCCGACGATTCCGGCGAGGTCCAGATCGTCCTCAACGGCATCGTCGAGAACCACGCGGACCTGCGGGCCGAGCTCGAGGCCGAGGGTCGCACCTTCAGCTCCGAGACCGACGCCGAGGTTGTCGCCCACCTGATCGCCCGCTACTTCGACGGCGACCTGACCGAGGCGGTCCGGAAGGCCTACGCCGAGCTGCGCGGCCACTACTCGATCGTCGCCATGCATGTGGAGGCCCCCGGCGTCCTGGTCGGCGCCCGCAAGGAGACGCCGCTCGTGGTCGGGGTCGGCGAGGGCGAGAACTTCATCGCCTCCGCGATCCCGGCCTTCATGGCCCAGACCCGCACGATGGTCACGATCGAGAACGGCGAGATCGTCACCCTCACCCCGGAAGGGATCACCGTCACCGAGGCTGACGGGACGCCCGTCGAGCGCGCCCCCGAAGAGGTCGAGGGCGACGAGGAGGCGGCCGAGAAGGGCGGCTACGACACCTTCATGATGAAGGAGATCCACGAGCAGCCCGAGGCGATCGCGGAGACCATCCTCGACCGCATGCCCCATGACGACGGGGTCGATCTCTCCGACGTGGACCTGAGCGACGAGTTCCTGGCCGGCGTCCGCCGGATCGTGATCGTCGCCTGCGGCACCAGCTACCACGCCGGCCTGGTCGGCCGTTACGCGATCGAGCGCTGGGCTCGGATCCCGGTCGAGATGGACATCGCCTCCGAGTTCCGCTATCGCGACCCGGTGATCGGCGAGGGCGACCTGGTGATCGGCATCACCCAGTCGGGCGAGACCGCCGACACCCTGGCCGCGATGCGCCTGGCCCGCGAGCGCGGCGCCACGGTTCTCGCGATCACCAACATCATGGGCAGCCAGGCGACCCGGGATTCCGACGCCGTGCTCTACACCCGGGCCGGCCTCGAGATCGGCGTCGCCGCGACCAAGACCTTCGTCGCCCAGGTGGCGGCCATGTACCTGGTGGCGCTGCGTCTGGCCGAGCTGCGCGGAACCCTCGACGAGGGCGAGGTGCGCCGCCTGGTCGCCGAGATGAAGGCGATCCCGGACAAGATGGAGGCGACGATCGACTCCGAGTCCGAACGGATGTTGGAGATCGCCAAGCGGCATTACGACCAGAGCTTCTTCCTCTTCCTGGGCCGTCACATCGGCCTCCCGGTCTGCCTCGAGGGCGCGTTGAAGTTGAAGGAGGTCAGCTACATCCCGACCGACGCCTACGCGGCCGGCGAGATGAAGCACGGCCCGATCGCCCTGCTCGACGAGTCGACCCCGGTGGTCTGCGTCGCCACCGACAGCCCGATCCTCGACAAGGTCCTCTCCAACATGGAGGAGGTCAAGGCTCGCGGCGCCGACGTGATCGCGGTCGCGACCGAGGGCGACGACCGCGTCCCCCGGGTCTCGGAGGAGACGATCGCCGTGCCCCGCACCGACTGGGTCCTCCAGCCTCTGGTCGCGATCCTCCCCCTCCAGCTCCTCGCCTACCACGTGGCCAGACTCAACGGCCTGAACGTGGATCAGCCCAGGAACCTGGCCAAGACCGTCACCGTCGAATAGAGCCCGCGAGATGCAGATTCGCGCCACATAGCGCACCCGATCCGCACCTCGCGGGCTCGTTCTTCAATCGTTGCAGTCTGCGTGCCACCTGTGAGGCGATCGACGCCAGGCTGGCGGGGTGGACTCAGGCCGTTCAGAGGCGCTGTCGGAGACGCAGCTCGTAGAGCTTCAGGACTTCATGTCCCGGCATTGGTTCGTGGCCGGACGATCGGAGCTGATGGCTCTCGGGTTCGGTGAGCCAAGGATCAAGAACTGGTGCCGGGGCCGGCGGCTCGTTCTCGTATTGCGCGGTGTCTATTCGTATGGGCGGGATATCGAGACTCCGGAGGCTGCCTGGCGCGCGGCGCTGGCGGCCGCCGGTCCCGGCTCGGCCTTGACCGGACGAAGCGCCTGCGAAGCATGGGGGATCACTCAGGTCAGGTCTCGGATTCCTCGTCTGATCGAAGTCGCTGTCCACGACGGTCGCGCCACGGTACGGACGGGGCTCTCACCAGCGTTCAGGCGGACCAGGGTCAGGACGGTGGCCCGCCAGTTCGAGCCCGGTGAGGTTCGCGTCAAGGATGGCCTGAGGCTGACCAGGGTGGCTCTCGCTCTGATCGATCTTGCCGTCGAGGCCTCTGAGCGCGAGCTCCGCTTCGCTTTCCTCGAGGCATGTCGCCTCGGGCTGTTCGGGCATCGTGACGTCGCCTACTGCTACCGGCGCGTCCTCGGGCGGCGCGGGGCGAAGAAGCTGCGCCCGCTGCTCTCGCTATGGGTTCCGGAGCTGAAACGGATCAGGTCGGTGCTGGAAGGGCTGTTCCTGCTGGCCTGGGTCGAACGGGGATTCGATCGGCCGAAGGTGAACGAGAAAGTCCACGGATACGAGGTCGACGCCTACTGGCCCGATCACGGATTCGTCCTCGAGCTGGATGGCGCGGGCTTCCACAGCGACCCGATGGCGCGCTCGGCCGATCTCGCCAAACAGCGGCATCTCGAGTCCAAGGGACTACGTGTGAGGCGCCTCGGCTACCAGCAGGTCGCACCCGACCCGGCCGCCGCAGTCGATCGCATAGCCCGAGAGCTAGGCCTGGTCTAAGAAGCCTCCAGGGCGCGAGATGTAGATTCGGTGCGCTATGTGGCGTCAAAGTGCATCTCGCGGGCTCCTGCGGGGATCGCAAGGACTTCGCAAGGCCCGCCGGTAGGATCCGGGCCATGCCCAGTCAATTCAAGAGATTCACAATCCCCTCCGTCCTCGCCACCGGGCTCGCGGCCTTCGCCCTGAGCGCCTGCGGTGGCGGCTCTGACGACTCGTCAGTCTCGGAGCTCGCCAAGTACGCCCCGGCTGACACCCCGGTCTTCGTCGAGGGCGCCGTCCAGCCCGACAGCGACGTCGCCGCCAACATCGATTCGATCACCGAGAAGCTCGTCGGCGCCAACCTCGGCGACCTGATCAAGGACGGCATCAGCACGTCCGGTGGTTCCGAGATCGACTTCGACGCCGACATCAAGCCGTGGCTCGGCGACAACGCCGCCGCCTTCGTCGACTTCGATCCGTCGACCCTCGCCTCCGACGTGGTGCCGGACAACTCCGGGATCACGAGCTTCGACCCGTCCGAGGACGAGGACAAGTTCGGCGTCATCATCCAGACCTCCGACACCGACGCCGCGCAGTCGTTCATCGACAAGCAGGCCGAGGACGAGGGCGGATCCAAGGATGGCGAGTACGAGGGCTTCTCGTACAAGATCACCAGCGACGGCTCGGCCGTCGGCATCGTCGACGACAATGTGGTCGCCGGTTCCTCCGAAGCCGAGTTCAAGGCCGCGGTCGACGCCTCCAAGGGCGACAACCTGGCCGACGCCAAGGCGTTCTCCGACGTCGCCGATCACGCCGCTGACGGGGCCCTCGCGACCGTCTTCACCTCGAACGACCCGTACCTCGAGTCCGTCAAGGAGCAGGGCTACGACTTCAGCGGCCTGCTCTCCGCCCTCGGCTACCAGCTCGAGGACACCGGCAGCATCGCCAGCCTCGTGCCCGAGTCGAACGAGATCTCGGTCCAGGGCTACTCGAACGCCGGCTCGGATCTCCAGAGCGGCGATCCGTCGGGCGTGATCAAGACCTTCCCGGCCGACTCGATCTTCGCCACCGGCTCCGGTGACGTCGGCGGCAACGCCACCAAGATCCTCGACGCCCTCAACCAGGAAGGCATCCCCGGGGTCCTCAAGCCCGGTGACATCGACCAGATGATCAACGAGTCCTCCGGCCAGATCGACATCAAGGGCATCGTCGAGTCCCTCGAGACCGTGGCGTTCTTCGTCAACGGCAACTCGG
The DNA here is from genome assembly GCA_017304845.1 of Solirubrobacterales bacterium. Classification (GTDB taxonomy): domain Bacteria; phylum Actinomycetota; class Thermoleophilia; order Solirubrobacterales; family 70-9; genus 67-14. The sequence goes on from JAFKLL010000030.1 coordinate 21,364, forward strand.
AGCGGACCATCGGCGGCGCGCTCGTCGCGACCAGCTCGGACATCAAGCCGATCGAGAGCTCGCTGCGCGGCATCTCGTCGCTGATCTCGCTGGCCGGTGACGCCAGCGTCCGCCCGCTGCCCGGCGGAGTCGCCGGCTTCCGCGTGTCCACCAGGGAGCTGCCCGGCCGCCCGGTCGTGGTCGGCGTCAAGGGTGACCGGATGGTCATCGGCATCGGCATGAAGGCCTCCCTGACCGCGCTGACCGGACAGGGCCCGACCCTGGCCGACTCCGACGCCTACAAGGCCGCCGACGCGTCGATCTCCGGCGAGGGGCTCGACATGTTCGCCGACCCGGCCAACATCGCCAAGCTGGTGGTCAACGCCGGCGCCGGCGACCCGGATGCCCAGCAGATCGCGGACGTCATCAAGAAGTTCGCCTACGTGGCGGCCGGCTCGGGCGACGAGGACAAGTCGTTCGAGTTCAACCTCGGCCTCCAGGAGTAGCGGGAGGCGAGACGAGATGACGGCCGGGGTGGGGATGGATCTGATCGAGGTCGCCCGTGTGGAACGGGCCCTCGATCGCCATCCCCGCCTCGCCGACCGCCTCTTCACCGAGGCGGAGCTTCGGTACTCATCCGAGCGAGGACGCCCGGGCCGCCATCTGGCGGCCCGCTTCGCTGCAAAGGAGGCGGTGGTGAAGGCCCTCGGCCTCGGCCCCGGCACCAGGCTCCGTGAGATCGAGGTGGTGCCCGGCACCGACGCGGACCCGGCGCCGAGCATCAGGCTTCACGGCGAGGCCCTCGACGAGGCCGAGAGCCGCGGCCTCGGGGTGAAGGTGAGCCTCACCCACGCCCGCGAGATGGCCGGCGCCGTCGCGATCGCGGAGGCGGTCTGATGGAGCCCTGGCTCGACCCCGTCTACGACGCCGCCGAGATGGCGGCCGCGGACCGCTGGGCGATCGAGCAGGCGGGCATTCCCTCGCTGGAGTTGATGGAGCCCGCCGGGCGCGGCCTCGCCCGGGCCGCCGCCGACCTGGCCGCGGGCGGGCCGATCACGGTCGTCTGCGGCAAGGGCAACAACGGCGGTGACGGGCTCGTCGCCGCTCGGCACCTGCTCGAGTCGGGCTTCCGGGTCCGGGTCGTCCTGCTCTGGCCGGGCGACGAACTGAGCCCGGACGCGCAGGCCAACCTGAAGCTGCTGCCCGAGGACGCGAGCCAGCTGGCGCCGGAGCTCTCCTCCTCGGCCCTGGAAGGGATCGTGATCGACGCGATGCTGGGCACCGGCTTCGCCGGGGAGCCCCGCGACCCGGTCAAGGGCGCGATCGAGGCGATCAACGCCTCCGACCTCCCGGTCGTGGCCTGCGACGTGCCCTCCGGGGTCGACGCGTCGACCGGGGAGGCTTCCGGGGCCGCGATCGAGACGACCCGCACCGTGACCTTCCACGGCCGCAAGCTCGGCCACCTGATCGCGCCCGGAAAACACCTCTGCGGCGAGGTCGAGGTGGTGCCGATCGGGATCCCCGAGGAGGCTCCTTCGCCCAAGGCGGGGGCCGTGATCGGGCCGGGCGTCCTCTCGCTGCTGCCCCGGCGCGAGTCGGCCTCGAACAAGTTCACCTCCGGCCGGGTCTCGATCGTCGGCGGGTCGCCCGGGCTGACCGGAGCGGTCTGCCTCGCGGCCGAGGCATCGATCCGGGCCGGCGCGGGATACGCGACCGCGGCCGTCCCGGGCGGCCTGGAGGACATCTTCGAGGCGAAGCTGACCGAGGTGATGACCAAGGGGATCGGCGAAGGCCGGACCTTCGGCTCGGATCAGCCGCAGGAGGTGCTCTCCCACCTCGAAGGAGCGGCCGCCGTGGTGCTCGGCTCAGGGATCGGTCGCACCAAGGGCGCCGGCGCCCTGGCCCGGGAGCTGGCCGCCGCCGTGACGGCGCCGCTGGTCATCGACGCCGACGGGCTCGGCGCGATCGCCAACGACCCGTCCTCGCTCAACTTCCGTTACGGCAAGACGGTGATCACCCCGCATGTCGGGGAGGCCGGGCGCCTGCTCGGCAAGAGCTCGTCAGAGGTCCAGGCCCACCGGCTGGCCTCGGCTCGCGAGCTGGTCAGCCGCACGCGCGCCGTTGTCGTGCTCAAGGGCGACGACACGATCGTCACCGACGGGACCCGGGTCGCGATCAACACGATGCCGGCCCCGGCGCTGGCCACCGCCGGCACGGGCGACGTGCTCGCCGGAGTGGTGGGGGCCTTTCTCGCCCGGGGGCTAGATTCGTTCGAGGCGGCCGCCGCCGCGGTCTTCGCCCACGCCGTCGCCGGACACATCGCCGGCAGCGAGGTCGGCAACCCGGACGGGGTGATCGCCTCCGACGTGATCAGGGCGATCCCGCGAGCCATGGCCCCGATGGAATAATCTGCCGCCGATGCCGACCGTCGCCGAAATCATGGACCGTGAGCCTGCCACCGTCTCGCCGGACGATGACGTCCGCAAGGTGATCGAGGTTCTCCAGACCCACGACCTGCCCGGTGTGCCGGTGGTCGACGAGACCCGCAAGGTGGTCGGCATCGTCACCGAGTCCGATCTCGTCATCTCCGACGAGGAGGAGGACTTCCACCTTCCGCACTACGTGAACATCATGGGCGGGATCGTCTTCCTCGAGTCGACCAAGCACTGGGAAGAGCGCGCGAAGAAGGCATTCGCCTCGACCGCGGCCGACATGATGTCCTCCGACCCGATCACGGTCGGCCCCGACGAACCGGCCGAGCACGCCGGTCGCCTGATCTCCGAGAAGAAGCACAATCGCCTGCCCGTAGTCGACGATGAGGGCCGACTGGTTGGCGTTGTCACCCGAGTCGACGTCCTGGCTGCCCTCACGGGCGCCTGATGTACGAGCGGGCAGAGGCCCGGATCGATCTCGCCGCACTGCGGCACAACGTCCGTGAGCTGAAGTCCCGTCTCGCCGAGGACGTCGAACTCTGCCCCGTCCTCAAGGCCGACGCCTACGGCCACGGCGCCCTCCACTGCGTGGGCGCGGTGGCGGAGGCCGGAGCCGACCGGATCGCGGTCGCCACCGCGAAGGAGGCCGTGCTGGTCCGCAGCGTCGCCCCGGATATCCCGCTCCTGGTGGTCGGCGCCCTGGCGCCCGGCGAGATCGAGATGGCGATCTCGGCCGGCGCCGACGTCGCCGCCTGGGACCCGGGCTTCATCGCCACCCTTGCCGAGCAGGCCCAGGCCGCCGGCCTGGTGGTCGGCGTCCACGTCAAGTACGACACCGGCATGGGCCGGCTCGGCACGCCCGACCCGGAGCAGGTCCTGGAACTGGCCCGGACCGCCGCGACGCATCCCAACCTGAGGCTGGCCGCGATCTGGACCCACTTCGCCACCGCCGACGAGGAGGACACCTCTTTCCGCGACCTCCAGCGCGACCGCCTGGCCGAGTTGGGCGAGCGGGCCCGGCGCGAGTTCCCGGAGGTCAAGCTCCACGCCGCCAACAGCGCCGCCCTGATCGGCGACGAGGCCTGCCATTTCGACCTGGTCCGGCCCGGCGTCGCGATCTACGGCATGGACCCGTTCGGCAACGACCCGGCCGACCACAACCTGCGGCCGGTCCTCTCGTTCCACTCCTGGGTCGCCTCCGTCCGCGACTTCGAGCCCGGGATGAGCGCCGGCTACGGCCGGACCTGGCAGGCCGAGGCCCCGACCCGGGTCGCGGCGGTCCCGGTCGGGTACGGAGACGGGGTCAGGCGCGGGCTCTCGAACCGGGGCGAGGTGCTGATCGGCGGCCGCCGCTACCCGATCAGCGGCACCGTCTCGATGGACAACATCACGGTCGATCTCGGCCCCGATTCCACGGTGCGGGTCGGTGACGAGGTGACGCTGATCGGCAGTCAGGGCGAGGAAGCGATCCTGGCCGAGCAGGTGGCGATCCCGCTCGACACGATCAATTACGAGGTGACCTGCGGCATCTCCCCGCGGGTTCCGCGAGTGGGCCTGGGCGCCCAGGCGGGCTGAGCCCTTGGACCGGGAGACGCTCGGTGCCCGGGCCATGGCCGTGCCCCGGGTGGAGCAGGTCCGGCAGGTGCTGGCCGGGACCCCGGCATGGCTGGTCGGTGGCGCGGTCCGCGACGTCGCGCTCGGCCGGGAGCTGAACGACCTGGACCTGGCCGTGGTCGGCGACCCGAAGGGGCCGGCAAAGGCGATCGCCGCCGCCCTCGGCGGGGTCGCCTTCGAGCTGTCCGAGGAGTTCCCGGCCTGGCGGGCGAAGGATCGCGAGGACGGGTGGCAGGTCGATGTCGCCGCGCTGCGTGACCCCGGCGGCCGGATCGAAGTGGATCTCGGCCTGCGCGACTTCACGGTCGGCGCCGTGGCCGTCTCGTTCGAGGACGGGGCCGCCGTCGACCCGCTCGGGGGCCTGGAAGACCTCGGAGTCGGCCTGATCCGGGCCTGCGGGCCGACCTCGTTCAGCGACGATCCGCTGCGGCTGATGCGGGCCGCGCGCCTGGTCGCCCAGTTCGGCTGGCGGATCGACCCGGAGACCATGGAGCTCGCCCGTGAGTCGGCGCCGGAGGCGGCGTCGCCCGCCGGGGAGCGGATCCTGGCCGAGCTGGTGCTTCTGATCGGGGCTCGGGACCCCCTGGCCGGCCTGGAGGCGATGGACCGGCTCGGGCTGTTCGATTCGGTGCTGCCCGAGATCGGGGCGCTCCACGGGGTGATCCAGGGGCCGAACCACCATCTCGACGTCTACGGCCACACGATGGAGGTGGTCGAGGGGATGCTGAGGATCGAGTCCGACCTCGAGGCGTTCACCGGCGACCGGGCGGTCGAGGTGTCCGATTTCCTCTCCCAGCCCCTGGCCGACGGGGCGACACGGGCCACCGCGCTCAGGCTGGGGGCCCTGTTCCATGACGTCGCCAAGCCGGAGACCCGCAGCGAGGGGGACGGCTTCGTCTCCTTCCGGGGGCATGACGAGGCCGGGGCGGAGCGGATCAAGGAGCGGTTCAAGGCGCTGCGGGCCAGCCGCCGCCTGATCTCCTACCTGGCCGATCTCACGCGCCACCACCTCGTGCTCGGGTTCATGGTGCCCTCGATGCCGCTCGACCGGCGGCAGGTCTACGACTACCTGGACCGCACCGACCCGGTCCAGATCGATGTGACGTTGCTCACGGTCGCCGACCGGCTGGCCGCCCGGGGGACGGCGACGATCGCGGGGGAGGAGATGGTCGCCGGCCATCTCGAGCTCGCCCGCCAGATGGTCGGTCACGGGCTCGACTGGGCCAGGGATGGCCGTCCGGGCCAGTTCCTGCCCGGCGACGAACTGGCCACCGAGCTGGGCATCGCACGCGGTCCACGGCTCGGAGCGGTGATGGCGGAACTGGCCGCGGCCCGCTACTCAGGTGAGATCCACGATGCAACCGAAGCTGTAGAGCATGCCCGGAGCTTCCTCCGAGCCGAGTGAGTAGTAGCCTGAACCGCGCATGGCTAAAGAAGAAAAGATTGAGATGGAGGGCGAGATCACCGAAGCCCTCCCGAATACGATGTTCCGGGTCAAGCTGGACAACGATCACGAGGTGCTCGGACACATCTCCGGCAAGATGCGACGCCACTACATCCGCATCCTGCCTGGTGACCGAGTCAAGATCGAACTTTCTCCGTACGACCTGACCCGCGGCCGGATCACATACCGGTACAAGTAGAAGACCAGTCCGGAGGCCTGTCACAGGGCCCCGGAGCGAAACATTGCGGTACCTGACCGTGTTCCAGTATTCGATGCTCCGCTCCCCCCTCAGACAAGACGGCGCCACCGCCGCCCGGATCTCCCTGCTCCTGATCGGCCTCGCGGCACTGTTCGCGGGTGTCGTCTCGACACCGGCTCAGGCCGCTTCCACGAAGCGGGCCGACCTCGGGGCCAAGAACCTCGAATCGCTCAAGCCCAACTGTGGCCGGGACTTCACCCGGCAGTGCACGGTGGAGGGCAAGATGACCGGGTTCCAGTCGCTCTCCGGCAAGACCGCCGGCCGGAACTTCGTGGTTCCCTTCGACGGCAAGGTCGTCGCCTGGGCCATCTCCCTGGCCGACGTGACCCGCCGTGACGTCGAGTACAACGGGCAGACCCAGCCGGCGCAGCTCCCGACCTTCGGGCTCTACTTCGGGACCACCACCTCCCAGGCGCGGATCGCGGTCCTGCGCCAGGTCGAGAAAAAGAAGAAGGGCGGTCCCCGGTACAAGATGGTCCGCCAGAGCCCGCTGATCACGCTCAACCCCTACTTCGGCACCACGGCCCACTTCGCCCTGGAACAGCCCCTGAACGTGATCAAGGGCCAGATCGTCGCCCTGACCACGCCGACCTGGATCCCCGCCATCTGGAAGCCGCGCGCCTGCGACAACCTCGATTACGGGATCCGTGACCCCGACCAGTGCGAGCGGTTCGCCGCCAAGTACACCTGGCGGGCCAGCCGGGTGCCCCAGGGCAAGGACGAGTGCGAGCTTGGCGTCGACCGCGAGACGCTCGAACCGAACGAACCGCTGGCCAAGTCCCGCCCCCAGCAGATCGTCGATTCGATCAAGCGCTACCGCTGCTACTACGGCGCCAACGTCCTGCTCTACTCGGCGACCGTCGTCGGCAAGTAGCCCTCCGGGCGGTATTTCCCGGACCTGATCAGGACTTGAACTTCCGCAACGGGGGCGTAGCCTCGGTGTTGCTTCTCATATGCCCATCAGCTCTCACAACAACGTGAGCCGCCGGGCCTTCCGAGCCGGCGGCTCGTTCATCGCCCTACTGGGGCTGCTCATCTGCCTCTGCCTGACCGGGCAGCTGGAACCGTCCGACGCGGCCGGAACCAAGCACCGGATCGTGCTCGGCGCCAACAAGAACAAGGTGACCCCGAACTGCGGGATCGCGGCCTCGGGCCGGACCTGCTTCGCCGAGGGGAACATCACCGCCTACCAGGTCTTCCAGAAGGGGGCCGGCGGCAAGAGCTTCGTCGTTCCCTACCGTCGAGGCAAGGTGATCTCCTGGTCGATCTCGCTCTCGCAGCCGATCCGAAAGACCAGCAAGCGCTACGGGCAGGCCCAGATGCCGTACTTCAACCGGCTGTTCGGGAAGCCCTCGAAGGCCCGGATCTCGGTGATCCGGCAGGTTCAGAAGAGGAAGAAGGGGCCGCCGCGCTACAAGCTGGTGCGGCAGAGCCCGCTCGAGGAGCTCAACCGCTACTTCGGGACGACCGTGCGCTTCGCCCTGAGTCGGCCGCTGAACGTGATCCACAACGACATCGTCGCGCTGACCATCCCGACCTGGGCCCCGGCCTTCTGGGTTCCGCATGCCTGCGATGCCGCGGACACCGGCGACACGATCGATCCGGCCCGCTGCGCCCGCGCCCAGAAGAACAACACCTGGCGCGGGAGCCGTGGACCGAAGCAGTGCGTGATCGGGACCGACAGCGCCGACAATCCGAACGAGGCGCTGCAGAAGTCCCATCCGCAGCAGAAGGTGGGCTCGGTCAAGCGGTACGGCTGCTACTACAGCGGCAGCCGGCTCCTGTACACGGCCACTGTCGTGGCTAAATAAAAGAGTCCCGGCTACAGCCGGGACTCCACGGAAACCCGCCGGCCCAGGACATCCGCTGACGGATGGGCCGGCTCTGCTCGGTGGCTACGCGGGCAGCCCGCAGAACTCGCAGTTGGCGAGGTCACGGGGGGTGAGCTGCTCGCAGCGGCGGCAGACTCGCAGGTTGACCGGGGTGCGGGGGAGGCGGGAGACGCCGTCGCCCGAGGGGAGCACGGCGGCCACCGGCTCGAGCTCCTCGCCCGTCTCGGCGTCGCGGTAGACGACCCCGTCGCTCACGGGGGCGATGGCCTCACGGCCGGAAGCGGCAGCGCGCAGGCGGAAGATCGGTTCGGTGGTGGCACTCTCGTTGCTCATGAGACGGGAGAATATCCAAGAAATGAAGATCCTCATCTTTCACGGCTACCTGCTGCGCGGGACCGGAAGCAACATCTACAACGCCAACCTCGCCCGCGCCCTGGCCGGCCTCGGGCACGACGTCCACCTGCTCTGCCAGGATCGTGACGCGGAACGGCTCGACTGGGTCGACGCGGTCGGGACCTGGCCCGAAGCCGACGGGGCCGAGATCGGCGAGCTCGCGGTCGAGTCTCTCCGGGCCACCCCCGGCTCCGGGTCCGTCACCGTGTACCGCCCGCCGATCGGCACTCTGCTCCCCGTGTATGTGGAGGACCCGTACGAAGGCTTCGAGGCTCGAGCCTTCCCGCGTCTCAGCGACGACGAGATCGAGCGCTACGTGGCGGCCAACGTGGCGGCGGTCCGCGCGGTCCAGGAGCGGATCGGCGGCGCCGACGCGGCCCTGGCGAACCATCTGATCATGGGTCCGGTGATCTTCGCCCGGGCCGGGGTCAGGCCGTACGCGGTCAAGAACCACGGCTCCGATCTCGAGTACACGATCAAGCCCAACCCCAGGTTCGTCCCCTGGGCCGAGGAGGGGCTCGAGCCCGCCGCCTCGGTGCTGGTCGGCTCCGAGCACACCGCCGCCTCGATGTGGGCGGCGATCCCGGGCATCGGCCTGGAGGAGAAGACCGGCTTCGGGCCTCCCGGGGTCGACACGGCCGCCTTCGCCCCGCTGGCTCGGGAGGAGCGTCCCGGTCGGATCCTCGCTCTGCGGGACCGGATCGCGGCCGAGCCGCCCAGCGCCACCTTCGGCCGTGACGCGGACGAGGCGGTGGCCGCGCTGACCGAGTTCGCCGCGGCGCCGGGGCCGCGGGTGATCTTCGTCGGCAAGCTGATCGTCTCGAAGGGCGTGGACCTGATCGTCGCCGCCTGGCCGCTGATCCACGCGGCCAACCCGGGCGCCCGTCTGATGCTGGTCGGCTTCGGCGGCTACGAGATGGGGCTGCGGGCCCTGGTCACCGCGGTCACCGACGGCGATCTCGACTCGGCCCGCGCGATCGCGGAGGTTGGTCGTGGCCTCGAGGGTGGGGAGGAGGCGCCGCTCGAATACCTGTCGGCCTTCTTCGACTCGCCCCCGGAGGGATATGTGGAGGCGGGGCTCGCCGCGGCGGGCTCGATCTCCTTCGCCGGGCGGCTCGAGCACGACGAGGTGGCCGCCGTGGAGCCGGCCGCCGACTCGATGATCGTGCCCAGCACCTTCCCCGAGGCCTTCGGCATGGTTGCGGCCGAGGCGGCCGCCTCCGGCGTGCTCCCGGTCTGCGCCGAGCATTCCGGCCTGGCCGAGGTCACGGCCACTCTCGCCCGGGAAGTTCCCGAGGTGAAGGACCTGATCGGTCTGCCTCTGGGCGCCGGCGCGGTCGGGGATCTCGCCGAGAAGGTCGATCGTTGGCTGTCCCTGCCGGAGGCCGAACGCGCCCGGATCGGCCGAAACATTGCCGAGTCCGCCGATAGGAATTGGAGTTGGCAGGGTGTCGCACGGGACGTGATTTCCGCATCAGCAGGCGAAGTCCGGCGTGTCGCGGTGAGTCCGTGAGGGGTCACGGAGCTTTCGTCCCCGGCTTCATTAGAATGGCCCTCGCCCCATGACTCGTCTCCCGATTTTGAAAATGGTGCTCGCCGTCATCGTGCTCGGCGTAATCCAGTCCGTGATCCTGCTCCAGTTCGACTGGTTCGGTGGTGAAGCCTCCACCGCAGCCAAGCCGATCGACACGTTGATGGACGTCACGATCGTCCTCTCGTCGTTCATCTTCGCGATCGTCTGCGTCGCGCTCGGCTACGCCCTGATCAAGTGGCGCGCCAAGCCCGGCGACGAGGGCGACGGCCTGCCGATCCACGGCAACACCAGGCTCGAGATCATCTGGACGATCATCCCGGTCATCATCGTGCTCGGCCTCGCCGGTTACTCGTGGGCCGTCCTCAACGACGTCGAGAAGACCGACGCGGACGCCATGCACGTCAACGTGTACGCCCAGCAGTTCGCCTGGACCTTCGGTTACCCGGAGGAGGGCAACAAGTGGTCCGAGGGTGAGCTTCACGTTCCCGTCGACCGCCAGGTGATCTTCGATCTTCAGGCTCAGGACGTCATCCACTCCTTCTGGGTGCCCGAGTGGCGCATCAAGAAGGACGCCGTCCCCGGGCTCTCCACCGACGTGGTGGTCACCCCGGACAAGATCGGCCGTTACCAGCTGATCTGCACCGAGCTCTGCGGCATCGGCCACACGACCATGCGAGCCACGGTCGTCGTCGAGTCGGAAGCCGACTACCAGGCCTGGATCAAGAAGCAGAGTCAGGAAGTGCCGGAGGACTTGTTGCTGACCAAGGACCAGTTCTACGAGACTCAGAAGCAGAACGAAGAGAAGTCCGGCGGCATCGAAGGCAGCGGAGTCATCGAAGAGTGACGTCTTCGCCCCGAACAGTAATTATGGAGGTCAAGTAAATGGCAGTGGCAATCAGGCAACCGGGTTGGTATCGGGGCGCGATCGGCACCATCATCGGTGCGGCGTTCGGCTTCGGTCTGGTCGTCGCCCTGCGCGCGATCTCCGGACTTGACGTCTTTCAGACCGAGCAGACCGGCTACCCGCATGTGATCGTTCCTCTGATCACGGCTCCGTTCGGATTCCTGATCGGCTTCGGCGCCTTCGACTACTGGTTCCGTTGGGCCGCCGGCAAGCCGACGGTCCCCGAGGACCATTCCGGTCACGGCGCCACCAAGTGGCAGGACTACTTCAAGTTCAACACCGACCACAAGGTGATCGGCACCCAGTACGTCGTCACCACCCTGTTCTTCTTCCTGATCGGCGGCCTGCTCGCCCTGTTGATGCGAGCCGAGCTCGCCCAGCCCGGTTCGCAGATCGTCGCGGCCAACACCTTCAACGGCCTGTTCTCGACGCATGCCGTGGTGATGATCTTCCTGTTCATCATCCCGGTCTTCGCCGGCCTGGCCAACTACGTCCTGCCGCTGATGATCGGCGCGCCGGACATGGCCTTCCCGCGTCTCAACGCGCTGTCGTTCTGGCTGCTGCCGATCGCCGGCATCATCTTCCTGAGCAGCTTCCTCGCTCCGGGCGGCTCCTTCGACGCCGGTTGGACGGGCTACGCGCCGTTGTCCACGGGCGCGCCATTGGGCCAATCCTTCTTCAACATCGGCGTGCAGTTCGCCGGTGCGTCGTCGATCGCGACGGCACTCAACTTCCTGGTCACCATCATCACGATGCGCGCGCCGGGCATGAACCTGTGGCGGATGCCGCTGCTGGTCTGGGCCAACCTCTCGACCTCGCTGCTCGTGGTCGGTGCTACCCCGTTCATCGCGGGCGCCCAGTTCATGGTCTTCTTCGACCGCATCCTGGGGATGAACTTCTTCAACTTCCTCCAGGGTGGCGACGTCATCTCCTACCAGCACATCTTCTGGTTCTATTCGCACCCAGCCGTCTACATCATGATGTTGCCCGGCTTCGGGATCATCTCCGAGATCATCTCGACCCATGCCCGAAAGCCGGTCTTCGGCTACCGGCTCATGGCGCTCGCCCTGATCGGCATCGTGGTGCTGTCCTACTCCGTGTGGGCCCACCACATGTTCGTCGCCGGCATGTTCAGCTGGCTGCGCGTGCCGATCATGATCACGACCATGTTGATCGCGGTGCCGACCGGCATCAAGGTCTTCTCATGGTTGGGAACGCTGTTCTACGGCAAGATCCACACGTATTCGACGGCGATGTTGTTCTCGCTCGCCTTCATCGTGACCTTCACGATCGGCGGCATCTCCGGCGTCATGCTCGGCATGATCCCGATCGACATCCACGTCTCGGACACCTACTTCGTGGTCGCCCACATCCACTTCGTGCTGTTCGGCGGCTCGGTGTTCACGATCTTCGCGGGCATCTACCACTGGTTCCCGAAGATGACCGGGCGCATGTACGACGAGCGCCTCGGCCGGGTCCACTTCTGGGGCACGGTCATCGGCACCTGGGGCACCTTCATCCCGATGCACTGGGTCGGCATGGACGGCATGCCGCGACGCGTCGCGGACTACGCCTCTCAGTACGGTGACTGGAACCTGGTCATCTCGATCTTCGCCTTCATCCTGGGCGCGGTCCAGCTGGTGTTCCTCTACAACATGATCGTCAGCTGGCGGTTCGGCCCGAAGGCCGGCAACAACCCCTGGCGCGCGAACTCCATCGAGTGGCAGGTCACCTCGCCGCCGCCGGTGTTCAACTTCGATGAGATCCCGAGGGTCGTCGGCGGTCCGTACGAGTACGGCACCCCGGGCGCCCGCCACGCCATCATGGGCGGGGAGGAACTCGAAGTGCCCGAGCCCAAGCCGACCACCGTCACCGCACCCTCATGAGCAAACCTCTCCTCATCTTCCTGAACGAGGTCGCCGGCGGCCGCAAGCTGCTGCAGGCGGCCCGCGAGAAGGCGGTGGATGCCTCCTACGTGGTGGTCGTCGCCCCGCAGAACCAGCCCTCCGTCGGTCAGCTCTTCGCCCCCGAAGAGGCGGCCGAGGCGGCGCGGGCCCGGGTCGACGTGACCCTGGCGGTGCTGGACGAGTTCGGCATCGAGGCGATCGGCGAAGTGCTCGACCCCGAGTACGACCTGGCCCTCGGTGACGCGATCCGCAGCCACCGCCCGAGCGAGGTGCTGCTCTCCTGCACCTACGATTTCCGTTTCGGCCTGACCCGTCGCGACCTGCTCTCCTGGGCTGAGATCACCTACGGCGACGTCACCGAGATCACGCACATCCCCGTGCGGATCGAGGAGGACTCGATCAGCCAGAACGTGATCCACACCCTGGTAGTGGCCAACCGGACCCTGACCAGCCCGGATCTGCAGGAGCGGCTGCTCGATCGTTCCGATCAGCGCCCGCACCGCTACACGATCGTGGCCCCGGCGGCCGACGACGTCTCCGAGTCGACCGTGGCCCGAAACCTGGCCAGCCTGCTGGCGAAGCTCTACCACGCGGACATCGACGCGACCGGCCAGCCGATGAGCCCCGATCCGTTCGATGCCGTCAAGAACGCGATCGAGCACTACCGCGTCGACGACATCCTGATCTCCACCCTGAGTGGGGAGGAGTCGCACTGGCTCCAGGATGATCTGGTCGGCCGGGTGCGCGAGATCACTGACAAGCCGGTGTCTCACCACGAGGCCGGCCGCCCGCCGCAGGCTGTCGCCGCGGTCGTGGCCGAAGGCGAGGCCGTCGAGGCCGCCGACGAGGATTCAACCGCGGAAAGCAACGAGGCATAGAGATGGAAAGCGCAAGCATCGCCGCCCACGGGCACGTCGATGATCATCACCACGGTCCGCCGGAGGCCCACCAGAGCGCCCGGATCGACCGCACGATCCTCGGCATCCTGCTGTTCATCCTCTCGGAGGTCATGCTGTTCGGCGCGTTCTTCGCGGCGTACTTCTTCCTGCGCGTGGTCGCCGACCCGGCCTCCTGGCCGCCGGAGGGCATCGAGCTCCCGGTCCTGATCGCCGGCATCAACACCTGCGTCCTGGTCTCGTCCTCGTTCACGATCCACTACGCGCTCGAGGCGATCAAGCACGGCAACCACCGTGGCCTCAAGCTCGGTCTCACCACCACCTGGCTGCTGGGCGCGACCTTCCTCTTCATCCAGATCAACGAGTACATCCACATCGGCTTCACGCCGCGTGACGGTGCTTTCGGCTCGATCTTCTTCAGCCTCACCGGCCTTCACGGAGCCCACGTCTTCGTCGGCCTGCTGCTCCTGACCTTCGCCAACATCCGCGCCTACCGCGGACACTTCGGCCCGGAGCAGAAGGACCACCTCGGTGTCGAGGTGCCCGGTATCTACTGGCACTTCGTCGACATCATGTGGATCATCGTGTTCCTCGCGGTCTACATCATCTGACCCGAGCGGAGCCGACGATTTTCGAGACGCCGTCCTTCGGGGCGGCGTTTCTCGTTCCGGGGACGTAGAGTTCGGGTATGGCCGATCCGACGAATGACCCGAGCTGGACCGCGCCCGAGGGCGACGATCCCGCGGGCTCCGGCGCACCCGAGGTGCGGCGGCGGTTCGGCCTCGATCTCGGCAACCCGGTCGAACGGGAGACCGCCGCCTTCAGCTGGCTGATCGTCGTGATCATCGCCGCGGTCACCGTGGGCCTGGTCGGCAAGCTGATCTCGCCCCTGGCCGCCGTGATCTGGGTGATCGTCCTGCTCGGCATCGTCAGCGTGCCGATCTTCAAGGGCCTCCGGCATCAGCTCGGCAGCCCCGAAGACGACTAGCCACCAGCCCGGCCTGGCCCAGCACTACCACCCGAGCCCCACCACAGGGGCAAATCCTGCGCGGAAACATACGCATGGCGTACGTTCGCAAACAGGATTTCCGGGGTTTTGGGGTTTTGGGGTTGACAGGTGGGGTTCAGTCTGTAGGATGAACGAATTGTTCAACAATTCCTCCAGAAGGAGAGCAGGTACGCGATGTCAGTGATGCAGCGATTTACAGCCAGGAAGTCAGTCGCGGTGGCAGCCGCGGCGGCGCTGGTTCTCGCGCTGGTCATGCTGATCGCCAGGGGTGACTCGTCCAAGGCCGATACACCGACCGCGGGCACGAGCGTGATCATCCTCAGCGGAGACGGCATGGGCATCCAGCAGCGAACGGCCATCCAGTACGCCCTCTACGGGCTCAAGGAACGCCAGCCGATGGACGCACTGCCCTACACGGGCTTCCTCGACACGATCTCGGCCGGTCCGATCGCGGTGACCGACTCGGCCGCCGGCGCGACCGCGTGGGCGATCGGCAAGAAGACCATCAACGGCTACACGGGCCTCGGCCCGGACAAGAAGCGGGTGCCGACTCTGCTCGACATCGCCAAGCAGCAGGGCAAGACCACGGCGCTGATCAACGACCACGACGTGACCAACGCCACCCTGGCCTCCTTCGGTGGCCCGGTCATCAACCGTGACTGGAAGTCGACGATCGCCAAGAAGGAGATCTACAACGACAAGGTCGACATCCTGATGGGCGGCAACGAGGCCTACTGGTACCCGAAGGGCAACCCGGGCAAGATCCCGAACACGGTCCCCGAGGAGGACGCCAGCGAGGGCACCCAGGGCAACCTGGTCCAGAAGGCGATCGACCAGGGCTACCAGTACGCCTACGACCGCAAGACGGTCTCTGAGCTGACCGGCCCCAAGGTCCTGGCCCTCGTCCAGGACAGTGCCAAGCGCCGCTGGGAAGTCGAGAAGGGCTACAAGTACAAGAAGGATCCGCACTACGTGCCCGTCGTCGACATGGTCAAGAAGGCGCTGGACATCGCCGACGACAACCCGAACGGGTTCTTCTTCGCGATGGAGAGCGACGATCTCGACTCGGCCGGTCACGAGCACGACGTGCGCAACGTGATCCAGTCAGGGCAGACCATCAACCAGGTGGTCGAGGCCATCCAGGAGTACAGGCAGACCAACCCGAACGTGCTCCTGATCGTCCTCGCCGACCATGAGACCGGCGGCATGACGATCGAGCCGATGGGTGAGACCAACACCAACTCCGACGGTGACGATCCGATCCCGTACTGGAGCAACAAGGCCCTGAACAACGCTGGACCCAAGGGTCAGGTCCCGACCCGCAGCGGCCCGGTCACGATCAAGGGCACCAACCGCAAGTTCAAGGTCGACTGGACCACCCCCGAGCACACCGGCGGCATGGTGCCGGTCACGGCGGTCGGTCCGTTGGCTGACGATTTGGTCGGCGTCCACCACAACACGTGGGTATTCGACGTCGCCAAACGCGCGCTCCTTGGTCAGGAGTAGCCGGTAGCTAAGCGCGTACGAAGGGCCCGGGCTTGCCCGGGCCCTTCGTTTCCTTCCCCCCGACCAACCCGGCCTAGACTCAGATGAATGCGAGAGGAGAGATGACCTTGGACCTCGAACCCGACCCCACCGGGCAGCCCCTGCCGCCCGTGCCCGGCGATCTGCCGGGGCCACGGAGCGCCGCCGAGCTGGCGCGACTGGGCGAGCTCGTCTACCCCGGCACCTCGGCCCACCTGGCGCCGCTGGTGATCTCGTCCAAGACGGGCTACCTGGTCGAGGACCTCGACGGCAACACCTTCGTCGACCTGGTCTCCTCGTCGGCCTCGGTCCCGCTCGGGGCGGGCCGGGAGGATCTGATCGAGCCGATGGTCGAGGCGCTGCGCCGGATCGGCAACGAGGACAGCCACGGGGTCGCGTCGGACCTGATGCTGCCCCTGGCGGAGAAGCTGCTGGCGATCACCCCGGCCTCGCTGACCAGGGTCGACCTCGGCCTCAACGGCACCGAGGTGGTCGAGACCGCCGTCAAGTTGATGCGCCGCGCGACCGGCCGCCCGATGGTGCTCGGCTTCCTCGGCCGCTATCACGGAGAGAC
>JAFKLL010000031.1 GCA_017304845.1 Solirubrobacterales bacterium
TCGTGATCGGCAGGGTGATCTTGAGGAAGGTCTTGGTGGCGGAGGCGTAGAGGTCCTTGCTGGCCTCGAGCAGTCTCCGGTCGAGCCGTTCGAGGGCGGCGAAGAGGGGCAGCACCATGAAGGGCAGGAAGTTGTACGTCAGGCCGGCGATCACCGCGGCCGAGGTCGCCAACACGCGCCCGTCGGAGGGCACGAGATGGATGGTCTTGAGGAAGCTGACCACGGGGCTGGAGTCGTCGAGGATGGTCTTCCAGGCGATGGTCCGGATCAGGTAGGTCGTGAAGAACGGCGCGACCACGCCGAAGAGCATCAGGTTCTTCCACCGGCCGGCCTTGAAGGCGATCGCGTAGGCGAGCGGATAGCCGATCAGGAGGCAGAGGATCGTCGCGACGCCCGCGTACCAGAAGGCCCTGAAGAACTGGGTGCTGTACTCGGAGACGGCGTCCGCGTAGTTGCTGAAGGCCCAGGTCAGCTGATAGCCCGTCTCCAGCGACCCCGTCTTCAGCGAGAGCTCCCCCATGTAGTACATGGGGACCACGAAGAAGACGATCAGCCAGATCAGGCCGGGGGCGAGCAGCCCATACGGGATCAGGCGCCGACGAACCGATGTCATCGGAGGGAACCTCTGTTCATCTGTTCGTCGGCGCCTTTCAGCTTCCGGTTGGTTCGAGCCGGCCCGGGATCAGCCGGTGACCACGTCCTGGAAGGCCTGTTCGACTTCCTTGACGTCGGCCGGGTCGCCGGGAGGGGAGACCTGGGTCGAGCAATTGGCGGTGAACTCCTCGGGCGGGAAGATCAGCTCGTTGTTGGCGATCTCCGGATCCGACTTCTGGAGGACTTCCTTCACGCCCTGGACCGGGCTCACGTAGTTGACGTAGGCCGTGATCTGCGCCTGGTTCTTCGGCTCGTAGACGTAGTTCATGAACTTGTACGCGGCGGCCGGGTTGGGCGCCCCGACCGGGATCACCATGTTGTCGGCGAAGAACGAGCATCCCTCGGTCGGCTGGACGTACTGGATGTTCGGGTTGTCGGCCTGGGCCTGGATCGTGTCGCCGGACCAGCCGAGGGCGGCGACCACGTCGCCCTTCGCCATGTCCTGGACGTAGTCGTTGCCGGTGAAGCGGCGGATCTGCCCGCTGTCGGCGTACTTGTCCAGCTTCTCGATCTCCTTCAGCCAGTCCTCGGTCGTGGCCTCCTCGGGATCGATGCCGTCGGCCTTCATCATCACCGGGATCGTGTCCCGCATCTCGGTGAGGACGGTGACCTTGCCCTTGTACTTCGGGTCGAACAGATCGTTGACGGACTTCACGTCGGGCGCGAGGTCCTTGCGCACGACCAAGCCGACCATGCCGGACTGCCACGGCACGCTGAACTCCCGGTTCGGGTCGAAGGACGGGTTCTGGAGCGCGGGGAGCATGTTCTCGTCGACCGTCTTCAGCTTCGACTTGTCGAGCTTCTGGAGGTAGCCGAGCTTCCACATCTTCTCGGCCATCCAGTCGGTCACGACCATGATGTCGCGGCCCCCGGAGTCGCCCTGGGCGAGCTGCGGCTGGACCTTGCCGAAGAAGGAGTCGTTCTCGTTGACGTCCTCGGTGTAGGTGGTGTCGATCCCGGTCCGCTGGGAGAACTGGTCGATGGTCTTGCCGTCGATGTAGAGCGGCCAGTTCGAGATCTTCAGGGAGCCGGTCGGGTCGCCGCCGGTGGCGGTGGTGACGTCCGAGTTGTCGGCGGCTTCGTCGAGGCCGCCGCCCCCGCCACAGGCGGTCACGGTCAGTGACGCCGCCAGGGCGAGCACGGCAAGCAGCAGGAGCCTGGTCTTGCTTTTCAGGTTGATCATTGCGGCGTATCTCCTTGATTCGCGTTTTCGGTGGGCTTGGATTCGGCGACCAGGTGCATGTGTTCGGGTTGCCAGCTGAGGCGGACTTTGGCGCCGCCGCCTGGTAGGTGTTGGCGGGCGTCTTCTGAGGCGTTGGGGACGAGGACGGTCATGTCGACGTCGCCGGTGACGTTGATGTGCATTTGGGGTGGTGTGAACGGTGAGCTTCTCGGGTCTTACGACCGCGAAGCATTTCTCGCCGATGCTGAACCTGGAAGCGTCGGGGGTGGGGACGGTGGGGCCGTTGTCGAGCTTGATCTCGTTGCTCGAGGACGCTGTTGCGGGCAGCAGGTTCGACACGCCGATGAACCCGGCGACGAACGTTGTTGCGGGTCGGTCGTAGACGGTTTCGGGGTCGGCGCATTGCTCGATGCGACCCTCGTTCATGACCGCGATCCGATCCGACATCGTCAACGCTTCTTCCTGGTCGTGCGTGACGTAGACGAACGTGATCCCGACGTCCCTCTGGATTTCCTTGAGCTGAACCTGAAGACCCTTCCGGAGCTTCAGATCAAGAGCACCCAACGGCTCATCCAACAAAAGCACCTTCGGGAGGTTCACCAACGCACGGGCCAGGGCGACTCGTTGTTGCTGACCACCGGAAAGCTGCGCCGGTTTCCGTTTCGCTTCCCTCGTCAACCCGACCCGATCGAGCTCCGCCGCGACCCGACGCTTGATCTCATCCTTCGAAACCTTCTTGCGTTTCAACCCGAACGCGACGTTCTCCTCCAACGTCATGTGAGGAAACAACGCATAAGACTGAAACACCGTGTTCGTCGGCCGCTTATACGCCGGCAAACCCGCCACATCAGCCCCATCGATCAGCACCTTGCCCGTCGTTGGCTGCTCAAACCCCGCGATCATTCGCAAAGTCGTCGTCTTGCCACAACCCGACGGACCCAACATCGTGAAGAACTCACCATCAGCGATCTCCAAATCCATGTCATGGACCGCCGTGAAATCACCAAACCGCTTGGTGCACCCCACCGGAGACATGGCCCCCGGACCTGTCACTCACGCTTTCCACTGGCACCTTCCCCATGCGTCGTACATCCCTCACCTCGTCGCCCCGCGTGGGGGCGACCGCAGAACCGTACGGGAACTGCCTGGCCCATTTCCACGCCTAAAAGTCCAAACTTGAAGCCGAGATTGTCCAAGTTGGACAACGGCTCTGGACGAACAGGCAGGCGGTCCCGGAAACTCATCCGAGACCCCCGATCACGCGGTAGCCGGCGGTCGCCGCTCCCGACCCGTCAAGGGCGAGGGCGGAGACGATCGAGCCGTACGGCTCGCGCCAGACACTGTGCGAAACCCGATGCTCTCGCGGGTCGATCACCGCGGTCGCGACGGCCTCGGAACCCGCGGCCTTCGCCTCGAGCGGCGCGCCGTCGAGGAAGATCGCGACCTCCATCGGGGACGGTCCGCGGCAACCCACGCGGACTTCGACCAGGGCCCGGTCGCCGTCCGGGGCCAGGGAGACATCGAGATCGAGGCCCGGGGCCTCCGCCGGGGCCGGCTCGACCCGGGCGAGCTGCGACGGCGCCGGCGGGTCGAGGGCCGGAGTGCGGGGCGGAGCCTCTCTGCGAGGCCCGGACAGTTCGAACTCGCGGGCCGCGGAGAGCAGCGCCGGGTCGTCGTAGGCGCGGCCGGCGAAGGTCAGGCCCACCGGCATGCCGATGTCCTCCATCAGACCCATCGGGACGGTCACGGTGGGGATGCCGAGATGCCGGATGGCCAGATTCCCGTTCGAGTACCTGACCCCGTTCCGCCAGGCGATCTCGTTCGACTCGGGATCGCTCTCCGCGTCCTGCGGCGCCACGTCGGCGGCGGCGGGGAAGACGATCCCGTCCAGCCGCTCCCGGTCGAGCCAGTCCTCGAAGTCGATCTTGCGGGTCCGTTCCAGGCCGACCAGCGCCTCGGCCACATGGGGGATCTCCTCGAGCGGGGTGCGCACCCCCTGGCCGCGGGCGACCAGGTCGGCCAGGTCGGCGTCGTCCGGGTAGCGGTCCGGCAGCGTGCCCGGCGGCAGCGGGAAGACCTTGGGCCCGTCGACATCGTCCAGCGAGCGCATCTCCGGATCCCCGTTCTGGTCGAGGAAGTCGTTCCAGGAGTAGATGATCAGCTCCCACATCTCGATCTCCAGGAACTCCGGCGGGACCAGGCCGCGCCGGTACATCGACTCGGCGCCGGGCCGGTCGTTCTCGTAGTTGGAGACGGCAGGGAAGTCGACCTCGACGATCTCTGCGCCGAGGCGCTCCAGGTCGACGCGGGCCTTTTCCCAGAGCGCGATCACGCTGGGCCTGGTCTCGATCGGCTCGGCCGCGTCCGGGTCCTGGTTCACGTACATCCGCGGGATCCCGAACCGCTTTCCCTCCAGCGTGCCCGATCGCCTCAGCTCGCCGTAGGAGGCGGGCCTGAGCGAGGAGGCCGGGGGGATGTCGACCTGTTGCTGGACCCGCCAGAAGTCACCCCGGGACTCCGGGTCGTCGGCGACGATCTGGTCGAGGACATCGAGCAGGTCGTCGACGCTGCGCGCATGGGGCACGACCACGTCCATCGCCGCGTAGAGCGGCCAGTTGCCGCGCATCGAGATCACCCCTCGGGAGGGCGTGTAGGCGACCAGCGCGTTGTTCGAGGCCGGGGCCCGGCCCGAAGACCAGGTCTCCTCGCCGAGGCCGAAGGCGGCGAAGCTGGCCGCGGTCGCGGTGCCCGATCCGTTCGAGGAGCCCGACCCGAAGGCGGCGGTCAGGTAGTCCTCGTTGTACGGGCTCTCGGCCCGGCCGTAGACGCCGCGCTGCATGCCGCCGGCGGCCATCGGGGGCATGTTGGTCAGGCCGACGAGGATGGCGCCGGCGGCGCGTAGGCGGCCGATCGTGAAGGCATCGTCGCTCGCGACGAGGTGCTCGAAGGCGGGGGAGCCGGCGGCGACCGTGAGGCCGGCGACCTTGTAGCTGTCCTTGGCCGTGTAGGGGATGCCGTCGAGCGGGCCGAGCGTCTCGCCGCGGGCCCGGCGGGCATCGGAGGCGGCGGCCTCCTCGAAGGCCTGCGGGTTCAGCACTGGGACCGCGTTGAGGCGGATCCCCTGACGGTCGTAGCCGGCGATCCGCCGCAGATACGAGTGGACGAGCTCGACGCTCGTGACCTCGCCCGACTCGAGCGCGCGACGGATGTCCGAGACGTCGGCCTCGACCACATCGAACGGAGACTCGAGTCGACGGCTCATGGTCGGTCAGGCGCCGGGCCGGGGGGAGGGCTGCTGTTGGGTTATGCAGTGGATGCCGCCGCCCCGGGCGAAGATCGGCCGCGCGTCGAGCGGGACGATCTCGCGGTCCGGGTACTCGGCGGCGAGGATGCTCAGCGCCTCGTCGTCGTTCGGGTCGTCGAAGCTGCATGCGAGCACCGCGCCGTTCAGGACGAGGTGGTTGATGTAGCTGTAGTCGACGAAGCCCTCGGAGTCGCGGAGGACGCGGGGCGCCGGCAGCTCGACTATCCGCCAGGGCTCGCCGTGGGCGTTGGTCGAGCCGGAGAGGATCTCGCGGATCTCCAGGCTGATCTCGAAGTCGGGATGCTCCGGGTCGCGCTGGGAGTGGACCAGGGCCGTGCCGGGGCTGGGGAAGGCGACCAGGATGTCGGCGTGGCCGCGGGTGCCGAAGCGCTCGGAATCCCGCTTCAGGCCGCGTCGCAGCCAGATCACCTGCTTGACGCCCAGCTTCTCGATCAGCTCCTTCTCGACGTCGGCCTTGGTGATGTCCGGGTTGCGGCTCGGGTCGAGCTGGACGGTCTCGGTCACGACCACGGTCCCGTCGCCGTCGACCACGATGCCACCGCCCTCGTTGACGAGCGAGGAGTCGACCCGGGGCGCCCCGGACCGCTCGGCGACGAACGGCCCGAGCAGCGAGTCCTTCTCCCAGGAGGCCCACTCCTGCTGGCCCCAGCCGTTGAAGACCCAGGTCACGGCGTGCACCGAGCCGTCGTCGGCGTGGACGAAGGTCGGTCCGCTGTCGCGCAGCCAGGAATCGTCGAGCGGGACTTCGAGCAGGTCGATGGCGGGATCGAGCAGCGCCTTGGCGGCCTCGACCTCGGAAGGGTCGACCAGGACGGTCACCGGCTCGAAGCGCGCCGCCGCGTTGGCGACGGTGGCCCAGGTCTGACGGGCCTCGTCGTGCTCCCCGGCGTCGTCATAGTCGGCCGACGTGTCGGCGACCGGGAAAGAAAGCCAGACCCGGTCCTGTACTGCCGTCTCGGCCGGCATCGTCCAACGCATCGCGTTCTCCTCCATCTCTCTCAGTGATCTGCGCCAGCCGCCGCTGGACGCTGTCTCGATGTTGCTGCCTGACCGATGATTTTTCCATCGGTCACCTGGCCAGAAAGATCGGCCAGTAGGCCATCCTGCGGATACGGTTACCCTTTCCGCGTGCGTTTGATCGTCGCTCGATGCGAAGCCCGCTACACGGGCCGCCTGGACACCTTCCTCCCCGAGGCCCTCCGCCTCGTGATGATCAAGTCGGACGGCTCGGTGATGATCCATGCCGACACCGGCGGCTACAAGCCGCAGAACTGGATGACCCCGCCGACCACGATCGTGGAAGAGGAGGGTCTGATCGTCGTGACCAAGCATGCCGGCGCGACCGAGGACCGGGTCGAGATCAAGATCGCCGAGGTGCTCTCCGACGTCACCCACGACATGGGCGAGGCGGCGGCCCTCGAGCGCGACGGGGTCGAGGCCCATCTCCAGGAGCTGCTGGCCGAGCAGCCGCATTGGTGCGGCGAGGGGCTCCGGCTGGTCAAGCGGGAGTGGTTCACCGACATCGGCCCGGTGGACCTCATGTGCCAGGACGAGGACGATCAGTGGGTCGCGGTCGAGATCAAGCGGGTCGGGACGATCGAGGCGGTCGAGCAGATCACCAGGTACCTGGAGCGGATCCACACCGAACCGGCCATGGCGGCCTGTCGTGGCGTGCTGGCCGCGCAGTCGATCAAGCCGCAGGCCCGGACCCTGGCCGAGGGCCGGGACATCGCCTGCGTCGAGGTCGACCTCGCCGTCCTCCGCGGCGAACGCGAGCCGGACCTCACCCTCTTCGGCTGATCAGCGCGGGCCATTCGTGTTGAGGAAGAGGACGGGGCGGTCGCCGAGATCGCCTCGCTCGTTCATGTCCAGCAGCGCCGCCATCGCCTTGGCCGTATAGACCGGCTCCAGGGTCAGTCCTTCGGTCGAGGCCCGTTCCATGGCGGCCGTGGACTCCGGAGTCGGCTCGCCGTAGCCCGGCCCGAGCTGGTCGGTGGTCATCTCGAAGTCGAGACGGGGCGTGGCGAAGGTCGCGCCCCGTCTGCGGAGCAGGGCGGCGCTCTTGTCGGCGAGCCGCCCCATCGCCTCCCGGTCGAGCCGGAGCTGATCGGTGACCACCACCCCGACGACCCTGGTCGAGAGGCCGGCCAGGGCGAAGCCGAGGGCGAGGCCGGCGGTGGTGCCGCCCGAGCCGGCCGGCACGATCACGTGACCGGGCTCGGGCAGGTCGCCCGCCTCCACCTGGGCGGCGATCTCCAGGGCGGTCTCGACGTAGCCGAGGGTGCCGAGCGGGGAGGAGCCGCCGGCGGGCAGGACATAGGGCGGGCGGAAGCGGGAGGAGTGGCGGGCGATCAGCCAGGGGGCCAGGGCGACGGTGCGGCCCTTGGTGCGGGTGCGGTGAATGGTCGCGCCCGAGGCGTCGAGTCGCTCCAGCTGCCTCCGCACATGCGCGTCGATCGGCTGGTCGATCAGGGCGAGCGCGGTGGCGATCCCGGCGTCGCGGGCATAGAGCGCGGTGGCCAGGCCCCAGTTGGTCCCCAGGGCGCCGAAGGTCAGGATGGTCGGCCGCCGGCGCCGCTCGACGTCCGGCAGCAGCCACTCGAGCTTGCGGACCTTGTTGCCGCCCCAGCCGCCGTCACCGAAGGAGCTCTCGTCCTTGAGCCAGACCGCGGCCGGTCCGGAGGCCAGGCCGGGCACCGCGCGGACCGGGGTGGGGCCGGTCCCCAACGCCCGATGGGGAAGGGTCTCGCCGAGCGCGGGGCTCCACTGGTGGAGGTACGGCACGGGGCGATTGTGACGGATCGCCGGTCAGACCTGTAGTACAGATATGAGCATGAAGAAAGCACTTGCGCTGCTGACAGTCGGAATGACCCTCGGATTCGCCGGGCAGGCGGCGGCCGCCGAGAAGCCCGAGGTCGATCCCTCGATCACCGATGGCACCGCGGTGCGCGAGTTCAACCAGGCTCGATCGCTCTGGCGCGATTCGGGCGTCGTCAGCTATCGCATGAAGGTGAGTCGCAGCTGCTACTGCGTGTCCCCGCATCAGGCGGTCGTGACCGTCCGTCTGGGCAAGGTGGCGCGGGTCTCGGCCAAGGGCTGGATCGGGCCGCGGACCGTCCCGGCGATGTTCCGGGTGATCGGGCAGGCGATCAAGTCCAAGGTGGCGACCCTCGACGTCAGCTACCACCCCCGGCTGGGCTTCGCCAAGCGGACCTCGATCGACTACATCGCGATGGCGATCGACGATGAGATCGGCTACCGGATCACCGGCTTCAAGCGGCTTCCCGCGGTAGTGGTGAACTGAGGCGGGTCAGGAGACCCCGAGCTGCCGACGCAGCTCGGGCGGCGTGAGCGGCGGGGTCAGCAGGAAGCCCTGTGCGTACTGGCAGTCCCGCGCCCGCAGCCAGTCGAGCTGCTCGGCGGTCTCCACTCCTTCGGCCACGACCTCGATCCCCAGCTTCGCGCACATCGAGATGATCGCCTCGACGATCGCCGTGTCCTCCTCGCTGCGGGCCAGCCCGTCGATGAAGCCCTGGTCGATCTTGAGGACGTCGAAGGAGATCCGCTTGAGATAGCTCAGCGAGGAGTACCCGGTGCCGAAGTCGTCGAGCACGAGCTGGACGCCCAGGTCGCGCAGCCGCGCCATGTTCTCGATCGGCACCGGGCCCTGGTCGAGCAGGGCGCTCTCGGTGATCTCGATCGATAGCCGCTCCGGGGCCAGGCCCGACTCGGCCAGGGCGGTCTCGACCAGGGAGGGTAGGTTGGCGTCGGAGGCCTGCTTGGCGGAGATGTTCACCGAGACTCCGACCGGGGGATGGTCGCCGTCGGCGGCGGTCCAGGCCGCGGCGTCGGCGCAGGCCTGGCGGAGCGCCCAGCTGCCCAGCTCCTCGATCAGGCCGTAGCGCTCGGCGACGCCGATGAACTCGTCCGGCTCGAGGATGCCGCGTTCCGGGTGCCTCCACCTGAGCAGAGCCTCGGCCGAGATCGGCCGCCCGGTGGCGATCGAGTAGTAGGGCTGGTACCGCAGCTCGAGCTGGTCTTCCGAGACCGCCTCGCGCAGATCGCTCTCGAGCCGGATCCGCGCCATCAGCCCCTGGCGGAGGTGATCGTCGAAGACCGAGAAGCGCCCCCGTCCCTTGGCCTTGGCGCGGTACATGGCGGCGTCCGCGTCGCGCAGGGTCTCGCCGGCGGTGGTGCTGCCCGGGTCGGCCAGGACGATGCCGATGCTGGCGGTCAGGCGATGGACCAGGCCGGCGGCCGTGATCGGCTCCGAGAAGGCCCTGCCCAGGCTCTGGGTCATGCTGACCGCCTGGTCCTCGTCGATCGGGGGCTCGCAGAGGATCACGAACTCGTCGCCTCCGAACCGGGCCACCGTGTCCCCGGGGCGGACCGCCGCCCTCAACCGGCTGGGCAGGGCGCTGAGCAACTGGTCGCCGACCTCGTGCCCGAGCCGGTCGTTGACGTTCTTGAAGTCGTCGATGTCGCAGAACAGCACCGCGACCAGGTCGCGGCTCCGCTCGGCTCGTTCCAGGGCCTTGTCCAGGCGGTCGAGGAAGAGGGTGCGGTTGGCGAGCCCGGTGAGCGGGTCATGCATCGCCAGGTAGGAGAGCCGGTCCTCGGCCTGGCGGCGCTCGGTCACGTCCTGGGCGGTGCCGAGCACCGTCTTCGGGTTGCCGTCGGCGTCGCAAGACACCCGCCCGTGGCAGTCGAGGACCCGCACCTCGCCGTCCGGGCGCACGATGCGGTGCTCCAGGTGGAATGGGCGAGTGGTCGTCGCCGCCTTCCTGATCGTGTCGGCGAGGTTCTCGCGGTCGTCCTCGTGGATCAGCTGCAGGTACTCGGCGGTGGTCGGCCCGGTCTCGGCCGGCGGCAGGCCGAAGATCCGGAACAGCTCCTCGGACCAGACGATCAGCCCGGGGTGGATCTCCCAGGACCAGCTCCCGATCCGGGCCAGCCGCTGGGCTTCGGCAAGGTCGCGCTCGCTGCTCGCGAGGCGGGCGATGGCGTCCTCCGCCCGCTCCCACTCGGTCCGCATCGCGGCCACCATGAGGGCGGTCATCGCCGCGATCGCGACGAAGAGCTGGGCGCGCAGCAGCTCGACCGCGGGGGAGCCGCCGACGAACGGCCCTTCCCCGTTCGCGGTGAAGTAGACCCCGACCACGGAGACGATCAGGGCGGCGAGCACCGCGCCCGGCTGGCGGAAGCGCATCGCGCTCAGGACCAGGAGCGGGAAGACCGGGTAGGCGAGGCTGACGTCCCGGTCCATGACGAGGATCGTCGCGGCGGCGAGCAGGCCGAGCAGGACGCTGCCCTCGGCCAGGCGCTTGATCGCCATCGGTTGCCGCGGCCCGGGCGCCAGCAGGAGCATCAGGGGCGGCGCGCAGAGCAGCACCCCGGTCAGGTCGCCCAGCCACCAGACCCGCCAGAAGCTCCAGAGATCGTCGGCCGAGACCAGTCCGTGGGCCCAGAGGTCGGCGACGCCGATGGTGGCGTTGATCGCGGTGCTGGCGGCCGACCCGAGCAGGGTCAGGGAGACGACGTCGCGGATCCGCCGGAGGTTCGGGTCGAAGCCCGAGCGGTCGAGCATGAAGGCGGCGGCCGAGGAGGAGACCGCGTTCCCGAGCGCGATCCCGGCGGCCACGCTGAGGCTGCTGTCGCCGGTCGCGTTGGCGACGAGGGCGCCGACGGCGATGCCGGGGACCACCCGGTAGCCGAACATGAAGACGGCGGTGAGCGCGACCCCGCTGGGAGGCCAGACGGCGGAGACGATGTCGTTGCCGGACGAGAAGTACAGCCCGAGCTTGGCCACCCCGAAGTAGACCACGCCGACCATGACGATCAGTGCGATCGACGGCAATCCGGCGAGGCGAGAGCTCCGAGGATTGGTCGCAGGCTCGCGCAAAGTCACCCCATGCTTTCACCTGTGGCGGCGTGAGGCACCGAATCGGCCGCTCCGGGTGCGGGTTAGGATTGGCGAGGTGGGGAGCATCGCGAACAGATGGGGAGTGAGGGCTGCCGCGCTGGCGGCTCTGACCGGCATGGCCGCGGCGGGGCTGGTCGGCGGTTCCGCATCCGGCGCTCGGGTAGATCCGGTCGCGGCGCCCCAGGCCTTCCTCCTCAAGCTCGACTCCTCCTCCAGCGCCCGCGCGTTCCGACAGAGCCGCGACCGGGGCCTGGCCTCGGCCCGGGCGGCGGCCCGTGACCAGAAGTCGGAGATCGTCAGCAGCCAAGCCGAGGTGATCGACGAGCTGCCGGCCGACGCCGACGTGATCTACAGGACCCATACCGTGCTGGCCGGCATCGGCGTGGTCGCTCCGGCCGACGAGAAGTCGCTCCTGGAGGAGATCCCCGGCGTCGCGGCCGTCTACCCGGTGGCGCCCAAGCGGATCGACAACTCCTACGCGGTGCCGTTCCAGGGTGCGCCGACGGCCTGGCAGGCGACCGGGTTCCTCGGCCAGGGCGAGCGGATCGCGGTGGTCGACACGGGCGTCGACTACACCCATTCCGGCTTCGGCGGCCCCGGCACCAAGCTCGCCTACGACGAGGCTCATGCGGACGAGGATCAGGCGGCCGATCCCGCGCTCTTCCCCAGCGCCAAGGTGGTCGGCGGCTTCGATCTGGTCGGCGACGGCTACAACGCCGATCCCACCGACCCGGCCTATCAGCCGGTCCCGCATCCCGACCCGAACCCGCTCGACTGCAACGGCCACGGCAGCCACGTCGCCGGGTCGGCGGCCGGATACGGCGTGAACGCGGACGGCTCGACCTACTCCGGCCCGTACGACGGCAGCACCGACTTCGCGGGGATGCGGATCGGCCCCGGCATGGCGCCCCGCGCCGACGTCTTCGCGATCAAGGTCTTCGGCTGCGAGGGCAGCTCGAGCGTGATCGCCGAGGCGATCGACCGGGCCGCTGACCCGAACGGCGACGGCGATCCCTCCGACGGCGCCGACGTGATCAACCTCTCGGTCGGCTCCGACTACGGCTCGGTGCAGGACGGGGATTCGGTGGCCGCGAACGCCGCCGCGGCGCTGGGGGTGACGGTGGTCGCCTCGGCGGGCAACGCGGGAGACATCACGGACGTCAGCGGCTCGCCCGGCGACGCCTCCCGGGTGCTCAGCGTGGCCAGCAGCGTCGACGCCCAGTCCCGGATGGACGGGGCGGAGGTGGAGATCGACGGCACGCCGCACAAGTACGGGATCTCCAGGTCTCACCTCTTCGCCTGGCGCGACGGCGACCTGTCCGGCCCGGTGGTCGCCGCGCCGTCCGGGAACGCGACCGCCTGCAGCCCTTACCCGGACCACGCCTTCGACGGCAAGGTGGTGCTGGTCGACTGGCACGACGCGGAGCCGGAATGCGGTTCGGTCGCCAGGAGCAAGAACCTGGCCGACGCCGGCGCGATCGGGTTCATCTTCGGCAGCGACAGCGAGACCTTCTCGGCCGACATCACCGGCTCGGCCGAGATCCCCGGCGTCCTGATGGTCGCCTCGGGCGCCGATGCGATCCGCACCGCCCTCGATGCCTCGCAGACCGTGGACGTGACCGGGACCGAGACCGGCTCGGTCCTGCTCTCCCGTCCGGGCGACGACGACATGGTCTCCGGCTTCTCGTCGCGGGGCATCCACGCGACCGGGAACGTCAAGCCTGACGTGACCGCGGTCGGCAGCTCCGTCTTCTCCAACGCGGTCGGCTCCGGGGACGAGGGGATCAGCTTCTCGGGGACCTCGATGGCCTCCCCGATGGTCGCCGGCCTCTCGGCCCTGGTCCGCCAGGCCCATCCGGGCTGGACCCCGCTGCAGGTCAAGGCCGACGTGATGAACACCGCCGGGCACGAGCTCCGGGTCGGCGGTTCGGGCGATCCGGGCAGTGACCGCTACGGGCCGGTCCGCGTCGGCGCCGGCCGCATCGACGCCCCCGACGCGGTCGCCAACGACGTGCTCGCCTTCAATCCCGAGAACGGCTCGGTGAGCGTCTCCTTCGGCCCGGTCGCGGCGGTGGATCCGCTCGTGCTGGAACGTCAGGTGACGGTCGAGAGCCACGCCGCGTCCTCTCGCACCTACGACGTCTCCTACGACCCGATCGCGGAGGTCCCGGGGGCCGATTTCTCGGTCTCGCCGGCGACCGTGACCGTGGCTCCCGGCCAGAGCGAGACCGTGACGGTCAGCCTCGAGATCGACCCGGCCGAGCTGACCAAGGCGGTCGACCCGACGATCGGGCGCCTGGGCACCGACGACTACCCGCGCGACACCCTGGCCGAGGCGATGGGTCGGCTCCTCCTCGAGCCGACCACGACCGCCGCCACGCTGCGGGTCCCGGTCTACGCGGCGCCGCGCCCGGCCTCCGAGATGAGCCAGCCGGCCTCGCTGACCTTCCGTCGCGGGACCGACGGGGGCGCCCGGAACGTCGCCACGCTGAACCTCGCCGGCCGTGGGGTCGGGATCGAGAGCGGAGAGAACGGCGTCGACAACGGCGATCCCGACGACGACGTCCGTTCCCTGGCGGCCGGCTTCGAGCTTCAGGCCACCAGCGGGCTGACGCCGGAATGCGACGGCGAGATCGAGAACGGCTGCTACCGGCTGCCCGAGGAGCGGGACGTCGACCTGAGCATGGTCGGGTACACGGCCGACGACGAGTCCGGGTACTTCGCGCTGGCGGTCCACGCGCCCTGGTCGATCCCCTCGGACAAGGTCTTCTTCCAGGTAGACATCGACGTCGACGGCGACGACGCGCCGGATCTCTTCCTCTACAACGACCGGCTCGGCGAGAGCGACGTCTTCGTCAGCACGCTGGTCGATCCCTCGCGGCCGGGAGGCGAGCGGATCGTCGACCAGCAGCTGATCAACGGCCGCTTCGGCGACATCGACACCGCGATCTACGACAGCGACGTGATCGTCCTCCCGCTCGGCCTCGAGGCCCTGGCCCAGTACGGGATCGACGCCGACAACCCCCGCATCTCCTACGGGGTCGAGACCTACTCCGCCTTCTCCGACCAGGCGATCGACCTGCTCGGCGTCGACCCGGACTCGGGCGATCTCCACGAGCCGCTGAGCGCCGACCTGTTCGAGCCCGGGATCACGGTCGGCGACGGCCTGCTGCTGCTCGACCGGCCGGGGCGCCAGCTGACCGTCACCCGCGATTCCGACTCCTACGAGGCGGACCGTGGCCAGGGGCTGATGATGGTCCACTTCCACAACCCGGTCGGCGACAAGGCCCAGATCGTCGATCTCCCGCGGCTTCCCTCGATGACCGTCGCCACGGTCTCTCCGAACGCGATCCAGGCCCGGGTCTCCTCGCTCGTCGGCGACGGCCCGGTCGCCCGCGGACGGGTCGCCTTCTCGCTCGACGGCAAGGAGATCGGAGCGGCCGACCTGGTCGGCGGCTCGGCGACTCTGGCGTGGAAGGTTCCGCGCGGCTTCCCGCATCGGGTGCTGGCCCAGTACTCGGGCAGCCCGGACCTCGAACCGTCCTCCGGTCAGGTCACCCGTCGCGACCCGTCGCTCACGGCGCGGATCGTCGGGGGCCGACCCAACTCACGGGGCTGGTACCGGACCGCGGTGAGGGTCGAGTTCAGTTGCACGCCGCGGGGGTCCGCCCTGACCGCCCCCTGCCCGTCGGCTCGCCGGATCGCCAGGGACGGCAAGGTGCCGGTCTCGGTGACCATCCGGGCCGAGGACGGTGGAAGCGCCACGGTCCGCCCGGTCGTCAAGGTCGACCGGACCAGGCCGACGGTGCGCCTGCGCGGGGTGCGACGGGGCACGCTCTACCGGCGGTTGAAGCGCCCCCGCTGCGTGGCCCGCGACCGCACCTCGGGCGTCCTCCGATGCCGCACCAGGCGGGTCCGCCGAGGCGGCAAGGTGATCTACGTCGCCAAGGCCGTCGACCGGGCGGGCAACGTGAGGACGGTTCGCGTCCCGACCCGCCTGCGCTGACCGCTCAGTCGGGCAGGGTGGGGACCGGGACCCCCTGATCGGCGTCGATCATCGAGGCCCGCTTGATCACGCCCTCGCCGAACTTGGACCGGACCTGATCGACGGCCTGGTCGAGCGCCGAATCCTCGTGGGAGGGTGTCCCGGCCAGCGGCAGCTCCATCTGCACCGTGTCGGCCCGCTCCAGGTTCCCCAACGAGATCCCGATCAGGGTGAGGTCCTTCTCTGCGATCTCGTCGGCGGCGGCCTCGAACAGCTCCCTGACCGCGGCCAGCACGGTCGCCGTCTCGTCGGTCGGGAAGGGCAGGGTGTGGGCGCGGGTGGCGCGGGAGAAGTCGCCGAAGCGGAACCCGACCGAGACCGTGCGGCAGGCCCGGCCGGCCTCGCGCAGGCGGCGGGTGGTGCGGTCGACCAGGGCGGCGGCCAGCGAGTCGATCTGGCCCGGGCCGCGGCTGCCGCGAGGGAAGGCGCTCTGGGCGCCGATCGACTTGCGTCGCTTCCTCGGCTCCACCCGCCTCGGATCGCGGTTGTTGGCGAGGTCGAGCAGGCGGGACGCGGCCGAGTCGCCGATCTCGGCGGCCAGCCTGACCTGGCTGATCCGGGTGACGTCGCCGACCGTGCGGACGCCCATCTGGTTGAGCTTCGAGGTGGTGACCTTGCCGACGCCCCAGAGCGCCTCGATCGGCAACGGGTGCAGGAACTCCGCCTCGCGCTCCGGCTCGACCACGAGCAGGCCGTCGGGCTTGGAGGCGCCGCTCGCCACCTTGGCCAGGAACTTGGTCCGGGCGACGCCGACCGAGATCGGCAGTCCGACCTCGGCCAGGACCCGTCGGCGCAGCTTCGCCGCGATCTCCGGCGGGGTGCCGGAGATGTGCTCCATGCCGCCGACCTCGAGAAAGGCCTCGTCGATCGATATCCCCTCGACCACCGGGGCGGTGTCCGCGAAGATCTCGTAGACCGCCTTGCTCGCGCTGGAGTAGGCCTCCATGCGGGGCGGCACCACCACCGCCTCGGGGCAGGCCCGGCGGGCGGCGGCCCCGTTCATCGTCGTGTAGATCCCGCGCGCCTTGGCCTCGTAGCTGCAGGCGAGGACGACTCCGGTGCCGACGATCACGGGCCGCCCGGCCAGCTTCGGATCGTCCCGCTGTTCCACGGATGCGTAGAAGGCGTCGAGATCGGCGTGGAGGATGGAGGCTGCCGGCACGAACTCATGTTCGCAGGTGGATCGGTCGCGGATCGCGCTCCGACCGCACCCGGTGGCGGCGGATCGCGTTGAATAGGAGGGAGGGTGAGATGAGGAGAGATCTGCAGATCGGGATGGGACTGGCGGCGGTGCTGATCGTCGTGTCGGCCCTGCTCGCCTGGTCCGAGCCGGCCGGCGCCATCCCCTGGGACGTCGGAGGGCAGGTCCCGCCCGCCCAGACCCCGCCGCCGGAGTCGTCGGACCCGCTCTGCCAGCAGAGCTACGCGAACGACCCGCCCGGGCCCGGACCCCGCCTGGGCTTCGGGATCGGCCCCCGCCTGGCCGGCGAGATCGGGGACGGGCAGACCAGGCCGGTCCCCGAGAACGTGGAGAAGCGGGACCGCGCCCTGCGGCGCCTGGCCGGGGACCGCGAGTTCACGGTCCGGCTCAACCGCCTCTTCCTCTCGGACGGCATGCGCGGCATCCGGCGCTTCCGGGCGATGGCCCGCCACTACGGACGGATGGGCCTCGGGGTGGAGCTCCAGGTCCGGTACCACCCGCGTCCCGACCAGGACGGCGACATCCGCGCCTGGCTCGCCTACGTCCGCCGGGTGGTCCGGGCCTTCGGGCCGATCCGCGCGGTCAAGGCGCTGCAGATCACCAACGAGGTCAACTTCGCCGGCTCCCCGAACACCTCGGACGGCGCCTGGAAGCACCCGATCGCGGCTCTGGTCTCCGGGGTGAAGGTGGCCCAGCGCTACTCGAACCGGCTCGGCTACGGCCGCCTGCGGATCGGCTTCAACTTCGCCTGGCGTTTCGGGGCCGAGGACGACGCCGCCTTCTGGGACCGGCTCCGCGAGGTCGGGGGACGGGACCTGCGGCGGGCCACCGACTGGGTCGGGCTCGACCTCTACCCAGGCACCTACGTGCCGCCGGCCGTCGCGATCTCGAACTACGGCGACGCCTTTCTCGAGGCGCTGGCGCAGATGCGCGAGTGCTACATGCCGAAGGCCGGTTTCGGCCCGCGCTTCCCGATCAAGATCGAGGAGACCGGCTGGCCGACCGGGCCGGGGCGGAGCGAGGCGGATCAGCGCCAGATCCTCCGCGAGTTCGTCGACACCGCCCATCGCTATCGCGGCACCTACGGGATCTCCGACTTCCGCTGGTTCGGCCTGCGAGACAACGACAGCGCCGGCCCGGACTACCAGTCCTACTTCGGCCTGCTCCACAGCGACTACACGCCGAAGCCCGCTTTTTACGAATACTTGATGCGCGTCAGTAAACTTGGCAGGCGTCGCTGACTTCGATGCCGCCAGGGCGGCCGAAAGGAGTGCGGGAGTGGGAAGGATGAGGATCGTCACCAGAGGCAGGCTGGCCGTGGCCGCCTGCGTCGCCGCCTTGCTGGGATTCGCGTCGGCCGCCCAGGCCGAGCTCGTGCCCGACGGCTACAACCCGAAAGGCCTGCCGACCGCCGGCTGCTTCTGGACCGGACCGTTCACGGCCGCCAACGATCTCACCAACATGGCCTACCCCGGCACCGAGATCACCTACTGGGGGGCGAAGTTCCGCACCCCGGAAGGGGCGGTGCTGAGGCTGCGCGGCAAGTACCCGCACGCCCGCTACTCCTCGCTCAACGCCTACGAGTCGAGCGGCGGCACCCCGACCGGGTCGATCCCGGACCGTGACATCCGACCCGACCGTGGCTCGGTCAACACCAGCATCCCCGGGGCCGATCGCCGCGCCAGGAAGCGCTCCTGGACGGTCCGGGTGCTCGGCACCTCGGCCCCGGCCGCGCCGGCCCGCAACACGCTCTACGCAGCCCCCTCCGAGGACGCCTACCAGGACATCCTCTACCGGGTCTACGTGCCCGACAAGGGGCGCACGCTCTCCGGCGGCACCGGCCTCCCGACCCCGGAGCTGACCCTGGCCGACGGCACCGTGCTCAAGGGCCAGGCGCTCTGCGCGGCCCTCAACTCGAACCACAACTACGTCTCGAACCCGCTGCCCCGGCCGATCTACGACTCGCTGGTCAACTGGCCGGGCAAGGATCCCGCGACCAACCCGGCCACCGCCAAGTTCGGGTTCGTCAAGTTCTTCAACCTGCCGCTCTCGATGGCCAGGTACAAGACCGATGCCGAGTTCAAGGCGGCCTGGGAGGCGAACCCGGTCGAGCAGGGCACGCTCTACGCCAACAACGACGCCCGGTACATGACCGGGGCGGTCAGCTTCCGCTACGGCAAGGTGCTGGTGCTCAAGGGCAGCATGCCGACCACGCCGCGCACCTTCCGCGGCGAGCGCCGCACCCGCGCCGGCCAGATGGCGGAGTGGGACATGTGCACGATCGAGTCCCTGGCGACCACCAAGACCCATCGCTGCCTCTTCGACGAGCAGGTGCCGGTGCGCGGCAAGCAGCGCCGGTACACGATCGTCGTCTCGAAGGCCGCCGACCGGCCCTGGAACGCGAAGGCCAGATGCGGCGTCGCCTGGCTCGCCGCCGATCCTGACGGCGACGGCGCCGGGCGCACCGACTCGGCGCTGCTCCTGACTCGCAACGTGATCCCGACCAAGGGCTTCAAGCACGCGATCCAGAACGTGACCTCGCCCTTCAACGCCGCCAAGATCATGGGCCGCTACTACCCGCGGGGCAGCTACACGAGCAAGGCCGCCTTCCAGAAGCAGGGCTGCAAGAAGACCGGTCGCTGAACGTGGCCAAGACGAAGAACGGAGAGGCCGTGGAGACACCGCCCAATCTCATGCTGATCATCACCGACCAGCAGCGCCGGCCGATGCACTGGCCGGATGACCAGGAGTGGCTGGACGAGCTGATGCCGGCCGACGCCGAGCTGGCCCGGACCGGGGTCAGCTTCGACCAGACCTGCATCGCCTCCTGCATGTGCTCGCCGAGCCGGGCCTCGCTCTTCACCGGCCGCTGGCCGGCCGAGCACGGGGTCGACCTGACCCTGACCCGGGGCGGGGCGGAGCTGGACCGCAGCCACAGCAAGCACGCGCTGCGCAAGGGGGTGGACTCGGTCCGGTCCGGTGAGATGTCCCCGGTCGAGATGCTGACCCAGACCGTCAAGGGGGCGCTCCGGCGGCCCAACGGCGGCACCGACGAGCGCGAGCTCGATCCGGACATGGAGAACCTGCCCAGCGTGCTCGAGCGGGCCGGCTACAAGACGGTGCTGAAGGGCAAGTGGCACCTGACCCAGCCGGTCGGGGCGGACTGGTCCCAGGCCGACGCCGACCGGCTCGCCGACGAGTACGGGTTCGGGGGCTGGGTGCCGCCGGACGCCGGCGAGAACATCGAGCCCAGCCACTTCGGCGGCGGCCACGGATCGGGCAAGAGCAAGGAGGGATACGACGAGGACTTCACCCGCCAGGTCGAGGAGTTCCTGGCCGACCCGCCGCCGGAGCCCTGGGCCCTGATCTTCTCGCTGGTCAACCCGCATGACGTGCTCGGGTACCCGTCCTCCTTCGCCGAGGGCGGCTACTCGGAGGACGAGTGGGCCGACCTGAAGGCGGTCCAGCTGCCGCCGACCGTGAACGAGACCCTGAAGAACAAGCCGCGCGCGCATGCCCTGCTCAAGATGGGCCAGCTCGGCTTCCTCGGCCCGATCGAGGGCGAGCAGCGGGTCGAGTACTGCCGCTTCTACGCCCACCTGCACCGGCTGGCCGACAGCAAGATCGGCCGCGTCCTCGAGGCGCTCGGCGACCCGGAAGACCCGGAGTCGCTGCGTTCGAAGACGGTGATCTTCCGCACCTCCGACCACGGTGACATGGGCATGTCCCACGGCGGCCTGCGGCAGAAGATGTTCAACGCCTACGAGGAGACCGTCAACGTGCCGCTGATCGTCTCCAACCCGCGGATGTTCCCGGAGCCCCGACACACCGACGCGCCGGCCTCGCTCTGCGACATCCTGCCGACCATGGCCGAGCTGGCCGGCGTCGACGCCGACGGGCTGGAGCTCCGCGGCCGCAGCCTGGTCCCGGTGCTCGAGGGCGAGTCCGAATCGGTCCAGGACGGGACCCTCTTCACCTTCGACGACCATCAGTCCGGCACTGCCTACCGGGACGTGACCCCGGGGGCCAACCGGATCCGGGCCTGGCGCACGCCCTCGGCCACGTACGCGATCTATCTCAACCCGAATGGCGGGCCGCCCGAGTTCGAGCTCTACGACCGCGAGCGCGATCCGAACCAGGTCCGCAACCTGGTCGACCGCGACAGCGGCAGGGCCCTGGACCCGGCCGATCGCGAGCTGCTGCTCGAGATGCGCGCCGGCCTCAAGGCGGAGATGCGGCGCTGCCGGGTCCCCGCACTGCCGGCGACGATTGAGAGAATGCCGGCGTGAACCTTCGCAAGGCTGTATTCCTGCTCGCCCTGGCCGCCACGCTCTTCGGCGCCTTCTCGGTCACCGCGACCGCCAAGGCCCCGAAGAAGACGGCCATCTTCAACCTGACCGAGACCCCGCAGGTCAAGCCCGCCCGCTACTTCCTGACCGCGGACGCCGGGCCCTACGTCCGTCAGATCAAGTGGTCCGGATGGGGCAAGGGCAAGGCCGTCGGCCGCGGCCGCTTCATCAGCGACTGCGCCTCCTGCGGCGAGAAGGAGAACAAGCCGGCCAAGCTGGTCCTCTGGAAGAAGGTCTACTGCCCGGACTTCCACGTCTACTCGTACAAGTTCGGCCGTCTGCGGGTGATCGACCCGACCCGCAACCGGGTGACCCCGATCGCGGTCAGCTGCCCCTCCCGGGACACCGCCGGCTGAACCGAGGCCGACGGGTGGCCGACGGGCGCAGGAGGTACGAGCGGTTCGTCGCGATCGGCGACAGTCAGACCGAGGGGGTCGGTGACCCGACCGGCCCCGACGGGACCGAGCGAGGCTGGGCCGATCGCTTCGCCGCGCGGCTCTCGGCCACCCAGGGCGGCCTGCTCTACGCCAACCTCGCGATCCGCGGCCGGCTGCTGGCCCAGATCGACGAGGAGCAGATGGAGCCGGCGCTGGCCATGGAGCCGGATCTGATCAGCCTGATCGGCGGCCTCAACGACGTGCTCCGACCGGGCTGCGACCTGGATCTGGTGCTGGCCCGCATGGACGTCATGCAGGAGCGCCTGGCCGCCTCCGGCGCGACCGTCCTCAGCATCACCTATCCCGATCCGGCCCGGATGATGCCGATCGGCCGGCTGCTCTCGGAGACGGTGGCCGAGTTCAACCGCGGGCTGCGGCGGATCGCCGAGCGGAACGGCGCCCTGCTGCTGGATGTGGCGGCGGCCGAGGACGTGGCCGACCCTGACCACTGGTGCCCGGACCGCCTCCACCTCAACTCGGCCGGCCATCAGGTCCTGGCCGACGGCATGTACTCGCTGGTCGAACCGCTTCCCGAGGGCGAGGCCTGGCCCGGCGAGCCGCCCCCTCGCCGCCCGCGCGGACTCGCCGAGAGGATCGGGGACGAGGCGCGCTGGGTGGGGACCTTCCTCACCCCCTGGATCTACCGCCGGCTGACCGGCAGGTCCTCGGGCGACGGCCGCAGCGCCAAACGGCCCGAGCTGGCCCCGGTCGAGGCCTGAGGCGGCCGGGGCTCGGGCTCAGAGCTTGAAGACCCGGCGGGCGTTGCCGTCGAGGAACAACTCGCGGGCCTCGTCGTCGAGGCCCAGGTCGTCGATTCCCTCCTGGGCGGCCGCCGGTCCGATCATCGGGAAGTTCGTGCCCCAGAGGACCTTGCGGCGGCCCGACTTCGACTTCATGTAGGCGACCAGCTCCGGCGGGTAGCGCCTCGGGGTGTAGGCCGAGGTGTCGATGTAGACGTTCTCGTGCTTGCGGCAGACCGCGACCATCTCCTCGGTCCAGGGGTAGCCGATGTGGCCGCCGACGATCACCAGCTCGGGAAAGTCGATCGCGACCTGGTCGATGTAGGGGATCGGGCGGCCCGGCTCGGAAGGCATCAGTGGCCCGGTGTGGCCGACCTGGGTGCAGAACGGGACTCCGAGCTCGACGCAGGCCGCGAACAGCGGGTAGAAGCGACGGTCGGTCGGCGGGGTGTGCCAGAGCCAGGGCAGCACCCGGAGCCCTTTGAAGCCTTCCTCGACCCGTCGCCGCAGCTCGCGCACGGCCTCCATCGGGCGGGACAGGTCGACCGAGGCGATGCCGTGGAGGCGGTCGGGATGCTCGGCGGCCCAGGCCGCCACCTGGTCGTTGCCGATCATCGGCCCGGACGGGCCGTGCCAGGCGCTGAGCATGGCGGCGTCGACCCCGGCCGCGTCCATCGACTCGATCGTGGCCGCGATCGGGATCTCCTCGGTCGGCGGCTCCTGGCCGGTCCAGCGCATCAACGAGGCGAAGGCGGGGTGGGAGAGGAAGCCCGGGGTGGGGTGCTGCATCCAGGCGTCGATCACGATCCGGCCTCCAGGGGCTTGCCGGCGGCGAGGATGCCCGCCCAGGCGGCGGCGCCCATCGGCTCGACGTAGGCGCTCGGCTCCTTGCCGAGCCGGCCCCCGAGCCAGTGCTTGGCCAGCTCCTGGGTCGGGGCGAAGACCAGGGCATGCATCACGTTGAAGGAGATCCGGGGCATGGCGCCGGCCTCGGCTTGGCGCTTCATCCAGGCACGGGTCTGCTCGAAGTAGGCGGCGTTGGAGGCGCTGAGGCGCTCCCGGCCGGGCCCGGCCATGACCGCGTTGCGGTGGCGGGCGACCAGCCTGGCCCGATCCGGGTCCTCCTCGGTCCACTCCAGATGGAGCCGGACCAGCCCCTTGACGCAGGCCTCGGGGTCGTCGGCGTTCTCGCGGTAGAGGTCGATGGTTCGTCGCTGATACGCCTCCAGCGCCTCGACCACCTCATCGACCGGCAGCTCTTCGCTCATGGTCACGAGTATGCCCGAAGACGGTTGTAGGATCGTCGCGTGATCCAGGTAGAAGGGCAGTCGAACGAGTCCATAGTCCTCGACGGAGAGTGGTTCGAGAAGCTCCGGGGAGGCCAGTCCAAGTCGCGGATACCGGCGTCCAGCTTCGTCGGGGTGGAGCTGACCGAGATCGAGCGTCGCAAGAAGCTGTTCGGGGGCGAGAAGGAGACGCTGGTCCAGGCCACCTTCCAGTTCGACGGCGGGCCCTTCGTCGGCTTCATCACCGGGGCGGAGCACCGCGAGAAGGTCGAGCAGATCGTCGCCGGACTCGAGGCCGCACGCGATTCCTGAGCTTTCCCTAATAATTTCTTAGGGAAACCGCAACATTGCGCCTGGGGCCTGTTCCAGCAGACAGAGCTCCCGGCGGCCCCTCGAAGGCACTGGTTGCCACCCGTCGGGACCTCGTACTCGCAATCCACGAGAGGAGTTCTCATGCGGAAGAAGCAACGCAACCGCAGGGTCACACCTGCGCTGGTGGTCTCGATCGTCGCCTTGATCGCGGCGGTCTCCGGGACCGCCGTCGCGGCCCAGATCAACGGCAGTCAACTGGCGCCGAAGAGCGTCGGCGGAGGGAAGCTGAAGCCCTTCACCGGCGGGCTGATCAAGCCCCAGACCATCCACGGTTCGAAGCTTAAGCAGTTCACCGGCGGGCTGATCAAGCCTCGCACCGTGCCGGGCGCCAAGATCGTGCCCGACTCGATCGGCGGCGACCAGGTCGACGAGTCCAAGCTCGGCCCGGTCCCGGTGGCCGACCGGCTCTCCGGCGGCTTCAGCGCCAAGCTGGCCTTCGGCGAGACCGCTGAGCTGACCGCGTCGGGCCCGTTCAAGCTGACCGCGCAGTGCGTGCAGAACGGCACCACCGCGGACGGCACCGAAGGTCGTGACTTCGTCCGGCTGCTGATCGCCTCGAGCGAGGCCGGATCGGTGTTCACGAGCGGCGTCGGCGGGTTGACCGGCAACGCGGCCGATCAGTTCCTCGGCCCGGACACGGCCGAGGCCGACCGGATCGTCGACGAGATCTACGTCATCAGTGGCAACTCGAACTTCAAGACGGGTGGCCACTTCAACGCGATGGCGGCGAGCGGCGCGGGCCTGAGCGCCACGCAGGGCTCGATCTCCGCCGGCATCAACCAGTTCGGCACCGGCTGTGCCGTCCAGGGCACGGCCGTCGCCAACGGCTGATCGGAATGGCCGAGCCGGTCCCGGTGGCCCGGGGCCGGCTCAGGCCGCTTCGGCCTGGTCCAGCAGCAGCCGTCGGACGTGGTTCTCGTCCAGGTCGGCCTCGTCGGTGGTGTCGATGAAGTCCTCGAGCACCTCGACGAAACGATCGGGGTCGTCGTTGAAGGGGAAGTGGCCCGCCCCGGGGAAGATCTCCAGCCGGCTGCCCGGCATCAGCTCATGGGCCAGCTCGGCATGCGAGAGCGGGATGATCCGGTCGTTGTCGCCCCAGACGATCAGCGAAGGGATGTCGCGGGTGAGATAGAGGCGGTCGGCGGCCGAGACCCGTTGGCCGGCGGGGTCGATCACCGCGCGGACCGTGTGGAGGAAGGCGCGGCGGGCGTCGGCCTCGGTCAGCGAGGCGAAACCCTCGGCCACGCCCTCGACGTCGGCGCTGCCGCGCAGGCCGATCCCGGCCAGGATGCCCCTCACCTTGAGCCCCGCGTCGTGGAGGGTCGGCGAGAAGAGCAGCGGCAGCGCGTACTCGGCGCCGGGCAGGGTGGCCGCTCGCAGCGCGATGTTCACCTCCCGCCCGATGCCGCCGGTGTCGACCAGGGTCAGGCGGCTGACCCGCTGGGGGAACTGGTACGCGAACTGCATCGCGATGCCGCCGCCGAGCGAGTGCCCGACCACGTTGGCCTTGGGCAGGTCGAGGGCCACCATCAGGTCGCGGATGCCGCTGGCGTAGGCGCCGAGCGAGTAGTCGCCCTTGGGCTTGGCCGAACGTCCGTGGCCGAGCAGGTCCGGGGCGATCACCGTGAATCGCTTCGCCAGCCGCGGCATCACCGACTTCCAGGTCCGGGAGCTCGAGGTGATGCCGTGGATCAGCAGGATCGGCGGCCCTTCGCCCATGCGGTGATAGGTGACCGGCTGACCGTGGATCTCGATCGTTTCGCGCGACGCCATGAGGCGATGATCTCAGCCCGAGGGGCGGTTGCGGGTGAGGCTGGACACAGAGAACCTGGTCTTGACGGTCTGGGGCCGCAGGCGCTGGTCGCCCGGATAGGTCGCGATGACCACGGTCGGGCGCTTTCCGGCGGGCACGGCGCGGGTCAGCCGGCCGATCCCGGAATCGGCCGAGATCTTCGCCTTCATCGTCCGGCGCGTCGACGCCAGCCTCACCTTGACCTCGACCGGGAACGAGGCCAACGGGCTGACCGCGACCCGCAGGTCGAGCCGTCCCCGCCGGAAGGCCGCCCGGCGGATCTTCAGGCGGGCCGGTCGGCGCCGCACGGTCAGGACCTCCTTCGGCCCGGTCACCGGGCGACCCGCGTTGTCGGGGTCGGGATCCTGCGGGTCGGGCCCCTCCGGCTGTCGGGCCAGCTCGGCCAGGTGGTCGTGCAGCTCCTTGCCGACCGGCCCGAGCGGGGTTCCGTCGAGATCCGAGACCAACGCGTAGTTGCTGCATCCGAGCTCGGGCAGCACCCACCAGGCCCAGGCCAGGTAGCCGATCTGATGCTCGTCGGCCCAGGTCATGAAGCGGACCACGTGGGAGGGAGGCGTGACGCAGTCGTTCTGGCCGAACTCGGCGGCCAGGACCGGCACCCGAGCCGCTACCGGCGCGATCTCGGAGTTCCAGCAGGCGGTCGTGTGGCAGCGCTGGCCGGGGTAGTTGTGGAAGCCGGCGATCAGCTGGCCGTCGGCCGGCGAGTTGGCGAGCCAGCCGCGAAGGTCGTTGGCGTAGTCGATCCCCGAGAGCAGGATGGGCTGGCCGGCGCCGGTCGCGCGGACCGCCTGGACCAGGCTCTTCATCCCGGTCGCCGTGTAGAAGGCGCCGCCGCTGGTCGCCGCGGTGTCCGGCTCGATCGGCGCCTGGCAGCCACCGTTCGCCCAGCAGGACCAGCTCAGATCGAAGACCTGCGTCCCGTTCGAGTTCCAGCGGGAGTGCGGCTCGTTGAAGAGATCGAAGATCACCGACCTGTTCGTCTTGAACCGCGTCGCGACCGAGGTCCAGAAGGCGGGCGAGTGGCTGTCCGGCATGGGTCGCAGGCCATCCCCGGGGAGGTCGTCCGGGACGGTCCAGTGGAGGTCGAGGATGACCATGATCCCGGCTTGGTTCAGGGCGTCGACGAAGCCCTCCACCGCGTTGCGGTAGCCCGTCGCGGTCAAGGCTCCCGCCGGCAGGCCGCCCTCGCCGAGCCAACAGCCCTCGTTCAGGGGCAGCCGGACCGTGTTGATCTTCCAGGAGGCGATCCCGGCCGCGGTCGAAGCGGCCTGGGAGGCGGCGGTGCCCTGTTCGCCGTAGGCCCAGCCCTGTTGGCAGGCGTACTCGAAGCCGGGGAAGTTCACGCCGCGCGGGATCAGGCGCTTCGAGGTGCTCTGGTCCAGGATCCGGTTGCCGTCGACCACGGGCCGGGGCGCGGCTGCGGAGGCCGTCCCGGACCAACAGAAGGCGGCCACGAGCAGGGCCGGGATGAGTCGGCGGAGCAGATGCGTCACCAGCGGATGGTACCGGGAGCAACCGGGGCATCTGCCCGTCCCGGCTATCCTTGGCCTCTGATGAAGTCTCGCGGAAACCTGGATGGACGACGACCCCGGTTCTAGTACGCGGCGCACCCTGATCCGTCGGGGGGCGCTGCCTCGATGATCGAGCTGCTGCTGGTGCTCGTTTCGGTGGCGCTGGTGATCGTCTGCGGCGCTTTCGTCGCCGCCGAGTTCTCCTTCGTCACGGTCGACCGTTCGAGCGTCGATCGCGAAGCCGAGGCCGGCGATCGCCGCGCCCGTGGGGTCCGTGAGGCGCTCTCGCGGCTCTCGACCCATCTCTCCGCCGCCCAGGTCGGGATCACGGTCACCAACCTGATCATCGGCTTCCTGGCCCAACCTTCGGTCGCCTCGCTGATCGAGGGGCCGCTCGGCTCGCTCGGCGTCTCCGAGGGCGCGGTGTCCGGGGTCGCGCTCGCGGTCGCCTTCATCCTCGCCAACGGAGTCACCATGATCTTCGGCGAGCTCGTGCCCAAGAACCTCGCGATCGCCAACGCCATGGGCACCGCGAAGGCGGTCCAGGGCTTCCAACGCGGCTTCACCCGCCTGGTCCACCCGCTGGTCCAGGTCACCAACGGGATCGCCAACCGGGTGCTGCGCCTGTTCGGCATCG
This sequence comes from Solirubrobacterales bacterium, assembly GCA_017304845.1. GTDB lineage: Bacteria > Actinomycetota > Thermoleophilia > Solirubrobacterales > 70-9 > 67-14. The sequence goes on from JAFKLL010000031.1 coordinate 27,477, forward strand.
AACCCCAGGAAGAGCTCGCCTCGGCCCGCTCGCCCGAGGAGCTGGGCTCGCTGGTCCGCCGCTCCGCAGAGAAGGGAACCCTCGAGGAGCCGACCGCCGAGCTGTTGGAGAAGTCGCTCGAGTTCGGCGAGCTGCGGGCCGACGACGTGATGACCCCACGGGTCAAGGTCCAGACGCTCTCCCCGGACCAGCCGGTGATCGCCGTGATCGAGGCGGCCAAGTCCGGCGGCCGCTCCCGCTTCCCGGTGCTCAGCGAGGGCTCCGAGATCGTCGAGGGGATCGTCCACGTCAAGCACGCGGTCGCGGTGCCCTACGAGGAACGGGACGAGACCCCGATCCGCGAGGTCATGGCGGAGCCGGTGCTGGTTCCCTCCACGATCGAGCTCGATCCGCTGCTGGCCGAGCTGCGCAAGGTCGGGCTCCAGATCGCCGTGGTCGTCGACGAGTTCGGCAGCTTCGACGGCATCGTCACCCTCGAGGACCTGATCGAGGAGATCGTCGGCGAGGTACGCGACGAGCACGACCGCCAGGAGGAGCCGATCCGGGAGATCGGCAGGGGCATCTGGGGCGTCTCCGGGCTGCTCCGGCCGGACGAGATCGAAGACCAGACCGGGGTGCTGCTGCCGGAGGACGAGGACTACGAAACCGTCGCCGGCCTGATCGCCTTCGAGCTCGGGCGGGTGCCCGGCCGAGGCGACTCGGTGCACGTCGAGGCGACCGGGCCGGAGAAGGAGCCGCTCGAGGCCGACCTCACCGTGCTGCGGATGGATGGCCTCAGGGTCGACCGGGTCCGGCTCGAGGTGAGCCCCCGGGAGCCGGAAGAGGAGGAGAAGTGAGCACTCCGATCGCGCTCACCATCTCGCTCCTCCTGCTGGCCGGCAACGCCTTCTTCGTCGGCGCCGAGTTCGCCCTGATCTCCGCCCGTCGCTCGGTGATCGAACCGCGCGCCGAGGAAGGCGGCTGGGCGGCCGGGATCACGCTCCGCGCCATGGAGAACGTCTCCCTGATGATGGCCGGGGCGCAGCTCGGCATCACCCTCTGCACGCTCGGTCTCGGCGCCCTGGCCGAACCGGCGATCGCCCACGGCCTGGAGAGCCCCTTCGAGTCGGCCGGGATCCCGGAGTCGCTGGTCCACCCGGTCGCCCTCGTGATCGCCCTGCTGATCGTCGGCGGCCTGCACGTGATCCTCGGCGAGATGGTGCCGAAGAACATCGCCTTGGCCGGCCCGGACCGTTCGGCCATGCTGCTGGCCCCGCCGATGTCCCTGGTCGTGCGGATCCTCTACCCGGCGATCGCCTTCCTCAACTGGAGCGCCAACGCGGTGCTCCGCCTGATCGGGGTCACCCCGTCGAACGAGGTGACCAGCGTCTTCACCCGGGACGAGGTTGCCGGCCTGGTCCAGGAGTCGAGGCGGGAGGGCATGCTCGACGCCGACGAGACGAGGCTGCTCACCGGCGCGCTCGAGTTCAACGAGCGCGACGCCGGCTCGGTGCTGCTGCCGATCGAGACCATCGTCACCCTGCCGATCACCGTCACCCCGGCCGAGGTCGAGGAGGCCGCCGGCCGGACCGGCTTCTCCCGCTTCCCGGTCACCCGGGACGGCGAGATGATCGGCTATCTGCACCTCAAGGACGCGCTCGAGGTCAAGGACAAGCATCGCAACCGGCCGATCGCCGAGAACTGGGTCCGGCCGCTGCCGACCGTGCGCCTCACCGACCCGCTGCGGGACGTGCTGGCCACGATGCAGGGCTCCGGCGCCCATCTGGCCCGGGTCGTCGTGCGGAGCGCCCGTGGCCGCGGCAAGACGGTCGGCGTGGTCGCGCTCGAAGACGTGCTGGAGGAACTGATCGGCGAGGTGAGGGACGCCACCCAGCGGATTAGGATCAACCCATGAGCCCAGGCAATGACGAGGTGATCGTCCGTTTCTACGAGGCTTTCGCGGCGGGTGACCCCGACACGATGGCCACCTGCTACCACGAGCGGGCCCACTTCTCCGATCCGGTCTTCACCGACCTGAACGGACCCGAGGTGATGAAGATGTGGCGGCTCCTGATCGGGCGCTCGGACGACATCGAGATCACCCTCGGCCCGCACAGCGCCGACGAGGCGATCGGCAGCGCCCACTGGTCGGCGGTCTACACGTTCAGCCAGACCGGCCGGGTGGTCCACAACGAGATCGACGCCCGCTTCCGTTTCGAGGACGGGCTGATCATCGATCACCGGGACACCTTCAGCCTCTGGCGCTGGAGCCGGATGGCGCTCGGCCTGCCGGGCGTGCTGCTCGGCTGGAGCCCGATCGTCCAAGGCAAGATCCGCCGGCAGTCGGCGGCACTCATGGCGAGCGCGGACTGAGCGCTTGGTCGGCCGCGGCGAGGCGATAACCGAGCGGCTGCTCTGCCTGCGCCCCGGTGCCTCGACCGCCGACGACTACGAGAGGCTGTTCACCGACCCGGCCGTCGAGGCCTGGCTGCGGCCCGAGCCGCTGCGCCCCTTCGCCCGGGCCGACCTCGAACGGATGGCCCGCAACGACGCCGCGCACTGGGATCGGCACGGGTTCGGCCCCTGGGCGGTGCGGGAGCGGGAGGGCGAGTTCGTGGGGCGGGGAGGCCTGGCCTGGACCACGGTCGAGGGCAGGCGGGCGATCGAGCTGCCCTGGGCGGTGATGCCGGCCCTGCAGCATCGCGGCTACGCCACCGAGATGGCCCGGGCCGCGGTCGAGACCGCCCGTGAGCTCGGGCTGGACCGGCTCATCTCCCTGACCCTGCCGGCCAACGTCGCCTCACGGCGGACCATGGAGAAGGCGGGTCTCAGCTACGCCGGCGAGGTCCAGCACGTCGGCCTGACCCACGTGCTCTACGAGCTGATCCTCTGAGCCGGGGCGAGTTTGGCTGACCGGGGTCCGGGTACCCCTTGGACATGCCACTCGCATTGCTACTCATAGTCATCGGGATCGTCCTGGCCCTCCTGGTTCACTGGGGCCTGGGCGTCGCATGCATACTGATCGGGCTGGTGCTTTTGATCTGGCCAGCGATCACCGGCAGGTCCTCGGGAACCAGAGGAGTCTGAGCGGCTTCTCTCAGATCGGGGCGGGGCGGCTGCCGAATATCGCGGAGCCGACCCGCACGATCGTCGACCCTTCCTCGACCGCGACCTCTAGGTCGCCGGTCATGCCCATCGAGAGCTCCTTCATCTCGACCCCGTCGAGGCCGAGCTGCTCGACCTGGCCGGCCAGCGTCTTGAGCAGCGCCAGCGAAGGCCGGGCGACCTCCGGCTCGGCGTTGAGGCCGATCGTCATCAGGCCCCGGATCCGCAGGGCGTCGAAGGCGGCCGCCTCCCGGATGAACTCGGCCAGCTGATCCGGCTCCAGGCCGGCCTTGCTCTCCTCGCCCGAGGTGTTGACCTGGACCAGGACCTCGCGGGTCTCGCCCTCGCGTTCGAGCCGGCTCTGCAGCTTGCGGGCCAGCGAGAGCCGGTCCAGGGTCTGGATGCAGCTGACGTAGGGGACCAGGGCGTTGATCTTGTTCGACTGGAGATGGCCGATGAAGTGGCGTTCGTACTCGAGGTCGGCGAGGGCCTCGAACTTCGGCCGCACCTCCTGGACCCGGTTCTCGGCGACCAGGGTCTCGCCGGCCTCGATCGCGACACGGATCCGCTCCGGCGGGATCGTCTTGGTCGCCAGCAGGAGCCGCACCGAGGCCGGGTCCCGGCCGGAGCGCTCGCAGGCCGCCGCGATCCGTCCCCGGACCGTGGCGATGTTCTCCCGGATCGTCTCGGCGTCGCTCAAGTCCGGTCCATCATCTCGGAGAGCACCGCGGTCGGTCGGCCCGGCCGAGCCTCGCCCCGGCGCTCGTCCTGGATCACATGCGAGACCGCGTTGATCAGGGCGAGGTGGGTGAAGGCCTGGGGGAAGTTGCCGAGGTGCCGGTTGCTCGACGCCTCCAGCTCCTCGGCGAAGAGATCGAGCTCGCCCGAGGTGCCGAGCAGGCGCTCGCAGAGCTTGCGGGCGGCGGCGCTCTCGCCGATCTCGGAGAGCGCGGAGACCATCCAGAACGAGCAGATCAGGAAGGTGCCCTCCTCGCCGTGCAGGCCGTCGTCGGTCTCGTCCGTGATGTAGCGGAGGATCAGCCCGCGGTCGTCGAGCCCGTTGCGGATCGCCAGCACCGTGTCGCGGATCCGCGGGTCGTCGGGCGGCAGGAACCGCACCAGCGGCATCAGCAGGACCGAGGCGTCGAGCGCGTCGGTGTCGTAGTGCTGACGGAAGACGCCGTCCCTGAGGCCCTTCTCGATGATCTCCGCCTTGATCTCGTCGGCCTTGGCGGCGAGGCGGTCGGCGTACTCCTTCACCCCGAACTCGGCCGCCAGCCGGGCGCCGCGATCGACCGCGACCCAGATCATCAGCTTCGACGAGACGTAGTGGCGGGGCTCGCCCCGGGCCTCCCAGATCCCCTGGTCGGGCTTGGGCCATGCCTCCAACGCGTTCTCGACCAGGCGCCGCACCAGCTCCTTGGTGTCGTCGTTGATCGCGTCCGATCCGAGCGCCCGCCGATGGACGTAGACCGAGTCGAGCAGTGCGCCCCAGACGTCGTTCTGCCGCTGGTCGAAGGCGCCGTTGCCGATCCGGACCGGCTTCGCCCCGCCGTAGCCGGAGAGGTGATCCAAGGTGCGCTCGGTCAGGTCGTGCTCGCCGCCGATCCCGTACATGATCTGCAGGTTCCCGTCGGCCTCCATCGCCCGGTCCCGGACGAAGCGCATGAAGTCGCGGGCCTCCTGGTCGAAGCCCAGCGAGTGCATCGACCAGAGGGCGAAGGTCGAGTCGCGGATCCAGGAGAAGCGGTAGTCCCAGTTGCGCTCGCCGCCCGGGGTCTCCGGCAGCGAGGTCGTCGCCGCGGCCAGCATCGCGCCGGTCGGGGTGTAGGTCAGCCCCTTGAGGACCAGGGCCGAGCGCTGCAGGTGGACGCGCCAGGGATGGTCGGGGAAGCGCCCCTGGGCCAGCCACTCGCGCCAGAGGCCACGGGAGGACTCGATCCGCTCCTTGGCCTCCGGGTAGCTGCGGGGGTGGGGGCCGATCCCGTCGCCCCAGCTCAGGCAGACGAAGGCGCTGTCGCCCTCCTTCATCGAGAGGCGGCCGCTGACCTGTCCCTGCTCGAGGGTCAGGTTGAGGTCGGTGGAGAGGGCCAGCTTCTCGCCGCCGCCCTCGGCGAAGGTCTCGCCCAGGCCCTGGTCGGTGAACAGGGCGGGCTCGGACCCGTAGGCGAAGCGGGGGCGGCAGGTCATCTCCATGTCGACCTCGCCCTCGATGCACTTGATGAGGCGGACCAGGCAGCGGTCCGCCTCGTGCCCGGTCATCAGCTCTCGCGGGCCGCCCTGCTCGGCCCAGGCGGAGATGCTCAGGGCATCGCGCACGACCACCCAGCCCGTCTCGGTCGACCAGGTCGTCTCGAGGATGAGGGTGCCGGGTTCGTAGCGGCGGCTAAGCGGCGCCGTCTCGTCGACCGGGCCGAGGCTGAAATGGCCGGCGGTGCGGTCCAGCAGAGAGCCGAACAGGCTGGGCGAGTCGAAGCGCGGAGCGCAGAACCACTCCACCGAACCGTCCGGCGCGACCAGGGCGGAGGTGTGGCAGTCGGAGAGGAAGCCATAGCTCCCGATCGAGGGGAAGTGACTCGGTCCGGCTCCGGAAGGCATCGCGGTCAACCTACCAGTGGGGTTGGCGGGGATCCGGGGGAACGCTCCGCCGGTACCCTGGAAGGCCGTGATCGCGATTCCCACAGTTCCCTTCGCCGGCATCAGCCCGACGGTCGTGGCGATGCTGGAGCTGATCCCGTTCACGATCGCCGTCGTCGTCTACTGGCACCGGGCCATGACTCTTTCCTGGGACGGTCGCCCGGTCCCGGTCTGGCGGCAGGTCTCTTTCGGGTTCGGCCTGTTCCTGGCCGCTTCGATGCTGTTCAACCCCTGGGGATACCTGGCCGAGGAGCTGGTCATCGCCCACATGATCGAGCACCTCCTGATCGGCGACATCGCCAGCCTCTTCATCGTGCTCGGGCTGACCCGTTCGCTGCTGCAGCCGGTCCTGGCGATTCCCTTCTTCAACCGGCTCCAGATCTTGACCAGCCCGGTCGTCGCCTTCCCGCTCTGGGCGATCAACATGTTCTTCTGGCACATCCCGGCCATGTACGACGGGGCCTACGGCGGCGCGGCGCTCCACGGGCTGGAGCACGCGAGCTTCCTGGTCTTCGGCTGCCTGATGTGGATGCCGGTCTTCGGCCCGCTCCCGACCCCGAAATGGTTCGGCCCGGGGTGGAAGGTGGTCTACGTGATCATCGTCCGCTTCGCCGCCGCGATCCTGGGCAACGTGCTGATGTGGACTCAGGTCACGCTCTACCACAACTACGCGGCGGGCCAGGCCAAATGGGGCATCTCCGCCGTCCAGGACCAGAGCACGGCCGGCGTGATCATGATGGTCGAAGGCACCTTCCTGATCCTCGGCGTCCTCGCCTGGACCTTCTTCGAGGCGGCCAAGCAGAGCACCCAGAAACAGGAGTTGATGGATCTCGCCTTCGACCGGGGCGTCGACATCGACGAGGCCCGGATCGAGCGCGCGGTCAAGGCCGGGCACGGCGAGCTCCTCGAGAAGCGCATCCTGGCGGGGGACGCGGGCGTCGATGCCGCGAGCAGGTAGCCGCTACCTCGGCCTGCTGGTCTTCACGGTCGGTGCCTGCACCATGGGCACCGAGATCGCCGGTGCCCGCCTGCTGGCCCCGTACTTCGGCGACTCGACCATCGTCTGGGCGAACACGATCGCGGTCGTGCTAGTCGCGCTCTCGATCGGCTACTGGCTCGGCGGCCGGCTCGCCGACCGGCGGCCGGAGCTGCGCGACCTCTGCGCCGCGGTGCTGGTCGGGGCGACGCTGATCACCCTGATCCCGTTCCTGGCCCGGCCCTTCCTGGGCGCCTCGGTCGATGCCTTCGACGAGCTCTCGGTCGGCGCCTTCGCCGGCTCCCTGGTCGGGGTCCTGGTCCTGCTCGCGGTGCCGGTGATGATCCTCGGGTCGGTCTCGCCCTGGGCGCTGCGGATCGCGATGTCCGGCGCGGACCTGGGGGAGAGCGGCCAGCTCGCCGGGCGTCTCTACGCGCTCTCCACCGCCGGCTCGCTGGTCGGGACGATGGTCTCGGCCCTGGTCACCATCCCGCTGCTCGGCACCCAGCGCACCTTCATCGTCTTCGCCCTGGTGGTCGCGGTCGTCGCGGCGGTGGGCCTGCGCAAGCTCTGGCCGGCCCTGGTCCCGGCCGCGGTCGCCTGCGCGGCGCTGGTCCCGGTCGGCACGATCAAGGCGGCCGGCGATGGCGAGGTGATCTTCGAGGCGGAGACCCCGCACCAGTACATCCGGGTGGTCGAGGAGGACGGCGAGCGGCGCCTGGAGCTGAACGAGGGTCAGGCCATCCACTCGATCTACCGGCCCGGCGAGTACCTGGTCGGCAACTACTGGGACGAGCATCTGGTCCTGCCCTTCGTGGCCGCGCCGACCGTGACCGGGACCGCCGGGGCGGACCGGGGGCCGGGCTGGCCGCGGCGGGTCGCGATCCTCGGCAACGCGGCCGGCACCGTCGCCCGCGCCTACGGCCGCTTCTACCCGGAGACCAAGGTCGACGCGGTCGAGATCGACGGCAAGCTGACCGAGGTCGGACGGCGCTACTTCGGCCTGGACAACCCGAACATGGAGGTCCACACCGCCGACGCGCGGCCCTGGCTGCGCTCGGCCGACCCGGTCTACGACGTGATCATGGTCGACGCCTACCACCAGCCCTACATCCCGTTCTACCTCGCGACCAAGGAGTTCTTCGAGCTGGTCCGGGACCGCCTCGCGCCGGGCGGGGTGGTGTTGATCAACGTCGGCCATCCCGAGCAGAGCGACGCCCTGGAGAAGAACCTCACCGCGACCATGCGGGAGGCGCTGCCGTTCTCGCTCCGGGATCCCGTGACCGAGACCAACACCATGCTGGTCGGTTCGGCCGACCCGATCGCGGCCGAGAACATCCTCCTGGCCTCGGAGGGCCGCCGGTCGCCGATCCCGAACCGGCTGGACTCGCTCGCCCGCGACACCGCCCTGCGGATCCGCGAGCCGCTCGAGGGCGGCGACGTCTGGACCGACGATCACGCCCCGGTCGAGTGGCTGGTCGACCTCTCCCTGCTGGAGTACGCGAATGAGTGAGGCCGAACTGAAGCGGGCCCCGCTGCGCGCCTGGATCGTGACCGGCCCAGTGGGCCGCCTGGTCGGCTTCACCCTCGATTTCGCCAAGGCGCTGAAGGCCCATCGCCGGGCCCAGAAGGAGAACCGTTGACCGAGGAACTGCTGATCCACTTCGAGGACGGGACCCAGCTCGAAGCCTGGCTCGAGACGAACGGCGAGGAGATCGACGAGCTCTGGGTCGAGGTCTACAAGAAGCACACCGGGGTCACGTCGCTGAGTTGGACCGAGATAGTCGAGTCGGTGCTCTGCTTCGGCTGGATCGACAGCCAGAAGCGGACCATCGACGAGGACCGCTACAAGCAGCGCCTGACCCCGCGGCGGGCGCGCAGCAAGTGGTCGAAGATCAACCGTGAGAAGGCGGAGGCCCTGATCGCCGCCGGGCGCATGCGCGAGGCCGGGCTGGCCCAGGTGGAGCTGGCCAAGGCCGACGGCCGCTGGGAGGCCGCCTACGACAGCCCGGCCAACTCGAAGGTCCCGGAGGATTTCGCTCTGGCCTTGAAGGAGGCGGGCCTCGAGCGGGCCTTCACCGAGCTCGACTCGCAGAACCGTTTCTCGATCCTGCACCGCATCCAGACGGTCAAGCGGGCGGAGACCCGGGCGCGGAAGATCGAGGAGTTCTGCGCCATGCTCGAACGCGGCGAGAAGATCCATCCCTGAATACGCCGGAAAGCCGCTCCCCGCTAGGCTCAATCAACCTTGAAGACCACTGTTGCTGAACTAGAAGATTCGAGGGCACGCGTCGAGGTCGAGGTTCCGGCCGACGAGGTGTCCGTCCAGGTCCAGCGGGCCGCCCGGGCGCTGGCCCGCGAGATGCGCATGCCCGGCTTCCGCAAGGGCAAGGCCCCGCCGTCGCTGGCGATCCAGCGCCTCGGCTACGAGACCGTCTTCCAGGAGGCGCTTCAGGAATCGCTGCCCGAGTGGTACCAGAAGGCCGTCTACGCCTCCGGCGTGGTGCCGATCGGTTCGCCCGAGGTCGAGGTGACCAAGGCCCCGACCCAGGACGGCGAGCCCGTCGAGTTCAAGTTCGAGGTCGGCGTGCGGCCCACCGCGACGCTCGGCGAGTACACCGGGCTCGAGGTCGAGAAGGCAGGCACCGAGGTTCCCGACGAGGTGATCGACCGTGAGATCGAGCGCCTGCGCGAGGGCATGGCGAGCCTCGACGTGGTCGACCGCGCCGCCGAGGAGGGCGACCACGTCCTGGTCGACTTCGTCGGTTCGCTCGACGGGGTCGAGTTCGAGGGCGGCAGCGCCAACGACCACACGATCGAGATCGGTTCCGGTCAGCTGATCGACGACTTCGAGGAGCAGATCGTCGGCGCCAAGGCCGGCGACGAGGTCGCCGTCAACGTGAACTTCCCCGAGGAGTACGGCGCGGCCGAGCTGGCCGGGCAGAACGCCGACTTCGCGGTCACCGTCAAGGAGGTCCGGGTCAAGCAGCTGCCGGAGCTCGACGACGACTTCGCCAGCGAGGCCTCCGAGTTCGACACGATCGACGAGCTCAAGGCCGACATCGCCGAGAAGCTGGGCGAGTCCGCCGAGCAGCGGATCGAACAGGACTTCCGTACCGCCGCGGTCGACGCCGCGGTCGCCAACGCCACCGTCGGCGTGCCCGAGGACATCCTCCGGGCCCGCGGCGAGGAGCGCTGGGAGCGGGTCGAGCGGCAGATGGCCAGCCAGGGCATGAACCCGGACACCTACCTCCAGATGCAGGGCAAGACCCGCGACGAGATCATCGACGAGTCGCTCGACGACGCCGATCAGGAGATCCGCCGCGAGGCCGTCCTGGTCGCGGTCGCCGACGCCGAGGGCATCGAGGTGACCGACGAGGAGATGGCCGAGGAGCTGGAGCACGCCGCCTCGCATGAGCGCACCACCGGCGCCAAGCTGCTGGAGCGCCTCAAGCGCGACGGCCGCCACGAGATGGTCGCCGCCGACATCAAGGTCCGCAAGGCGATCGACAAGATCGCCGAGACCGCCAAGCCGGTCGAGATGTCGAAGGAAGACACGGCGAAGAAGCTCTGGGGCATCGGCGACGACGACGAGGCCGAGGCCGAGTCGTCCGACGAGAAGCCCTCGGACGAGTAGTCCCGCCTGCGCGGTGGCGACGCCGCGGGGCCGGGAGGGCATCGCCGGGACGCACCACGCGCGGCATTCAGCCGCGCTGGTCCTGAGTGTCCCGGTCGACGCCCACCCGACCCCACGGCTACTCGAAACCTCGCTGTAGCTGTGACGCGTTACTGCCCGTATTTTGCAGCTATGCGTCATCCGCTTTGTAGGGTGAGCGCTCTGTCTTGATACCCGTGGGGGAGGAGCCCGATGCCGCAGAGGATGGATGCAGGAACGCAGGGTGGGGGTGAGGTCGCGGTCGGCTGTGCCGTCGCGCTGGTCGGCGCCGTCGCCCTCGGTGGTTCGCTGTTCCTCGATCGTGCCGACGACTACTTCTACGACGTCGCCGGCAATCGGCTGATCGAGTTCGGCGCCGTCGGCCCGGCGCTGGTCGTCCTGGTCGTCGCGGCCATCGGGCTGTGCCTGCTCGGATTCGTCGGCCGCCTGCAGCGACTCGCGACCCCGCTGCTCCTGCTGGTGTCGCTGGCCTGCCTCGCGCTCACGATCTACGCCGCGACCGACATCGGGGTTCATCCGACCGACATGGGGGACCAGTCCAATGACATCGCGATCGGATCGGTGATGGCGATCGCATCGTCCGTGCTGATGGCCGGCGGAGGGCTGGTTGCGTTTGGAGGTGCCGGAAGGAATGCCTCTATAAACTCGCCGTCATGAGTCCACTTGTCCCCATGGTCGTCGAGCAGACCTCTCGCGGAGAGCGTTCGTTCGACATCTATTCCCGGCTCCTCAACGAGCGCATCATCTTCCTCGGCACCGGCGTGAACGAGGACATCGCCAACCTGGTGGTGGCGCAGCTGCTCCACCTCGATGCTGAGGATCCCGAGAAGGACATCAGCCTCTACATCAACTCGCCCGGCGGCTCCGTGTACGCGGGCCTGGCGATCTACGACACGATGCAGTTCATCAAGCCCGACGTCCAGACCATCTGCGTCGGCATCGCGATGAGCATGGGCGCCCTGCTGCTGGCCGGTGGCGCCGCCGGCAAGCGGATGTCGCTGCCGAACTCGAAGATCCTGATCCACCAGGTCTCCTCCGGCTTCCAGGGCCAGGCGACCGACATCGAGATCCACGCGAACGAGATCATCGACACCCGCAGCCGCCTCGACAAGATCCTCGCCAAGCACACCGGCCAGGACCTCGAGAAGATCACCCACGACACCGAGCGCGA
>JAFKLL010000032.1 GCA_017304845.1 Solirubrobacterales bacterium
CAACCCGAGCCTGACCATCACCGCGATGACCGAGCGGGCGATGAGCAAGATCCCGCCGAAGCCGGGCGCCGAGACGCTCCACCTGCCCGACGAGGCGCGCCCCGCCCGGACCGCGGACAACACCGCGCCGGCCCGGGAGCCGGGCCCCTCGGAGACGGCGGAGTCCTGGACCCCGCTCGAGCCCTAGAGCCCGTTCTTCTGCTTCAGCTTCTCGACGTCGGCCTTGAGCTCGTCGACGCCGATCGCGCCTTCGACCCGCTGCTCGATCGTCCCGTCCTTGTTGATCAGGAAGATCCACGGCTCGGTCTGCAGACCGAAGGCGGTGAGCTGCGGGCGGATGCCCTTGTTCGGGTCGTTGTCGTTGTAGACCTCGTTGTGGATGAAGGCGACGCCGTCGCCGACCTCGTCCTTGACCTGCTCCGCGACGTCGACCACGGGGCCGCAGACCCGGGACTTGCAGAGCGCCGGCGTGGCGAAGACCAGGACCACGGGCTTCTTGCCGAGCACCTCGTCGAGGCTGACGTCGTGCATGCTGGAAGGCGGCTGGCGGGTGTCGATCTTGGAGAGGTCGCCACCGACGTCGGCGGCGGTCGGCGTGCTGATCTTCGGGGCCTTCTCGCCGACCTGGGCGATGTTCGGGAACTGGCCGACCACCGGGCTGGGCAGCCGGGAGGCGCTGGTCTCGTCGCCGTCCTTGATGACCGCGATGCCGAGCCAGGGGCCGGGCCGGTCGAACTTGACCGGGTTGACCACGTAGAAGCTGTTCGCCTCGCCGGGGGCCTCGGCGCCCTTCGACCGATAGGCGGGCTTGGTCTCCAGCGATACGACCTCGGCCGGCAGCGGTCCCTCGACCTTCGACTGCGGCGTCTTGGCGAAGTAGAGGGCCACATCGACGTCGTCGACCTGGGTGCGATCGACGTTGAAGACGCCGAAGGGGTAGCGGTTCTCGCCCTGCTCGAAGACCAAGGCCGCCGGCGAGACCACCAGATCGCTCGGCGTCTGATCGGTGAGGATCTGCTCGATCGTCTTCCCCTGGGCCGACGGGAAATCCGAAGCCGACGGCGCGCCCCGAGAGGCCTCGCCCTCGGAATCACTCGATCCGCAGGCCGAGACCAGGCTGCCCAGGCCGGCGATCAGGATCAGAACCAGGAAGATGGAGAACTTGAGCGGCATGGCGGATCAGGCTACCGAAAAGAAACGGGCGGCCACCAGGGCCGCCCGTTTTGAACAGGATTCGTAAAGCGGATCAGCTCAGGCCTGCGCGTACCGCTCGGCCACGTAGTCCCAGTTGACCACGTTCCAGAAGGCATCCAGGTAGTCCGGGCGCTTGTTCTGGTACTTGAGGTAGTAGGCGTGCTCCCACACGTCGGCGCCCAGGAGAGGGGTCTTGCCGTCGGTCAGGGGCGAGTCCTGGTTCGGGGTCGAGACGATCGCGACGCCGTCGCCGTCCTTGACCAGCCAGACCCAGCCGGAGCCGAACTGGCCGATGCCGCCGGCCTTGAACTGCTCCTTGAAGTCGTCGAACGAGCCGAAGGCGGCATCGATCGCGGCGGCGAGGTCACCGCTCGGGGCGCCGCCGCCGTTCGGGCTCAGCATCTCCCAGAACAGCGAGTGGTTGTAGTGGCCGCCGGCGTTGTTGCGGACCGGGCCCTGCTTGTCGGCGGGCAGCGAGGAGAGGTTGGCGACGACTTCCGCCACGTCCTTGTCGGCCCACTCGGTGCCTTCGAGGGCGGCGTTGGCCTTGTCGACGTAGGCCTGGTGGTGCTTGTCGTGGTGCACCTTCATGGTCGCCTCGTCGATGTGCGGCTCGAGCGCGTCGTATGCGTAGGGAAGATCAGGTACTTCGTATGCCATCAGGGGACTCCTTGTGACTGGTTTTTGAGGTTCGTGACAGGAACACGAACCCTAACGATCCGAAGACCTCAGCCCTGAGTCGATTCGCGGCGCGGCCGCAGCAGCACGGCCGCGATCCCGGCGCTGACCCCGACCAGGGCGATCGAGACGGCGATCGCCGTGTGGTAGCCGGACATGAAGGCGAGCTTGGCGGTCTCGATCAGCGAGCCGGCCACGTCGTCGGACATCCTCGCGGCGACTTCGAGCGCCCGGGACAGAGATTCCTCCGCGTCGGCGATCCCCGGCCCCCCGACGCCCTTGATCGATTCGATCTGGTTGGTGTAGACGATGGCCAGGATCGAGCCCAGGACCGCCACCCCGAAACCGCCGCCGAGCTCGTAGGCGGTCTCCTCGATCGCCGCGGCCTGGCCGGCCTCGTCGGCCGGAACCGAGGAGATGATCACGTCGTTGGCCGCAACCAGGGCGATCTCCAGGGTGAAGCCGATGACCAGGAAGGCGGGCCAGAGCAGCAGGTACTGGTCGGCCAAACCGAGGAAGAGCATCGGGACCAGCCCGATCCCGGTCCCGGCCAGCCCGAGCGAGATCGTCCAGCGGGTTCCCAACCATCGCAGGACGCGAGCCGCCAGCAATCCACCGGCCAAGGTCGAGAGCATCAGCGGCAGCAGCCGGAGCGCGGCGTCGAGCGGCTCCAGCCCGAGCACGAGCTGCAGATACTGGGCCCCGAAGAACTCGATCCCGACCAGCCCGAACATCGAGAGCAGCACGCAGCCCACCGCCACCGTGAAGTCGCGGCGGGCGAAGAGACGCACGTCCAGCAGCGGGTGTGGCGCGCGGAGCTGACGGCGGGTGAACCAGGCCAGGCTGCCGAAGGCGACCAGCAGCGAAAGGAGAACCTCGGGTTCGGCGAAGCCGTAGCGGGCCCCCTCCTTGAGGCCGAAGGCCAGCCCGAGGATGCCGATCACGGTCGCGGCCATGGCGAGGCCGTCCCAGGGCGGCGGCTCCGCGGCCCGGCTCTCCGGCAGGAGCCTGATCGCGACCGGGAGGATCCCGAGCACGATCGGGACGTTGATCAGGAAGACGGCCCCCCACCAGAAGTGCTCGACCAGGAAGCCGCCGATCAGCGGGCCGATCGCGGCCCCGCCGGCGCTGACGGCGCTCCAGATGCCGACGGCCCGGACTCGCTCGTCGCGATCGCGGAAGACGTCGCGGATGATCGACATGGTCGGCGGCATGATCATCGCCCCGGCGACGCCGAGCACCGCCCGGGCCGCGATCAGAGCCTCGGCGGTCGGCGCGAAGGTGGCGCCGATCGAAGCCAGCCCGAAGAGGACCATCCCGGCGAGCAGGATCCGCTTGCGCCCGAGCCGGTCCCCGAGCACGCCCGAGGTGACCAGCAGCGGCGCCGCCACGAGGGGGTAGACGTCGATGATCCAGAGCAGCTGCAGCGCGGTCGGGTCGAGATCCTCGGAGATCGCCGGCGCTGCGACATGCAGCACCGTCACGTCGATCACGACGACCAGGAGCGAGGAACAGATCACCGCCAGGATCGCCCAGCGGCGCGGATGTGAACGGCCGGTCTCCCCCATCACTTCTCCTTCGCCGCGAAACCCCCGAAGGTCGCCTCACGGATCAGTCGCGGCACCTCCAGCTCGCCGGCGTAGCCGTCCTCGACCAGGTACCAGGCCGACATGACCTGCCCACCGAAGGAGTAGGCCATCCACCGAGCGGAGAGGTCGGGCCGGAAGACGCCGGCCGCCTGGGCCCGGGCGAAGAAGTTCTCGAGCCGCTGGTCCTGTTCCCTCAGGCGATCGCCGATCTCCGGCTCCCGCTCCAGCCGGGGCGTCGCGGTGAGCAGCCAGTAGGACTGGGCCAGCGGGTAGCAGTGCTCGATCAGCCGGTCCAGGGCCGGTTCGATCTCGCCCTGGTCGATCCCGGCCTCGTCGAAGACCTGGTCGCAGCGATCGAGCAGCCATCCGTAGACCGACTGCACCAGGGATTCGCGATCGCCGAAGACCCGGTGCAGGGTCGCTCGGCTCACCCCCGCCGTCGCCGCGATGTCCGCGGTCGAGGCGCCGGGATTCGTGACCAGCGCCTTGGCGACGTCACGTGAGAGCTTGTCCTGTGCCGACTCCATCCTGGACGGAATCGTAACAGGTGAGACACTTTTGTCTCAGAGGCTGGCGAGAGCCCTGAGGGCGGCCGTCCTCTTGGTAGGGCCGCATCTCATCGTGCCGTAGTCGCCGAACTCCGCGATCCGGCGGGCGAGCCGCAGGTTCTGCCTGACCGCCCGGCGACCGATGCCGAGCCGTCGCGCCGTCTTCGCGACCGAGCCCGCGGACGCGAAGGCCGTCTCGACCTTCTTCATCCGGGCGATGTCCGAGGCCGGGAAGACCGGGGCCGGCAGATCGCCCGCGGACGACTCCTCCTCGAGGGCACGGAGCGCCGCGACCTCTCGGACCCCACCCCTCGAACCGCCCACGACCAGGACCGCGAACCGGCCGGTCATGACATAGGTGATCGGGCCCATCTCCGCATCGCCGAACCGGAACACGGGCAGCCCCCGCTGCCGCCGCGCCGGGCGCTCGCTCATGAAACCGGCCAGGTCCCCCTTGATCGAGCAGAGGTTGGCCGAGTACATGTAGAACGGCCGCCCGCAGGCGGCGGGCTTCTGCTGATCGCAGTCGACATACGTGAGGTAGGCCAGACCATCCTCGTAGCCGAAGCTCGTCATCAGCCGAGTGCCGGCCTTGAGGCCCGCCCAGAACATCTCCTCGAGCGCGCCCTTCGGTCGCGGCGGGCGCAGGTCGAGCACGACCTCGGGCGCCCCGCCGCCACAGCGCTGCGGGCTGCCCGCGGCCTCGGCGTCGTTCCAGCTCGGGCTGACACTGGCCGGGGCGCCGTTGCTGAGCATGGTCAGGCAGCCGCCGTCGGGGCGCACGGAGTAGATCTCGTAGGCCTCGCCCTCGTTGGGGATGTTGCTGGCCGACTGGAAGACGATGCGGCCGTTGGCAGACCAATCCGGGCTGCGCTGGTCGCCCGGCGTCGAGACGACCTTGCGGCCGCCCTTGCCGTTCGCGGCGACGATCATCAGCCGCCCGCCGTCGTCGCAGATCGCGTCGAGCCAGCAGACCTCGATCTCCTCGTCGAAGTCCAGCGCCGTGTAGACGATGCGGCTCCCATCGGGGGACCAGGCGCCCTCCTGGGCCTGCTCCGAGACCAGCCGGCTCTTGCCGGTGGCCCGATTCAACACCCAGAGCTTGCTGGCGTAGCCGTCGTCGAAGGCGTCGGTCCAGCTGTACTCGCTGGTCGTGTAGAGGATCTTGGTCCCGTCGGGCGAGAACTCCGGATCGCGGACATGGGTCCAATCCTGGAAACGCTTTCGCTTCTGCTTGAACATCGGGATCGTGCGCTCGATGGCGCCGTCGTCGGCGACCTGGGCCAGCCCGGCGACGGCCCGGTTGCGGGACTCGCGGAAGAAGGCGACGTAGAGGCTCCCGTCCGGGGCGAAGGTCGGGTCGCCGTAGATCACGTCCTTCTTCGAAGGGAGGATCCGCGCCCCACCGCTTCCGTCGCCCGCCGCCAGCCAGATGTCGTTGACGACGTCGTAGCCGGAGTTGCGACGGAAGGCGACCGCCAGCTTCGCGCCGTCGCGCGAGAAATGCGGCTCGACCGCTCCCAGCTGATCGTTCTTGGGCACCCGGCTCGAGGCGAAGAGGAGATGGCGCCCACCCCCGTCGGCGTCGGTCGCGACGATGCGCCCGCCGTTCGAGTAGACCAGCTCGGACGGCGCCTCGGCGGGGACCGCCCCATCCGCGGACGGAACTATCGCCGCCATCACCGCCAGAGCGGCAAACAGTTGAACCACCCGCTTGATCATCCGAATCCCCCGTTCGTCATCCCTGATGGAAGAACCCTATCGGCGCCGGTGGGTTGCGCCCGAAACGAGTCGACGCGCGCCCCGCCGCCGAGGGGCGGAGAGACACGCGTCAACAGAGGTGGTGAAGAAGTATCGGGGCGCCCGGATTTGAACCGGGGGCCTCACCGACCCGAACGGTGCGCGCTACCAGGCTGCGCCACGCCCCGAGAGAAACGAGCCTACCGAAAAACGGGCCTACTGGACCTCGCCCATCGCCGCCTCGAGTTGCGCGAGGTCGGGTCCGTCCTGGACGATCTCCGTGCCCTTGGCTCCGTTGACCACCGCGGCCGGGGCATCGCGGATCTTCAGATCGATCGCGATCTGGTCCTGCTCCTGGAGCGAGGCGGTCATCGCGCTGCCTTCCTCGAGCCCCTGCTCGTAGTCCTTCTTCCACTGGTCGAGGTCGAGATACTCGATCGACTCGGCCAGGCGGGAGAGGAAATCCTCGTCCAGGCGCTGCTCCTCGGCCAGGTCCTGGTTGCGGAACATCAGGTAGGCGAACTGCCAGGCGTAGCCCTGTTTCGCGGCGGCCTCGATGCCGTAGAAGCTGAGCTCGGTCGCGTTCCGGGTCAGCGAGCGGTTGCGGTACAGAAGCTTGAGGCGGCCGTCGCGGACCGGCCCGTTGACCAGGGCCGGGATCGTGTCGAGGAACTGGTCCCGGTAGGTCGCGCTCTGGGCGTCGAGGAAGACCTGCATCTGGACCGGGGCGTCGTCCTCTCCGAGGCGGTCGTCGAGCTGGCGGACGCCACCGAAGATCTCGCGCATGTCGCCGACGCCCTGGATGTCCTCGTACTCATGGCTCGGCTCGCGGGTCGCCATTCCGGCGATGCCGACGATCAGCGCGCCGGCGGCG
The DNA here is from genome assembly GCA_017304845.1 of Solirubrobacterales bacterium. Classification (GTDB taxonomy): domain Bacteria; phylum Actinomycetota; class Thermoleophilia; order Solirubrobacterales; family 70-9; genus 67-14. Next base: position 6,624 of record JAFKLL010000032.1, read on the forward strand.
ACGATCAGGATGATGAGGGTCCGGAGCTGGCCCGGACGGCGCTTCGACTCGTCCGCCATCGCTCAGCCCGTGACCGACTTGTAATAGCGCACCGCCAAGCCGGTGAGGAGAGTCCGGAAAGCCTCCTCGATCTCCACGCCCTCCTCCTCGGAGAAACGGCGCAGGCCGCGGTCCTCGATCGCCAGGGACCGATCGATCAGCTCGTCGATCAACTCGGGGTTGCGATCGGAGAAATAGGCACCCATCGAGTAGAGATCGGTGTCCATCAGCGACTCGATGAACGGATCGCTGGTGCTCGCGAGGTTGGCTCTTGAATCCGAGGCCACGACCACATGTTAGGGGGATGCAAGCTCCGCCTATAGGGTGGAGGCCGTGGCGGACCGCGACGAGATCATCTCCTTCTGCGACGAACTGCTCGAGATCGGGAGCTTCCGCGACTACGGCCCCAACGGCCTGCAGGTCCCCGGGGTGACCGAGGTGAACCGGGTCGCGACCGCCGTCTCCGCCCATCTCGACTCGATCACCGCCGCCGTCGAGACCGGCGCCGAGCTGCTGATCACCCACCACGGACTGTTCTGGGACTTCCACCCACGGGCCCTGACCGAGCCGATGGCGGCCCGGCTGAAGCTGGCGCTCGGGTCGGGCCTCAACGTCGCCGGCTACCACCTGCCGCTCGACGGCCACCCGGAGGTCGGCAACAACGCCCTGCTGGTCCGGCGGCTCGGATTCGAGCCCGTTCCCGGCGAGATCGGCGAGGCCAAGGGCCGGCCGATCGGCGCGATCGGGCGGCGCGAGACGCCGATCGCCGCCCAGGACCTCTTCGACCTGGTCGCCCGCGAGCTGGACCGCGAGCCGCTGGTCTTCGCCGACGGCCCCGACCAGATCCGGACGATCGGCGTGGTGACCGGGTCCGCCGCATCCGACGTCCACCGGGCGATCGAGCTCGGGCTGGACGCCTACCTCACCGGCGAGCCGTCGGAGCACGTCATGGCCGACGCCCGTGAGGGCCACATCCACTTCCTCGCCGCGGGCCACTACGCGACCGAGACCCTGGGCGTGAGAAGGCTCGGCGATCTGATTGCCGAGAGGTTCGGCGTGGCACATGAATTCATCGACGTGCCCAATCCGATCTGATGTGGCAGGATGCCCCGCACGGATCGCTCCGCGAAGCCGAATAGACCCGAGGAGAAAAGACTTGTCCGAGACCTTCACGCCGACCAACCGCTCGAAGACCCTCGCCGACATGCTGCCCAATTCCGCGGCGCGTCACGGGTCGAATGGCGCGTTCCTCTACAAGAACGACGCGGGCAACTGGGAGGAGTCCAGCTTTGACCAGGTCGCGGCCGACGTCCAGGCTCTGACCCTGGGCCTGATCGCGCTCGGCGTCAAGCGGGGCGACAAGGTCGCGATCCTCGGCAACACCCGTCCCGAGTGGACCCTCTTCGACTTCGCCGCGATGAGCGCCGGGGCGACCGTGGTCCCGATCTACCAGACCAACTCGCCGACCGAGTGCCAGTACGTGCTCGAGCATTCCGAGACCCGGGTGGTGGTGGTCGAGGACGAGGCCCAGCTGGCCAAGATCACGGAGGTCAAGGACTCCCTTCCCGCCCTGGAGCAGATCCTGATCATGGTCGGGGAGGCCGAGGGCACGATCGGCATGGACGAGCTGCGCGGCATGGGCAGCGGCTCCGCCGACGAGTACCGCGCGAGCTACGAGGCGGTCCAGCCTGACGACCTCTGCAAGATCGTCTACACCTCCGGCACCACCGGCCCGCCCAAGGGCTGCATGATCTCCCACGGCAACTACCGCGCCATGCTCGACATGGCCGACGCCGTGAACATCATCCAGGAGGGCGAGACCAGCTACCTGTTCCTGCCTCTCGCCCACGTCTTCGCCCTGCTCATCCAGTACGGCATGATCGACATCGCCGGCCGCATCGCCTTCTGGGAGCGCGACCAGCTCAAGATCGTCCCCAACCTGGCCGAGGTCAAGCCGGAGTCCTTCCCCTCGGTGCCCCGCATCTTCGAGAAGGTCCACGACACCGCGGTCGCGAGCGCGGAGGCCGAGGGCGGCCTCAAGGCGGCGATCTTCCGCTGGGCCATGCGGGTCGGCAAGCGCTACCGCAAGGCCGAGACGGAGGGCAAGAAGCCGGGCTTCCTGCTGACCAAGCAGTTCAACTTCGCCGACAAGGCCGTGTTCTCCAAGATCCGCGCTGTCTTCGGCGGCAACCTGCGGGTCGCGATCAGCGGCGCCGCGCCGATCGACCCGGAGATCCTGCGCTTCTACGAGGCCGCCGGCGTGCCGGTCTTCGAGGCCTGGGGGATGACCGAGACCTCGACCGGCGGCTCGACCAACATGCCGGGCGCGAACCGGATCGGCACCGTCGGCCGGGCGGTCCCCGGGATCGACGTGAAGATCGCCGAGGACGGCGAGCTCCTGATCAAGGGCCCGAACGTCTTCAAGGGCTACTACAAGAACGAGGAAGCGACCCGCGAGACGATCACTGACGGCTGGCTCCACACCGGCGACGTCGCCTCGGTCGACGATGGCGGCTACATCTCGATCATCGGCCGCAAGAAGGAGATCATCATCACGGCCGGCGGCAAGAACATCACCCCGGTCAACATCGAGCAGGAGGTCAAGCGGCATCCGCTGGTCTCGCAGTGCGTGGTGATCGGCGACCGCCGCCCCTACCTGATCGCCCTGATCACCCTCGATCAGGAGGCGCTGACCCGCTTCGCCGCCGAGCAGGGAATGCTCGACGAGCCCGCCGCCATGATCAACAGCCCCCTGGTCCGGGAGACCCTCGAGAAGCACATCGAGGAGGTCAACCAGCACTTCGCCCGGGTCGAGCAGATCAAGCGCTTCCACGTGCTGCCCCACGATCTCAGCCAGGAAGGCGGGGAACTCACCCCGACCCTGAAGATCAAGCGCCCGGTCGTGGCGACCAAGTACGAGAAGGAGATCGAGGAGCTCTACGGCTCGTAGGGTCCACCGACTCGGCGCGCGGGGCCGCTCCGGCCTCAGTTCTCGCCAACTTTGCACGAATAGCAACCACAAGTTGGCGTGGACCGATGCCGGAGCCGGTCCCGAAGGACGGCCGACTTCTAGTTCGTGCCGGTCTGGCGGAGCAGGGCGCCGGTGGTCTGCTCGAAGATCCGGCGCCAGACCGAGGCGTCCTCGGTCTCCTGCTCCTTGACCTTGCGGACCACGCGGCGCAGACGGGTGGCGGAGATCTCGATGCCGTGCTTCTCGGTCATCTCCGTGTAGTACGAGTAATCCTCCGCCAGGCGGGCGGTGACCGTCTCGAAACCGTGGGTGGCGATGTCGAGCCGCCTCGAGTAGTCCATGATCGAGGTGCCGAACATGAGCTCGTCATCCGGGTCGGGCTCGAAGAGCAGGATGTCGACCCCCGGGTAACGCTCCTTCCAGGACTCGACCGCGATCGCGAGCCGCTGGTGGAGGAGAAGGCGGAAAGCCTGGTTGGCGACCGCGGGCAGGCCCATGTCGGCGAGTCGGCGGACCTTGTTGCCGGAGACCAGCGGCAGGCCTACGTTGCGATCGTTGAGGTACGGGACCAGGGGGTTGATCACGACGATGAACTCGGCCCCGCGCTCGACCGCGACGTCGACGTTGGTGGTCGAGTAGATGCCGCCGTCGACCAGAGTGCGGCCGTTGACCTCGACCGGCTCGTAGACGAGCGGCAGCGCGGTCGAGCACTCCACCGCCTTCGAGACCGGGACCCCGGACCAGTCGCCGTCCTCGTCGCCGAAGACGACGCGTTCGCCGGAATCGAGGTCGGTCCCGGTCAGGTACAGCTCTCGCTTCAGGGCGTCGAACGAATCGACGATGCCCTTGGTCGCGAGGGCCTCCCGGACGTAGGCGCCGATGCCGGCGTTCGAGTACATGCCGGAGGGCAGGTGCTCGGCCAGGCCGTAGGCGATGTCGATCACGGAGAGGTCCTTGAGGCGCGGGACCATGCTCTTGACCATGCCCGCGACGTGGAGGGGCAGGGTGGCGATCCGGCTGGCGTACTCGCCGAAGTTGGGGCGCAGCACCGTGTCCTGGCTGATCCGCTTGATCGGCGAGCCTTCCTCGTCGGTCAGCACCCGCATCATCTCTTCCGGGGTGATCCCGGCGGCGAGCATGCTGCCGATGAAGGAGCCGGCGCTGGTGCCGACGTACATGTCGAAATCGTTGACCGTCGAGTTCACGGCCAACAGGTCGAGCGCCCGCAGCGTGCCGATCTCGTAGACGCCGCCGGTGAATCCGCCGCCGCCCAGGACCAGAGCCGAACGCGAGCGCTTTACGCCTTTCGCGTCCCTCCGCTTTTGGGATTCCTCGATGTTTACGACTTTCCCCATCAGGGTCCGATTATGTCAGCAAGACGTGTCGAGGTCCGCTACCTTCGGGCTGGAGCTTGTTGCATATATCGATGAAACACGCCTTCCTAGCCTTGGCTGCTGTCCTGCTTCTGAGCGGGGTCGCTACCGCCCAGGCATCCCCCCCGAAACCGCTTCCCAACCCGGATCGGCCGGCTCGCACGCCCATCTTCCACTCGACCGGCGGCGCTTCGATCAGCGCCAACCGGGTCTGCCCCACCCTGCGCGCCGTCGCCCACCGGGGCAACCGTTCGGTCGGCCTCCGAGTCGCGAACCTGAGGACCGGGAAGACGGTCTGCGGCCTCAACACCCACGCCCGCCGGTCGCTCGCCTCCAACAACAAGCTGTTCACCGTCGCCACCGCCCTCGACCGGCTCGGCACCGACCACAAGTTCCGCACCAGGGTCTTCGCCGACGGGAAGGTCAGGAACGGCACGCTGACCGGCAGCCTCTACCTCAAGGGCGGGGGCGATCCCAGCTTCGGGACGGGCGACTTCGTCGACGCCTACCTGGCCGGGGTGGGCTCCGAGGTCGAGAAGCTCGCGGCTCAGGTCAAGCGGGCCGGGATCCGGCGGGTCACCGGCCGGGTCTACGCGGACGACACCGTCTTCGACCAGCTCCGGGGCGTGGCCGACTCCGGCTACGCGACCAGCCCCTGGATCGGCCCCCTGTCGGGACTGTCCTTCAACGCCGGGTACACCTCCGCCAGCCTGAGCAGCTTCAGCTCGGACCCGGCCAAGCTCGCCGCCCGCACCCTGGTTCGCGAGCTGCGATCCCGGGGCGTCAAGGTCCAGACCCGGATTGCCAAGCGCCAGACCCCACGGGCGGCGATGAAGAGCCTCGTGGCCAGGCAGATCTCCCCGGATATGACCTGGATGGCCCGGATCACGAACCTCAAGTCGGTCAACTTCTGGGCGGAGACCCTGCTCAAGGATCTCGGCGCCCAGGTCCGGAGCGCCGGCACGACGACCGAGGGCGTCAAGGTCGTGCGCCGCACGATGGCCCGGTACGGGGTCGAGGTCTGGCCGATCGACGGCTCGGGACTCACCTACGGCAACCGCTCGACCGCAGGGGACGTGGTCAAGCTCCTGATCAAGGCCCGCCGACAGCCCTGGGGAGACGCGCTGCTCGCCTCGCTGCCCACCGCCGGGGTGGACGGCACCCTGGACAACCGGATGCGCGGCTCGGCCGCCCAGCGACGCTGCCACGCCAAGACCGGCACCCTGACCGGGGTCAGCGCCCTCTCCGGCTACTGCTTCAACAAGTCGGGTCGCCGGTACGCGTTCTCGATCCTGATGAACGACGTGACCAACCTGGACGCCGCCCACCGGGCCCAGGACCGCATCGCCGCGATCATCGCCAGGCTGTAGCGGCGGACAGGCTCACCGGCGGAGCCACTGGTCCACCTTGGTGTAGTCGCCCGGAGCCTTGACGTACTTGACCTTGCCGGTCTTCAGGGTGACGATGCCGATCCGCTTGTACGCGTCCGTGCCCTGCGTGAAGGCGACCTGACGGCCGTCCGGAGAGAAGACCGGCGAGAGGTTGACCTTCAGGCCGCGGGTCAGGCGCCTGACCCCCTTGCCGTCGAGCCGGGCCACGTACACCTCCCAGGCGTCCTTGACCGGGGAGGTGAAGGCGATCGACCTACCGTCCGGGGAGAAGCTGCCACCGAGAGTCGGCGACTTGAACTTGAAAGCCCGGCTCTTGCCGGTCCTGGTGTCCAGGAACCGGATCGCCGACTCGTCCTCGTCGCTGCCGTGGCCATAGGTGAGGAGGCGACCGTTCGGCGAGACGTCGGCCGGCCCCAAGTTCGTCTGCGGGTCCAGCTCGTATGACCTCGTCTTTCCGGTCTCGAGCGAGTAACGCCGCAGGTGCCAGCCGACTCCCGCCCCCGTGTAATAGGTCGCCGAGTAGTAGATCGACTTGCCGTCCGGCGCGAAGACCGAATCGCCGTTGTTGAGCTCGGGATCCAGTTCGGTGATCGCCTTCGCCTTGCCGGGATTGGCGAACGGGCCCAGCCAGAGCTGGTAGCCGGGATAGCGCGAGTAGACGATCCGGCGGCCGTTCGGCGAGACGGCACCGTCGTAGAAGGAGGTCTCGACGCTGCCCAGCAGCTTCTTCGCCTTGCCGGCAAGGGTCTCCTTGTACAGGTAGGTCGAGTAGTTGGGCGACCCCTTCTTGATGAAGGTGGAGATGAGCAGCGGGCCGTTCTTGCCCGGAAGCGTCGCCGAGGCGTTGCCACCCACCAAGGTCAAAGCCAGGACTGCGGCCAGTGCCAGGACCCTCGTTGCTCCTCCCAAAGCGCTCATGCGAGCCAGCCTAGTCGGCGGGGAGCTCACCGGCAAGCAGCCGGTCGAGGCCCTCGCGGTCGAGGACCGGGACGCCGAGCTTCTCCGCCTTCTCCAACTTCGATCCGGCCGACTCGCCGGCGATCACGTAGTCGGTCTTCTTCGAGACCGACCCGGTCACCTTGCCGCCGGCGCGCTTGACCATCGCCCCCGCCTCGTCGCGGGTCAGGTCCGGCAGGGTGCCGGTGAGGACGACCGTCTTGCCTTCCAGCGGGCCACCCTCGGGACGACGTTCGTCCTCGGACAGCTCCAGCTTCAGGCCGGCCGCCTTGAGCCGTTCGATCATCGCCCAGGTCCGGTCGTCGGAGAGCGACTCGGCGACCTGCTGGGCCATGATCGGCCCGATCCCCTCGGTCTGCTCGATCCGCTCCGGGTCGGCCTCGCGCAGCGCCTCGATCGAGCCGAACTCGTCGGCCAGCACCTCGGCGGTGACCGATCCCACGCCGATCAGGCCGAGCGCGAACAGCACCCGGGGGAACGGGACCTCGCGGGACTTGTCGATCTCGGCGATCAGGTTGGCGGAGGAGGTCTCCCCCATCCGGTCCAGCTCCTGCAGCTGCTCCTGCCGGAGGTCGTACAGATCCGCGACATCCGAGATCAGGCCCTCCTCGAGGAAGCGGGCGACCTGCTTCTCGCCGATCCCCTCGATGTCCATCGCGCCACGGGAGACGAAGTGCTTGATGTGCTGGAAGATCTGACCGGGGCAGCCGGCCCGGTTCGGGCAGATCGAGAAGACCGAATCCTCGGGTTTCACCACATCGGTCCCGCAGGCCGGGCAGACCTTCGGCGGAACCGGCTTCTGAGCCCCCTCAGGACGCTTCTGAGGCAGCGCGGAGACCACCTGGGGGATCACGTCCCCGGCCCTCAGGACGACCACCTCGTCGCCGGCTCGCACGTCCTTGCGGGCCAGGTCCTCCTCGTTGTGGAGGGTGGCGGTGGAGACGGTCACGCCGCCGACCCGGACCGGGTCGAGCATCGCGAACGGCACCATGTGGCCGGTGCGGCCGACGTTCCAGACGATGTCCAACAGCTTGGTGGTCGCCGTGGTCGGCGGGAACTTCCAGGCGATCGCCCAGCGCGGCTCACGGCCGGCGACGCCGAGCTCGTTCCAGAGGCCGATCGTGTCGACCTTGATCACCACGCCGTCGATCTCGAAGTCGAGCTCGTCCCGGCGGTCCAGCCACCAGTGGCAGCGCTCCAGCACCGCCTCGATCGAGTCGTGGACGGCGATGTCGGGATTGACCTGGAAGCCGTGGTCGCGCAGCCAGGACATCTCCTCGGAGTGGCTCTCGAAGGAGATGCCGTCGACCGCGCCGATTCCGTAGGACCAGACCGCCAGCGGCCGTTCCGCCGCCGCCTTGGGATCGACCTGGCGGATCGAGCCGGCCGCCGAGTTGCGCGGGTTGGCGAAGGCGGGCAGGCCGGCGTCGACCCGTTTCTGGTTCAGCGCGGCGAAATCGGCGATCGGCAGGTAGACCTCGCCGCGGACCTCGATCAGGGCCGGGGCGCCCTCGATCTCCTTCGGCAAGGCCTCGATCGTCTCGATGTTCGCGGTGACGTCCTCGCCGACCCGGCCGTTGCCACGGGTCGCGCCCTGGACCAGCTTCCCGTTCTCGTAGGTGAGCGAGATCGCGAGACCGTCGATCTTCGGCTCGGTCACGTAGGTCAGCTGACCGGGGTCGACGTCGCGGCGGATCAGGTGGTTGCGGATCCGGGTCTCCCAGGAGGTCAGCTCCTCCTCGGTCCGGGCGTTGGCGAGCGAGAGCATCGGGATCGCGTGCTCGACCGGCGCGAAGCTGGTCGAGGGGGCCGAGCCCACCCGCTGGGTCGGCGAGTCGCCGGTGATCAACTCGGGGTGCTTCGCCTCGAGCCGTTGGAGCTCCGCGTAGAGGTTGTCGTACTCCTCGTCGGAGATCTCGGGGTCGTCCTTCTCGTGGTAGAGGACGATGTGATGGTTGAGCTGCTCACGGAGGTCGGCGATCCGCTTCGCCTCGTCGCGGTCGGCGTCCTCGTCGGTCACGACCGGATGCCCTCCAGCAGCCGCTCGAAGTCCCGGCCCCGGAGACCGTCGAGGTGCTCGTGATGGGTCCAGTCGAGCTTCAGCGGGGTGACCGAGAGCCGGTTGCGGGCGATCGCGCCGATGTCCGTGTCGGGAGTGTCGTCCATGCCCGGCTCGTAGCCGTAGATCCGGTAGCTGGTGCGGCCGTCGTTGACCTCGCGCTCGACCTTCTGGAGCTCATCCCGGTAGAGCCGCTTGCCGAGCTTGGTCACGTCGATCCCCTCCACCTCGCCGCCGGGCACGTTGATGTTGAGCAGGGTGCCGCCCGGGAGCGGGTTGTCGAACAGCTGCCGGACCACGCCGGCGGTGAACTTGGCGGCGATCCCGAAGTCGTAGTGGCGCTGGGGCATGTACCCCATCTCCCCCCGTTCCGACTGCTGCGAAACAGCGATGCCCGGCAGGCCGAGCAGGATGCCCTCCAACGCGGCCGCCACGGTGCCGGAGTAGGTGACGTCGTCGCCGAGGTTGAGACCGTGGTTGATCCCGGAGACGATCAGGTCCGGCTTCTCCCCGGTCAGGCCGACGTCGGCGAAGCGCACGCAGTCGACCGGCGTGCCGTCGGTGGCATGGCCGAGGTCCCCGTCCTCGAAGCGCACCTCCTCGACGGAGAGGGGCGCCCGGGTGGTGATGCTGCGGGCGGAGGCGCTGCGGTTCGAGTCGGGAGCGATGACCATCAGGGTCACGCCATCGATCTGGCGGAGCTCCCGGCGTAGGGTCTGCAGTCCCTGGGCGCCGATCCCGTCGTCGTTGGTCAGGAGGATCCTCACTGGACCAAGGATATGAAACGGCGGGTCCGTTCAGCCGGCGACCGGCCGAGGCGGCGGGTCCGGGTAGTCGACCCGGACGAAGTAGAGCCCCTGGGGCGGCGCGGTCACCCCGGCCTCGGGCCGCTCGGCACCCTGGAGAAGCGCGCGGAAGTCATCGAGGCCGCGGCTGCCGTCACCCACCTCGAGCATCGTGCCGACCAGGATCCGGACCATGTTGCGCATGAACGAGTCCCCGGTCACCCAGAACTGGAGCGTGTCGCCGCCGAGGATGGATTCCTCCTCGGTCCATCGGGCCGAGTGGATCACCCGGTCGAATCGCTTGTGGTAGGTCTCGGTCGGGGTGAAGGCGGTGAAGTCGTGCCGGCCCTGGACGGCCTCGGCGCAGGCGTCGAGCAGGCCCCGGTCGATCGGCCGCGAGACCCACCAGGCCCGGTCGACCGCGAAGGGGCTGTCGGGCCGGCGGGTCAGCACCCGGTAGCAGTAGGTCCGCGAGATCGCGTCACGGCGGGCGTCGAAGCCGACCACCGGAGTGACCGCCCGGACCGCGATCCCCCTCGGGGTGAGGCCGTTGAGGTTGCGGACGATCACCTCCGGCATCTCGCCGTCGAACTCGAAGCTGGCGACCTGACCGAGCGCGTGCACGCCGGCGTCGGTGCGCCCGGCCACGGTCAGCTCGACGCGATCGGTCCGGAGCGCGATCTCGAGCGCCCGTTCGAGCCGGGCCTGCACGGTGTCGACCCCGCCGTCCTGCTTGGCCCAGCCGCGGAAGGCGCTGCCGTCGTACTCGATGTCGAGGCGCCAGTTCACGCGCCGAGCATCACAGAAACCCGAGCCGCCGGCTCAGTGGCGACTGATCTTCAGGACCTTCTTGCCGACCGTGCCCCAGGCCTGGGCAGTGATCGCGACCTTGCCGCGTGCCTTCTTGCCGAGCTTGATCGTGACCGTGCCGGTGACGACCCAGCCGGGAGTGATCCGGCCGATGTTGAAACCGCGCTTGATGTCGACGCTGGGGCGCGAGCGCGGGCCGATCGGCGTCTTGCCCATGTAGACGTAGACGTTGCGGCCGTCGCGATCGCCTCGGTTCTTGACCGAGACCTTGATGTTGGCGGTGCCGCCGGCGTGGATCACGTCCCCACCGCCCTCGAGCCAGACCTTGACCGGCTTGATGATCGCCCGATGCTTCTTGCCCTGGCCCTTCTTGCCGCCCTTTCCGCCCTTTCCGCCCTTGTTGTTGTTCTTGTCGGGCGGGTTGATGACGGGGCCGCCGGTCGTGCCGGTGGGGCCCGTGGGGGTGGTGGTGCCGGTGGGCCCGGTCGGGGTGGTCGGTCCCGTCGGGGTGGTCGGCCCTGTGGGCCCGGTCGGGGCGGTCGGTCCCGTCGGCCCGGTCGGCCCCGTGGGCCCGGTCGGTCCGGTCGGCGGGTCCCAGCGCTCGACCCGGTTGTTCATCGGGTTGGCGACGTTGATCGTCGCGCCGGGCCCGACGGCCACCGAGGTGGGCTGTGCGGCCTGGTAGGGCGCGGGCACGGTCCAGGCGTTGAGGAAGGCGCCCGCCGTCGAGAGGCGCTGGACGCGAGCGTTGCCCTTGTCGGCGATGTAGAGCGTGTTCCCCGAACCGATCGAGAGACCGGCCGGAGTGTCGACCTGGCCCTGGGCCGAACCGAAGGTGCTCCACACGGCGAGGACGTTGCCGTCGGCGTCTGACTTGACGATCCGGCCGTTGCCCGAGTCGGAGACGTAGACGTTGCCGGCGGAATCGGTCGCCACGCCGAGCGGGCCGGAGATGCCGCCGACGCTGGCGTAGTCGAACACCGCGCCGCACCAGCCCCAGGCGTTGCACTTCACGACCCGGTCGTTGTCCGTGTCGGCGACGTAGACGTTGCCGATCGCGTCGACCGCCACGGCGGACGGCTGCTTGAACTGGCCCAGACCCGATCCGAAGTTGCCCCACTCGGTCTGGTAGCTGCCGTTGGGGTAGAAGCGCTGGATCCGGTTGTTGCCGGTGTCGGCGACGAAGATCGCCCCGCCCGGCTCGACCGTGATGCCGTTCGGCGAGTTGAACTGGGCCTGGCCGTTGCCGGGGGAGCCGACCGCCATGAGCTGGGTGCCGGTCGGGCCGTACTTGACGAAGCGGTTGCCGTAGCTCTCGGCGACGTAGAGGTTGCCGGAGCTGTCGGTGGCGACGCCGGTCGGGGCGTTGCCGAGCACCGGGGTGCCCCAGGCGGCCTTGGCGACCGAGACCGTGCCCGCGAGGAAAATGCAAAGCGAAGCCACGACAGCGACGCCGAACGCTTTCAAAGCCAGAGGTTTGGTTCCGAAAGCCAAGATCATGTACTCCCTGCAAGCCAGTTATGTGGACGGTCACGGTAGCAAACCGCCCTGCGCAAGCCAAGTTGCGGGTTAACGCGAAAGGGCGCCCGGAGGCGCCCTCTCAAAACCGTTTCGGGTCCCGAGTGGCTAGACCAGCTCGAGGAAGACCATCTCGGTCGAGTCCGACTTGCGAGGACCGATCTTGACGATCCGGGTGTAGCCACCCTCGCGCTCGGCGTAGCGAGGAGCGATCTCCTCGAACAGCTTGTGGACGGCGAACTTGTCCTGACGCAGGACCGAAAGGGCCTGACGCCGGGCGTGAAGGTCACCGCGCTTGCCGAGGGTGATCAGCTTCTCGATCTCCGGCTTGGCGGCCTTGGCCTTCGCCTGGCTGGTCTTGATCCGCTCGTGCTCGATCACCTCTTTGGAGAGGTTGCTCAGCAGCGCCTTCCGGTGAGCCGAGTCCCGGCCCAGCTTGTTTCTCTTCTTTGCGTGGCGCATCGTTTCTCCTCTGGGTTACTCGGTGCGACTAGTCCTGGCGCAGGTGATGCCCGCGGCCCTCGAGGTTCTCGATGACCTCTTCGATCGACTTCTGGCCGAAGTTCGGGATCGCGGCGAGCTCGGACTCCGACTTCTGGAGCAGCTGGCCGATGGTCTCGATGCCGGCGCGCTTGAGGCAGTTGAACGAGCGGACGCTGAGCTCGAGCTCGTCGATCAGGATGTCGTCCTCGCCACCGGCGGCGGGAGCGGCGGCACCGTCGACGGCGACGACGCCCTCGGCGATGACCGGCTCACGGGCGGTCAGCTCCTCGACCCGCTCCGGGTCGCTGAAGATGGCCAGGCTCTTGATCAGGATCTCGGAGGCCTCGCGAAGCGCGGTGTTCGGCTCGATCGAACCGTCGGTCTCCAGCTCGAGGGTGAGCTTGTCGAAGTCGGTGCGCTGCCCGACACGGGCGGCCTCGACGACGTAGGAGGCACGGCGGATCGGCGAGAAGATCGAGTCGATCGGGATGACGCCGATCGGCTGGTCCGCGTCCTTGTTCTCCTCGGCGGGACGGTAGCCACGGCCGCGGCCGATGGTCACGTACATCTCGAGGCGGGTCTTCTTCTCGAGCGTGGCGATCGGAGCCTCGGGGTTGAGGATCTCGACGCCGGCGGGAAGGTCGATGTCGGCGGCGGTGACGTCACCGGGGCCGGTGACGACGATCGGGGCCTCGACCGCGTCCGCGTCGGTGTGCATGCGGACGACCAGGTCCTTGAGGTTCAGGACGATGTCGGTGACGTCTTCCTTGACACCGGCGATGTTCGAGAACTCGTGCGAGACGCCTTCGATCCGGACGCTGGTGATGGCGGCACCGGCCAGCGAGGAGAGCAGCACGCGACGCAGGCTCGAACCGAAGGTGTAGCCGAAGCCCTTGTCGAGGGGCTCGATGGTGAAGACGCCCTTGTTCTCTTCAACCTGCTCGGACGAGATGGTCGGTACCTGGAAATCTGTGCTCATTGGATCCTTTGGAATTGCTGGGGGGAGGGGACGGCTGCGGCGGCCTGCGCGCTAGACGCGGCGGCGCTTGCGGGGGCGGCAGCCGTTGTGGGCCTGCGGCGTCACGTCCTTGACGCTGGTCACCTCGAGCCCCGCGGCCTGCAGCGAGCGGACCGCGGTGTCCTTGCCGGAGCCCGCGCCCTTGGCGAAGACTTCGACCTTCTGGAGACCGTGCTCCATGCCCTTCTTCGCGGCGGCGTCAGCGGTCACCTGAGCGGCGAACGGAGTCGACTTGCGCGAACCCTTGAACCCGGCGCTGCCGGCCGATTCCCAGGCGATGACGTTGCCCTCGGGATCGGTCAGGGTGACGATCGTGTTGTTGAAGGAGGTCTTGATGTGCGCCTGGCCGACCGCAATGTTCTTGCGGACGCGACGACGGGTACGAGTCTTGGCCGGTTTCTTGGCTGCCATGGAAAGTCTTCAGCTCCTTACTTTGCGGGCTTCTTCTTGCCCGCCACGCTCATGCGGCGCGGGCCCTTGCGGCCCCGGGCGTTGGTCTTGGTGCGCTGGCCCCGGACGGGCAGGCCACGACGGTGGCGCAGGCCCCGGTAGGAGCCGATCTCCATCAGGCGCTTGATGTTCTGCGAACGCTCGCGGCGGAGGTCGCCTTCGACGTCGAGGTTCTCGACGGCGTCACGCAGCTTGATGACCTCGTCTTCCGTCAGGTCCTTGATCTGGGTGTTGCGATCGATGCCGACCTGGTCCAGGAGCTCCTGTGCGGTCGACTGACCGATCCCGTAGACGTAGGTGAGACCGATCTCGGCCCGCTTGTTGAGGGGGATGTTGACCCCGGCGATACGCGCCATTTATTAACCCTGCCTCTGCTTGTGTCGCGGGTTCTCACAGATCACCAGGACGCGTCCGCGCCGGCGAATAATCTTGCACTTCTCACACATCGGTTTTACCGAGGCTCGGACCTTCATCGTCCTTCAGTTCCTTTGGAAAGAGATCTCCCGAAAGTCCCAGTAAACGGACTACGGGCGTGAAAAAACGGCCAATTTGGCCGAGAGCGAACAATAGCAGGCTTGGTCATTCCTCGTCCCAGGGAGTGAGGATGCGGGGACCGTCTGCCGTGGCGGCGACCGTGTACTCGAAGTGGGCGGCCATCGAGCCGTCTTCCGAGTAGACCGACCAGCCGTCGTCGTCCATGTAGACGCCGGGCCCGCCGACGTTGACCATCGGCTCGATCGCGAAGACCATGCCCTCCTCGATCTCCGGGCCCCGGCCGGGGGTGCCGTAGTTCGGGATCTGGGGCTCCTCGTGCATGTCCTGCCCCACCCCATGCCCGACCAGCGAGCGGATGATCGAGAAGCCGGCGGCCTCGACGTGGCTCTGGACGGCGTGGCCGATGTCGCCGACCCGGTTGCCGGGAACCATCTGCTGAGCGGCCAGCTCCAGCGACTCCTTGGTCACCTCGAGCAGCCTGCGGGTGGTCTCGTCGATCGGGCCGACCGGGATCGTGCTGGCGCCGTCGGCGACCCAGCCGTCGAGGGTGACCCCGATGTCGAGCGAGAGGATGTCGCCCTTCTCCAGGGTGTACGGGCCGGGGATGCCGTGGACCACCATCGAGTTGGGGGAGGCGCAGATCGACCCGGGGAAGCCGCGGAAGCCCTTGAAGGTCGGCACCGCCCCCTGCGAGCGGATGAACTTCTCGGCGGTCTCGTCGAGCTCGGCCGTGGTCACGCCCGGCCGGATCTTCGAGGTGAGCATCTTCATGCACCGGGCGTGGATCGAGCCGGCTGCCGCCAGCTTCTCGATCTGATCGCCCGTCTTGCGGATGATCATCTTCAGCCGCTCAGCCTTCTTCGAGGCTGAGGGTCGAGACCAGGGTGCGGATCTTCTCGCTGACCCGGTCCGGATCATCGGCGCCGTCGACCTGGTTCAGCAGCCCCTGCTTCTTGTAGTAGTCGACCAGCGGGGCCGTCTTCTCGTGGTACTGCTCGAGACGGTGCCGGACGACCTCGGGCTTGTCGTCGTCACGGGTGTAGAGCTCCGATCCGTCGACGTCGCAGACGCCGTCCTCGGCCGGCGGGTTGAACTCGACGTGGTAGACGTGGCCCTTCTCCTGGCAGACCCGGCGGCCCGAGAGGCGCCGGACGATCTCCTCGTCATCGGCGTCGATCAGGATCACCGCGGTCAGGGCCCGGCCGAGATCGGTCAGCTTGGAATCCAGCGCCTCGGCCTGCGGCACGGTGCGCGGGAAGCCGTCGAGGATGAAGCCGTGATCGGCCTCACCAGACTCGAGGCGGTCGGCGATGATGCCGATGATCACCTCGTCCGGGACCAGGTCGCCCCGGTCCATGTACTCCTTCGCCGCCTTGCCGACCTCGGTCCCCTCCTTGACCGCGGCCCGGAGGATGTCTCCGGTCGCGTAGTAGGGGAACTCGAGGTCCTCCTGCAGGCGCTCGCCCTGGGTGCCCTTGCCGCTCCCGGGAGGGCCAAGCAAAATGAGGTTGAGTTCGGCCATGGTCCGGCCGCGCCTACTTGAGGAAGCCCTCGTAGTTGCGCATCATCAGCTGCGCCTCGAGCTGCTTGACCGTGTCGAGAGCCACGCCCACGACGATCAGGATCGAGGTACCGCCGAAGAAGAGACCACCACCGCCGACGTTGTTGAAGAAGATCGTCGGGAAGGCCGCCACCGCACCGAGGTACAGGGCGCCGGGGAAGGTCAGGCGCGACAGCACGCGGTCCAGGTACTCCGCCGTGGGACGGCCCGGGCGCACGCCGGGGATGAACCCGCCGTACTTCTTCAGGTTGTCGGCCTGGTCCACCGGGTTGAAGGTGACCGCTGTGTAGAAGTAGGTGAAGATGATGATGAAGAACACCTCACCGACCACGTAGGCCCAACTCGACGGACTGAGGAAGGCCGCGAAGTCGAGGGCCGCCGGGGTGTTGATCAACTGGCCGATGGTCGGCGGCAGCGCCATGATCGACGCCGCGAAGATGACCGGGATGACGCCGGCCATGTTGACCCGGAGCGGCAGGTAGGTCGAGCCGCCCGAGGTCATCTTGCGGCCGACCACGCGCTTCGCGTACTGGACGGGGATCCGCCGCTGGCCTTCCTGGACGAAGACGATCGCCACGATGACGCCGAGGATGATGAACGGCAGCATCACCACGAACACCTGATCCGGGTTGTTCCACCAGGTCTGGATGCCGGGCAGTACGCCGGAGACGATCGAGGCGAAGATCAGCAGCGAGATGCCGTTGCCGATGCCGCGCTGGGTGATCAGCTCGCCGATCCACATCAGGAGGGTCGTGCCCGCCGTCAGGCAGATCACGATCATCAGGACGTTGGCCGGGTTCATGTTCGAGACGACGCTCGCGCCGCCGGCCGACAGCGAGTTGAAGAGGAAGACGTAGGCGAACGACTGCATCGCCGCCAGCGCCACCGTGAGGTAGCGGGTGTACTGCGTGATCTTCTGCTGGCCGACCTCGCCCTCCTTCTGGAGACGCTCCAGGGAAGGCACGACGACGGTCAAGAGCTGCAGGATGATCGACGCCGTGATGTAGGGCATGATGCCCAGGGCGAACAGCGACAATCGCGAAAGCGACCCGCCCGAGAACAGATTGAGGAAGCCGAGGATGTTGGATCCGGTCAGCTGGTTCTCGAGGTCCTTGACGGCATCGATGTCGATGCCGGGGGCGGGGATGTAAGCGCCAAGCCGGTACAGGGCCAGCATGGCGGCGACGAAGAGTAGCTTCTTGCGGATCTCCGGTACGGAGAATGCCTTCGCGATCGTTGCGATCATCAGTCGATCAGCTCGCAGCTTCCGCCGGCGGCCTCGATCTTCTCCTTGGCGGCAGCCGAGAAGCCGTGGGCCTTGACAGTCAGGCTCTTGGTGATCTCACCCTTGGCGAGGATCTTGACCGGATCCTTGCGGCTGGCGAGACCGACGGCCTTGAGCGTCTCCGGGGTGACCTCGGAGCCGGCCTCGAAACGATCTTCGAGATCGCTGAGGTTGACCGGCTGGGTCGTGGTCCGGAAGTTCTCGAAGGGCATCGACTTCTTCATGTGCGGGCCGCGCAGCTTGCGCATCCGCATGTGAATCGGGGTCTGACCACCTTCGAGGTTGGTCTTCTGCTTGTTGCCGGAGCGCTGGCCCTGACCACCGTGGCCACGACCGGACGTCTTGCCGGTGCCCGAGCCGGGACCGCGGCCGATCCGCTTCTTGGGGCGGCGCGAGCCGGGCTTGGGGCTCAGGTTGTGAAGGCCGATCTCCTCGGCGCGGCTTTCCTGCTTCTCAGCCATCAGGCCTCCTCGACCTTGACCAGGTGGGAGACCACCTTGAGCTGGCCCTGGAGCTGAGGGGAGTCCTCACGCTCGACCTGACGGCCGAGCTTGCCCAGGCCCAGGGCGGCAAGAGTGCCCCGCTGGCTCGGGTTCGTGTTGATTTCGGAACGAATCTGGGTGATCGCGAGCTTCGCCATCAGGAAGTCTCTTCCTCCGCGGCCTTCTCGGCGTCCTCGGCGGCCTCTTCGGTCTCCTGAACGGCTTCGGCGGCTTCGGTGGCGTCCTCGCCGAGCTTCTCCTCGGCGGCGACCTCGGCCTCTACTTCAGAGGCGGCGGGCTCGGTCGGCTCGGGGTCCACGGGGGTGTCCGCGGTCTCCTCGGCGGCCTTCTCCTCGACCGCGGCCACATCGGCCGGGGTCTCGGCCGGAGCCTCGGCGGCTTCCTCGGCCGGAGCCTCGGCGGCGGCAGCCGCGTCGGCGGCCTCTTCCACGGCGGCCTGGCTGGCCTCGTCCGGGGCGCCACCGTTGGTGGTGCCTTCCTCGGCGGCAGCGGCGGCCTCGGCCTCGCGGTCGATGCCCAGAACCTCGCTGATCGTCAGGCCACGCAGCTCGGCGACCTCTTCCGGCCGGCGCAGGCGGACGATGCCGTCCATGGTCGCCTTGACCAGGTTGATCGGGTTCTGAGTGCCGACGCTCTTGGTCAGGATGTCGCGCACCCCTCCCAGCTCGAGCACGGCACGGACGCCGCCACCGGCGATCACGCCGGTTCCCGGGCTGGCCGGGCGCAGCACCACGTGACCGGCGCCGAAGCGGCCGATGATCTTGTGGGTGATCGTGTCCCCGTACTTGGGGATCCGAACCAAGTTCTTGCGAGCGTTCTCGACGGCCTTCTGGATGGCCAGCGGGACTTCCCGGGCCTTTCCGTAACCGATGCCGACAACCGACTCTTCGTCACCGACAGCGACCAGGGCCGTGAACGAGAAGCGACGACCGCCCTTGACCACCTTGGCCACACGGTTGATCTCGATCACGCGCTCCTGAAGGTCGAGCCCCTTGGGGCTGACCATCTCGATGCGGGCTGTATCCATACCCTTCATTTCAGCTTCACCGTACTGGAGTTCCTAGAACTCCAGTCCACCCTCTCTCGCACCTTCGGCGAGGGCCTTCACCCTGCCGTGGTAGCGGTAACCGCTTCGGTCGAAGACACAAGTCTCGACGCCTGCCTTCTTTGCACGTTCGGCCAGCAGCTCGCCGGCCTTCTTCGCCTGTTCGGCGCCCCGGAGCTCCTTGAGCTCGGGCTCGGTCCAGTTGGCCGCGGCCAGCGTCTTGCCCTCGACATCGTCGATGAGCTGCGCGAAGACGCCACGGTTGGACCTGTAGACGGACAGCCGGGGGCGCGCCGCGGTCCCCGAGACCTTGGCCCGGACGCGGTAACGCCGGCGCTGACGCCGCTGGCGATTGGTGATGACGGTCATACTCGCTTACCGACCTTCCTGGCGACGTGTTCGCCGCGGTAACGGATGCCCTTGCCCTTGTAAGGCTCCGGCGGACGGCTCTCGCGGATGTTCGCCGCGACCTGGCCGACCTTCTGCTTGTCAATTCCCTTGACGATGATCTCGGTCGGCTGGGGCAGCTCGAACTCGATGCCCTCCGGCGCGTCGATGGTCACCGGGTGCGAGTAGCCGAGGGCGAGCTCGAGGCCCTTGCCCTTGGCGGCGGCACGGTAGCCGACGCCCTGGATCTCCAGCACCTTCTGGTAGCCGTCGGTGACGCCGACGATCATGTTCGCGATCAGGCTGCGGGTGAGCCCGTGGAGCGCGCGATGGTTGGGCCGGTTGGTCGGCCGCTCCACCGTGATCAGGCCGTCGTCGCTCTTGACCGTGATATCGGTCGAGATCTCCTGCGAGAGCTCGCCCTTAGGCCCCTTGACCTTGATCAGGCCGGGCTTGATGTCGATCTCGACCCCGGAGGGGAGCTCGATCGGTTTCTTTCCAATTCGACTCATCGGTTCCTCATCACCAGACGTAGGCGAGCACCTCGCCGCCGACGCCTTCCTTCTTCGCTTCGTGACCGGTCATCACACCATGCGAGGTGGTGATGATCGCGGTGCCGGTACCACCGTGGACCCGCGGCACCTCGCCGTGGCCGACGTAACGTCGACGGCCGGGGCGCGAGACCCGCTCGATGCCGGTGATCACCGGCTGGTGGTCCTTCGTGTACTTGAGCTGGACCGTGATCTTCTCACCCACGTCGGCCGCGCTCTTCTCGTAGCCGGCGATGTAGCCCTGCTCGGTCAGGATGCGGGAGACCTCGAGCTTCAGCTTCGAGCTCGGCACCTCGACGGAGGCCAGGCCGGAGCTCAGGCCGTTGCGGATGCGGGTCAGGTAATCAGCTATCGGATCGGTAAGCATGCTTCACCAACTCGACTTCGTCATGCCGGGGATGTAGCCCTCGTGGGCAGCCTCGCGCAGGCAGATCCGGCAGATGCCGAACTTGCGGTAGTACGCGCGGGGGCGGCCACAACGGCGGCACCGGTTGTACTCGCGGGTTGAAAACTTCGCCTTGCGCTGCTGGCGCACCTTCTGTGACGTCTTGGCCATTAGGCCTGGTCCTCCTGCGTTTCGTTGTCGGCTGCTGTGGCTTCATCAGCACCCTCGGGGACCGGACGACCTTCCTTCGCGAAAGGCATGCCCAGGCCGAGCAGCAGCTCGAAAGCCTCGTAGTCCGTCGGAGCGGACGTGGTGATGGTGATGTCGAGACCACGGGTCTCGTCGACCGAGTCGTAATCGATCTCGGGGAAGATCAGCTGCTCGCGCACACCCATCGAGTAGTTGCCGCGCCCGTCGAACGAGGTCGCCTTGAGGCCGCGGAAGTCACGGATGCGTGGGATCGCGATCGAGCAGAGCCGATCGAGGAACTCCCACATCCGGGCACCGCGCAGGGTGACCGAGGCACCGACCGGCATGCCCTCACGGAGCTTGAAGGACGCGATCGACTTCTTCGCGATCCGGGTGTTCGGCATCTGGCCGGCGATCAGCGAGAGCTCTTCGATCGCCTTTTCGCGCGACTTCGAGTCGACCGACGAGCCGAGGCCCATGTTCAGCGTGATCTTCTGCAGTCGCGGCGCCCGCATCGGGGTCGAGTAAGCGAACTTCTCCATCAGCTTCGGGAGCACCTCATCGTTGTAGGTGTCTCGGAGCCGGGGCGGCGGAACTGCCTGCTGGGTTGTCGTAGCTGCTTCCATGGTGCTTTCTAAATGGCCTCGCCGGTGCGCTTCGAGAAGCGCTGGCGCTTGCCGTCGTCGGTGGTGCGGATGCCGATGCGAGTCGGCCGGTTGTCGGTCGGGTCGACCAGCATCACGTTGGAGACGTGGATCGGCCCTTCCATCTCGATGATCCCGCCTTCCTTGCCCTGGCCGCGCCCGTCGGGCGAAGGCTGGGCGCGCTGGTGGCGCTTGATCATGTTGAGGCTCTCAACGTACACGGTCTGCTTGGTCGGGTTGGTCCGGATGACCTTGCCCTGCTTGCCCTTCTCCTTGCCGCTGATCACCTGGACCTGGTCGTCGGTGCGGATACGCATCACAGCACCTCCGGGGCCAGCGAGATGATCTTCATGAAGTCGCGGTCACGCAGCTCGCGGGCGACCGGTCCGAAGATGCGGGTGCCACGCGGGTTGTTCTGCGCGTCGATCAGCACGGCGGCGTTCTCGTCGAAGGCGATGTAGGTGCCGTCGGAGCGTCCCAGCTCCTTCTTGGTCCGCACGATGACGGCCTGGACGACCTCGCCCTTCTTGACGTTGCCCTGCGGGCTCGCCTGCTTGACGGTCGCGGTGATGATGTCACCGATCGAGCCGTACTTGCGATGCGATCCGCCCTTGACGCGGATGCAGAGCAGCTCACGGGCGCCGGAGTTGTCCGCGACGCGGAGTCTGGATTCCTGCTGGATCACCGTTCTACCTCGCCTTCTCGACGATCTCGACCAGGCGCCAGTGCTTGGTCTTCGAAAGCTTGCGGGTCTCGATCACGCGGACCACATCGCCCTCGTTGGCCTCGTTCCGCTCGTCGTGCGCGTGGATCTTGTGAGTCTGGCGGACGATCTTTTCGTAGACCGGGTGGCGCCGGGCGGTGTCGATCTGGACCGTGATGGTCTTGTCGGTCTTGTTCGAGACAACCGTTCCCTGACGCTCCTTCGGCTTGCCGGTGCGGGTCTTCTCGGCCCGCGGCGTGCCGACGCCGTCGCCCTTGCGCTCGGACTTGATCTCCTCGCGGCGCTTGCGGCGGACGGCCGCCTTCTTCTTCCGGGCGGAGTCGCGGTCGGCCTGGCGTTCCTCGCCGGAACGCTCGGGGCCGGCCTCGCCGGACTCGCGGGACCTGAGCACGCGGCGACGTTCCTTCCAGGGAAGGTCGGCCAGCGGATCCTCTTCGGGCTCGGGGGCCTCTTCGGCGGGCGCCTCAGCAGCCTCGGGGGCAGCCTCCTCGGCCGGAGCTTCGGCCTCAGGAGCCTCCTCCACGGGAGCCTCTTCGGTTTCTTCTACGTTTTCTTCTTCTGACATGGGTTCCTACTTCGACTCGCGCTCGAGATCGATCTTGCGCTGCTTGGCGATGGTCAGGAGCCGGGCGACGTCACGACGGGCGCGGCCCAGAGCGGCCGAATCCTCGAGTTCGCCTGTGGCGTGACGGAGGCGAAGGTTGAACGCCTCCTCACGGGCTTCCTTGAGCTTCTCGACGAGCTCGATGTCCTGCATGCTGTGTGCTTCGGCGGCCTTCACTCGCCCGCTCCTTCTCTCTGGACGAACTTGGTCTTGAGCGGAAGCTTGTGACCGGCGACGCGCATCGCCTCACGGGCGAGCTCCTCCGGCACGCCGGAGACCTCGAACATGATGCGACCGGGCTTGACCACGGCGACCCACGCTTCCGGGTTGCCCTTGCCCTTACCCATGCGGGTCTCGGCCGGCTTCTTGGTGATCGGCTTGTCCGGGAAGACGTTGATCCAGACCTTGCCGCCACGCTTCATCTTTCGGGTCATCGCGACTCGGGCCGCTTCGATCTGGCGGTTGGTGATCCAACCGCGCTCGAGCGACTTGAGGCCGTACTCGCCGAAGGTCACGGCGGTGCCGCCCTTCGAGTTGCCCTTGCGGCGGCCACGCATGACCTTGCGGTGCTTGACCCGCTTCGGCATCAACATCAGCGACGACCTCCCCTGCGATCGTCACGGCCGCCACGGCGGTCGTTGCGACGATCCGGCCGGTCGGCCGGCGGCTCGTCCGAGGTCCGCGAGGACTCGAAGCCCTCGGGCATGACCTCGCCCTTGTTGATCCAGCACTTGACGCCGATGCGTCCCGTGCCGGTGCGGGCCTCGACGAAGCCGTAGTCGATGTCGGCGCGGAGGGTGTGGAGCGGCACGCGGCCGTCCGAGTAACCCTCGGTGCGGGCCATCTCGGCGCCACCCAGGCGGCCGGAGATCTGGACCTTGACGCCCTTGGCGCCGGAGCGCATGGCGGAGGTCAGGGCCCGCTTCATCGCGCGACGGAAGGCGACGCGGTTCTGGAGCTGCTCGGCGATCGACTGGGCGACCAGCTTGGCGTCGAGCTCGGGGCGCTTGACCTCGCGGATGTTCACCTTCACCGGGGAGCCGGTGATCTTGTGAAGGTCCTTGCGGAGCGCGTCGACCTCGCTGCCCGACTTGCCGATCACGATGCCCGGACGGGCGGTGTGGATGTCCACGGCGACTTCGCCGCGGCGCTCGATCGTGATGTCCGACAGGCCGGCGTGAGCAAGCTTGTTCTCGATGTGGTCACGGATCGCCAGGTCCTGCATGAGCAGGTCGGAGAATTCCTTCTCGGCGAACCAGTTGGACTTCCAGTCGTGGATGTAGCCGACTCGGAAGCCTTCGGGATGGATCTTCTGTCCCATAAGTCTTCTATTCCTCGTCTTCCGGGGTCAGCGCCACGGAGATATGGCAAGTTCTCTTGTGGATCGGGGTGGCCCGGCCCATCGCCCGCGGCCGGAACCGCTTCAGGGTGGGGCCCTCGTCGACCCGGATCTCGGCGACGACCATCTCGTCGCCGATCAGGTCGTGATTGGCCTCCGCGTTGGCGGCGGCGGACTCGATCACCTTGGCGATGTCCTCAGCGGCCGAACGCGGCGAAAACTGAAGCAGCGAGCGGGCGTCGTCGATGTGCTTGCCACGGACCTGGTCGGCGACCAGGCGGGCCTTGCGGGGCGACACGCGCACGTACTTGGAGGTGGCCCGCACGAGCACGGGCTCTTCGACCTCGGTCTTCTTGGTCTTCGAGGCCATCAGTCCTTACCGCCGGTATGCGACTTGAAGGTACGGGTCGGGGCGAACTCGCCCAGCTTGTGACCGACCATCGATTCCGAGATGAAGACAGGCACGTGCTTCCGACCGTCGTGGACGGCGATCGTGTGGCCGACCATCTCGGGGAAGATCGTCGAGCGACGCGACCAGGTCTTGACCATGTTCTTGTTGCCGGCCTCGTTCATGGAGTTGATCCGGCTCATCAGCCGCTCTTCCACGTACGGGCCCTTCTTGGTTGACCTACCCACGGTCTACCTACCCTTCTTCTTTCCGCGACGACGGCCGCGCACGATGTAGCGGTCTGACTGCTTGCCCTTCTTGCGGGTCCGGTAACCGAGCGTGGGCTTGCCCCACGGGGTGACCGGGTGGCCGCCCGGAGTCTTGTGGGCCTCGCCACCACCATGCGGGTGGTCGACCGGGTTCATGGCGATACCGCGGGTCTGCGGGCGCTTGCCCTTGTGACGGTTACGGCCGGCCTTGCCGATCTTGACGTTCTGGTGCTCGGCGTTCGAGAGCGTGCCGATGGTGGCGCGGCACTCGGCCCGCACCATCCGCATCTCCGACGAAGGCAGGCGCAGGGTGACCATGTCACCGTCCTTCGCGACGAGCTGGATCGAGGTGCCGGCGCTGCGGCCCATCTTGCCGCCCTGTCCGGGCTTCAGCTCGACGTTGTGGACGGTGGTGCCGACCGGCATCTCGCCGAGGGCGAGGCAGTTGCCGGGACGGATGTCCGAGCCCGGGCCGGAGCTGACCACGTTGCCGACCTCGATCTGCGAGGGGGCCAGGATGTAGCTCTTCTCGCCGTCCGCGTAATGCAGCAGCGCGATGTAGGCGGAGCGGTTCGGGTCGTACTCGACCGTCGCCACCTTGGCGGGGATCCCGTCCTTGGTCCGCTTGAAGTCGATCTTCCGGTAACGGCGCTTGGCCCCTCCGCCGCGGTGGCGGGAGGTGATGCGACCGTTCGAGTTGCGGCCACCGGACTTGGTGATGCCCTCGACCAGGCTCTTCTCCGGCTCGGTCGCCGTGATCTGCTCGCGCAGCTGGTACGTCGCGAAGCGGCGCCCGGGGCTGGTCGGTTTTGTCTTACGAATTGCCATTGCTCAGTTCCTCAGCCTTACTCGACCGCCGCGCCTTCGAACAGCTCGATGCTGTCGCCCGGGGCGAGCTCGACGATTGCCTTCTTCCAGGAGCGGCTACGGCCCTGGTGCAGGCCTCGACGCTTCGGCTTGGACCGGACCTTGGAGGTACGGACCTTCACCACTTCGACTCCGAACGCCTTCTCGACGGCGTCCTTGATCTCGAACTTGTGAGCCCGGTCGTCGACCCGGAAGGTGTACTTGCCGGCCGCGATCAGGGCGTAAGCCTTCTCGGAGATGACCGGACGGATGATCACGCTGCGGGGATCCATCACTCGCCGCCCTTCTCGTCAGTGTTTTCACCGCGGACCTGCTCGGTGCCGGCCTGCTTGGCCAGAACCTCGAGCGCTGCCTCGGAGACGACGATCGACGCGGCGCCGATCACGTCGACGACGCCGGTCGCACCGACCTCGAGGACGTTCACCCGCGGAATGTTGCGGAAGCTCTTCAGGATGCCGGTCTCTTCCCCGAGGATGATCACCAGGGTCGAGCGCTTCGCGCCCCACTTCTCCAGGGCCGCCGCGGCGTCCTTGGTCGAGGGGGTCTCGAAATCCTTGGCCTTGACCACGGCGACGCTGCCGCGCTCGGCGTGAACCGAGAGGGCGGAGCGCATCGCCTTGCGGCGGGCCTTGCGATTGACCTTGACCGTGTAGTGACGCGGCTTCGGGCCGAAGGCGGCGCCGCCGCCGTAGCGGTTCGGCACGCTCAGGGCGCCGACACGGGCGCGGCCCGTGCCCTTCTGGCGCCAGGCCTTCGCGGTGGTCATAGAGACCTCGCCACGGGTCAGGCTCGAGGCGGTGCCCTGACGACGCGAGTTCGCGTCGGCGCGAGCGGCCTCATGCACCAGCGACTGGTGGAAGGCCTCGGTGAAGAGGTCGGCCGGGAGATCGGCCTTGGTGGTCTTGCCCAACACGGGGGCCTTGGCGCTAGCCATCGGTACGGATCTCCAGAATCGAGTTCTTGGCTCCGGGGACGGAGCCCTTGATCAGCAGCAGGTTCTTCTCGGCGTCGATGCCGGCGACGGTCAGACCGAGCTGGCTGCGGCGCTTGCCGCCGATCTGGCCCGGCAGGCGCATGCCCTTGAAGACGCGGGCCGGCCACGCGGAGGCGCCGATCGAGCCCGGGGCACGGACGTTGTGCGAACCGTGCGAGACCGGGCCGCGGCCGAAGTTGTGCCGCTTGACGGTGCCCTGGAAGCCCTTGCCGATGGTGATGCCGGCAACCTTGACCTTCTGGCCCTCTTCGAAGCTCTCGACGGTGACGCTCTGACCGAGCTTGACCTCGGCGTCGCCCTCTTCGCCTTCGGCAGGGGAGATCTCCGCGTCGCGGAACTCGACCAGCACGCGCATCGGCGCGGCGTCGGCCTTGGCCAGGTGGCCGAGCTCAGCCTTGCTCAGCTTCGACTCCTTGACTTCGTCGAAAGCGAGCTGAATCGCCGAGTAGCCGTCGCGGTCTTCGCGGCGGATCGCGGTCACCGGGCAGGGCCCGGCTTCAATGACAGTTACGGGCACGACCTCTCCGTCTTCTCTGAAGATCTGGGTCATGCCAAGCTTTTTTCCGAGAATCGCCGACATATCTACCTACAGGCGGATCTCGATGTCGACGCCGGCCGGGAGCGAGTCCAGGCGCTGCAGCGAGTCGACGGTCTTGGGGGTGGGCTGCTTGATGTCGATCAGACGCTTGTGGGTCCGGATCTCGAAATGCTCACGAGAGTCCTTGTCCTTGAACGGCGACCGGATCACGCAATAGACGTTCTTCTCGGTCGGCAGCGGAACGGGACCGGAAACGGTCGCGCCGGTGCGTTCGGCGGTGTCGATGATCTCGCGGGCGGCGCGGTCGATCGCGTCGTGATCGTAGGCCTTGAGCCTGATCCTGATTTTCTGTGCGGCAATAGCGGCCACTTTGGCTTCTCTACTTACTTTCTTCTGCTGGCGCTGAACAGCCACTCAGGGCTGAGACGCTGATGTCAAGGTCCCCCGCCGCCTGCGGCTCAGTCCGTGCCCGTGGGCCCGTCCAGTGCCGTGGTTCGACAATCCGGGGTACTTCAAAGGTCGTATCTGTTACTGGTGCTGCTGGTACTGCCGGTACTTCTCACTGCCAAAAAACGTTCCTGCGAAAAAACGGGGCGGGTCCGAAAGTCTCTTCGGGACCCGCCCCGGGCAAATCGGTCGTTACTCGATGATCTCCGAGACGACGCCGGAGCCGACCGTGCGGCCACCCTCGCGAATCGCGAAGCGGAGGCCCTGGTCCATGGCAATCGGCTGGATCAGCTCGATCGTCATCTCGACGTTGTCACCCGGCATGACCATCTCCGTGCCCTCGGGCAGGTTGGCGACGCCGGTCACGTCAGTGGTCCGGAAGTAGAACTGCGGCCGGTAGCCCGAGAAGAACGGGGTGTGACGACCACCCTCTTCCTTCTTGAGGCAGTAGACCTCGGCCTTGAACTTGGTGTGCGGGGTGATCGAACCGGGCTTGCAGAGAACCTGGCCACGCTCGATCTCCTCGCGCTTGGTGCCACGGAGCAGGCAGCCGACGTTGTCACCGGCACGACCCTCGTCGAGGATCTTGCGGAACATCTCGACGCCGGTGATCGTGGTGGTCGCGGTCTTGTCGTGAATACCGACGATCTCGACCTCGTCACCCGTGTTGACGATGCCCTGCTCGATGCGGCCGGTGGCGACGGTGCCACGGCCCGTGATCGAGAAGATGTCCTCGATCGGCATCAGGAACGGCTTGTCGAGCTCACGCTCGGGCTCCGGGATGTACGAGTCCAGGGCCTCGCCCAGCTCGACGATCCGCTGCTGGAACTCGGCGTCGCCCTCGAGGGCCTTGAGCGCCGAACCCTTGATGATCGGGGTGTTGTCGCCGTCGAACTCGTACTCGTTGAGGAGGTCGCGGACCTCTTCCTCGACCAGCTCGATGAGCTCCTCGTCGTCGACCTGGTCGACCTTGTTGAGGAACACGACGACGTGCGGCACGTTGACCTGACGGGCGAGCAGGATGTGCTCGCGGGTCTG
>JAFKLL010000033.1 GCA_017304845.1 Solirubrobacterales bacterium
GGTGGTCTGGTTCGAGGGCAACCTCGAGGCCTACGAGGAGAACCGCCGCAACCGCCTCGGCGCCGAGGCGGACCGCCCGCACCGCATCACGTACAAGCGCCTGACCCGCTAGCGGTCGGGCGACGGGCCTTTCCGTAGTTTCTCCGCTTGCGTCCGAGGGCGCGAGCGGAGATCATCGGCCCATGGCCAAGTTCACGCGGGTGCTGGTCGGACATGACGGCGGCGAGCACGCAGAAGACGCCCTGGCACTGGGCAAGGCGATCGCCGATCGCCTTGCCGCCGAGTTGGTACTCGGCTCGGTGGTGCCGAACCCGATCGGCGGGAGCATGGTCCCGGCCCTTCCGGCCGAGGCCTTCACCAACCTGACCGAGCACGCCAAGCGCATGCTCGAGACGGCGGCCGACGCGGTCGGGGCCGGGCACGAGATCGAGCAGTCCTCGTCGGCCTCCCACGGGCTGCAGACGATCGCGGACCGCATCGAGGCGGACCTGATCGTGGTCGGCAGCAGCCCCCGCGCCGAGGAGGGCCGCACGCGGGCCGGGCGCAAGGCCCGCCAGCTGATGTCGGGCGGGGTCGCCGCGGTGGCGATCGCCCCCGACGGCTTCCGCCATCGCGTAGCTCTCGACCGGATCGGGATCGGGATCGACGGATCCCCCGAGTCGCGCCTCGCGGTCGAGGCCGCAATCGACCTGGCCGGCGAGGACGGGAGCCTCGAGTTGGTCGCCGTCGCCTCCGGCCTCGCCGACGAGTGGGGACGGTGGGGAGTCACCTACCCGCTGGCCGAGATGGCGGAGGCGACCCGGGAGGCGGCCGCCCTGCTGCTCGACGAGATGGCGGTGGTGGTCCCCGGCCGCCTCCGGCTGGAACGCAAGCTGATGGAGGGAACGGCGCCGATCCAGCTGGCGAAGGCGTCGGAGGACCTCGACCTGCTCTGCCTCGGCTCCCGCGGCTACGGCCCGGTACGGCGCGTGCTGCTCGGCTCGGTCTCCTCCGACGTGGTCAACCACGCCGCCTCGGCCGTCCTGGTCGTCCCCCGCACCGAAAACGACTGAGAGAGCGTCAGCCCCCGCCACTTTGCGGTCGTTATTCGTGCAAACGTGGCTGGCTACTCGACCAGGCAGCCGGTCTTGGCCCAGAAGCTGGGCCAGATGCCGAAGGCCTTCGGGAGCGCGTTGGCGATCGCCCGGGCCCGCACCTTGTAGCCGTCCGAGGTGAAGTGGATGCCGTCCTCGATGAACCACTCGTCCTGGACCCGGTTGGCCCAGTCGTAGATCCGCATGTTCGGATAGGTCTGGCAGGCATCCAGGAGCTCATCGTCCCAGGACTGCATGTTCTCCTCGGAGTAGGCCGGGTTGCCCGGGTTGAGCGTGCGGACGTTGATCCACAGGACCGGGCTGTCCCCCGCCACGCCCATCAGACGGTCGATCCGCTCCCGCATCCCGATCGTCGAACCGACCGCGACGTTGGCGGTGTCATTGGTCCCCATCGCGAAGATCCAGCATCCCTTGAAGCCGGTGTCGGCGATCGCCTGGGCCGCCTCGACCGCGTTCGGCTGCCCGTTCACCTCCTCGACCGAGGAGCGGGCGCCGGAGATGTCGATGTGCTGCTCGGACACGCCGACGTCGGCGAGGCGGGCGTCGAGCTGATCGTTCTTGTCGGGCAGGTAGCTGTCGGCCTCCGGCCCGTAGAGGCCGACCGAGGTCGAGTCCCCGATGTAGGCGACCGAGTCGCAGAGGCTCTTGGGGAACTTGTCGCGCTCCTCCGGGCTGATCACCGTCTTCGCGACCGGGGCCGCCGTGGCGATCTCCTTGACCGCCGCCTCGCCCTCGCCGCCGGTCGCCGCGATCGGGGCGATCGGGCTCGAAGGCGCGACGCCGACCATCGCCATCAGCAGGACCAGGAACACGCCGGCGCCGGCCACGGTCAGGCCCTTGCCCTCCGGGCCGAAGCGCTTCCAGGTGAACTCGCCGGCCCGGAAACGCTTCCAGAGCCGGCCGATCGCGCCCTTGCGGATCGGGTCCTCGATGAACTTCCAGGAGAGAGCGGCGACCAGGAAGGTGGCGCCGACCTGGAGCACCGAGCGGACCAGGCTGAAGCCGTGGGCGTCGCTCGGCGTCGTCAGCGTGATGATCGGCAGCTGCCACAGATAGATCGCGTAGGAACGGACGCCGATCCAGCGGAGCGGACGGCAGCCGACGATCGGGCCGAGCCTGGTCGCCGGGTGGGCGAGCACCGCCACCACCAGCGAGGTGGCGATCGCCAGGATCACCATGCCGCCCCGGTACAGGAAGGGCGAGAACTCGGAGGTCTGCCAGATCAGGATGAAGATGACCAGCAGGCCGCCGACCCCGAGCAGGTCCATGTTGCGGCGGGCCTTGGCCGGCAGGTTGCGATCAAGCCGCCGGCTCGGCCAGACCATCGCCACCGCCGCGCCGAACAGCAGAGCGAAGGCGCGGGTGTCGGTGCCCTCATAGACCCGGGTCGTGTCGAAGCCGGGCTTGTAGAGCACCGCCATCAGGATTCCCGACACCACCGCCAGGCCGAGCGTGATCAGGGCCAGGTTGGGCCGGATGCGCTCGCGTCGGGCCCGCTTGCCGTGATCCTTGGCCGGCGAGATCCGCAGCAAGAGCAGCAGCAGCCAGGGCCAGATGATGTAGAACTGCTCCTCGACCGCCAGGGACCAGAGATGGCTCATCGGAGACGGCGCGCCGAAACGGTCGAAGTAGGACATGTCCTGCGCGATCGCCCACCAGTTCTCGGTGAAGAAGATCGAGGCGAGGGTCTCCCCGCGCAGGGTCGAGAGCAGTTCCGGGTCGCCGATCCAGACCCAGAGCAGGACCACGGCGAGCATCACGAAGAGCGCCGGCAGCAGGCGCCGGGCACGGGCCAGCCAGAAGTTCTTCAGGCTCAGCTTGCGGGTCACCCAGCCCTCGAGCAGGATGTCGGTGATCAGGTAGCCGGAGAGCGTGAAGAAGACGCCGACGCCCAGCAGACCGCCCGGGGCGAAGCCCACCTTCAGGTGGTAGGCGATCACCGCCATCACGGCAATGGCCCTCAGGCCATCCAGGCCGGGCATGTAACGCTGCCCGGATCGCCTTTCTACTGGTTCCGGCATGACCCGGGAAATCTACTCGGCAGCATCGGCGCCGGCGCGGACGGGTTCGTCCGGATGCACAGGCCGCGCCGTCTCGGTCACCACCACGGCGACCAGGACCGCACAGAGCAGGCCTCCGACCAGCACCGCGGAGAACTCCGCCGCGTGGGCGATGAGGCCGATCGCGACACAGGCCGCGGCGCCGACCAGGCGCTTCATCGGGACGCCCCGCGTGAGGCGCCACCGGATCGGCAGGAAGGACAACAGGTAGAGCACCGGGCCGGCCACCACCGCAAGCAGGTGGCTGGGTTCGAGCACCGCGGAGGGATGGGCTATGACCAGCTCGTCACCCACCGCGCAGAGGATGATCCCGGCGATGATCGGCACGTGGCCGTAGGTGTACATGTCACGGCCGGCCAGGGTGCGGTCGTCGGCGTCGACCAGCATCCTCTCGAAACGGGTCGCGATGTAGTTGAAGTAGAGCCACCACAGGCAGACGGTCGAGACGAAGGCGAAGCCGAAGGCGGTGATCGTCCCGCCGTCCAGCTCAAGGCCGGCGGTGGTGGCGCCGGTCAGGACGATCGTCTCCCCGAGGGCGATGATCGTGAAGAGCTGGAACCGCTCCGCGAAATGGGACCCGCCGACGTTCCAGTCGCCGGTCTCGATCGGCTCCATCCACGGCACCCGGAAGGTGACCAGCGGCCCGCCGTAGTCGATCGCGAGGGCGACCAGCCAGAGCAGGATCCTGGCGTCGCCCTCGGCGATGCCGCCGGCGATCCAGAACACCCCGCCGGCGCAGAACCAGGTCAGGATGTGGGCGGCCCGACGCCGTTCGACCGTGCCCCGGTCAGCCGCCACGAAGGTCATGAATGCGTGGCGGAAGACCTGGATGAAGACGTAGGCCGAGGCGAAGAGGAGGCCGCGATCGCCGAACGCCTCGGGGATCGCGATCGCCATCAGCAGGCTGGCCATCATGATCACGATCAGGAGCAGCCGGATCGGGATCTGCTCGGCGTCGAACTCGTTGGTGGCCCAGACCGTGTACTGCCACGCCCACCAGACCACCAGCAGCGCGATCCCCGACTCGAGGGCGCCCTTCCAGCTCAGGTGCTCGATCAGCAGGTGGGAGACCTGGGTGACGGCGAAGACGAAGACGAGATCGAAGAAGAGCTCCAGGGAGGAAGCCCGGTACTCCTCGTCTGGGTTCCGGCGAAGCGCGAACCTGGACATCAGGGCTCGATCACGTGCTCCGGGTCCGGCTGCAGCTCCGGGGGCGCCTCGGAGTAGTCGCGGAAGCGACCGTCGCGCTCGCGGATCACGCTGCCGACCCCGTCGCTCTCGGCCTTCTCGATGAACTCGAGGGCATCCGGCGTGTTCCGCATCAGGCCGTCGAGGATCGGCCCGAGGGTCTGGGTCGAGGCGAGGCCCATGTTCTCGTAGGCCTGGTTGACGACCAGCTTCATCGCCGCCAGCTGCGAGGCGGGGATCGAGGCGAGATCGGCGGCCAGCTCGGCCACGGTCGACTCCAGCTCCGCGAACGGGACCGCCTGGTTGATCAGCTCGACCTCGGCCGCCTGCCTGCCATTGAGCGGCCGTCCGGTCAGGGCGTGGAACTTGGTCCGGGCCAGCCCGAGGCGGTAGACCCACATGCCGGAGAGGTAGGAGCCCCACATGCGGCTGTACGGGGTGCCGATCACCGCGTCCTCGCTCGCCACGATCAGGTCGGCGCAGAGCGCGAAGTCGCTGCCTCCGCCCACGCAGTATCCGTGGACCTGGGCGATCACCGGCTTCGGGCTGCGCCAGACGCTCATGAACTTCTGGGTCGGGGAGAGCTCGGGAGCGGTCGCCATGGCGAAGTCCTTGCCCGGGTCCCACTCCCCGTCCGTGGCCAGGTACTCGTCCCAGTGCTCGAAGCCGCCGCCGAAGTCGTACCCGGCGCAGAAGGAGCGGCCGGCGCCGCGCAGGACGATGACCTTGACATCCTCGTCGCGGGTGGCCCTCCCGACCGCCTGCTCCACCTCGTCCGGCATCGGCGGCACGATCGTGTTGAGCCGGTCCGGCCGGTTCAGGGTGATCGTCGCGATCGGCCCTTCGGTCGAGTAGAGGATGGTCTCGTAGCTCACCTGGCCTGAGATTACCCGTGAGGTCGGGCGTTGATGTCAGACTCCGGTCATGGACACCGCCACCGCGCAGGGACCGATCACCGTCTATGGCGCCACCGGCTACACCGGCCGGCTGATCGCCGCCGAGCTGACCCGGCGCGAGGCCCAGTTCGTGATCGCCGGCCGCAGCCAGGAGAAGCTCGACGCGCTCGCCGACCGTCTGGTGGCCGACGGCGGCCATCCCGAGATCGCCGCGATCCCGACCAGCGACTCTCGCTCGCTGCGCGATCTCTTCTCCCGCAGCGGCGCGGTCATCGCCTGCGCCGGGCCGTTCACCCTCCACGGCGAGCCGGTGTTGACCGCGGCGATCGAGACCGGCACCCCGTATGTCGACACCACCGGCGAGCAGGGCTTCATCCGCGGCGCCTTCGAGAACTGGGGCGTCCGAGCCTCGGCGGCCGGGATCCCGGTGATCCCGGCGATGGGGTTCGACTACGTCCCGGGCGACCTGCTGGCCGCCCTGACCGCGGAGGCGTTGGGCCCCGAGGCCGACATCGACCGGGTCCGCCTCGCCTACCACGCCCCGTTCCAGCCGACCCGGGGCACGATGCGCTCCGCGCTGGAGATGATCAAGGGCGGCGACCTCGAGTGGCGGGACGGCACCCTGCGCCCGGCATCCCAATCGATCTCGCGGCCCGACTTCGACTTCGGCGGCGAGCTGGGGACCCAGGCGATGATGCACTACCCGGCCGGGGAGCACATCACGGTGCCGCGCCATCTCTCGCCGCGCACGGTCGAGACCTCGCTGACCATCGCCTCGTTCGCCCCGGGCCGGGCCGGTCGGGCGATGCCGGTGGCGGGCCGGGCCCTGGGGCTGGCGATGCGGACACCGATGCGGAAGCTCGTCTCGAAGGCGATCTCGGCCCTGCCGGAGGGCGCCGACGAGCAGGGGCGGACCGAGACCAGGTTCACGATCGGCTGCGAGGTCACGTCCCGCCGCGAGACCGCCGAGGGCAGGCTGACCGGGACCGACGTCTACGGCCTGACCGCGGCGATGATCGTCGAGGCCGCGATCCGCGCCACCCGAGGCGAGATCCGAGGCGAGGGCGTCCTGGCGCCGGCGCAGGCCTTCGACCCGGCCGACTTCCTCGGGGAGTTCGCTCGTTTCGAGATCGATTGGACGGTCGGGCCCGCTCGCTAGTGTGAGTCGGGTGAGCGGGAGCTTCGAAGCGCGCCAGATCGACCTCCACGGTCATCGGGCGATTTATCGGATCACCGGGGAGGGGCCGCCGGTGGTCTTGATCCACGGCATGATCAACTCCTCCCGGCACTGGGCCAAGGTCGCCGACCGCCTCGCGGTCGGCCACACGGTGATCGCCCCGGACCTGATCGGTCACGGCGACTCGTCGACCCCCCGTGGCGACTACTCGCTCGGCGCCCACGCCTCGAGCATCCGGGACCTGCTCACCGCGATCGGGTTCGAGAAGGCCTCGATCGCCGGCCATTCGCTGGGCGGCGGCGTCGCGATGCAGTTCTTCTACCAATTCCCCCAGCGCACCGAGCGGCTGATGCTGATCTCCAGCGGCGGGCTCGGCCGGGAGGTCAGCCCGATGCTGAGAGGCGCCGCCCTGCCGGGGGCCGGGATCGGCCTGGCGATGGCCGCCAACCGACTCGTGCTCGGCGCTCTCGGCCTGACTTCATGGCTCTTCGACCGGGTCGGCAGCGACATCGCCCGCCAGACCGATGCGATCGCCCGCGCGCTCAAGCCGCTCTCGCCGCCCGGGGCCAGAAGGGCCTTCCTCGAGACGCTGCGCTCGGTGATCGACATCCGCGGGCAGAAGGTCAGCGCCACCGACCGCCTCCATCTCCTGGAGACCACCCCGACCCTGATCGTCTGGGGCGAGCGGGACAACACGATCCCGATGGTGCACGGAGCGGATGCCCACCGCGCCGTTCCCCACAGCCGGTTCGAGACCCTGCCGCGCGCGGCTCACTTCCCCAACCTGGAGGACCCCGAAGGGCTGGCCACGGTCATCGCCGACTTCCTCGCGGAGACCGCATCGGCCGCGGTCCCGGACGAGGACTGGGGCCGCCTGGTCGAGAACGACTCGGCGGAGCGCTCGTGAAGGGCGGCGGCCGCCGGCCGCGGCTCCGGGTGTTCGTCGCGCTCGACCCTCCCTCCGAGGTGCGGTCCGAGGCCGAGGTCTGGGCCCGGCACCTGGCCCGGTTCACCACTGGCCTGCGGGTGGTCCCGGCCCGCAACTCGCACATCACCCTCGCCTTCCTCGGCGACCGGGAGGAAGACGAGGTCGGGCTGATCGCCGAGGCGATGCAGGAGAACGGTGCGCCGGTCGGCGGGCTCTCGCTCGGCGCCCCGGTCTGGCTGCCGCGCCGCCGGCCCCGCAGCCTCGCCCTGGAGGTGCATGACGACCGGGGCGAGCTGACCGAGCTGCAGGCGGACCTGGCCCGGAGCCTGCGGTCCTCGCTGGGCTGGAAGGAGGAGCGCCCCTACCGCGCCCATCTCACCTGCGCCCGGGTCGGGCGGGGATTCGACCATGCCGATCTGCGCCTGCCGGTCAGCCCCTCGATCGCCTTCGAGGCCGAGTCGATCACCCTCTACTCGTCGAACCTCAGCCCGGAGGGAGCGGAGTACGAGGTGTTGGAGCGGATTCCCTTCGGCCCGCCGGCTCAGTAGAAGCCGACTCGGGCGAGCGGCTCGATCAGCTCGCGCTCCTCGTACGAGAAGTGCGAGCGGAGCGCGTCGGTGAGCAGGTCGACGGCGGACCGGACCTGGGCCATCGCGCCATGCTCGCCGGAGACCAGGGCGACCAGGGACTGGTCGACCCGTTCGAGCAGTTCGCTGATCACCTCATGCTCCTCGCCGAGCCGGTCCAGCACCGGGTTGAGCTCGGGGGCGCTGCTCCGGAGGTGCGGGAAGACGCTGCGGTCCTCGAGGGTGTGATGCCCGGTGACGATGCGGCAGTAGGACTCGCAGTAGACGCCGAGAGTCCAGTTGTTCTGGCGGATGGTCATGCGGTTGATGTAGCTGCGGACCTCATCGGCCTCGACCTTGCCCTGCTCGACCTGGGCGACCAGCCCGCGCAGCTGCTCCAGCTCCTGGCGCAGACCGTCGTGGACGTCGATCAGGTGGCGGCCCGCCGCCTGCTGGTCGGCCGTGTAGCGCCGGTCCGGGTCGGCCTCCGGTCCCTCGGGCCGGTCGGCCTCCTCCCAGGCCCGCTCGTCGCTGAGCCGGCTGCCGTCGTCCGGGGTCGGCACCGCGGCGAAGGGGGTCGCCTGTTGGCCGTCGGCCTGGAACGCGGCGGCCGCGGCCGTGGCCGGTTCGTCCTCCCGCTCGGCGGGCGCCTGCCTGCGGCCGGCCTCGACCATCTCCCGCACGGCCGGCACGACCTCTTCGGCGAAGGTCCGCAGGTCGGCCTCGTCGTTGATCGAGGCGATGTAGGTGCTCATGCCCTGGTCGAGCGTGAGCCCGGCGAGCTGCTCGGCCCAGTCGGCGGCGCTGCCGCGCGGCCATCCCTCACCGGACCCGAAGGTTCCGAGGATGTTGTAGAGGCGCCGGATGTCGCCGGGGTCGCGCCCGGCTTCCCGGGCCGCCTCGTCGATCCGCGCGTTCATGTCCGGCAGGTCGGGCGGGTCGGCGTAGCCGGTGGAGGGGATCCAGCCGTCGGCCTTGCGGCCGGTCAGGGCCAGCATCCGGGGCTTGTAGGCGCCGAGCCAGATCCCGATCGGGTGGACCGGCTCGGGTCCGGGATGGGCGCCCTTCACCGTGTAGTACTCCCCTTCGAACCGGACCGAGCGTTCGCTCGTGTCCCAGATCGCACGGATCACGTCGATCGCCTCGGTGAGCTGGTCCACTCCCTGCCCCGGGGTGCGGCGCCGACCGCCCATCGCCTCGACCCCGTCCCAGAAGGCGCCGGCGCCGAGTCCGAGCTCGGCCCGGCCGCCGCTGATCACGTCGAGGCTGGCGACGCTGCGGGCGAGCACGGCAGGAGGACGGAGCGGCAGGTTCGCCACGTTGAGCGCGAGCCGGACGTTGCTGGTCTCTCCCGCGAGGGAGGAGAGCAGGGTCCAGGAGTCGAGGAAGTCGGCTTGGTACGGGTGGTCCTGGAAGGTGACCAGATCGAGCCCGGCTACATCGGCCGCCTTCGCCAACTCGACCACTCCGGACGCCTGCGTCGCCACCGGAGGAATGAAGATCCCGAACTCGAGGTCATGCCCGTAGTCAGCCACGACCAGATGCTAGCCCCCACCATCCAGGTGCGGTCGATTAACCAGCGCAGAGCAGGTTAATCGACCGCACCTGGCTTGGATCTGGCTACTTGACTCGGAAGGCTCCGCGCATCAGCGGGTGGATGCGGCAGAAGAAGGTGTACGTGCCTCGGGGCAGGGTCGACGGGGTCTTCCAGGAGGTCCGGTTGACCGTCGGCGCTCCGCCCACTCCGAGCTGCCCCGACTCGAACTGGAACTTGCCGTCCGGGATCGGGTAGGCGATGCCGGTCGACTTGTTGCAGGGCGACTTGCAGGAGGTCAGCGAGTGCCA
The DNA here is from genome assembly GCA_017304845.1 of Solirubrobacterales bacterium. Taxonomy (GTDB): domain Bacteria; phylum Actinomycetota; class Thermoleophilia; order Solirubrobacterales; family 70-9; genus 67-14. Next base: position 9,755 of record JAFKLL010000033.1, read on the forward strand.
GATCTCCTGGCTGACGTCGGTGTTCGAGAGCTGGAAGGTCAGGCTCTTGCCCTCGTCGACGGTCGGCGGGCGGCCGGCCGCGCCGGGCAGGCGGAAGTCGGCGCCGTTGTAGACGAAGTCGCTGATCGTGAACGGGTTGCCGTCGGAGGCGACCCCGTCCGGCAGCTTGGTCGGATCGGGGCCGACCACGGGCAGGCCGCCACCGTGGTCGCTGTTCTCCTTGTAGTGACCGTGGACCAGGCTGCCCGGGTAGTCGACCTTCTTCTTGTACGGGTCGTCGCCATGCTCGCCCTCGGCCATGTAGACGACCATGATCCCCATCGACTCGGGCCAGGAGGCGAGCTTCGTCTCATAGGTCGCGGTGGTGGAGAGCACGTCGCCCTTCTTCACCTCGACCCGCCAGTTCGGGCTGGTCCCGTACATGGCCATGTCCCAGGAGACGGGGCCGGCCGGCTCGAAGTACTTCGCCTTCGAGCGGTAGAGGTGGACCTTGCTGCCGGCGACCTGCGGCTTCTTGGCGATACAGGCCCGGTAGCGCTTGGACGCCGCCTTGCGGCGCTTGACCGTCCTGCGGTTCGCCTTGCGCACCCTCTGCTTGGCCTTGCCGCGAAGTCCCTTGAGCGAGCGAGTCGCGACCGGGGCCGGACGGACGCACTTCGGTCCGGCGTACTTGGCGCCGGGGCGCTGGAGGTACAGGTCGGTGTAGAGGCCGCCGGTGTGGACGTGGCCGGCGGTGGCGAGCAGGACGCCGTCGCGGTCGACCGTCCAGCGGTTCTTGGCAACCCCGCTCGGGTAGGCGTTGTCGGCGTCATCCGGGTAGGTGAACTTGCCGTCCTTGCCGCCGCTGCCCTTCCACACGTCGAAGACCGGGTAGATGCTGCCGTTGTCGACATCCATCCAGATCGGCGTGACGGGCTTCATGCCATCGGCGGCCGGCGAGCTGGCCGGGATGAAGTCGATCGTGTACGTCGCGTAGAGGGTCATCGCCTGCGGCGTCAGGTTGTGGATCATGTGGTTGAGGATCCACAGGTCGTCCGAGTTGTACTGGTAGCCGTAGCCGGGCGGGAACTGCGTGATCGTCTTCTCCTCGCCGGTCGCGTAGAAGCGCTCCTGACCGCCCGAGGTCGCGTCCTGACGCGAGAAGTTGAGCCACACGCCGTGGTGGAACATCACCTTGGAGGAGCTGGGGATCGAGCCGTCCTCGTTGACCATGTCCGGCTTGATCCGGGTGATCCAGCCGTCGACCGCCGGCTTCTCCACGCCGGTCAGCGGCTTGAAGGAAATCCGGTTCTGGCCCGGGGTCACGGTCAGCGGACCGATCCGGTAGGTGATCCTCTCGACTCCGTCACCGAGCGAGCGCACGGTGCTGTGCGGCAGCTCGGCGGAAGCGGCCCGCGGCATCAGGAACGCGGCCGCGAGAACGAGGAACAGGGCTGGGACGAGACTCTTTCTCATGGGTGTCTACCTCACACGACGGTTGGCTGTTGACGGTTTGCCGAAGAGGACGGTCGCCTTCAGCTTGATCGGGACGGCCTTGGCCTTCCGGATCGCCCTGCGTGCCGCCTTGGTCAGGGGCAGCGTGACCGTCCTGGTCTGCCCGGCGGCGAGTTTGATCCCTGCCTTGGATCCCAGCTTGAGCTTGCCGCGGAAGGCGGTGATCGCCACCCCGGAGCTGGCCGTGACGGCCTTGACCTTGACCTTCACCCCGCGTCGCTTCACGGTGGCGAGACGCTGGGCGGCGAAAGAGACCCGCACCGTGGGCCGTGCGGCGATCGTGCCCTTGCCCCCGTCGACGATCAGCTCACCGCTCATCCCCGGACTGTGGAAGGTGCAGATGAACGGGTAGGTGCCCGCCGGCAGGTACTGGGTGCCCTTCACCTCGGCGGACTGCCCCCCGAGCAGCGAGACCGAGTAGAACAGCGGCCGCCCGTCCGGGCCGGTCGCGGTCGAGGTCACGTTGTGCGGCGAGGTCGACCCGGTGTTGTCGAAAGTGGCGACGTCACCGAGATCCTGCGAGTACGGCCCCGGCTCGAAGGTGCAGCAATCGGGGTTCGGCAGGATCGTCGTTCCCGCGATCGAGGTGCCCGTCGACGCCCCGAAGACAGCAACGAGAACGGACAGGCCCAACGTGACTCTCAAACGAATCCCTCCCATGGCGCGCATTGTGACGCATATCAAGTAAGGCTGCACGAAAGTCGTCCGGATACACGTCCCCGTCAGGTGTGACATTTTTCGAGAATGTCGCAATCAGCTGAAGAGCGTCCCGACCTCACCGAGCTACGGCGCCGACGCTCGCTGACCCGGGACGAGGCCCGGCCCGAAGCGGTCGAGCGCCGTCACGAGAAGGGCGGCCGCACCGCCCGCGAGAACCTCGACGACCTGATCGACCCCGGCAGCTTCGTCGAGTACGGACGGCATGCGATCGCGGCCCAACGAGGCCGGGCCGAGTTGGACGATCTGATCGCCCGCACCCCGGCGGACGGCCTGATCGGCGGCACCGCCTCGGTCAACGGGGAGCTCTTCGGCGAAGGATCGCGCTGCGCGGTGCTCTCCTACGACTACACGGTGATGGCCGGCACCCAGGGCGCGATCGGCCACCTCAAGAAGGACCGCCTCTTCGAGCTGATCGAGAAGATGCGGCTGCCGACCGTGTTCTTCGCCGAGGGCGGCGGCGGTCGGCCGGGCGACACCGACTTCCCGGTCGTCTCGGCCCTGCAGGTCCGGGCCTTCGCCCTCTGGGCCGGCCTCTCCGGACTGGTGCCCCGGGTCGCGATCGTCAAGGGCAGGTGCTTCGCCGGCAACGCCGTGATCGCCGGCTGCGCCGACCTGATCGTGGCGACCCGCGACGCCTCGCTCGGCATGGGCGGGCCGGCGATGATCGCCGGCGGCGGCCTCGGCGAGGTCGAAGCCGACGCGGTCGGCCCGGTCTCGATCCAGGAACCGAACGGGGTGCTCGACGTGGTGGTCGAGGACGAGGCCGAGGCGGTCGCGGCCGCGAAGAAGCTGCTCGGCTACTTCCAGGGGCGGACCGAGTGGACCGGCGACGAGCCGGACCAGACGCCGCTCCGCGAGATGGTGCCGGAGCGCGAACGCCGGGCCTTCGACGTGCGGCCGGTGATCGAGACGCTGGCCGATCCCGGATCGGTCGCCTTCCTGCGGGAACGGTTCGCTCCCGAGATGGTCACCGCCCTGGCCCGGATCGAGGGCCGCCCGGTCGGGCTCCTCGCCAACGACTCGCGCCACATGGCCGGGACGATCGCCAGCGACTCGGCCGACAAGGCGGCCCGCTTCCTCCAACTCTGCGAGACCTTCGGCCTGCCGGTGATATCGCTGGTCGACACGCCCGGGTTCATGGTCGGGCCGAAGCACGAGGAGACCGCGCTGGTCCGCCACACCTCCCGCCTGCTGGTCGCCGGGGCCGCCCTGACGGTGCCGCTGATCTCGGTCGTGCTGCGCCGGGCCTATGGCCTGGGCGCGCAGGCGATGGTCGGCGGCAGCCTCCACGAGCCGCTGCTCACGGTCGCCTGGCCCAGCGCCCATCTCGGCCCGATGGGCCTGGAGGGGGCGGTGCGCCTGGCCCTGAGAAAGGACCTCGAGGCGATCGAGGACGAAGAGGAGCGTGAGCGCCGGGTACGGGAGCTGACCGCTCTCGCCGAGCAGAACGCGCGGGCCATGAACGCGGCCCAACTCTTCGAGATCGACGACGTGATCGACCCGGCTGAGACCCGCCAGGTGATCGCCTCCACCCTCGCCGCCGCACCCGAGCGGATCGGCGACGAGCGGCCCCGGCGGTTCGTCGACACCTGGTGATTTCCGCGCCCCAGGGCGCAACCTGACTGTCCGAAGCCGGTTGTTGGAGTAGCTTGAAGTGACTGTCGTCCATGGGAATGGGGAGATCTTGATCAGTACCGTCGTGTCCGAATCGAAGCTTCCGGGGCGCTGGGGCGCCGCTGGAGCGACCGTTTTCGCCGTGCTCTTCGCGGCTCTGGCCTTTACCGTCCGCGCCGACGCGCAGGTCATGCGCACCGAGGCGCTGCCCGGCGGCGTGCAGCGGAGCACGTACCGGATCGGCCCGCTCACCGTGACCCCCGGCCAGAACCGGATCTTCCTGCGCCCGATCGCCGGGGCAGGCACCCGTCCCGACGTGAACGGCTGGATCACCCGGATCAAGCCCGATCTGGTCAACGAGGACGGCTCGATCCCGCCCTCGAGCCACGTGATGTTCCACCACGGCGTCTGGATCAACAACGCGAACGGGGAGCTCTTCTACGCCACGGGCGAGGAGAAGACCATCATGGAGCTCCCTCCGGGCTACGGCTACAAGTACAACAAGAACGACTCGTGGACCCTGAACGACATGATCCACAACTTGACGCCGCAGGCGATGAAGCTCTACGTCGAGTACACGGTCGACTTCATCCCGGACTCGGCCCCCGAGGCCGATTCGATCACCAGGGCCCGGCCGATCTGGATGGACGTCCAGCAGGGCATCTACCCGGTCTTCGACGTGCACCGGGACTCGGGCGGGGCCGACGGGAAGTTCACCTACCCGCAGGATGACCCGAACGCCTACCCGGCCGGGGTCCACCTGAACGAGAAGAAGATCAACAAGGACGGCGTCCTGCTCGGGACCACCGGCCACGTCCACACGGGCGGCCTCGCGACAGACCTGTACCTGCGTCGCGACGGCGCCAGCTACGGCGGAGAGACCTGCCCGCCGGCGGAGAGCTTCGACACGCAGCTGAACAAGCTACGACGCATCGACAAGGGCCACGCGACCCGTCGCGCCGGCATCCAGAAGCGGATCAAGAAGCTGAACCGGACCAAGGCCAAGGTCCGCAAGACGATGCGCAAGCGCAAGGTGAAGCAGCCGGCCCGTCGCAAGCTGCGGAAGCTGACCCGCATGGTCAAGACGAACCGCCGGGCGGTGAAGCGGGTCAACCGGCTGAAGGCCGCGAACATGACCAAGCTGCGCCAGGTCGAGGCCCAGGACAAGGCCGCCAAGGACAAGTACCAGGCCTGCGTCGACAGCCAGCCCCAGGTCGAGGGCAACCGGGTCCACCTCTTCGAGTCGAAGGCGGACTACTTCGATCCGCGCGGCCCGATCTCTTGGGACATGGCGATGTACAGCACCGATCAGGACTGGCGGGTGGCGGTGAAGGCCGGCGACACGCTGGAGCTCCAGGCCACCTACGAGACCAAGATCGCCTCCTGGTACGAGTCGATGGGCATCAACATCGTCTACTGGGCGCCGAACGAGACCGGCGGAAAGGACCCTTACGTCAACAAGGTGGACACCGAGGGCGTGCTCAACCACGGGCACCTCGCCGAGAACGAGGACTACGGCGGCGAGACCGGCGAGAACGGGTCGAAGCTGGCCGGGCCCGACCCGACCAAGCTCGCGGACGGACTCAGCCCGACCGACCCGATCACGATCGGCGGCTACACCTACAGCGCCGGCGGCTTCAGGCTGCCGGGGGCGAACGGCCGCCCGGCCGTGGTGCCGCAGGGCCAGTCGCTGACCTTCCAGATGGGAGCCGGCGAGATGAGCAGCAAGACCTGGCACTCGCTGACCTCATGCAAGTCGCCCTGCAACAAGTCGACCGGCATCTCCTACCCGATCGCCGACGGCAAGTTCCAGTTCGACTCGGGCCAGCTCGGCACCGGCGGACCGCCGACCGTGGAGCGGACGACCTGGTCCACGCCGAACGACCTGCCGAAGGGGACCTACACCTTCTTCTGCCGCATCCACCCGCTGATGCGCGGAGCCTTCCGCGTCAAGTAGCGGGTCGGCGGTCAGGGCACGGCCACTCGGCGTCGCCGGGTGGCCGTGTCCGCGACCACGGTGGTCGGCAGGTCGCTCAGCGCAGGATCTCGACCAGCAGCACCCAGGCGTTGAGCACGGCGGCGACGATCGCGCCGAGCATGCCCGCGAAGACCCAGTACATCGCGGCTTCGCTGCCGGCGATCAGGAGCACCGCGCCGACCAGATACGGCAAGGTGCCGAACAGGGGCAGCACCAGCCGGGAGGCCAGCCTGCCCTGCCCATCGCCGACCCCGGAGAGGCTCCGATGTTGATCGAGATCGCGACGAAGACGAGGCCGGCCAGGGCGGCGGTGGCCCCGGCCGCGGCCACGAAGAGCTCACTCCACTCGGAGAGATCGACGGCGGCGATCGGGGTCACGGCTTCGATGCCGCGACTCTAGCTACAGACGGCGGACGAGCCGGAGGCAGTTGCGGCGCTTCTTGGCCTTCTTGATCCGCTTGCAGCGGGCCTTGGCCTTGGCCTTCTTCGCCTTCGAGACCTTGGGGCCGCTCTTGCCCTTCTCGATCGGGGCGCTGATCGGCTTGACGTCCTGCTTCGGTTCGTCGACGGCCGGGTCCGGGTCGGAGCCGGGGTCGTCGCTCGAGGTGGGGTCGTCGCTCGAAGCCGGGTCGTCGCTGGTGACCGGGTCGGTGGCCTCGCCCTCGGCCGGCGGATCGGCCAGGAAGTGCTGGAGCACCCGGTCCGGGGTCAGCGCGCTGCCGTAGTAGACGACCTCGTCGAGCGAGCCCTTGAACCAGGGCTTGATCTCGCCGTAGCCGACGTAGAGAGTCGAGACCGAGGACGGGCGCTTGGTCGCCTCGACCCGGCCGTGGAGCTCGCCGTCGACGTAGAGGGAGATGGTCACGCCGTCCCAGACCGCGACGACCTGGGTGAAGCGGCCCGGCTGCGGGCCGACGTCGGCGGCCACGATCGTGCCCATGTGGCGGAACTTGAAGACCCCGTCCTCGATGTAGATCTCACCGGCGTCGCCCTGGCCCATGATCGACTGGTCTCGACCGTCGTCCGGGTTGACCCATGCCTCCATCGATCCCTGAGTGGTCGGAGCGGTGATGTCGTTGGTGTAGCCGTAGCCGCTGACGCCGTGGAAGCGCCGGGCCCGGTCGCCGTCTCCGGAGATCCCGATCGGGCCGGACTCCTGGGCGTTCTTGTAGATGCCGTCGCGGTGGTTGCCGGAGGAGTCGGCCATGGTGGCCGAGGCGCTGGCGTCGCCGAGGCGGTAGTAGGCGATCGGATGATCCGCGTTGTAGATGTCCTGGAAGGACTTGACCTCGTAGGTGTGGGTGTGGGTCCTGGTCAGCTCCGTGCTGTCGATCGCGGTGACCGTGACGGTGTGGGTGCCGGGGCTGTCCGGCAGGGCGGAACCGTCGGCGGCGGGGGCGCCGTCCACGGTCGCCTGGCAGCTCGCCACGGTGGCGTCACCGTCCAGGTCGGAGCAGTGGAACTCGAGGTTCGGCGTCTTGGTCCGGGCGTAGAGCGCGCCGTCCGGCGGGGTGACGATGTGGACGTCGGGACGCTGGATCGGCGGTCCGTCGACCGGGCCGGGCACGTCGTGGGCGGTGCCGACCACGTGGCGGGTGCCGATCGCCCCGGACGAGAGCGCCGAGCCGTAGTACGCGGCCTCGTCGATCTGCCCGTGGAACCAGGGGGCCTGGTCGCCGTAGCCGACGTAGAGGGTGGCCGAGCCCGAGGGTGCCTTGTTGGCCGAGCTGGAGGAGCCGACCTGGTGGCCGTTGACGTAGAGCTTCACGACCGAGCCGTTCCAGGTCGCGGCGACGTGGAACCACTGGCCGGGCGTGAGGACAGGGCCGGAGGAGGTGACCGTGTCCTGGGTCTGCCGGAGCGCGAGCCTGCCGTCCGTGTTCACGAAGAGCTGGCCGGCGCCGCCCTGGCCGATGATCGAGCCGGCGCCGTCGTCGGCCCGCTTGATCCAGGCCTCGAGCGTGTAGGCGCTCTGCGGGGCGGCGATGCCGTTGGTGAAGCCGTAGCCGTCCCGGGCCGGGAAGAAGGCCGAGAAGTTCTCCGGGTCGGCGGTCAGGTCGCAGGTGTGCGGCGGATGCGGGCGGCGCTCGCAGTTCGGCGCGGCCGGCCGTTCGAGCGCGATGCCGTTCTTGTACTCGCCGTCGTGGTGGTTGCCCGAGGAGTCGGTCATCACGTTCGCGCCGAGCGGGTCCGAGAGCCGGTAGTAGGCGATCGGGTGGCCGGAGCCGATCACGTCGCCGTAGCGCGGCGGATCGACCGCGTAGCTCACGGTCTTCGAGGACTTGTTGCCGGCCTTGTCCTCGGCCTTGACGGTGAAGGTGAAGTTGCCGAGGCTCGAGGTGTCGACCGTCGAGGGGCCGCTGCAGGTCTTGATTCCGGAGGCGTAGGCGGGATCCCCGGCCAGCGGGTCGTCGCAGGAGAACACGGACGGGACGTGCTGACCGAGCACGTAGCGCTTGCGCATCGGCGGCACGTCGATCGTGATGTCCGGGGGCGTGAGGTCGATGCCCCAGGTCTCCGTGGCCGGGGTCGGGTCTTCGTTCGCCGCCATGTCGGTGGCCCTGGCCTCGAAGGTGTGGAGACCCTCGCCGAGCCCGGTCGCCTCGAAGGAGCCGGTCCGGTCGACGTCGCCCTTGACCAGGTCGTTCAGGTCGCAGTGGTCCCAGGCGCCGCCGTCGATGCGGCACTCGAGGAAGGAGCCCGACGACGGGACGGGATCGGCCGAGTGGAAGCTGAAAGTCCTGGAGGTGGAGTTGGTCGGCAACGCCGGCGTCGCCGAGTCGATCACGGTGTCCGGCTCCTGGCCGTCGATCCAGAAGAAGGTCTGGGCATGCGCGTGATCGGGGCTGTCGGGATCGAGGTCACCGGACGAGTGGTTGATCTGCGTGACCCGGATCAGGTACTTGCCGTCGGGCAGGGGCGCGCCGTTCGGCAGCGGGTCCAGCCGGTCGTCACCCACCCGTGACATGTCGAAGACGTCGGGGTTGCGACTGCTGAGATCGGCGGTGTGGATGTTCCAGTCGCCGTCGATGTCGAGAGCGTCGACCCCGAAGCCGGTCGAGAAGGTCCAGTCGACCGGGGTCAGGGTGGGCCGGCATCCGAGGACGTCGAGAGCGATCTCCTGGGCGGTGCACTGCGTGGATCGGTAGTACTGCTTGCCCGTACTCATCTGGTACAGGTTCATGATCACTTCGGGGACGTAGGTGAAGACGTTCAGGCTGGCGGTGCCCCGGAAATCGACCGGCTGGGTCTTCAGCGCCATGCCGTCCGGCGGATTGACCACGGTGACCGCGCGAGCGTTCGAAGCGACTCCGAGGAGGAGCGCCGATGCGAGGACCGCAGCGAGCATCGCGCGGACCAGTGAGTTCTTGTGCCTGATGGTCATCTACTACTCCCCCTTCTTGCCAACGCGGGGAGCATACCTAGTTTTTAGAACGCTGTGTGGTTACTTTTCCGACGCGCCCGAAATCGTTCAGAGACCGAACCAGCGGGCCGCGCGGCCGGAGCCGAAATCGTCCTTCTCGGACCGCAGCTGGGCGGAAGGCGCATTGAACTCGCCGGTCTTCTCGGGGCCGGAGAGGAAGTCGATGTCGACGCGGGCGATCCGGTCCTCGCCGAACTCGATGTAGCAGGAGCCGCGACCGTCGTACGGGGCCGGCCCCTCCTCGCCCCGGGCCTCGGCGATCAGCTGCCGGGCGACCACCTTGGCGGCCCCCTCGGCGAAGACACCGGCCTTCGGCACCCCGGCGGTGGCGACGTCGCCGACCGCGTACACGCCCTCGTACTTCGTCTTCAGGGTGGCCGAATCGACCGGGACATAGCCGTCCTCGGTCATCCCGCTCTCGATCACCACGTCCGGCGCCCGGTGCTTCGGGACCCCGAGCAGGAGGTCGAAGGGAAGCTCGGTGCCGTCCTCGTAGACGACCGATCCCGGCTCGACCCTCGTCGGGCGCATTCCGCCGAGGAAGTCGATGCCCCTCGACTCGAACTCGGCACTGAGCGCGGCGGAGGTTTCCGGCGAGGGCGGCACCGGGGTGCCCAGCGGCATCGTCAAGGTGATCTCGCAACGGTCGCGGACGCCGCGCCGGGACAGCTCGTCACTCAGCATCAGGGCGCACTCGCTCGGCGCCGGCGGGCACTTGAACGGCGCGCCGCAGACCGCGATCACGGCCCGGCCCGAGTCGAGGCCGGCGATCGGGCCGGCGGCCGCCTCGGCTCCGGCGAAGGAATAGAACTCGTTGCCGTGCTCGGCCAGGCCCGGGGTCGCCCCGAGGTCGTAGTCGGCCCCGAGCGCGATGACCAGCGCGTCTGCCTCGTGCCGGCCGGCGTCGGTGGTGACCACCCGTTCCTCCGGGTCGATCGCGGTGATCTCCTCCTTCAGCACCGTCACGCCCGGCTTGGCGATCTCCGCGTAGGGCAGCCGGACCGAGTCCATGCCGGCCCCGCGGAACATCAGGTCGAGCTTCGAGAAGCCGAACGCGAAGGAGTCGCCGCGGTCGATGACCGTGACCTCGATTTCGTCTCCGAGCGCCTCGGAGAGCATCGTGCTCAGTTCGAGACCTCCGAAACCCGCTCCCAGAATCACGACCCGTCTGCTCACGGGGCCAGCATAGCGCCGGGGGACGCGTGCTCAGCCGATGTACTCGCGTTTGATCTGGCCGAGCCGGCAGTGGTTGCCCGAGGGATCGGTGAAGCCGCAGTCGATGCCATAGGGGGTCTCCTCCGGCGGGGCGGTGAACTCGACCCCGCGGCCCTTCAATTCGTCGTACGTCGCCTGGCAGTCCTCGGTCTGCAGGAAGATCGTGCCGGCGAAGCCCTTCGCCGTCAATTCCTCAACCTGGGCCTTGGTCTCGGCGTCCATCACCGGCTCGCCGGGGATCGCCATCAGGACCACGCTGGTGCCGTCGTCACCGGGAGGTCCGACCGTGAGCCAGCGGAAGCCGCCGAGCTCGTCCATGGTCACGTCGACCTTCACCTCGAAACCGACCTTGGCGGTCCAGAACTCGCGGGCTTCGTCCTGGTCGCGCACCCAGAGCTGGGCGGAACCGATCTTGATCATCGTCTTCTCCTTCGTCTTTGAATCGAACGAGATCGATCCTAGGAACGAGGCTCCGGGCTGTCTTCTCGAAACGTCCGGTGTTGGGGCCGGCCGTAGTAGCGGGTCACGCAGGGCGGGACCATCACCTGGTTGGCGTTGGGCGGGTAGGCGCGGCGGTACTCGGTCGGGGTCTTGCCGTAGGCCCGTTTGAAGCTGGTGGTGAACGAGCCGACGCTGCTCAGCCCGACCGAGACGCAGACGTAGGCGACCGAGTAGTCGGTGTTGCGGAGCATCGAAGCGGCCCGTTCCAGCCGGCGGGTCAGAAGGTAGGCATGGGGCGAGACCCCGAAGGCCTGCTTGAACTTCTCGCTGAAGTGGGCCCGGGAGAGGCTGGCGGCCCGGGCCATGTCCTCGACGCCGAGCGACTCCGCGTACCGGGAGTCGGCCAGGTCCCTGGCCCGGAGCAGCTGACGGGAGACGGAGGAAACGACCACCTGGCGATTATCGCGCGCCCCGGAGGGTGTCAAGCACGGCGACACCCGATCTGGAAGCATCGCTGCGATGGCGGAAGCAGGAACCAACATCGAGCTCGCCCCGCTGACCACCCTGAGGCTGGGCGGCCCGGCCGAGCGCCTGGTCAAGGTCGAGGCGACCGACGAGCTGATCAAGCTGGTCCGGACCGCCGACGCCGAGGGCGAGCGGATCTTCTTCCTGGCCGGCGGCTCCAACGTCGTGATCGCCGACGACGGGGTTCCCGGGACCACCGTCTGGATCCGCACCGGGGGCGTCGAGGAACGCGAGCTGGAGGACGGCCGCGTCACCCTGACCGCCGCGGCCGGCGAGAGCTGGGACTCCCTGGTCGAGAGGTCGGTCGAGGCCGGCCTGTCCGGCATCGAGTGCCTGTCCGGGATCCCCGGCTCGGTCGGGGCGACGCCGATCCAGAACGTGGGGGCCTACGGCCAGGAGGTCTCGCAGACGATCTCCTCGGTCCTGGTCCTCGACCGCGAGACCGGCGAGGTCGAGGCGCTCGCCCCGTCGGCCTGCGGCTTCGGGTATCGGTCCAGCCGTTTCAAGGGCGACCCTCGCTACCTGGTCCTGGCGGTCGAGTTCGCGCTCGAGCCCTCCGGCCAGTCCCGCCCGGTCGCCTACGCGCAGCTCGCCTCCTCTCTCGGCGTCGAGGTCGGCGAACGGGTGCCGTTGGAGGTGGCCCGGGAGACGGTGCTGGATCTCCGGCGCTCGAAGAGCATGGTGGTCGATCCCGCCGACCCGGATTCGGTCAGCGCCGGATCCTTCTTCACCAACCCGCTCCTCACCGAAGCCGAGATGGCGGCCCTGGCCGCCCGGGCCCAGGAGCTGCTCGGCCCGGACGACCGGCCGCCCTCCTACCCGGCGCCGGAGGGCCTGGCCAAGACCTCGGCCGCCTGGCTGATCGAGCGGACCGGGTTCACCCGCGGGTTCGGCGACGGCCCGATCGGGCTGTCGCGCAATCACACGCTGGCGATCGTCAACCGCGGTGGCGGCACCACCTCGGAGCTGGTCGCCTTCGCGCACGGGGTCGCCGATCGGGTCGAGGCGACCTTCGGGGTGCCGCTCACCCCGGAGCCGGTCTTCGTCGGCCACTCCTGGTAGCCGTCAGGGCTTCCCGGTGACCTTGCCGAGGATGTCCTTCACGCTGCCCACCGTCTCGTTCACACCCTGTGAGACGGGATCCTTGCCCGGCAGGGTCGGCACCGCGTCGGTCACGGTCTGGGTCACCTTCTGAACGGTCTGCTGGAGCGCCGCCGCCCCGGACGAACCGCCGCTCGAGCCCCCGGACCCCTCGGATCCGCCCTCGCTTCCCGAGCCGCCTTGACTGCCCGATCCACTCGATCCGCCCTCGCTTCCCGATCCGCCCGAGCCGCCTGATCCACCGTCTCCGGTTCCCTCACCGTCCCCGGAACCCCCGGTCTCCCCGCCGGCCCCCTCCGTGCCGCCTCCAGAGCCCGCCCCGGGCCGCGGATCCGAACCGTGAGCCTGGCCCTGACCTCGGATCGCCCCGTCCCGCGCCGGGTCGGAGGCCCCCGTGGCCTGGGCCCGGTCGGGCCCGGATCCGGTGGCGGTCACCGTCCCGCCGGCGGTGGCCGCCACCTCCGTCCGGGACGGATCGCTCGCGGCCTGGCGGGCCTGGGCCGGCCGCTCGTCAGGTTCGTCGCGAGGTGTCAGATTGGCGGCCGGCGCGGTCCCGATGACCACGGCAGCGGCGCCGACGGCCGCCACCTGGGAGGCCCCCGTGCCGAGCCCGATCAAGGTCTGTGCCGCCTGCCGCCCGAGCCCCAGGGCCGCCGCGGCGATCGCGACCGGGCGCCGGCCCGAGTAGCGGCTCTCGAAGGCGCTCACCGCCTCCGGGTCGAGTTGGGCCCCGGCCTCGCGGTCGAGCAGCGCCAACGCGTCCTCATGCGAGCGCGGCCCCCGGTACGAGCGGGCCGAGGTGACCGCGTCGAAGGTGTCGGCGACCGCGATGATCCGGGCGCCGAGCGGGATCTCCTCTCCGCGCAGGCCGTCGGGATAGCCGCCGCCGTCGATCCGTTCGTGGTGATGGCGGATGATCGAGGCGAGCTCCGGGTCACCCATGCCGGCGACCAGCTGAGAACCCTGCTCGGAATGCGTCTTGACCAGGGCGAACTCGGCCTCGGTGAGCGCCCCCGGCTTCTCGATGATCCGGATCGGTATCCGGATCTTGCCGACGTCGTGGAGCAGGGCGGCGGTGCGGATCCGGGCCACCGATTCGGCCGGGAGCTTGAGCCGGCGGGCGATCTGGCTGGCGTGCCTGGCGACCCGGCGCGAGTGGCCGTGGGTGCGCGGGTCACGGGCCTCGAGCGCGGCCGAGAGGCGCTCCAGCTCACGGGCCCGGCGCCGGGGATCCGCCTGACCGGCGTCCGGCCCGATGAAGTCCTCGGCCCGCCCGAGCAGCCGCTCGAACCGCCGGTTGCGAAGCCAGCCCCAGATCATCAGGTCGTCGAAGAGGACGGGGCCGCCGTCGGCCCGGCGCTTCCAGATCTCCGCGATCGCCCAGGAGATCGCCATCGAGAGCAGAACCGGGAGCAGGATCAGGAGCACCGGGGAGGTCACGGTCTCGGAGGCACGGAGGCCGATCGCCGCGATACAGGGCACGAGAAGGACCGTGGTGGTCAGTGCGATCACCAGGGGAAGGCTGCCTGCGCTCCTGTCGGCCGAGCTCCGTTCCATGGTCCGTGCCCTCGGGCGTGACCTTGATTCTTACCCGACCGGGCGCAAAATGAAACCCCTGGCTTATTTCAGGCGACGCTCGCCTTTTGGGCGTAGAGCTCCGCGTCGGCACGGTCGACGCAGGCCTGGAGCTCCTCGCTGGGGGCGAGTTCAGCCACCCCGAATGACCACTCGATAGGCGAGACCTCCTTGAGCAAGCCCATCAAGCGCCGTGCATCACTCGAGTTACTGCCGGGCAGAACCAGCAGAAACTCGTCCCCACCTATGCGGGCCAGGATGTCACCGGCACGGATGACCCCGGTCCAATTCTCGGCGCACTGCCGGAGGATGCGATCCCCCTCGGCATGTCCCTCCCTGTCGTTGACTCCCTTGAAGTCATCAAGGTCGATGTGGACCAGCGTGAGGGGCTGATCCAGGCGCCGACAAATAGTGATGGCGCGATCGCATTCGGCCACCAGCCCGACCCGGTTCTGAAGTCCGGTCAACGAGTCGGTGACAGCTGCGAATCGCACTGAGTGACAGGCCCGGCTGAGGATCTCGGAACCGATCAGACCGGCCGCGCCGAGCACGAGCCAGGAACCGATCCCGTCGTCGTGGCCGCCCATCAGGAGGCCCGCCCCGAGGGCGAGCCAGATCAGCAGCACCGAGATCCGAGCCGGAGCCGGATCGAAGTTGAAGGCGAAGAAGCCGACCACCAGGAAGTAGACCGAGACGGTGAAGGCCGCGGCCACCCCCATGCTCACGTCATCGATGGCCAGCACCGGCGCGATCAGACCGATCGCACCGAAGATCACGACGAGGGTCAGCCACAGGGGACTGCGCATGCCTCGATCGAGGATCTTCACCTTCTGCTTCGGTGCTACATCGTCTTCAGCGGGAAACGTCACTCTGCATAGACGTCTCCGCAGGGCGGCGAACTCCCCCCCCCCCTTTAATTCGGGGCGGGCCTCAGACCAGGTTCAGCGCAGGCCGAACTCTTGGCCGGCGTCAGTGATCGGCTTCTTCGGTTCCGGCTTGGGGTCGGGTTTCACCGGCGGCTTCGGGTCGGGCTTCGGGTCCGGTTGCACGGGTTCCGGCGGCGGTGGTGGCGGTGGCGGAGGAACGTAGGTCGGCTCCGGCAAGTAGCTGGCCTCGGCAGCCGCCTGGGCCGCCGCCGCGGCGGCCGCGGCCTCGGCCGCCCGGGCCTCACGGGCCGCCTGGCGGGCCTCGCGTCGCGCCTTCGCCGCCCGGCGCCGCTTCGCCTTCTTGGCCGCCCTGCGAGCGGCCGCCTTTGCCGCGGCCTGGGCGTTCGCGTTGCCGGCCCCGGCGGCGCCGGAGGACGAGGCGATCGAGGGCGCGGGAACCGGGGGTGTGTCCACGTCCCCGTCCGCGCCGATCACGCCCGTCGCCACGGCGGCCACCACGGCCACCGTCGCGACCGACGCACCGGCTCCGCCGAGCAGCGCCACGCGGCGGGCGTTCGAAGCTCCGGCGGCGCCCAGCTTCGCGGCGCCGGCCTTGCCGGCCGCGCCCGCGCCGCCCTTGAGGGCCAGGCCGCCGGCGACCCCGCCGCCGACACCGGCTCCCCCGGCCAGGAGGGCGAAGGCGATCGGCAGGGGCGGGCCGATCGCGGCCAGGCCACGGTCGGTCCAGACGTCGCGGCGGCAGGCCGGGCAGTGCTCGAGATGATCGGTCGCCAACTGGTACTTCTCGCCGTCCGGGTCGAGCAGGCCGAGAGCGAAGGCATGGATCGTCGAGCGCATGTCCGCGCAGTGCTCGCCCGCCTTCACGGTCGCGACCACGGTGGCGATCTTGCCGGAGGCCGAGTCCATGATCTTCTCCATCCGCTTGGGCTTGACGCCCATCGCCTCGGCGGCCTCGGGGCGGGTGTACCCGTAGATGTGGCAGAGCGTGGCCGCCTCCAGCTCGCGGGCCGAGAGCTTGGCCCGGAAGCCCTCGCGGATGTGGCGGACCTGGATCTCGGCGTCGAGGCGCGCGTCGAGGTCGAGGTCGATCCCGACCTGGTCCAGCGATTCCGGATCGGCCCGCCGGCTGACCTTGAGGGCGCGGAACTCGTTGAGCGCGCGCCGGTGGGTGACCGTGACCAGGTACCCGACCCGGTTCTCGACCTCCTCGCCGTCGGCCATCGTCATGTAGAGCGCGTGCCAGGCCTCGTTGTAGGCCGGTTCGAGATCCCCGGGGGAGCTCTTGACCCCGGCCGCGCCCAGCTTCGAGGCGACCGTGCGCAGCACCTCGGCCTTGTGCTGGTCGTACTCGACCGAGACCAGATCGGTCGCCGGGTTCACCGTCGCTTCACCTTGACCCCGACCTTGCGGACCGGGCTGTTGGTGGACGGCCAGGGCCAGCCGGGGGTGCCTCGGACCTGGGCCCGGAAGGAGAACAGCGCGTTCCTTTCCACGTAGCGGAATCGGTAGCGCCAGACGTAGACGCCGTTGGCCCTGGTCGCGACGGTCGCCACCGTATCCCACCTGCCGGAGACCTTGGCCTGGATCTCGACCGGGACTCCCTTGGCGGCCGGTCCGGCGCCGCTCAGGCGTCCGCGGAAAGTGACCTTGCGGCCGATCCGGACCCGCCGGGGACGGGTGTTGAGCGTCACCTTCAGGGTGCTCTTCACGTGGGCGCTCTGCTTCGCGGTGATCGCCTGGCCCTCGCTCGGCGAGAAGGAGAACTCGATCGTCCGCGAGCCCTGGCCCGGAAGGCTGACCTGGAACCTGCCGTCCCGTCCGGTGAGCGCCGGGGCCAGCGTCTCGGTCCGGTCGCCGGAGGTCGTGAACGAGGTGACCTGGACCCCGAGCGACGCGCCTTCGATCGGGTAGCCGTCATCGGTTTCGAGCCGGCCCGCGACCACCGGGGTTGCGCCGGGACGGTGGGTGATCGAGGTCGTGTCGAGCTTCAAGTCCGGTTCCAGCACGGCCGGCTTGCCGTTGTCCGGAGGGGGCGGGCCGGGCTCGACGTGCTCGACGAAGAAGGAGATCGGGCCGAAGGGGGTCTGGTTGCCGGCCGCGTCGGTGATCGTGCCGGAGGCGATGTGGCCGCCCTCGGCGAGGGTGGTCGTGTCGACCGTGAAGATGCGTCCCGCGTTGCCGGGGCAGGGGTTCGGCATCTGGTACGGCAGGGAGCAGGTCGGCGTCGACACGTTGACGTGCTGGTACGGAGTGCCGTCCACGGAGAGGTCCATCGCGGAAACGCCGGCGTTGTCGTCATCGGCCTCGACGTAGAGGTTGACCCGTCCGTTGACCGGGCCCGGCCCGGCGAGCACGCCGCCGATGTCGACCAGGTCCGGGGGATCGTTGTCCTCGATCGTGACGGCCGAGCTCCAGAGGACGAACTGGGCGGACGGCGGAGCGAAGGGCGGGTTGCAGCCGCTGCTCGTGCAGGCGATCCAGACGCTCAGGCCGTCCAGCGAGAGCCCGGTGCGGAAGCGCTGGTTGGTCGGATCGGTCGGGTCGGAGGTGGAGCCCTCGAAGCTGCAGTCGAAGTCGGGGAGCGCCAGGTACGAGGCGCAGCCGAAATCGGTGGTGCCGCCGGCCGTCTCGCGCACGGCCGACGCGTAAACGTAGGGCGGTCCGAAGGCGCCGGCCGCCACCATCGCCCGGTTCAGCGAGTACTCGATGATCTTCTCACCACGGGGCAGGTCGAACTCGAGGTCGAGCCGGGGGGAGCGGGGGCCGGTGCCGAAATCGGTCATCCGCAGCTCGACCGGCCCTCCGGTCGAGCAGGTGTCGGTGAGGGTCACGTCCCCGAACTGAGCCCCGGTCGCGCGCGGGTTCCAGGCGTCGGCCGAGAGTGGCTGGCCTAGCGGTCCGCGGCAGGACCAGACGTCGTATCCGTTGCCCGATGCGGCCGGAACCGCGCAGGCCGAGACGGCGAGGACGACAAACCCCGCGAGGACTGAGACTTTCTTTCGTCGTCCTGCAAACATCTCCCTGACTTCTTGTCGTCGAAACCCGCTTCGAACAGCAACGGCAGAGGCTATCGGGTAAGGGTCTCCGCCGCGTTACAGTTCGGGCATGCGCGAGGAGAACCGACGTTTCGCTTTGGCCGAACGGCCCCAGGGCCTGATCGACGACAACACCTACGACCTGGAGACCGACCCGGTCCCCGAGATCGGCGAGGGCGAAGCCCTGGTCCGAGTCCGGTGGATCTCGGTCGACCCCACCAACCGGACCTGGATCGGCGAGGAGCCGACCTACCTGCCGCCGGTCCAGATCGGCGAGACCATGCGGGCGCTCGGTCTCGGCGAGGTGGTGGCGTCCAACCACGAGCGGTATCCGGTCGGCGCCCTGGTAAACGGGCTGACCGGCTGGCAGGACTACACGGTCGCGAGCGACTCCAACCCGCTGATGGTGGTCCCGGACAGCGCCAAGGCCGCGCCCCCGGCCTCGCTGCTCGGCATCCTCGGCATGACCGGCTGCACCGCCTACTTCGGCATGCTCGAGATCGGCGAGCCGAAGGAAGGCGACACCGTGGTCGTCTCGGCCGCCGCCGGGGCGGTCGGCTCGGTCGCCGGCCAGCTCGCGAAGCTGAAGGGCGCCCGCGTCGTCGGCATCGCCGGCGGCCCCGAGAAATGCGCCTGGGTGATCGACGAGCTCGGCTTCGACGCCGCGGTCGACTACAAGGCTGACGACTGGCGCCAGCAGCTCAAGGACGCCACCCCGGACGGGATCGACGTCGACTTCGAGAACGTCGGCGGCGAGATCATGGACGCGGTCTTCGCCCGCCTCAACATCGGGGCGCGGGTCGCGCTCTGCGGCCTGATCTCCGGCTACAACGCCGAGGACGGCCGCCCGGCCGGGCCCGCCTCCTTCGGCAACCTGCTGATCAAGCGGGTCAAGCTCCAGGGCTTCATCATCCTCGACTACTACGACCGTTTCGGCGAGGCGATCCGTCAGCTCTCCGAGTGGATGGGCGAGGGCAAGATCAAGTCCGAGCAGACCGTGGTCGAGGGCTTCGAGAACCTACCCCATGCCCTCAACATGCTCTTCAAGGGCGAGAACAAGGGCAAGCTGGTCGTCAAGCTCGACTGAGCCAGGCGTCGACCACCTCGGTGGCCGCGTCGGCGAGCCGATCCCCGAAGCGGGCCGCGTCGTCACGCAGGTCCCGCGGGTCGATCCCTGCCGCGGCCAGCTCGCCGGAGTGGCCGATCAGCCAGCGTTCGAGGTGCCGGGGATCGGCCTCGATGTGGAACTGGAGGGCGAGCGCCGCGTCCCCGCATGAGAAGGCCTGGTTCGGGAAGCCCTCGGTCGAGGCCAGCCGCTCCGCCCCGGCCGGGATCTGGAACTCGTCGCCGTGCCAGTGGAAGACGGGGATCCCGGCCAGCGGCGCCAGGGCCGAGGCGGCTCCCGCCGGGGTCAGGTCCAGGGGGCCGAAGCCGATCTCGGTCCGGCCGGTCGGCCCCACCCCGGCCCCGAGGGCCGCGGCCATGAGCTGCGCCCCGAGGCAGATCCCGAGGGTCGGGCGGTCGCTCGCGAGCCGGCGTTCGAGCAGCGAGATCTCCTCGCCCAGGAAGGGGTAGCGCCCGACGTCGCCGACCCCGATCGGCCCGCCGAGCACGACCAGCAGGTCCGCTTCGACGGGCGCCTCCCCGAGGGGATCGACCCCGGCGTCGAGATACTCGACCTCGTAGCCGCGTCGGCCCAGCAGCGGTTCGAGGATCCCCAGGTCCTCGAACAGGACGTGACGGATCGCGACCGCCTTCAAGCCAGGTTCGACCTGTCCAGGTCGTTGACCGAGTTGCTGCCGGTCAGGGCCAGGGCGACGTCGGCGTCGGCCCGCAGGCCGTCGAGCATCTTGCGTACCCCGGCCTCGCCCTCGGCGGCGACGGCCCAGGCCCAGGCCCGGCCGACGATCACGGCCCTGGCGCCGAGCGAGAGCATCTTCACGACGTCGAGGCCGGTGCGGATCCCGCCATCGGCCAGCACCTCGGTCCGGTCCCCGACCGCCTCGGCGATCGCCGGCAGGGCGGCCGCGGTGGACGGCACCGAGTCGAGCTGGCGGCCGCCGTGGTTGGAGACGACGAGCCCGTCGACGCCCGCGTCGACCGCCCGGCGGGCATCCTCCGGGTCGAGCACGCCCTTGACGATCAGCTTGCCCTTCCAGTGCTCGCGGACCCAGGCGATGTCGTCCCAGGTCACCGAGGGGTCGAACTGCGCGTCGACCCACTCCTTGAAGTCCTCCGGCGTGCGGGCGCCCGGCACCACGTCGGCCAGGTTGCCGAAGGTGAGGGGCTTGCCGCCGACCGCCACGTCCTTGATCCAGCGGGGATGCGAGACGAGATCGACGCCACGGCGGATCTTGGCCCAGGTCGAGGGGTCGCCCAGCATCGCGTTGCGGGTGTCCCGGTGCCTGGCCCCGACCACGGCGAGATCGATGGTCAGCACCAGGACCGGCGAGCCGACCGCCTGCGCCCGGGCCATCAGCCCCTCGGCGTAGGCCCGGTCGCGCATCACGTAGAGCTGGAACCAGGGCGGCGTCGAAGTCGCGCCGGCGACCTCCTCGATGCCGCAGATCGAGACGGTCGATTCGGTGAACGGAACCCCGACCGCCTCGGCGGCCCGGGCCGCCTGCACCTCGGCCCGCCGGGCGAACATCCCGGCCAGCCCGACCGGCCCGAGGATCACCGGCATCGAGAGCCGCTGGCCCAGCACCTCGGTCGCCTGCTCACGGACCGAGACGTCGTTCATGACCAGCTGGCGGAGCAGCACCCGTTCGAGGTCGGACTCGTTCGACCGCATGGTCGCCTCCTCGTAGGCGCCTCCGTCGACGTAGTCGAAGAGCTGGCGGGGCAGCCGGCGCCGAGCCAGTTCCCGGTAGTCCCGCACCGTGGCGGGCTGAACGTTCAGGGGACGATCCGCTGAAAAGCGCATGGCGGGAACCTACATCCTCGACTCGCGGCGCCGATTCCGTCGGGTCGTCGGTCATCATGCCGGGGCGATGGCGACGATCGAGAGCATGGATGCGGCCGGGGTGGCCGAGGCGATGGAGTGGGCCGCCGACGAAGGCTGGGAGCCCGGGTTCGGTGACGCCGAGCCGTTCTTCGCGGCCGATCCCGGAGGTTTCTTCCGCAGCGAGATCGACGGCCGCACCGGCGCCACCCTCTCGGTCGTGCGCGGGTCGGAGGAGGTCGCCTTCGTCGGCCTCTACATCGTCACCCCGCGGCTCCGGGGCCAGGGCTACGGTCGGGAGCTCTGGAATCAGGTCCTCGGGCGCTTCGACGGGATCACGCTCGGCCTGGACGCGGTCCCGGCGCAGGTCGAGAGTTACCGGGCGGCCGGCTTCGAGACCGCCCACGAGAACGCCCGGTACTCGGCGGAGCGGCTGCCCGGGCCGGACGGTTCGATCGAGACCGTCCCGGCGACCGAGGTCGAGTTCGAGGCGCTGGCCGCCTTCGACGGCGCCCACTTCTTCGGGCCGCGCCCCGAGTTCCTCCGGCGCTGGATCGCCGGCCCCGGCCGCGACGCGCTGACCATCGTCGACGGCGGCGAGATCACCGGGTTCGCCGCCTCGCGGCAGACCGCCTCCGGCCATCGGATCGGCCCGATCTTCGCCGATGACGCAACCTCGGCCAGAGCGCTGATCCTCGGCCTCGCCGACCGCATCGACGGTCGGGTCGCCTTCGACCTGCCTCAGCACCCGGCCGGCATCGAGCTGGCCGGCTCGATGGACCTCGAGCGCGGCTTCGAGACGACTCGGATGTACCGCGGCCGGCCGCCCGAGCTGCCGCTCGAGCGGATCTTCGGAATCACCACCCTCGAGCTGGGCTGAGCCCGCTCAGGACGCGTCTTCCTCCCGCGCGTAAGGCGAGATCGACGCGGCGCAGCGGCGCCCGTGACACTCCCAGGCGACACCGCCGAAGAGACCCGAGCCGACCGTCTCGCAGCCGCTGACCAGCTTCTCCGAGAATCGGATCCCACGGTGGTCCACGCCGAGCAGGGAGTCGTGGCGCCCGGCGCCGCAATCGATGAAGTCCCGGTCCCGGTCGGCGACCGAGCTGACGATGTCCTTGCCGGCGCCGCCGCTGACCTTGTCGCGGCCGCTGCCCGGGTACACGTAGTCGTTGCCGGCCCCGGCGACCAGCAGGTCGTTGCCGCCCCGGGCGGGCGGACGATCCGCCGTGTACTGCCCGTCGCCGGAGATCGAGTCCTGGCCGGCGCCGCCGTTGATGCTGTCGTTGCCCTTGCCGCCCTCGACGATGTCACGGCCGGCGTCCCCGAACAGGTAGTCGTTGCCGCGTCCGCCGATCATGATGTCGTTGCCCTTGCCGCCACGAGCGAAGACCGACATGCGGGGCTTGGTCGACTCGTAGGTCTGGTCCCCGGCGAAGAGCGAGTCGTCCTTGTCTCCCAGCAGCAGGAGGACCTGCTTCACCTTGCCGGCGGGGCAGGTGACCTGCTCGTTGGAAGGATCGCCGAAGGAGTCGACGTCCCGGGTGAACTCGCAACCGGGCAGGGACTTCTCGTCGTAGGTCAGGTGGATGTCGGTGTAGCCGGGACCGTCGCCGGTGTCGCGGAGCTCGATCGTCTTGGCGCCCGCCTGGTAGGTCAGGTAGATCACGTTCTCCTCACGCTTCTTGGCGACCAGCACCAGGGTCGGTTTGCCGGAGACCTTCTCGAACGAGGCGGTCGAAGCGGCGGCCTGACCGGCCGAGGCGATGAGCATGACGGCGGTCGCGACGAGCGCGGCCATCCCTGAGATACGAGTCAACTTCCCTCCCTGAGTACGAATTGCGCAGGGCAGGATAGCGGCAGATCTAGCTTCGCGGGACGAGCGCGTCGATCCCGTTCCTCAGCAGGGGCCGCAGCTCCTCGTCACGGTCGGCCGGCCAGGCGCTGGCCTGGTCGACCAGGCCGAAGATCAGGCCGGCCGCGAGGTCGGGGCTGTCGGCGCCGGCCTCGCGCAGGGTCGCGATCAGCGGCTCGTTGAGCCGTCCATGCGCCTCGCCCAGCCTCCGCAGCGACTCCGGGCCGAGCTCGGCCCGGGCGGAGGAGAAGGCGACGAGCAGCGCGTGCTCGGGACGCCGCGCGTAGGCGACCTGGTCGTCGGCCCAGGACATGATCCGCTCGGCGGGCGGCCCCTCGGCCCCGAGGATGGACGCGGATCGGGTCACCGCCTCGTCCAGCTCGGACTCGATCCAGCGGGCCAGGATCGCCGCCTTGCTCGGGTAGTAGCGGTAGAGCGAATTCCGGGCCAGCCCGACCTCGTCGGCGATGTCGCCGAAGGTGACCTGTTCGTAGCCCCGCTCGACGAAGAGCCGCACCGCCGCCTCGAACACGTTCCGCTCCTGTCGGGCGACGTGCTCGGCCACGGTCTCGGCGGCGATCTTCAGCCCGCGCATCTGCGCAATCTCCCTGTCGGAGGTTGAATCCCTGTAATGCGGATACAGACCAATGGGGAGTCGGTCATGTCAACGCATGGTGACTTATCGTGAGGGCCGCGACGCTTGTCAACAGACGATGACAAAGCCATATGGAGGTTACGGTTATTCCCAACCACACTTGCCACGGAGTGTTCGCCGCCTTGCTGTGCCCCGGTCACCGCCCGAGAAACGCCGCCGCGACGCGGACGGCCATTCTCGACGCCGCGCGCGAACGGTTCGCCGCCGAGAGCTACGATGACGTCGGCATGCGCGACATCGCCCGCGACGTCGGCGTCGATGCGGCCCTGATCAGCCGCTATTTCGGCTCCAAGGACGACCTGTTCCTGGCCGCCCTGGACAGTTGCACCGACGGCAGCACCCTGATGTCGGGCGACAAGGCCGATTTCGGTCTGCGCGTCGCCAATGAGATCGTGTTCGAGCCCAAGACCGCCGAAAAGCTGAAGGGCATGGCGATCATGCTGCGGTCCATCGGCTCGACCAAGGCGGCCGAGATCGTTCAGACCACCTGCAGCGCCCGCTTCTTCAACCCGCTGGAAGAGTGGATCAGCGGCCCGGACGCCCCGGTGCGCGCCCGACTGCTGGCGGGCTTTATCATGGGCATGTCGGTCAGCCGCGAACTGGGCGGCGGCGGCTTCAACATGGACCTGGCCGATTGCGAGAAGATGCGTGATCGTCTGGCGCCGATCCTCCAGGGGCTGATCGACGGCTGAACCGCAGACGAAAAAGACAAAGGGCGCGGAAGGCCTCCCCTCCGCGCCCTTTTTCATATGGATCGAACGCCTCAGTGCGCGACGGTCGTCGTCACCTCGGTCTTCGCCTTGCTGCGGATGCAGCCGATCGCGAAAAAGGTCAGGCCGACATAGCCCAGCATCGGCACGATGAAGGCCGGCTGCAATTTGTCCGCCGCATCGGCGATGTGCGCCGCCGCCTGGGGCAGAAGCGCGCCGCCGATGATGCCGAACACCAGAAGACCGGAGGTGGCCGAGGTCGGCGCCGTGGACCGCTCCAGCGTCAGGGTGAAGATGGTCGGGAACATGATGGAGTTGAACAGGCCGATCGACAGCACCGCATAGGCCGCCGTGGGCCCGCCGATCTGGCTGACGATCAGGCACAGGAACGCCGCCGCCACGGTGCAGCAGACCAGAACGACGGCCGGGCGCACCTTGGTCATCACCGCCGAACCGATGAAGCGGCCGACCATGGCGCCGCCCCAGTACAGGGCGACCATCTTGCCCGCCGTCTCGATGGGGGCGTTCAGGACATCGGGGCTCTCCAGGAAGTTCGTCAGCATGCCGCCGATGGCGACTTCCGACCCGACGTAGAGGAAGATGGCCAGGGCGCCGAAGATCGCCCAAGGCGACGACAGGGCCTTCAACGGGGAAACGGCCTGGGTCGTGGCCGGCGGCGCCGCATTGATCTTCTTGC
>JAFKLL010000034.1 GCA_017304845.1 Solirubrobacterales bacterium
GCCTCCGGCGCGACCATGAACCTGAACGGGGACGGGGTGCCTCAGCCGAACGGCACCTACACGGCGAACTTCCAGTGCATCGTCCCGGACGCGATCGTCGACCCGGCCTCGCTCGACCCGGAGGACGTCCCCGACCAGTCGCTGCGGGGGAGGGCCGCGGTCTACGGGCACGGCCTGATGGGGAGCATCGGCGGCGAGATCAGCGCCGCCGCCCAGCGCAAGCTGGCGGCGCGCGGCTTCGTGATCTGCGGCACCGACGAGATCGGCATGTCGATCGGGGACGCGATCACGGTGACCAGCGCATTGGGCGACCTCTCGAAGTTCCCGCAGGTGACGGACCGTCTCCAGCAGGGCCTGCTCAACGAGATGTACCTGGCTCGTCTGATGATCCATCCCGACGGCCTGGCCTCGAAGGCGGCCTTCCGCTTCGATCCCGACGACCCCGATCCGGCCGAAGTCCCCGGCGGGAACGGCGACGCCACCGTGCCGCCGGACTCGACCCTCCAGCCGGCGATCGTCACCGGGCCGAACGTCAGGGCCTGGTATCGAGGAATCAGTCAGGGCGGGATCATGGGCGGCGCGCTGATGGCGCTGGCTCCGGACTTCGACCGCGGAGCGCTCGGGGTCGCGGCCATGAACTACTCGGTGCTGCTGACCCGTTCCTCCGCCTGGGACCTCTACTCGAACTTCTTCGATCCCGCCTACACGAACGAGCTCGAGCGGCCGATCGCGCTCGGCCTGATCCAGATGCTCTGGGATCGATCCGATCCGAACGGGTACGCGCACCGGATGACCACCGACCCGCTGCCCGGCACGCCTTCGCATCAGGTCCTCATGGATCTCGCCTTCGGCGATCACCTCGTCACCAACTGGCAGTCGAACGTCGAGGCGCGCACGGTGGGGGCGAAGGCGATCACGCCGCTGGTGGCGTCGTCTCGCTGGCCGGGAGTCGACGGTGGCTGGGGACTCGAGCCGATCACCACCTTCCCGTACAACGGATCGGCCGTCGCCTACTGGGACAGTGGTCCGGTGCGGCCGGGCCCGAACCCGGGGGAGACGATCGGCACCGACCCGCCGCCGCTGACCAATACGGCGCCGGTCGCGGGCGAGGATCCGCATGAGCTGCCGCGGGTCACCGACACCGCGATCGAGATGATCGACGGCTTCCTGCGGGAGGGCGGCGCGGTCACGAATACCTGCGCTCCGGGGCCCTGCCTGTCCGGCACCTGGACCGGGTCTTGACGTGAGGCTTTTACGCCGGGCGCTCAGGTAGCATGCCCGGCACAGGAAGGAGGCTTCTTTGGTGGGGAGAATCACCGGGTAGCTCAGATTGACGACTGCCAATCAAGCAAAACCAAGTCGCGTCACCCGCGGCCGTAGTTCGACTGTGCTCAGAGTTGTGACTCTGGGCGCGCTTGTTGTTGCAATCGTTTTCGTCGCTTCGTTGATCTTCGGCGGCGGCTCGGGCTACAAGTACAAGTTCGACTTCCAGACCGCCAGCGGCATGGTGCCGGGCAATTTCGTGATGGTCGGCGGCTCGCCGATCGGCAAGGTGACATCGGTCGAACTGACCGACAACAACCGGGTGCAGATGGAAGTCGACATCGACCGGAAGCTGCACGAGGGCACCGCCGCCGTCATTCGCAAGAGCTCGCTGTCCTCGCTCCACAACCACTACATCTCGCTCTCGCCCGGCCCCGACAATGCCGACGTGGTCGAGCCGGGATCGACCTTCGACGAGGGCGCTACGACCACCGCCGTCGAGCTGGACCAGTTCTTCGACACCTTCGACGCCAAGACCCGCAAGGGATGGTCGAACTGGATCCAGGGCATCGCCGCGATCTACGCGGGCGACGCCGCCGAGGGCGCGAACAAGACCTTCAAGTACAGCGGGACCGCCTTCTCCAGCACCCAGCGCCTGATGTCGGAGCTCGCCGATCAGGACACGCGCCTCGACCAGTTCGTCGGCAACACCTCGAAGTTCGTCACCAATCTGGCCGAGGTGTCGCCGCAGCTGACCGAGCTGGTCTCCAACTCGAACACGGCGCTCGGCAAGATCGCCGAGAACAACGTGCAGCTGGCCCAGGCGTTGGACGAGCTGCCGCCGACGCTGCGTCAGGCCAACACCACCTTCGCCAACCTCCGCGTCACGCTCGACGATCTCCAGCCGATGATCGCCGCCTCCGGCAGGGCGGCCGACGCCGGGCTGGCCGGCTACCTGAAGAACGACCTGCGCCCGGTGCTGAACCGCGCCCGCCCGGTCTTCAACGACCTGGCTCTGGCCGCGGGCCGGCCCGGGCCGAACAACGACACCTCGGACCTGCTGACCAGCCTGATCCCGCTCCACAACAAGGCCGAACCCGCGGTCAACGCCCTGGTCCGCGCCTTCGACGCCAACCAGCCCGACCTGGCGGTGGCGCGCGCCTACTCACCGGACATCTTCAATTCCTGGGCCAGGCTCGCCGCGATCACGTCGAGCTATGACGCCAACGGCCTGTACGCCAGGGTGACCCCGTCCGGAACGGGTGTGTTCCAGCTGAACGGGACCCAGATTCAGCCTGCCGACACCACCGTCTACAGCGGTCTCGACGTGATCACCGGCCTTCAGCGTTGTCCCGGTGGTTCGACTCAGCCGATCGCCGGCTCGAACCCGTTCCTGGACAACGGCAACCTGACCGGCAAGTGCGACCCGGGGCAGGTGCCGTGATGCTGCGCCGCGTTGTTCTGATCGTGGTCGCGATCCTGGTGGTTCTGGCCGCCGTGCTGCTGATCCGGAGCTGCAACGACGACAGCGACGCCTACGAGGTCCGGGCGATCTTCGACAACGGCGCCTTCGTGGTGCCGGGCATCGACGTGCGCGTCGCCGGCGCCAACGTCGGCAGCGTCAGTTCCGTCGACGTCTCGATGCCGGGCGAGGAGACGGGGACCGACGTTCCCGGCAAGGCCGTGGTGGTGATGAACATCACCGACAAGGGCTTCCAGGACTGGCGTGAGGACGCCTCCTGCATCATCCGCCCGCAGTCGCTGATCGGCGAGAAGTTCCTCGACTGCCAGGTCACGCAGCCCCGGCCCACGGGCTCCGAGCCGCCGCCGGCGCTGGAGACCATCCCCAAGGGCCAGGCGGGTGCCGGCGAGCACCTGCTGCCGATCGAGAACAACGCCCAGTCGGTGGATCTCGACCTGATCAACAACATCTACCGGCTGCCCTACGCACAGCGCTTCCGGATCCTGCTCAACGAACTGGGCGCTGGGCTCGCCACCCGGGGCCAGGATCTCGAGGAGACCGTCGACCGGGCCAACCCGGCACTGCTCCAGGTCAACAAGCTGTTGGCGATCCTCTCCTCCGAGAACAAGCGGCTGGCCCAACTGGCCGTCGATGGCGAGAAGAACATGTCGGCGCTGGCCAAGCAGCGTCGGCACATGACTGGGTTCTTCGAGAATGCCGGTTACACGGCCGCGGCCACGGCCGAGCGAGGCCAGGACCTCCAGGAGAACCTCAAGAACCTGCCGGAGACCCTGCGTCAGCTGCGGGCCGATTTCAACTCGCTGGGCGGCTTCGCGGACCGGGCGATCCCCGTGTTCCAGTCCTTGAAGCCCGCCGCCGCCGACATCAGCGAGGTCCAGACCAAGCTCGGCCCGTTCGCCGAGGCGGGCCGGATCTCGATCTCCAGCCTGGGTCAGGCGACCCGGAGCGCGGGCCCGGATCTGGTCGCCTCGCAGCCGATCATCCGCAAGCTGGGCAATCTCTCGCGCAAGTCCTATTCACCGGCCGCGAACCTCAACTTCTTCCTCAAGTCGACCCGTCAGGCAGACGGGTTCTCGAACCTGATGAAGGTCTTCTACAACAGCGCCGCACTGTTCAACGGCTATGACCAGTACGGCCATTACCAGCGCACCAACTTGATCGTCACCGGGTGCACCACGTTCTGGGCCAGCACGCAGGGCTTCTGCAGCACCAGGTGGAAGCACGGCGGCAGCTCCTCGCTGGCCAGCGAGCTCAGCGACTCCGGGATGCTCGGTGAACTCCCGAACGAGATCACCGGCACCACCGGCGATACGGGCGCCACTGGTGACACGGCCGCCACCGGCGAGACCGGCGTTACCGGCGTGACGACGCCGACCGGACCGACTGGAGCGACCGGCTTCACCGGGCCCACCGGCCTGACCGGGACCGACGGCGCCGTCGAGCCGGACGACGCCGACGCGTCCGCGACGAGTTCTGACAGCCAGGCCACGGGGCGCAGCTCCGGACGCATGGGAATCCTCGACTACCTACTCGGGCCATGAACCAGCGTCGCCGCTCAAGAATCTCCGCGAGCCCGGTCCTGGTGGGGGCGATCACATGCGTGATCGCCGTGGTGGCCGTGTTCTTCTCCTACAACGCGAACAAGGGCCTGCCCTTCGTGCCGACCTACCAGATCAAGGCCGAGCTGCCCTCGGCCGCGTCGCTGGTCGCCGGCAACGAGGTGCGGATCGCGGGCGTCCGGGTCGGGATGGTCGACAAGGTGACCGCCAAGCAGCTCGATGACGGTCGCTCGATCGCGGTTGCGTCGATGAAGCTGGACAAGAGCGTCCAGCCGATTCCCGAGGATTCCACCGTCCTCGTCCGCCAGCGCTCGGCGATGGGGCTCAAGTACCTGCTGCTCACCCCGGGCAAGTCCGACCAAGGGCTGAAGGTGGGGGGGACGCTTCCCGAGTCCCAGGCTGAGGAGCCGGTGGACATGGACCAGTGGTTCAACATGTTCCAGGCTCCGGTCCGGCGTGCGATCCAGAAGAACCTGGCCGAGTACGGTGGCGCCTTCGCGGCGCGTGGTGCGGACATCAACCAGATCCTGGGTGATCTGCCGCCGCTGCTGAGACTGGCCGAGCCTGTGGCCAAGAACCTTTCGTCGAACAAGACGGATATTCGTGGCTTCGTCCACGGTCTGGCACAGGCGGCTGCGGAAGTGGCACCTGTGGCCGAGACCCAGGCCGACATGTTCGTCCAGTTGGACACGACCTTCGCCGCCTTGGCCGAGGTCGCGCGTCCGTACATCCAGGACTCGATCACCGAGGGCGTACCGGCAGAACTGGCGACGATCCGGAACGGGCCTCGGATCCGTCCTTTCCTGGACACCTCCGCAAAGTTCATGAAGGCCTTCCTGCCGGGTGCCAGGGCTCTCGGCCGCAGCGCACCGATCGTGGCGTCGTCCTTCGACGTCGGCATCCCCGTTCTGCGGTCATCGCCGCAGCTCTACGACGAGCTGGCCCCGACCGCTCGCTCGCTGCGTCGCTTCGGCGATAGCACCACCAACAATCAGGGTCTGGACACCCTGATCACCACGAACGAGATTCTGACCCCGTTGCTGCGTCAGGTGACCCCCGCTCAGAACGTCTGCAACTACCTGGCCCTGCTCCTTCGGAACGTGGCCTCGGCAACAAGTCCGAGCGACGGCCTCGGCCACTGGGTGCGGGCGATCAGCGTCTTCCCGCAGGTCGGCGTCAACTCTGAGGGCGGTCCCTCCTCCACCTACGCCACCGGCGGCGGTGGCACGATCCCGCCCGCCACGAACGTCAACTTCCTCCACTCGAACCCGTACCCCAACACGGCCGCGCCGGGACAGTCTCCCCGCGAGTGTGAGACGGGCAACGAGCCGCTCGAGCTTCCCAACCAGCCGCAGATCGGCAACATCCCCGGCAACCAAGGCATCGTGACCGAGAACCAGTCGGAAGCCCAGCAGAAGTGGGTGACCAAGTGACCGATCACCGCAAGCCGAGCCGCTACAACCAGCAGTTCTTCCGCCAGTGGGGCGGTCCCGGTCCGCTCTTCTTCGGGCTGGTGGCCGTGATCATCGTCCTGGTCGGGCTCTGGCTCGCGTTCACCAAGACGATCCCCTTCACCAGCCCCGGCTACGAGGTGCAGGCGACCTTCCGCAACGCGGTCAACATCGCGATCAAGTCGCCCGTTCGCATCGCCGGCGTGAACGTCGGCAAGGTCACCGATCTGGAGCAGAAGGGCGACAACACGATCGTCACCTTCACCGTGGATGACGAGGGCCGGCCGATCCGCGAGGACGCCACCGCTCAGATCCGTCCCCGTCTCTTCCTCGAAGGCAACTGGTTCGTCGATCTCAGCCCGGGCACGCCAGAGTCGAAGGAGATGCCGGACAACGGCATGATCCCCCTCAGCCGCACGGCGACCAGCGTTCAGGTCGGGGATCTGCTCGCGACCCTCCAGACCCCGGAACGAGCGAACCTCCAACGCCTGCTCGAAAGCCTCGGAACCGGCCTCAACGCGAAGCCGACCGCGGAGGAAGACCTCACCTTCGAACCCTTCGTCCAAGGGCTGTCGGGCGGCGAGGCGCTGAACCTCGCCTACCGCTACGGGGAGACCGCCTCGCGTGGCACCGCGATCGTCAACGCCGCCTACCTCGGCCGGAAGCCGGACGATCTCGGCAACCTGCTCCGTGGCCTGACGAGGGTGACCGGCGCCGTCAACGAGCGAGGCGACGACCTGCAGGGCTTCGTGACCAACTTCGCCACCTTCACCGGGGCGCTCGCCGCCGAGTCGGAGAACCTCGGCCTGACCATTCAGCGCCTCGGCCCGACATTGGCCACCGCGCGTCGCTCGCTGACCAGTCTCAACGCCAGCCTTCCCGCGCTTCGTGGCTTCGCGATCGCGGCTACCCCGGGCCTGAACGAGCTGCCGCGGACGATCCGCGTCACCAGGCCTTTCCTGCGCCAGCTCCAGCAGCTCCTCACCGAGCCCGAGCTGGCCGGCCTGGCGAAGGTCATCCAGCAGAGCACGCCACCCGCCGCCAGGTCCGCGGCGGCGACCGAGAAGCTGCTCCCGCAGCTGCGCAATTTCGGGCTCTGCTTGGCGGACACCCTGACGCCTACGGGCGATCAGGTGATCGAGGATGGCGCCTTCGGCAACGGTCAGCCGGCCTCGCGCGAGTTCCTCTACTCGGTGGTCAGCGCGGCGGGCAGCACCAATGCCCTGGACGGCAACGGCTCCTACGCGCGTCTCCAAGGCGGAGGCGGTCCGGTGACAGTCAAGATGTCCGACCCCGCAGAGAAGGGCAAAGTCGAGCTCGAGGATCTGTACGGGCGCATGGAGAGCGCTCCGCTCGGAACCTCACCGCTCGCGCCCGGTCAGCCCCCTATCGTGAGCGACCAACTCTGTGGTGAGCAGGAACTACCCGATCTGAACGGGCCCATGGCGGGTCCGGGAGCCCCGAGCCCGACGGCATACCCGTGAAACGCGCGATCAAGACACACTTCAAGGACTTCCTGGCGATCACCGGGCTGATCGTGATCGCCCTGGCGGTGCTCCTGTTCATCCTCGCCAACCAGAAGGCGGCCCTGCCGTCCTGGATTCCGGGCCTCGGGCAGGACTTCTACTCGATCAACGTCGAGATGGAGACCGCCCAGGCGGTCACGCCCGGACAGGGCCAGGCCGCCGTGATCGCCGGCATCAACGTCGGCAAGGTCGGCGCCTCGACCCTCGAGGATGGGATCGCCCGCGTGCGTCTCGACATCGATCCCAAGTACAAGGAGCTGATCCACTCCGACGCGGAGTTCCTGCTGCGCCCCAAGACGGGACTCAGCGACATGGTGGTCGAGATCGACCCCGGCACCAAGGGACCGCCGCCGGCCGAAGGGTCCGTGATCCCGGTCGCCCAGAGCATGTCCAACGTGCAGATGGACCAGATCCTGGCCTCGTTGGATCGAGACACGCAGGACTATCTGGTGCTGCTGCTGAACGGCGCCGGCGAGGGGCTCAACGGCAAGGGAACAGAGCTTTCGAAAGCCCTGCGCCGTTTCGGGCCGTTCGCCGTGTACACGTCGCGGCTCAACGGCGAGCTCGAGAAGCGCCGCAAGTACATCAAGCGCGGCGTCCACGCCTTCAGTCAGGTCGCGACCGAGCTCGGCAACAACGATCAGACGGTCGCCGACTTCATCAGCAACTCGAAGGAGTCTCTGGGCAACTACGCCGCTCAGGAAGCCTCACTGCGTGAGGCGCTGCGCGAATTCCCGTCGACGCTGGCCGCGGGCCAGACCAACCTGGCCAAGTCCGATCAGCTCTCGCAGCTGACCCGGCCGACCTTGCTCGCGTTGATCCCGGGCGCTCGCAACCTGAAGAGCTCGCTGCGCTCCGTTCAGCGTCTCGCCACGGATACGACCGGCACCATTCGCAACGACATCCGGCCCTTCACCCGCGATGTCCAGCCGGTGTTCAAGACGCTCGGTGACACCAGCCGCGCCGGCGCGAAGTCGACCCCGCAGCTTCAGGGAACCTTCACCGAGCTCAACACGCTGCTCAACATGCTCGCCTACAACCCGCCCGGCGATTCGGAAGGTTTCCTCTTCTACGCGCCCTGGCTGAGCCATGACTTCAACGCCTCGGTCTCCTTCCAGGACGGTCTCGGGATGGTCCGCCGCAGCGTCAACACGATCACCTGCAACACCGCCAGGCTGGCTGAAGGCGCGAAGGCCGCCAACCCCCAGCTAGAAGTCATCTACCGCCTCAGCCAGCTCCCGACCGAGAACGTGATCTGCCCGTGAACAAGCAGGCGCCTTCCATCGGACAGCTGATAGCGATCGCGGGCTTCACGCTCTCGTGCTTCGGTCTGCTGCTCTTCGTCTGGGTCGCCTTCGGTGGCCCGACCCCGCTGGCGGCCCGCGGCTACGAGGTGAAGGTCCCGCTGACCCAGGTCGGCCAGCTGGCCGAGCAATCGGAGGTTGATATCTCTGGAGTCGAGGTCGGCCGCGTCAAGTCGATCGATCTGGGCGATGGCAATGAGAGCGGCACTGCGATCGTCACCCTGAACATCGAGCCCGAGTACGCGCCGATCCCGAAGGACACGCGCGCGGTCCTCCGGGCAAAGAGCCTGCTCGGCGAGGCCTACATCGAGCTGACCCCGGGCGACAAGCGCGACGGGATGCTCGAGGACGGCGATCAGTTGCCGGCGGCGCAGGTCGCGAAGTCGGTCCAGCTCGACGAGATCTTCCGGACCTTCGACGAGAAGACCCGCCAGGCATTCATGCAGGGTGCGATCGACAACTCGATCGCGGTCGACGGCCGTGGCGCCACCCTGAACCAGACGATCGGCGTCCTGCCGGCGACTCTCACCTCGCTGACCGATGTGCTCCAGGTGCTGAACGACCAGGACCAGGAAGTCTCGAAGCTGATCAAGAACACGGGCGTGGTCTTCGACGCGGTCAGCAAGAGGCAGGGTCAGCTCAGCGGCATGATCCGCAGCACCGACACCGTCTTCAAGACCCTCGCCGACCGTGACGAGCAGCTCAAGGACTTCTTCCGGGTGCTACCGACCTTCCTGCGCGAATCGCGGGCGACCCAGGACCGCCTGGGCGACTTCGCCGAGTTCGCGACGCCGCGGGTACGCAAGCTGATCCCGGTCGCCAAGCAGCTCTCACCGACCCTGCAGGCTTCGGCCCGACTGGCTCCGGTCAGCAAGCGTCTCTACACGAACTTGAAGCCCGTTATCCGCAAGGCCCCGAAGGCATTCCCGTCCTTGCGTGCATTCCTCGACGAGGACGCCCCGAAGCTGCTGGCGCGGGTCCCGGACTACTTCGCCGAGCTCAACCCGTTGCTGCGATCGGGAAGCCTGTACCGACGTGAGATCGCCTCGCTCCTCGCGAACGCGGCGGAAGCCACCAACGCCCAGACCCAGTACGGCAAGGATCCGCTGGCGAACGCCAAGTACATCCGGGCCGCCGTCCGTCTCGGGCCGGAGACCTTGACTGCCTATCCGAACGGCATGACCGCCGGCCGGACCAATCCGTACACAGCTCCTGGCGGCAACATCAATTTCGCCAACGGTGGCATGCAGGTCTTCTCCTCGGCCAACTGTGCCGCGTCCATCAACGCGACGATCCAGCCCTGGAGTGCTCTAACTCCGGTTCAGCAGGCACAGTTCGGACTCAATCTCAGGTATGGGTACAGTCCGGCCGAGCAGGAGAAGACCTACGATCAGGTGATTCAGTTCATGCTGAAGAACCAGATGCAGACCAACGACGTGCCGGCTCCGGCCTGCACGCAGCAGGCGCCGTTCCCGGCGATCGGCGACACATCGCAGCCCGCCACTCAGTACCAGCACGTCTATCGCGAGCCGTAGCCATCCACCGCAACTCCGTCGGATATGACGGGTTCGCATTCATGTAAGCTGCGACCGATCAGGGAGTGGGCGCGGCGTACGTGGCGCAACTCACGCAATCAATAGGAGAGAGAAGATCCACATGAAGAAACTTGTAGCCATATCCGTGGCGCTGCTCGCGTCGCTCACGATGGCAGCCTCCGCGCAGGCAACCGGCGAGACCGTGGTCGGCACGAGCAACCTGGTCCCGCTCAAGGGTTCGTTCTACCAGGAGGCCGCGCGCCCCGCTGACCTCACCGTTCGAGCCGAGGTCAACACTCCGGAATCGGCGACCAAGGTCCTTCCGATGAAGCGGACCACCGTCACCTTCCCGACGGGCATGACCTTCAACCCGAACAACAAGGTCACCCCGCCCTGCACCGACGACAAGCTCAACGACCAGTCGGATCTCTCCAACGCAGCCGGCATCGTCCAGTCCTGCGCGTCGTCCGTCGTGGGTACCGGCACGTCGACCATCTACATCGGCAAGCAGAAGTCCGTGCCGATCGCGGATCCGATCCTGGTCGTTTTCAGCGCCGGCACCGACTCCCAGGGTCGCGCCAAGGTCAAGATCTACGGCTACTCGAAGTTCACCAACGTCGGCATCCTGATGAGCGGCACCCTGAAGGGTCGCGTGCTTGACATCGCGATCCCGATGCTCAGCCTCGACTCCGCCGTCAAGTACTTCGAGCTGCAGATCCCGGGTCCGCTGCTCGACCGTCAGGACATCGGCGTCAAGGCTCAGGGCCGCGACAAGAACTACGTCCACGCGATCTGCCCGGCCTCCGGCAAGCTGTTCACCGACTCGGTGTTCGAGCTCGGCGAGCGTGACCCCTCGACCGGCAACCCGGTTGGTGGCACCACCACCGTCAGCTCGCCGCAGACCAGCCAGGACTGCACCGGCCTGGCCGGCAAGGCCAAGGCCAAGGTCAAGGTCAAGGGCCCCAAGTCCGTCAAGAGCGGCAAGAAGGGCGCCTTCAAGGTGACCATCACCAACACCGGCACCGCGACCGCCAAGGCGACCAAGGTGACCGCCCCGGGCGGCAAGGCCAGCGCCGGCAACATCGCCCCCGGCAAGTCCAAGACCGTGACCGTCAAGGCCAAGGTCAAGGGCAAGAAGGGCAAGAAGGCCGTCGTGAAGTTCACGGTCAAGGGCAAGGGCTTCTCGGCCAGTGCCAAGGCCAAGGTCAAGGTCAAGTAGACACTGACCACAGGAAGCATGCTGAAAGGGCGGTCCTCCGGGGCCGCCCTTTTGCTTTCCGGGACTGAATCAAGATGAAGAGGATCCTCTCGGCCACGACGGCCACGCTCATGCTGATGTGGAGCCTGGTGGCCGGGGCATCGGCCGCCGACGAGTCGATCGAACTATCACTCGAGGCCAGCCCGGTAGGAGGGAAGCTCTATCGAGAGGTCGCCCGGCCGGTCGAAGCGGGCCTGGCGGTCAAGGTCGACGTGCCGGAAGGCGAACCACAGATCACGCCGATGATCGTCTCGAACGTGACCTTTCCCTCCGACATGAGCTTTCACCCGAACCCGAAGGTGACTCCGGCCTGCCCCGAGGAAAAGGTCGGAACCCAGAGCGCTCTCGCGGACGGCATCGAGGCCATCGTGGCCGAGTGTCCCAGGTCCGTCATCGGCACGGGAACCGCGATCGTTCAGGCCGGCCAACTTGCGGCGCCATTCGCTTCCCTGCCCGCACAGATGGTCATCTTCAACGCCGGGCGCAATGCGGCGGGTCGACCCAAGATCACGATCTACGGGTACTCGAGGCTGGCCAATGCGGGTGTGATCATGATGGGAGTGTTGGCCACCAACGGTGAGCTGCGAATCGACGTGGGGCAGTTGCCTTACGACTCGTCGGTGGCGGAGTTCTCCCTGGGCATTCCCGGGACTCCGCTGGTGCCCGACGGAAGCTCTGCCGGTGAGTCGATCCGAGGACTGGATCCGGCCTATCTCCGGGCCACCTGCACCACGGGAACCTGGCTGGCGACCGGCGCGTTCACGCTTGGCGACCGCGACCCGTCGACCGGGGGCCTGATCGGCGAGCCGCGGCTCCTCCACTCGAACCCGGTCGAGCTCCCTTGTCGTGGCGCCGCCGGGAAAGCACGGCTGGGATTCGTCGGCCTACCCAAGGTCAAGCGCCTGAGGAAGGGAAGGACATCGGTGCTTTCGTTCAAGGTGAAGAACTCCGGCACGGCCACCGCCAGGTCGATCCGGATCAACGTGAAGGGCGCTGCCAAGGGCACGGTCGGACTGAAGAGGCTGGCGCCGGGAGCTACGACCGGCGTCAAGGTCCGGATCAAGGCACGGGCGGCCGGGTTCAGGGGCAAGCTGAAACTGAGCTTGAAGGGAGGAGGCGTCCCCACCAAGCGGGTTGCCATCAAGGCCAAGTTTAGGTAAACATCACCGTACGCCGTTTGGTGTCCTGGGCTAAAGATTTCCTAAATCCTGGTACCGGCGACGGTGTCTTGCATACCTAGTTGATGGATCGAGAGAAACACAAACTGGAGAGAGAGGGGAATCATCAGATGCGTCATTTGAAACAAGTACTCGTTCTATGCGTGACATTGGCCGCGTCGCTTTTCGTCGTGGCCTCAGCGCACGCCACTGGAGAGTCCGTGGTCGGCACGACCCACATCACGTCGCTCAAGGGCCCGCTGTATCAGCAGCAGCCCAAGCCGGTGGATCTGGTGGTCCGGGCGGAGGTGTCGACTCCCGATTCGGCCACGACCGTCCTGCCCTTGAAGCGGACGACATTCACCTTCCCGCAGGGCATGTCGCTGCACCCCAACAACAAGTTGACGCCGCCTTGCACGGATCAGAAGCTCAACGAGCAGTCGGATCTCTCCAACGCGGCCGGCATCGTTCAGGCCTGCGCGTCGTCCGTCGTGGGTACCGGCACGTCGACCATCTACATCGGCAAGCAGAAGTCCGTGCCGATCGAGGATCCCATCCTGGTCGTTTTCAACGCAGGCACCGACAGTCAGGGCCAGGCGAAGCTCAAGATCTACGGTTACTCGAAGTTCACCAACGTAGGCATCCTGATGCACGGCACGTTGAAGGGCCGCACCCTGGATGTCGCCGTACCCATGCTCAGCCTGGACTCGGCTGTCAAGTACTTCGAGCTGCAGCTCCCGGGTCCGCTGCTCGACCGCCAGGACATTGGCGTGAAAGCCCAAGGCCTCGACAAGAATTATGTCCGCGCCACCTGCCCGGCCAACGGGACGTGGACGACCAACTCCGTGTTCGAGCTCGGTGAACGCGATCCCTCGACCGGCAATCCTGTGGGTGGCACCGTGACCGCCAAGTCCGATCCCACGACTCAGGAATGCAAGGGAATTGCGGGCAAGCCGAAGCTGAAGGTGGTCAAGGTCAAGGGCCCGAAGGCCGTCAAGAGCGGCAAGAAGGGCGTCTTCAAGGTCACCATCTCCAACAAGGGCACGGCGACCGCCAAGGCGACCAAGGTGACCGCTCCGGGCGGCAGGGCCAGCGCTGGCAACATCGCCCCCGGCAAGTCCAAGACCGTGAAGGTTAAGGCCAAGGTCAAGGGCAAGAAGGGCAAGAAGGCCAAGATCAAGTTCACCGTCAAGTCCGGTGGCGTCAAGGCGACCAAGGTCGTCAAGGTCAGAGTCCGCTAGTCGGTTCGCCGGCCACGCAGACAAGAGAAAGGGCGGCCGCGCGGCCGCCCTTTCTCTTGCCCATGGAATAGGGTCTAGGAACGTTCGGTGAAACTTGAGCAAATGGGGGTGATCCGTTTGCCGCGTTTCTTTTGGCAACGCAATGTCGAAGGGGAAGGGTTCGTATGCGCAAGTTGCTGTGCTTCACACTGATGGTGCTGGGGTTCATGGTCACTGCCGCACCTCCATCGCAGGCGGGTACCTACTACGTCAGAGACTGCTTCTACGACTTCGATCAGATGACGTACCTCAACTCGAATATCAGCTGGAGTACGGAGAATCCATCCAACTCGACGATGCAGATCTACCCGTGTGGCGGATACGCGCTGTATCTCGACGATCACAAGATCTGGATACCCAGTGGGACCTACGCTCACAATTCCGTCGCCAAGGTTGTCTGGGAGGCACCCGAGGGAGCGGGCATCTCAGGGGTGACTGGATGGGCGGTGACCTTCGACCAGGCCACGGGATTCGAGTCGAAGATGCTTCTCTACGACGATTCCACCAACGGAGTCAACGTGCCGCGGGGATCCGGTGGGTACGTCGACTACAGCCTCGCGAGCGGCTCTCGGCGATACTTCGCAATGCAGACCAAGTGCACCTTGTCTCCCTGCAACAACAGCTTCAACAACGCGACCGTGCATCTCGCGGAGGTGGTGTTGAAGATCGACGACTACACGCCGCCGGCCACCAGCGCGGAGGGGACTCTGCTGGCGGGAGGAACCGTCTCGGGTACGCGCACATTGAAAGCGACGAATATCGACCTCGGGATTGGCATGAAGCGAAGCATTATCGTGGTCAACGGGCAGATCGTCGAGGACCACAACCTCTCTTGCAGCAGCCCGACTGCTACTCCGCCGCGGATTCCGGGGAACGTTCCGGGTTCGCCGGCGACCACGTACACGGAAATGCGCCCGTGTCATTCGTACTGGGACATATACACGAGGACGCTCGACACTCGAAACGCCCCGTTCGTCGAGGGATCCAACTCGGTCGTGTCCTGCGGGATGGACGGAACCGGAGGCTGGGGCTGCGTTGGACCGTTCACGGTGAACGTCGACAACTAGAGCGTCAGATCCAACGCGAAGCATCGAAGGGCGGCCCCAGGGCCGCCCTTTTTCGTTGCGTTCCGCCTGCGCTAAAGGTCTCATAAAGCGTGAAACTCTCGGAGCTCTCAGGCGTTCTTATTAGTGAACCGCGCGATCGTGTCATCTGCCGATCCCGGTTCGTCTCCCTCCCAAACCCCGACCCAGAGGGGCATCAAATGAGTTTCATGAAAAAGATCCTCGTCCTTTCAGCCGCCGTCGTCGCTTCGCTCTCACTGGCCGCGTCCGCGCAGGCCAGCGGCGAAACGGTCGCCGGTACGACACACATCACTTCGCTCAACGGGCCGCTCTACCAGACGGCTCCCAGGCCCGTGAACCTCGACATCCGGGCCGAGGTGTCGACGCCTGACTCCGCGACTACGGTCCTGCCGATGAAGCGGACCACCATCACCTTCCCGGCGGGCATGACCTTCAATCCGAACAACAAGGTGACGCCGCCCTGCACCGACCAGAAGCTCAACGACCAGTCGGATCTCTCCAACGCGGCCGCCATCGTCAACGCTTGCCCGAAGTCCGTGGTCGGCACCGGCACGGCGGCGATCTACATCGGCAAGCAGAAGTCGGTCTTGATCGACGATCCGATCTTGGTCGTCTTCAACGCGGGTACCGACAGTCAGGGTCGGGCCAAGCTGAAGATCTACGGCTACTCGAAGTTCACGAACGTCGGCATCTTGATGCACGGCACCCTGAAGGGTCGCGTCCTCGACGTGGCGATCCCGATGCTGAGCCTCGACTCCGCCGTCAAGTACTTCGAGCTGCAGATCCCTGGTCCCAAGCTGGACCGACAGGACATCGGCGTCGTGGCTCAAGGCCTCGACAAGAACTACGTCCACGCGACCTGCCCGTCAGCCAACGGCGTCTGGACCACCAACTCGGTATTCGAGTTGGGTGAGCGTGACCCCTCGACCGGCAACCCGGTCGGCGGCACCACCACCGTGAACTCGCCCCCGACGACCCAGAACTGCACGGGACTGGCCGGCAAGGCGAAGCTGAAGGTGGTCAAGGTCAAGGGCCCGAAGGCCGTCAAGCGCGGCAAGAAGGGCGTCTTCAGGATCACGATCAAGGACCCCGGCACCGCCACGGCCAAGAACGTCGTCGTCCGAGGCCCCGGCGCCAAGCGCAAGGTCGGGAACATCGCGGTCGGCCGCACCAAGACCGTGAAGGTCAAGGCCAAGGTCAAGGGCCGCAAGGGCTCCAGGGCCAAGGTCAAGTTCGTGGTCACCGGCAAGGGCGCGAAGACCACCAAGGTGGTCCGCGTCAAGGTCAAGTAGTCCGCGACCTACAACCCGAGATGCAATGAGAAGGGCGGCCTCGTGGCCGCCCTTTCTCTTACGTTCGAAGCTGTATTAGGTGCTCCGTCACTCGACGCTCCTCGAACGAACAAAGAGTATCAAGCATTCGGGCATGGCGGAACGGACGGTTACCGTCGTTCCGGTCCTCGGCTTGGCTAGAGGGAAGCGAGCTTGGCGTCGTCGAGCTCGACGCTGACCGGGCAGTGATCCGAGCCCATCACGTCGGTGAGGATCTCGGCGCCGGTGATCGCCTTCTGGAGGCGCTCGGAGGCGAGGAAGTAGTCGATCCTCCAGCCGGCGTTCCGTTCGCGGGCCTTCGAGAAGTAGGACCACCAGCTGTAGTTGCCGTTGCCCTCCGTGAAG
The DNA here is from genome assembly GCA_017304845.1 of Solirubrobacterales bacterium. Taxonomy (GTDB): domain Bacteria; phylum Actinomycetota; class Thermoleophilia; order Solirubrobacterales; family 70-9; genus 67-14. Next base: position 16,578 of record JAFKLL010000034.1, read on the forward strand.
AGGCGGAAGGTGTCGACGAAGCCGGCGTCGAGGAAGTTCTGGAAGCCCTGACGCTCCTCGTCGGTGAAGCCGTGCTCGCCCTTGTTCGCCTTCGGGTTGGCGAGATCGTCCTCGGTGTGGGCGACGTTCATGTCCCCGCAGACCAGGACCGGCTTCTTCGCGTCCAGCATCCGCATGTGATGGAGCAGGGCGGGGTCCCACTGGTTCTCGCGGAGCTTCAGGCGGGACAGGTCGCGCTTCGCGTTCGGCACGTAGGTGGTGACCAGGAAGAAATGGTCGTACTCGGCGGTGATGACGCGGCCCTCGGCCCGTGGATCCCCATACGAATCGTTGTGCAGGCTGTACTCGTCCGAGATCTCCGCGGCGAAGTCGTTGAGGACCGCGATCGGCTTCGGCTTCGAGAAGATCGCGGTGCCGGAATAGCCCTTCTTCTCGGCCGAGTTCCAGTACTCCTCGTACTCGGGAAGGTCGATCTCCGCCTGGCCCTGCTCGGCCTTGGTCTCCTGGAAACAGGCGATGTCCGGGGCGTGATCGTCGAAGAAAGAGCCGAAATCACCCTTGCGGATGACGGCCCTGATGCCATTGACGTTCCAAGAGCAGATCTTCATCGGTTCTATGCGGCTGAGAGGAGTCGAACCTCCACGTTCTTGCGAACACAGGCACCTGAAGCCTGCGCGTCTACCAGTTCCGCCACAGCCGCGCGGAGGCGCAACTCTACCGTCTCGGGCCGGCGCGGCGCACTCCGGTGCCCGGAGGTGGTGGGACGGTGACCGGCCGGCGGCAGAGAGACGAGGGTCACAGTCAAGATCGCGATCGAATTGTTAGAATGCCCCGCAGCTTGCCGCTATCGTCCAGGGGTCTAGGACGCCGGATTCTCAGTCCGGAAACCGGGGTTCGAATCCCCGTAGCGGTACCTTCGAAAGCCCGCCATCGGCGGGTTTTCTCGTTCTTGGGGTTGGCGTCGTCCCGGTCGGGGAGAATCCAGCCGTGGACCGGACACTGACCAGGCGGGATCTGGGCAAGGCCGCGGCCGCCGGGGCGGCGCTGCTCGGCGTCGGATCGCTCGTCGGCTGTGGATCCGATGCGGGGGAGAACCGATCCTCGGTCGAGACCTCGCGGGTGATCGACGACCTGCCGGAGATGCGGATCCCCGCTCCGGTCGACTACCTGCGAACCAGCTGGTCACGCGATCCGCTGGCGCTCTGCTCCTACTCGTACCTGGCGCCCACCCGCTACGGCTCCGGGCTCCGGGCCATGCTCGCGGAGCCGGTCGGCCGGATCTCCTTCGCCGGCGAGGCCACGGCTCGGATCCCGGCCACCGTTCACGGCGCGCTCCAGGCCGGGAGGACGGCCGGGAGGGAGGTCGCCGGGAGGCTTCGGACCGGAGCCCGGGTCGCGATCGTGGGGGCCGGGGTGGCGGGGCTCGCCTGCGCCGGCGAGCTGGTCAGGCAGGGCCTCGACCCGGTCCTGCTCGAGGCCTCCGACCGGATCGGGGGCAGGGTCAGAAGCGGCCGTTTGGACGGCGCGCAGGTCGAGCTCGGGGCCTCCTGGATACACGGCATCCGGGGCAATCCCCTGACCCGCCTCGCCCGCGAGGCCGGCGTGGGCCTCCATCCGTTCAACTACCACCTCGACTTTCCGGTGCCGGGGCAGAAGGCGCTGGTCGTGCCGGCCGAGCATCGCTTCTGGCGGGCGGTCAAGTCATTCGACCCGCATGCGCCGGGAGCGAACGAGCTGACCCTGGACTCGTTGCTTCCCCGGCGGCGCGGCCCCGGGATGGAGTGGACGATCCAGTACGAGGTCGCCGAGGAGTACGGCGCCGACCCCGACCAACTGGCCGCGCTCGCCACCTGGGAGGGGGACTGGCTCGGCGGGGGCGACGCGCTGCTGGACGGGCCCTACTCGAGCTTGATCGAGGGGCTGGCCGAAGGGGCTGAGATCAGGTTCGACCATGCTGTCGATCGGATCGTCGATCACGGCACCGTGACCGTCCACGCCGGCGGTGAGACCGTCGACGCGGACGCGGCCGTCGTCACCGTTCCGATCGGCGTCCTCAAGGCGGGGACGATCGAGTTCGAGCCCCGGCTTCCGGCTCGCACCCGCACGGCGATCGACGGACTCGGAGCGGGCTTGCTCGACAAGCTGTGGCTCGCCTTCGACGAGCCGTTCTGGGACGAGCGCCCGGAGGCGTTCCAGTGGATCGACCCGCGCCGGCCGGGTCGATGGGGAGAGTGGATCAACGCGGTCCCGGTCACCGGGAAGCCCTTCTTGATGGCGCTGACCGGCGGTCGCGAAGCCCATCGGCTGGCCGGGGTCGACGATCTCGAAGCGCTGACCGGAGCGATGACCGCTCTCGACCGGATGTTCGGCCGCTAGCCGAGGCGGAAGCGGGCCTTGACCCGGCGGGCCGTGGCTCCATGGGAGGTGCGGAACTTGACCTTGAGGGTGACCTTGACCGGACGGTGGCCACGAGCCAGCTTCCGTCGCAGGCGCCGGTTCGACTTGACGATCACCACGTAGGTGCCACGGGCCCTCAGGCGACGCTTCGCCCGGGTCACGAGATTCTTCTTCCCCGCGTCGTCGATCGTCACCGTGCCGGCGGAGGGGGCGGTCAGCTTTATCGCCACCGAGCCGTTGCCGCGTGCCTTCACCGAACGCACCCGGAACCGCTTCGTCGAGGCGGGAGGGGTCGGTTTGCCGGGAACCCGGATCTCGGTCGGATCGCTGGCCGTGTTGTTGCCCTTGGCTCCTCCTGGCTCGCCGCCACCGCTCACCTCGGCCGTGTTGATCAGGCCATCCGGGGGAGAGTCGGCGACCGCGACGGTCACGTACACGGGCGGATAGGACGAGCCCGAAGCGAGCGGGTCGTTGCGGGTGCAGCTCAGGGCGACGAGGCCGCAGTCCCAGCCGGGGCCGGTCATCGCGGTCGCGGTGAGGCCGGCCGGCAACAGATCGGCGACCGTGACGGTGCCGTCCGTGGACTCGTTGCCGTTGTTGGTGACCAGCAGTTGGTACCGGCCCGTGCCGCCGGCCAGGAAATCGCCTTCGTGGCTCTTCTCCACGACCAGGTCCGAGCCGTAGACGGTCACGTCGGCGGTGGCGGGGCTGGCCGGCCAGGCATTGCCGTCGCGGGCGCTGATGCCGGTCACCTCGGCCGAGCTGGAGTAGATGCCCGGGGCGTCGAAGGTCTTGGTGCAGGTGAAGGTCCAGGTCTCGGGGGTGAGGGGATTGCCCGCGATCAGGGGATCGAGCGAGGCCGGCGTGGAGAGCCCGTCGTCGCCGGCGACGTAGGTGACCGGGGAGCAGTTACCGTCCTTCACCACCGCCTTGTCGTCCGCCTTGCCGGAGATCAGCTTCGGCGAGGGCAGCATCGGGTCGGGCAGCACCGGGCTCGTGTTGGTCAGCTCGTAGGTGTAAGTGACCGTGAGCGGCGGCTTGCCGGCCACGTAGTCGGGCTTGACCGTGAGCTCGGTCCGGGGGCGGCTGATCCCCAAGGGGGAGGTCAGGCTGCCCTGCCCGGTGGAGGGGTCGCTCGCGTCAGAGTGGACGGTCGCCTCGTAGGTGAGCTTGACCGGGGCCTGGAATACGCCTTCGTCCAGATCGATGTCATAGGGCGCGGTCAAGGGCAGCGTGGTCGCGGCCGTGCCGGCCCGCAGGCTCATCTCGCTCGCCAGGACGACGGTCCGGCCGTTGTCGGCCCCGGCCGGAGTCGGCAACGTGACCTTGACCGAAAGCCCGCTCAGGTCGCATGGATTGGCGCCCAGGTTGCTGACCCGGGCTCCGATCTCGAGATGGTCGCCGTTTCGATGGATCGTCGCCAGGCCCGAAGTGGGGGAGAACTCGACGTGGAGCCCCGACCCGGTGCACCCGGCCGGACTCTGATGGGCCCGGGCAGTCGAAATGGGCGATGCGAGCGAAAGCACCGCGCCCAGACAGATGGTGATCAGGAAACCCCTCAAGAACGACCCCCGTTTCCGCTCTCAGCCTAGGTCAAATCAGGCCGCAAATCAAGCGGATCAGGCTTCGGTCTCGGCGTGGAGGGGCTCGCCCTCCTCGTCGATCGGAGTCTCGAAGGGCTCCGGCTTCATCTCCGCGTCCGCAGCCCGCTTCGCCTTGCGGATCTCGAGCACCACGGGGACCACCGAGAAGGCGACGACGACGATCAGGATCACTTCGATGTTGTTCTTGATGAAGTCGATCTGGCCGAGGAAGTAGCCGAGCGTGGTCACGCCGGCGCCCCAGAGGAAGCCGCCGACGATGTCGTAGGTGAGGAAGGTCCGGTAGTGCATCTTCGAGGTGCCGGCCATGACCGGGACGAAGGCGCGGACGATCGGCACGAACCGGGCCAGGATGATCGCCCGGGGCCCGTGCTTCTCGAAGAAGGCGGCGGTCTGGTCGACGTACTCGCGCTTGAAGAAGCGGCTGTCGGGACGGTTGAAGAGCGGCGGGCCGAACTTGCGGCCGATCCAGTAGCCGGTCTGGTCGCCGGCGATCGCGGCGAGCGGGATCAGGATGACCAGGACCCAGAGGTCGGGCAGCAGGTTCGTGGTCGAGGAAAGCAGCCCGGCGGTGAAGAGCAGCGAGTCGCCCGGCAGGAAGAAGCCGACCATCAGCCCGGACTCGAGGAAGACGATCAGCATCAGGCCGAGCATCGAGAACTTCTCGATCAGCGTTTCCGGGTCCAGCCAACTGGGGCCGAGGGCAAGGGGCAGCTGATGTATGAACGTTGCGAGGACTTCCATAGGAGAGAAGCCGGAATCTTGACAGGTCGAGGCCCGTCAGGACGCTCTATCATCACCGATGAAGTCGGTCGCACCCCCGAGCGGGGTCAGGGAATCCGGTCGAAATCCGGAACTGACGCGCAGCGGTAGGGACGTCACTCAAAGGCTCACAGCCACTGGACCACGGTCTGGGAAGGCTGCCTTTCGAAAACGTCCGAGTCCGAAGACCTGCCGGCTTTGTGCCATCTGGCGCACCGAAAAAGCGGCCTCGCGTAGGGCCGCCGGACAGAAGGAACGCATGACCAATCGAATCACCTCACCCGTCGTCGGGCTGTTGCTCGGTCTGGCGATGATGTTCGGGCTGCTGGCCCAGCCCGCCGTCGCGGCGAACAAGGTGCCGGCCAACCTGAGAGTCGTCACCTGGAAGGGCAAGATCGTCTTCGACGGCACGGTCAAGACCGGCACCGCGAAGATCAAGCCCAACACCGACTGCCTCGGCGGCTCGGCCGGCCCGGCCCGCACCGTCACCGGCGCCACCGCGCTCGGCCTGCTCTACCAGGCATCGCTCCGGTACAAGGCGCTGCGCCCGCTCAAGCTCTCCGACGGCGACTACGGCTTCGGGATCTGCGGCATCGGCGGCCAGGCGGCCAAGGACAAGGAGTGGTGGGTGCTCCGCCAGAACTACAAGGACACCATGACCGGCGCCGAGACCACCAAGGTCAAGCGCGGCGACAAGATCCTGCTGTACCTGGCGAAGAGCTACGAGGAGACCACTCCCGACTCGCTCTTCCTCAACGCGCCGGCGAAGGTTCGTCGGGGCGCCTCGGTCAAGGTCCGCGTCTGGTCCTATGACGGCAAGGGCAAGCGGACGCCCGCCGCGGGAGCCAAGGTCGGAGGTGCCGCCGGCGCCCTGACCAACGTGCAGGGCTTCACCACCCTGAAGATCACCCGCCGGACCAATCTGGTCGCCCGCTCGGGCAGCCTGATCCCGTCCAACCGGGTTCGCGTCGCGATCCGCAAGTAGTCGGATCGGCATGAAGCCAACAGTCATCAGCCGACGGTCCGGGGGCAGATCTGCCCGGGCCGTCGGCATGGCGGCTGTGCTGCTGGCCGGGCTCGCCCTGGCCGGCTGCGGGCTCGGGCCCGGCGAGGACACCGGCGACGCCGGCCTGCTCGTGACCCGGGACTACGGCACCGAGGCACTGGTCGACGAGCCCGAGATGACGGTCAACGAGTCGAGCACCGCGATGCGCCTGCTCGACGAGAAGACCGACCTGGAGACCACCTACGGAGGCGAGTACGTCCAGGCGGTCGACGGCCTCGCCGGCGGGACCGAGGGCGGGCGTCGCTTCGACTGGTTCTTCGCCGTGAACGGCATCGTCGCCGAGCGCGGATCAGCCCAGTTCCCACTGACCGGGGGCGACCTGGTCTGGTGGGACTACCGGGACTGGACCGACGCGATGGAGGTCGGAGCCGTGGTCGGGTCGTACCCGGCCCCGTTCTCGACCGGCTACGACAACCGTGATTGGGGAGTGCAGGTCGACTGCCAGGGTGACGAGACCGCCTGCGGGATGGTCACCAAGCAGCTCGAAGGCGACGGCGTCGAGCTCAACGATCGGGACGACGACATGATCCTGCGCGTCGGAACCTTCGACGACCTGAGCGGCACCGACGAAGGGAAACGCCTGCAGCGCGGCCCGTCCTCGAGCGGCGTCTTCGCCCGCTTCGAGTCGGAACCCGCCGCCGGCGACGCGGCCTGGCATCTGGTCGGGCTGAAAGTCGACGGCGACGTCGGCCAGGACTTCGATCCCGACACGGGGCTGATCGCCGCGATGCGTCGGGCCGACGACCCGCCGGTCTGGCTGGTCACCGGCGGAACCGACGAGGCGGTCCAGGCGGCCGCGGCCGCGCTCACCCCGGACGATCTTGAACGGCGGTACGCAGCCTTCGTCACCGGCGGACAGATCGGCTCGCTGCCCCTACCCTGATCGGTCGAGCAATGAAGAAGCTCTCACCGATCGCGTATGTGCCCCGCCGAGGGACCGTCCAGACGGCCTCGCTCGGCCCGGTCCCGCTCTACCTGGGCGCGTACCTGTTGGCCTGCTTCCTCTCCTCCGACCCGCTGGTCCTGATCGCGGCGACCGTCGGGGCCTCGCTCGCCGGCTACGGCTGCGGCGCCGCCCGGGCCGTGAACTTCTCGCTCAAGCTCGGGGCCTTCCTGGCCCTGACGATGATCGTGGTCAACGCGCTGGTGACGAGCCGTGGCGCGACCGTCCTCGCCCGCCTAGGGGACTGGCCGATCCTGGGCCGGGTCGACGTGACCGCCGAGGCGATCGCGGCCGGCGGCGTGATCGGCCTGCGGGCTCTGGGCACGATGGTCGTGATCGGGGTCTGGTCGGCCTGCGTCGACCCGGACCGGATCCTCAAGGCGGTCCACGGCGTGGCTCGACGCTCGGCGTTGACCGCCACCCTGATCTCACGCCTGGTGCCGCTCGCCGCCACCGACTACGCGCGTCTCGGTGAGGCCGCGACGCTCCGGGGGCCGGGCGCCAACCCGGTCGGACGCGGCGCGATGGCGCACCGCCTGCTGGCCGGCTCCCTCGACCGCGCGGTCGACGTCGCCGCCACGCTCGAGCTGCGCGGCTACGGCATGGGTGGGGGATCCGCCAGGTTCAAGCCCGAGCCGTCCCGGTTCGACCGCCGCTTCTGGGCGGCGGGAATCGCGCTGATGGCGGTGGCCCTCTCCGAACTGGTGCTGGGCGCGGGACGATTCGACACCTACCCCGAGCTGCAGTACTCCTTCGGCCCCGACGCCGTGATTGCCTCGGTCGCCTTCGTCGCCGGCGGCTTCGTCACCTGGAGGCGGGGACGATGAGCTCTCTCCTGGGATCGCGCACCGGGCACCCCGCGCTCGAGATCGAGGGCTTGGGCTATCGCTACGCCGGCGCCGACCGGCCCTCGCTGACCGATGTCTCGCTGCGGATCGAGCCCGGCGAGTTCATCGTGCTGGCCGGCGGATCCGGCTCCGGAAAGACCTCCCTGCTGCGGGCCGCCTGCGGCTTGATCCCGCATTTCCACGGGGGCGAGCTGGCCGGCCGGGCGGTGGTCGCGGGCCGGGACGTCCGCGAGAGCGGCCCGGGCGAGCTGGCCGACGTGGTCGGCTACGTGGCGCAGGACCCGGAGACCCAGATCGTCTCGACCACGGTCGCCGCCGAGCTCGACCTGCCGCTCCGGTTCCGCGGCGACCATCCCGCGGCCAGGGCGCGGGCCGTGGAGGAGGTGGCGCTCGCGCTGAACATTCCCCACCTGTTGCCGCGGACCGTCACGACCCTGTCGGGCGGCGAACTGCAGCGGGTCGCCCTGGCGGTGGCGCTGGTCACCCGCCCGCCGCTGATCCTGCTCGACGAACCGACCTCTCAGCTCGACCCCGTCTCGGGCGACGAGCTGATCTGGCTGCTGCGGAGGCTGAACGAGGAGTGGGGGGTGGCGGTGGTCCTGGCCGAGCACCGGCTCGAACGCTGCCTCGCCGCCGCTGACCGGGTGATCGCGATGGACGGGGGACGGATCGGCTTCGACGGCCCGCCGGCCGGGTTCCTCGAGTACGCGATCTCGACCCAGCCCGAGCTGGCGACGCCGTCGGCCCTGATGTTCGCCGGCGCGGGACTGTCCCCGCTGCCGACCGGGGTCCGCGACGCCCGCCGGATCCTGCGTGCCCAGGGGCTCGAACCGGATTCGGAGATCGTCGTGGGCGACACCCTCGCGGGCGCTCCCGGTGACGCGGTCGCCTTGGAGGCGAAGCGGCTCTGGGTCGAGCTGGATCCCGGCGAGGGGCCGGTCGACGTGCTGCGAGGGATCGATCTCCTCGTCCGGACGGGCGAGAAGGTCGCTCTGATGGGCCGCAACGGGGCCGGCAAGTCGACCCTGATGCGGGCGGCGGCGGGGCTGGTCGAGCTCGAGGTCGGCAAGATCGAAGCTCCGGGCGGGATCGCCCTGCTGACCCAGAACCCCGGCGACTTCCTGGTCCGCGAGCGGATCGGGGACGAGCTCTCCGGGCCTTCGGGAGAGGCGGCGCTCCGCGCGGTCGACCTCGACCTGCCCGCCGACCGTGACCCGCGTGACCTCTCCGGCGGCGAAAGGCAACGGCTCGCGCTGGCGATCGCCCTGGCCGGCCGGATCGAAGGGGATGCGTTGCCCGGGCTGGTCTGCCTCGACGAACCGACCCGGGGCATGGACCGTGGCCTCAAGGACCACCTGACCGAGCTCGCCGACTCGCTTGCCGACCAGGGCGCCGCCGTGCTGATCTCGACCCATGACGTCGAGTTCGCCGTCTCCTTCGCCGACCGGGTGATCCTGCTCGGGGACGGAGAGGTCGTCGCCGACGCGCCGATGCCGACCGTGCTCTCCGGCGGGTGGTACTTCGCCTCCGAGGTGGCCCGGGTGCTCGACGTGCCGGAACTGGTCTCGGTCGCGCAGGGCATCGAGTGGCTTGAATACGTCCGATCCGGCGGGGAGCCGTCATGAGCTGGCAGGTCGGCAGCGTCGCGCTTCTGATGGTCGCTCTCGGCGCGGGGATGCTCTGGTACGAGCGATCGCGGCCGCCCTCGCAGATCGTCGCCCTGGTCGCCGTGCTGGCGGCGCTGGCGGTGGCGGGGCGGATCGTCCTCGCCCCGATCCCGAACGTGGTCGCGACCACCGACATCGTGATCATCGCCGGCTTCGTGCTCGGCCCCGCGCCCGGCTTCGCGGTCGGCGCCCTGGGTGGGCTCGTCTCCAACTTCTGGCTCGGCCAGGGGATCTGGACGCCGTGGCAGATGGTCGCCTGGGGAATGTGCGGCGTGGCCGGCGGAGTGCTCTGGAAGATGACCGGCGGACGGGTGAACAGATGGGGGATGGCGGCCTTCTGCGGACTGGCCGGGATCCTGTTCGGCGCCTGGATGAATCTTGAGACGATGGTCTCGTTCGGGGGTGAGATGTCCCTCGACCGGTACCTTGCACTTGAAGTGAGAGCGATCCCCTTCGACATAGCCCACATGACCGGAAACGTCGTCTTCGCCCTGGCCGCCGGCCCGGCGATGGTGGCGGCGCTGGTCCGTTTCCGCGAACGGTTCGAGTGGAGCCAGGTCGCCGGCCAGGCCACCCGGGTCGGTGGCGTGACCATGATCGCGCTCGCGGCGCTGCTCTTCGCGGTCGCCGGCGGGGCCCCGCAGAAGGCGGAAGCCGCCTACAAGTCGCAGGCCGACGCGGCGGTCGACTGGCTCAAGCTCCAGCAGAACGACGACGGTGGATTCCCCTCGACGCCGGACGGTTCCTCCTCGATCAACATCACGGCGCGGTCGATGTTCGCGCTCGCGGCGGCCGGGGTCAACCCGCTCGACGTCAAGAACGTCCGGACCCCCTGGGGCTACCTGGTCGACAATCGCGGCGACCTGAGCAAGGCCAGCGACATCGCGCTCGTCACGCTCGCGCTCAAGACCGTCGGCAAGAACCCCAAGGACTTCGAGGGCCGGAACCTGATCGAGGCTCTGCGCGCCCGTCGCGGCAACGGCTCCTTCGGCAACGACGTCAACGTGACCGCCTTCGCGATCCTCGCCTTCCGTTCGGCCAAGGCGAAGAAGGACGCGAAGTTCTCCGCCAAGTGGCTGCGCTCCGCCCAGAACGACAACGGGGGATGGGGCATCGGCAGCGGCACCAAGAGCGACCCCGACTCGACCGGGGCGGCGCTGATGGCCCTCGGCAACGGCAAGCCCGCCCGCAAGGCGCTCCAGTACCTCAACAAGGCCCAGTGGTCCTCCGGTGGCTTCGGGACCAACGGCCTGCCCGCGAACTCGCAGTCGACCGGGCTGGTCATCCAGGGGCTGGTCGCGACCGGGCGCGGCATGAACTACCTGAAGAAGAACGGCAACTCCTCCTCCGACTACCTGCTCGCCCGTCAGCAGGACGACGGCAGCATCTGGTACTCCAAGGACAGCGACGCGACCCGCGTCTGGGTGACCGCCGACGCGGCCACCGCCCTGGCCGGCAAGGCGCTGCCCGTCTCCGCGCCGCCGCGCGAGCAGAAGCCGGACGACAACGAAGAGACCAACAACGGCGGCGTCAGCCCGACCCCGCCGCCCTCGAGCACGCCCAATACGACGACGCCGCTGCCCCCGGCCTCTCTGGTCGACCCGACCGACTCCTACAACAACAACGGCAGCGGCAACACCAACACCAACAAGGGCAACAGCGGCAACGGCAACACCAACAAGGGCAACAGCGGCAACAACGGGAACAACTACGACCCCGGCGACACGCCCAGCCTCGGCGAGGCCCCGGCCGACCCCACCGTGCCCCTGGTGCCGGTGGCGCCGAGCGACGCGGTGCTGGCCGCCTCCGAGGCCGGACCTCAGCCCTCGCCGATCCTCGCGATCCTGATCGCGCTCGGCGTCGGTGGCGGGCTCTGCGGCGGCACGATCCTGCTCGCCCGGCGGTTCCGGTGGTAGGTCGGTCCGAAGCACTCGAGGCGATCGCCGGATCCCATTTCGAAGTCGTCGTGATCGGCGGCGGGATCACCGGCGTCGGGGTCGCCCTGGACGCCGCCTCACGGGGCTACTCGGTGGCCCTGTTGGAAGGCCGCGACTACGCGATCGGCACCTCCTCGCGGTCGTCGAAGATGGTCCACGGCGGTCTCCGCTACCTGGAGAACTTCGATGTCGGCCTGGTCCGGGAGGCGCTTCTCGAACGCCAGCTGATGGTCGAGCTCGCGCCGCACCTCGTCTACCCGACGCCGTTCCTGGTCCCGACCTTCGGCGACGACAAGCCGGACCGGATGTTGGGTCTGGGGCTCAACGCCTACGACGTCCTGGCCGGGGTCGGCAGCGGCCGCAACCGGCGCGAACGACGCTGGCGCCGCCGTCCGGCCGAGGCCGAGGAGTCCTGGTCGCCCGACCGGCATCGCACCATCGACCGCGAAGAGGTGCTCGACCTGGTCCCGGCCCTCGCTTCCCGCGACCCCGAGTCTGCCTACCTCTTCTACGACTGCCAGACCGACGACGTCCGGCTCGTCCTCACCGTGCTCGGCGAGGCCCAGCGCTTCGGGGCCGTCTGCCTGAACGGGGCCGAGGTCACGCAGGTCCGGGAGAAGAACGGCAAGGCCAGGGTCGTCGAGTTCGTCGACTCCGCCTCCGGTGAGACCGTGACCGTCGAGGCCGACAACGTCGTCAACGCGACCGGGGTCTGGGCCGACCAGATCCGGCCCGGAGAGATCGAGCGTGAGGAGGACATCCCCAAGATCGCCCCCAGCCGCGGCGCCCACCTCCTGTTCTCCTCAGATGACGTCGACATGGGCCGCGCGGCCTGCATCGTCCCCGCCGGCGAGGGACGGCGCATCTTCGCTCTGCCCTGGTACGGCCGGACCCTGGTCGGGACCACCGACGTCGACCACGACGGCGGGATCGAAGAGGTCGCTCCCACCGGGGATGACATCGAGTACCTGATCAACGCCCTCAACGACTTCATGGGCCTCTCGCTCACCGACTCCGACATCGTCGGCGCCTACGCCGGGGTGCGGCCGCTGATCAGCACCGGCGATCCGCGCAAGTCGGTCGACATCTCGCGCCAGGCCGAGCTCTACGAGACCTCTTCGGGCATGCTGACCATCACCGGCGGCAAGCTCACCACCTGGCGGCGGATGGCGAAGCAGACCGTCGACCGGATCGTCGAGCGGGCCGGGCGGGAGGCGCGCTGCCAGACCGCCGAGATCCCCCTCGGCATGGAGATCGACCCCGGCGACCTGACCGCCCCGGAAGGCGTGAGCCAGGAGTCGGTCGCCCAACTCGCCTTCCGCTATGGGCACTCGGCCCGCAGCGTGCTGCGGCTGGCCGAGGCCGACCCCGAGCTGGCCCGTCCGATCGTGGACGGGATGCCGGATCTGATGGCCGAGGTACAGGTCGCGATCGAGTTCGAGCAGGCGCGGACCCTGGCCGACGTGCTGCTGCGCCGCACCCGGCTCGGCCTGACCGCCGCCTCCAGCCTCGCCACCGCGGAATCCGTCGCCGGCCTCGTCGAGGTGATGGGCCGGAGCCTGGGGTGGGGAGACATCGAGAAGAAGCGCCAGGTCGACGATTGGCTCGTCACGGCCAAGGCCGAGGGGTTGAACCCAGGAGGTAACTGAGCCGGCGAAGCCGCTTGCGGCTTGACGGCGCAGTCCACCGCCGTCCTCAGTCACTACGATTGAGGCATGGAACTTTTCATTGACACCGGTGCCGTTTCCGAGGTCGAGGAGATTGCCGCCTGGGGCGTCCTGAGCGGAGCCACCACCAATCCCTCCCTGCTCGCCAAGGAAGACGGAGAGCCCGGTGACATCATTCGCAAGATCGCCGACCTGGTCGACGGCCCGACCTCGGCCGAGGTCGTCTCCGCAGATGCCGAGGGCATGATCGCCGAGGGCCAGGCCCTCCGCGAGCTGCACCCGCACGTCACCGTCAAGGTGCCGTTCGGCAAGGAAGGCCTCGCCGCGAC
>JAFKLL010000035.1 GCA_017304845.1 Solirubrobacterales bacterium
TTGACGCCCGGGTTGGCCGGCACCGCAGAGCCGTCGCAGACCATCAGGTTCTCGTAGCCGAAGACGTGATTGTCCCGGTCGACGACCCCGTGCTCGGGATCGGCGCCGACCACCGCGCCGCCGAGGATGTGGGCGGTGGTGGGGATGTTGAACAGCGACTCGCCGAACGAGACCTGGGGGATGCCGCCGGTCCGCTTCGCGAACCACTTGGTCGCGTCCTCGGCGGCCTGGATGAAAGTCGGGTTCGGCCGTTCCGGATCCTGCTCGGTCTGCAGCCGGACGCCCTTGCCGAACTTCTTCTTGACCGGCTTGAGGCGCATCGCCGAGTCGAGCGACTGCATGACCAGGAGGATCACCGTGCGCTGGGACCAGTGCCGCGGGTTGAGCATCAGGCGCAGCGAGTCGAGCGGGCGGCGCAGCATCGCGCCGAGGAACTTGATCGGACGGGTGAAGCGGGTGCCGTCGCCCGTGTACATGGTGAAGGTGCGGCTCATCACGTCCCCGGCCCGGCCGTAGGTGACCACCTCGATGTGGGTGTCGGGGTCCGGGTAGATGCTGGAGGTGATCGCGACCGAGTCGCTGAAGTCACGCTGGTCGTCGCGGGCGGTCACCGCCTGGATCGACTCGGAGTTGGTCCGCACCACGTGGCCGATCCGGCGCGAGAGGTTGGGGAGGTCGCCGTTGTGGAGGCAGTTGGCCAGCAGCTTGTTGGTGCCGAGCGCTCCCGCCGAGAAGATCACGCCACCGGCGGTGAGCTTCTTGCGGCGGTGCCGGAGCACGGCCCCGGAACGATCGGTCATGAGCTCGTAGCCCGCGGAGCCGTCGGCCGGCCCGAGCGGCTTGACCGAGGTGACCTCGCGCCCGGGGAAGACGTCGACCCCCAGCTTCTCGGCGAAGTAGAGGTAGTTCTTGACCAGGGTGTTCTTCGCCCCGTAGCGACAGCCGACCATGCAGGAGCCGCACTTGATGCAGCCGGTCCGGTCGGGGCCCTCGCCGCCGAAGTAGGGGTCTTGGACGGTCCGGCCCCGCTCGCCGAAGTAGACGCCGACCTGGGTGTTCGAGTAGGTCTTGTCGGCACCGATCGTGTCGGCGTACTCGTGGAGCAGCTCGTCGGCGGGCCCGGTGTCCCGGTAGAGGGTGACCCCGAGCATCCGTTCGGCGGTGACGTAGTGCGGGCCGAGCTCGACCTCCCAGTCGGCCAGGCCGTCCCACTGGTCGTCGGTGTAGAAGGCGGGGCGGGGACGGTAGAGGGTGTTCGCGTACCCGAGGCTGCCGCCGCCGACGCCACAGCCGGAGACCACGTTGACGTCCTTGAACATCGACATCCGCATGATCCCCCGCAGGCCGAACTTGGGCAGCCAGAAGTAGCGGCGCAGGTTCCAGGCGGTCTTGGCGAAGTCCTTGTCCTCGAAGCGACGGCCGACCTCGATCACCGCGACCTTGTAGCCCTTCTCGGCGAGGCGCAGGGCCGAGACGCTGCCTCCGAAACCGGATCCGACGATCACCCAGTCGTAGTCGTGAGCCATGCGAAAAGTCTAGTCCTCCGGGTCTTGGGCCAATACGGCTGACCTGTTTTTAGGTCGCATCTGACAAGAGACTCTGTCAGATTAGCCGGTACCCGATGAACATCCGTGGCTATGGACCGAAACCTTTGCCTAATCATTGGTTTAGAGTGTCCGGATGGTCTGCCCCGCCCACGGGCGGGGAGAAAAACTTCGAAGGAGAGAGATGAAGCAACGTTTGGGAGTGATTGTCGGCGTGCTCGCCGCAGTGCTGGTGGGAATGTTCGCCATTTCGGGACCCGCCTCCGCGGCCGGTGATGCCGGCGCCAGCGCGCTGAGTGGCCCGCAGAAGCAGCTGAAGCGTGCCAAGGCGAAGCAGAAGGCCGTTTGCAAGAAGGTCCGTAAGGCCAAGGGCAAGAAGGCCAAGCGCGCCGCCAAGCGTCGCTGCGCCAAGGCCAAGGCCAACGTCCGCAAGGCGACTCGCAAGCTTCGCGCCTACAACGCGGCCATGTACTTCGATGTCTGCCAGCACGGCTGCAAGTACCGGACCATCCAGAAGGGCGCGGACGCCGCCGGCAAGTGGCAGCTCAAGTCCAAGCGCAAGGCCGTCGTCCGCGTTCTGCCGGGCACCTACGTCGAGGGCGTCTTCCTCGATGGCCGCAACCCCTCCTACAACTACAACGGCCTGACCATCATGGGCGTCACCGCCAAGAAGGCCCCGGCCAAGGACCCGAGCAAGGTCATCCTCGAGGGTCAGAACGCCAAGGTCATCATCGATGGCCAGCCGTCAGTCGCGAACAACGCGATCGAGGGCCGCAGCATCATCGGGCTCCAGATGAAGAACATGTGGGCCCGGCACTACCAGAACAACACCTTCTTCGTGTGGGCCGACCACAGCGGCAACGAGCGTTGTGCCGACTACACGATGGACAACCTGCTCTCGTCCGACACCCGGTCGTACGGGTTCTTCGCCCGTAACTGCTTCGGCGGCACGATCGAGAACTCCGAGGGTTGGCACCACGGCGACTCCGCCCTGTACATCGGCGAGACCCCGTGTGACTCCGCGGACTGGACCAACCGGACCCACACCCCGACCGCGTGCCAGGCCAACCCGGACTGGACCGTGATCAAGAACGTCAAGAGCCACGCCAACGTGCTGGGCTACTCGGGCACCAACTCGAAGTACGTCGAGATCAAGGATTCGGCCTTCTACAACAACGGGGCCGGCGTCGTTCCGAACACCCTCGACTCCGAGAAGTTCGAGCCGAGCGGTTGGCTGAAGATTCACGACAACGACATCTTCTGGAACAACTACAACTACTACTCGACCGGCTCCGCCTTCCAGACGGTGGCCACGATCGGTGACGTCAACTACCCGATCGGCATCGGCGTTGCGCTTTACGGCTCCGATGGCGTCCAGGTCTACGACAACAACATCTTCGGCAACGAGAAGTGGGGCGCAGCCACCTTCTCCGGCCCGGAGGCGTTCGACGTCAACCAGGGTGATGACGCCAAGAACATGAACAACCATTTCACCGGCAACCAGATGGGCCGTGGTGGCGCTGATCCGAACGGCAAGTTCGACTTCTTCAGCGACTACTCCGGTGGTGGCAACTGCTGGCAGGACAACTCGGCCGGCTCGACCTTCGCTCCGGGCAACGGCTCGGTTCCGGTCGCCACCATCTACCCCGGCTGCCCGCAGCCGACCGTCGCCAACCTCGACGTGAGTGCGGTCGAGGGCAGCGCCGGCCTGCAGATCAACTTCGACTCCTACCTGGACGACGGCGATCCGTCGAACGGCCCGGGTGACGCGGAGACGATCTTCGGCTACGTGACCCAGCACCCGCCGCAGAACCAGGAGTGCTCGATGAACATCAGCACCCCGCACCCCGCGTACAAGGACTACGTGGAGGAGCGGGCCGACCCGGTCGTCTGCAGCTAGAGCAGGATCAGCCCCCAAAGGAATCAAGGCAGGA
This sequence comes from Solirubrobacterales bacterium, assembly GCA_017304845.1. Lineage (GTDB taxonomy): Bacteria > Actinomycetota > Thermoleophilia > Solirubrobacterales > 70-9 > 67-14. Next base: position 3,479 of record JAFKLL010000035.1, read on the forward strand.
AGGAAACAACAGAGATGAAGTCAGGAATCAAGGCAAGAGTGGCAGGGATGCTGTCGGTCGGAGTGGTCACGCTGGCGATGGGGGCCGCCGGCGTGGTCGCCGCCCCGTTGTCGGCGGCGACCGCTACGACCAGCGGTCTCACGCCGGCCCAGAAGCGGGCCAAGGCCAAGGCCATGAAGAAGTGCAAGAAGATCAAGAAGGCGTCCAAGCGCCGCGCCTGCATCAAGCGGGTCAACAAGCGCTTCAAGCCGAAGCCCGCTCCGGCCAAGCTGGCCGCCACGGTCGGCGTCCACGATGACTACTTCTCGCCCACCGACGTGACCATCAAGAAGGGTCAGGCCGTCAAGTGGGTCTGGGACAACAACAACGCCAACGCCCACAACGTGACCCTGGTCACCGGGCCGGCGGGGTTGACCCCGAAGGACTACTACAACCTGAGCACGCCGAACTCTCCGGCGGTCCAGTACACGTTCGGTCCGAAGGCTCTGACCAAGGTGGGCACGTATGACTTCGTCTGCTCGCTCCACTCCACGGTCATGAACCTGAAGATCAAGGTGACCAACTAGTAGCCAGACCGCCTGGCGGGGGTGCGTAGAGATGAGCTCGATGGACCGTAGGAATTTCCTCGGCTTGGCCGGTGGTGCGCTGGTGTGCACCATCGGCGGCAAGCAATTCACGATCGACCGCGACACGGACGTCGCGGCGCTTGCCAAGAAGATCGACGTTCCCCCGAAGGTGGCGGCGGCCAAGAACAATCCGCCGCTCGCAAAGGCTGACATCGCGGGCAACCGCAAGGAGTACTGGATCCAGGCCGAGCCGGTGCGCTGGAACATCATGCCCTCGCGGCGTGACCAGATGATGGGGCAGGGCGTCAGCCGCAAGATCACCGGCAAGACGACGGGGCAGGCATGTGCCTACCGTCTCTACGACACCGACTTCAGCAAGCCGCTGGGCCCGGCCACGGTGCCCGGTCCGCTGCTGGACGTGACCGTCGGAGACACGCTGGTCGTCCACTTCCGCAACACTCTTTCCACCCCCGTCACCATGCACCCCCATGGCGCCTTCTACTCGAACGAGATGGACGGCGCCTACAAGGGCTACTGGACCGATCCGGGCGGGTTCGTCCAGACGGGCCGCACCTTCACCTACGTCTGGGAGTGCCCCGAGGGCACGCAGGGCACCTGGCTCTACCACGACCACGGTCCCTTCGAGCAGCTGACGATTTTCAGTGGCCTGTTCGGACCGCTGGTGATCCGGGACCCCGACGAGCCGCGGCCGGACCGTGAGTTCTTCCTCGGCTTCCACACCTTCAGCCCCAGCAAGTTCTTCCCGATCAAGGGTCCGATGTTCTGCATCAACGGACGCTGCTACACGGGCAACACCCCGACCCTCCGCGCGAAGGTCGGCGAGGACATCGCGATGCACGTCTACGGGATCGACAACGACTTCCACACCTTCCACACGCACGGCCACCGCTGGGTCGAGCCGGGCGGAAACATCGTCGACAACAAGACCTTCGGTCCCGGCGATTCCTTCCGGGCCCGTTGGATCGAGGACAATCCCGGCCGTTGGCTCTACCACTGCCATGTCTTCAGCCACCTCCACGCGGGAATGAGCGGTTGGTACCTCGTCGACTGACATCCGGACCGGGCAGGGGAGTCCGGAGCGCCCTGGTCGCCATCGCGGCATCGGTGATGCTGGCCTGCGCGGCCTCGCCCGCGTCGGCGAACAACACCCGCGTGACGATCGCCGATTTCCAGTGGTCGAACAAGACTCCGCACGTCGATCTCGGCGAGTCGGTGACCTGGACCTGGACCGGCCCCGACACCCAGCACTCGGTGACCGGGCAGGAGCCCAACGCCACCCAGTGGGATTCGGATCCGGACACCAGCTTCCCGAACCATCAGCCGGGCAGCGAGTACAAGGTCACCTTCGACCATCCGGGCACCTACGAGTTCGTCTGCAAGGTCCACACGTCGGTCCGTGGCACGGTCACGGTCTCCGACAATCCCGGTGACCCGAACTCGGACCCGGGACCGGCTCCGCCGATCAACTTCGACACCGAGCCGCCGACCCTGGACGGCAACCAGTTCACCAAGGACGGAACCAATGCCGCCCCGCCCTTCATCGGGCCCAAGGGGAAGGGCATCGGCTACATGTTCTCGCTGAGCGAGGGCGGGTCCGCGTCGGTCGACTACTACCGGCTGGTCAAGCGCGGCAAGGGACGTCACACCCGCACGATCCGGCGCTTCCAGGGCTACAACGAGTGGGAGACCCACGTCGGCCTCAACCTGGTCCGTTTCGCGGCCCGCTCGAAGACCTTCAAGCCCGTTCCGGGCAGCTACATCGCCTTCTTCCGCGCCGAGGACAAGGTCTACAACTCGACCCCGGACATCACCCTCCGCTTCACGATCTTCCCCCCGAAGAAGAAGCGCCGCTGATCCACCTATGCTTGGCGGGTGCCGACCTCGCTGGAGCGACGACATAATCGACGACGTCGCCATGAGCGGACCCGGCAGGAGCTGATCGAGGCGGCGGTCAACCAGTCCGCCGCCGGGTCGTTCAAGGACCTCACCGTCGAGGCCGTGACCCGGGAGGCGGGGGTCGCCCGTTCCGCGTTCTACGTCTACTTCGGCGACAAGGAGGAGCTTCTCCTCGGTGCGCTCGAGGACCTGATCGCCTCGCATCAGAACCGGCTCGGGCGGTGCTGGCAGGAGGGGGACGATCATCGCCGCGACATCGAGCGCGGCATCTACGGCATGGCCCGCGTCTACGCCGACAGCTCGGAGCTCCTGGCCCTGGCCGGCGAGGCCGCCACGTATGACGAGGAAGTGCGGGAGCTGTGGAGCACCGTCCTCGAAACGGTCGTCGACGGCACCAGACAGGAGATCGAGCGGCTCCAGAAGATCGGGGCCGTGAGCGACGCGCTCGACCCGGAGGCGATGTCCGAGGGTCTCGTGCTGATGACCGAGCGTAGCTTCCAGGTCCACCTCGCCCAGGGCGAGGGAGACCCGAGCGAGATCGCTTCCTCGCTCACCCGAGTCTGGTGGGCGGCCCTGTTCGGCCCGCCTGCCTCCAGCTGACCGCAACTCTCCCCGAAGAGGGTGTTTGACCGGGTACCGCCAAAGGAGGTGAGTGGTATCCGTCTGTCCCAGTCCGTCCGTGTCTCGTCCCTGTTCCCGGTTCTCGTTCTTATGTTCCTGTGCCTGCTCGCCGTGCCTCACCAGGCGCGAGCATCGAGCCTGGATGATCTCGGCCCATGCCTTCGCCTGAGTCAGCTGGCTCCGATCCCGGATGGCGGCGTCTACGTGCTCGTCTCTCAGGGTGAATGCGGTGGAGACCAATCTGAGTACAGGCTGCTCAGGCTCGATCCGGATGGTGCCTGGGACCAGGGCTTCGCCGGAGGCGGGGTGCTGCCGCTCGGCGCCGGCCCCTTCCTCTCACTCATCACGCAAAGCACCTCGCCGCTTCTCGTGGGCCAGGACGGCATCACCAAGTACCAGGCGGACGGAACCCCCGATCCCGGTTTCGGGGTGAACGGGTTCGCGTCGGTCGACTTCGACGCGACGCCGCCTCAGGACCGCCACTCGATCCGAGCGGTCGCGGTCGTCGGCGGCAGCATCTACGTGGCGGGCGACACATATGAATCAGGTCATCTGGACACGGCCTCGCCGGTGATGACCAAGCTCGACCTGTCCGGCGAGCCGATCGCATCCTTCGGGACCGTCCCCGGGCTGGAGAAGGACGTCCACCAGATCGCGGCGGATGGATCCGGGCGGATCTACGAGGCCAGCTTCGTGCAACTGGCCGACCCGGGCGGTGGCTTCGGCTGGACGCCGAGAGTGACTCGCTATCTGCCCGACGGCACACCGGATCTTTCGTACGGACCGGACGGCGATGCCACCGCGATCTTTCCTTCGGTCTTGGACGCGGAAACGCTCATAGGCGGGGGCGTGTACATCCTGAAAGCTGACGAGGCCGGCCGGATCCAGATGGGTGGCGGCGTCGCCGAGTGCAGCGGTCGCTGCGGCAGCGGCGGCTTCTGGGCGAGGCTGGATCAGGACGGGACCACACCGGACTATGGGGACACGGGTTTCGCCATCACGTCGATCGACGATGCGGGACGCTCCGCCGGGTCGTACGAGCAGGAGTACTCCATGCCCGACTACAGGTACCAGTCCGTCGTGCTGAAGCCGACAGGCGAGTGGCAGAGCACGACCAAGGCTCTGATCGGTCCCCGCGCGGGGAGCCCGGTCGACGCCGTGTTCGGTCCGGGCGATTCGGTGTTCACGGGCGGCACCTTCGACCGTGAATCAAACTGCTCTTCCGGGGCCGTCTGCCAGACGGGGATCTACGTCCTCAAGTCCAGCGCCGCCTCCGGGAGCGTGGACCAGGGCTGGGGCACCGACACGGGCGTCGCGACCCTGCCTGCCCTCGACTGCCCGAACGGGGTCGGGGCGTTGGCGCCGTCGACCCCCGACCTGCTCAGCCGTGGCCGGTGCGCACAGTCGATCTCCGGCCTTCGCATGAAGGCCAGGTTCGGCTTCGGGGCCAGCAAGCGTCCCTCGCTCAAGATCTGGCTCGGTGGCGTCGCCAGCCCCGACAACATCGTCGAGAACATAGGCTGTTCGGACTCTCGGCTCACGATCCAGCTGCCGGCGCGCCTGCGGATCCGCCCACGTGTCGTGAATCGATCGCTTAGGTTCGACTTCGCCCCGACTCCGTCCGATCCCGCCCGGATCAGGCTTGATGGGCATCGCCTGACGGTCTCGTCACCGGACAACTGCCTCGTGACCCAGAGCCCGTACAACTGGCTGAGAGTCGCCCTTCCCCGAGGCTCGTTCAAGCCGCTTGCCCGTCGGTCCAGGCACCGTCAACTGCGGTTTGGCGCGCAACTCCGGATCTGGGATTGGGACGTGGTCGAGTATCGAGGCGGCGTCAAAATGTCCGCACCCGCAGTCGCCAGCCCCAAAAAGAACTGAAACTCGGAAAGCGTCGCAGGGACGCCTTCCGAGTTTCAGTTGACGAGGGGTTGGTCGTTAGAAGCTGACCGAGGGGGTGGCCCGTTCGGCGGCGTCTTCGATCTCGAAGAACTCCTTCGCCGTGAAGCCGCCCTGGTTGGCGACGATCGAGGCGGGGAACTGCTGGATCTTCGTGTTGAAGCTCTGGACGTTCGAGTTGTAGATCCGACGGGAGGCCTGGATCTCGTCCTCGAGCTCCGAGAGGTTCCGGCTCAGCTGCTGGAAGTTCTCGGTCGCCTTCAGATCCGGGTACTGCTCGGCGACGGCGCGGAGATCGGCCAGCGAGCGGTTCAGCCCGGCCTCGGCCTGCGCGGTGTCCCCGACGCTCTGGGCGGCCATCGCGTCGGCGCGCGCCTTGGTCACTTCCTCGAAGACCTTCTGCTCGTGAGTCGCGTAGCCCTTGACGGTCTCGACCAGATTGGGGACCAGGTCATGGCGGCGCTTCAGCTGGACGTCGATGCCGCTCCACGACTCCTCGACCCGGTTCCGCGAGGCGATGATGCCGTTGCGGGTCGCGATGTACCAGAACACCGCGATCAGGGCGACTACGACAATCACTATCAGCGCGATCAGTGCGCCACTCATAAGCACTTCCCCTCAGTTGAAATCAGTACGGCGCCATCCTACTCTGAGGCTACGGCCGTGGCTACGGGTAGGGTGGACGCCTGTGGCGAAGGAATCGGAGAAATGGGCCGAGGTCGTCTCCGCCTACAAGGGGGCCGGCGAGGTCACCTGGGAGGCGGTCGGGGGCATCAATCCGGTCGACGGCCCGGTCGCGCTCTGCGTCGGCGGCAGCAACCGTCTGACCGGCGAGCTCGCCCCCGACTTCTGGGGCGCCTGCTGCGACGCGGACGAGGAAGAGGTCGGCGGCTTCATGCGCAAGAGCGTGGTGCCCACCGCGATCCTCGCCAAGGCCCACATGCCGGACCTGGCCAAGGTCGTCCCCGCCTTCAACGTCGAGTCGATCGAGGCGAACGCCGGCGAGTTCGTCAAGCAGCGGGTGTCGCGCCGCAAGGTCGAGTTCGAGTCGATCGACTTCAACAAGAGCTTCCTCGCCACCGTGCCCCAGGAACACGACCCGATCGCCCTGCGGGAGCTTTTCTCGCCCGGCTTCCTCGAGTGGACCACCACGATCGACCGCGAGGTCGATTTCGGGATCAACGACCGTCAGCTCTGGTTCCTTTGGCGCCTGCGGGAACGATCGAACGACGAGCTGAAGCTCGCTCTGACCAACGCCGGGGAGCTCTTCCGCCGCCTCCACGCCGAGATGGACGAAGAGGGCCTCCACACCTATCCGGCCGGACCGTGGAACGCGGGGCTTGCGCCTTTCCCGGCTGACTGACCGGATCGATCCGGCCGCCTTCCGGGTGGCCCTGCGGACGGCGATCTTCATGCCGGCCTGTTTCGCCCTAGCCTCCGCCTTCCTGAGCAAGAGCTCGACGCCCTTCGCGGCCTTCGGCGCCTTCATCCTGCTGGCCATGGTGACCTTCGCGGGACGCCCCGGCCCTCGGCTGATCGCTTGGCTGACCCTGGTCGTGGCGGGCTGCGGCCTGATCGCCCTCGGCACGCTGCTCTCCACCTCGGCCGCCGCCGTGGGAGTGGTCGCGGCCGGCCTGATCTCGTTCCTGATCTTCTTCTTCGGCGTGGTCAACCCGTACGTCGCCGCGGCCCGCAACGGCGCGGTCCTCCTGCTCGCCCTGCCACTGATGATCGAGGCGCCCACCGCGGCGATCGACGACCGTCTCGCCGGCTGGCTGCTGGCCTGCGCGATCTGCATCCCCGCCACCTACCTGCTCTGGCGCCTGCCCTGGATCGGCGACCTGAGACGCCACTCGTCCGCCTCCTGCGCCGCCCTCTCCGCCCTGATCCGCGATCCCGGCTCCGAGCAGCTGCGCGAAACATCCGGTGAGCGGGTGCGGGGCCTGCGTCGGCGTTTCCTCTCGACCCCGCACCGGCCGACCGGCGCGACCGGGGTCAGCGCCGCGATCGCCGGTCTGGTCGACGAGCTGGGATGGCTCCACGGCTTGATCACCGTCCCCGGCGCGGGAATCGATCTCGACGGGTCGAACGCCCGGCGCCTCCGGGCGGCGACCGCCGACCTGATGGAGGACGCGGCCGCGGCGTTGGCCGGCGGCAGGACCGACCTCGCCGGGGCCGAGGTCAAGGCCGCTCTGGCAAGCCTGGTCGACGATTCCGCGACCGCCCTGGAGGAGGTCGGGGATGACGGCTACGAACGGGCGGCGCGGCGGCTCGAGCACGAGTTCCGGCTCCGCAAGGTCGCCTACGCCACTCTCGACGTCGCCCGGCTGGTCGCGATCGCGACCGAGCGCGAGAAGGCGCCGGGCCCGCTGGGCTCGATCTGGTCCTGGGTGTCGGTGCGAAGCCGCAGCCAGGTGAAGGCGACCGGACGGCTGATCTCCGAGCACGCGGCCCTCGGATCCACCTGGCTGCGCAACAGCGTCCGGGGAGCGGTCGGGATCGCCCTGGCCGTGTACGCCGCCGACCTGCTCTCGGTCCAGAACGCCTTCTGGGTGGTCCTCGGCACGCTCTCGATCCTTCGCAACAACGCCCTCGGGACCAGAGGATCGATCGGACGGGCGCTGGGCGGGACCCTGGTCGGCATCCTGATCGGCACGCTCCTGATCGAGCTGATCGGCAACTCGACGGCCCTGCTCTGGATCGCCCTGCCGCTCTCGGTCCTGTTCGCCGCCTACGCGCCGCGGGCACTCTCGTTCGCGGCGGGCCAGGCCGGGTTCGCGCTGCTGGTGATGGTGCTCTACAACCTGATCGAGCCGGTCGGATGGCAGGTGGCGATCATCCGGATCCAGGACGTCGCGGTCGGCTGCGCGGTGAGCCTGCTGGTCGGGCTGATGATCTGGCCGCGCGGAGCCGCCGCGTTGATCAGCGGTTCGCTGGCCGAGACTCTACGGGCCGGAGCGGCGCTGATCCGGGAGCGGGCCCTCGGGGCGCTGGCCGGCCGGCCCGGGGTTCACGACGACGTCTGGGCCGGCCTGGTCGGCGCCGCGGACCGTCTCGACGCCGCCCTGCGCCAGTACCTCGACGAGGCCTCGGGCGAGACGATCGACCCCGAGAGCCTGGTCACCCTCGCGTCGGCCGGGCTCCGGCTCAGGCGCGTCGCCCAGGGAATCGGCCTGATCCCGGTCCAGCCCTGGTTCGAGACCCCGCCACCCGGTTCGAGCCCGGACCTGGAGAGGCTGGCCGATCAGGTCAGCGAGTGGTACCGGGAGGCCGGGGACAGGATCGAACGTCGGGCCTCGCCGCCGCCGGCGCTCGATCTCGACCCGGACCTGGCCGAGGACCTGATCCGTCAGCTCGGCTCGGACCGTTCGGCCGGCGCCGGGGCGGGGGCCGGCATGGGGCGGATCTGGCTCTACGAGAATCTCGCCTACCTGGCCGAGCTGAGCGGCCGCTACAGCCACGCGATGCGGGATCTCTTCCGGCTCCGGACCGAGGCCGCGGCGGATCAGTCCGGGTAGGCGTCCTCGTGGGGGAGCACGATCCGGGCGTTCCGCTCCTCGCCGATCACCTTCGGCAACACGATCCGGGAGGCGTTCGGGTCCGCCGCGGCCCGACTCATCGCCTCGGCCGCCTCGGCGGCGGGAACCAGTGCCTCGAGCTGCTTGATGGTGGGGAAGGCGATCGCCAGGTCATCAGCCTCGGCCGCCGCCAGCGCGTCGGCCGGGTTCAGCCACAGCGCCTCGGTCATCTCGAACTGGTCCGGCTCGGCCTCGACCCCTTCGGGCGCCTCGGCCAGGAAGAACCAGGTGTCGAAGCGGGTCTTCACGATCTCCGGGGTCACCCAGCGGGCGAGCGGGACCATCTCGGTCGACGGGTGGAGCTCGATCCCGGCCTCCTCGTGGAGCTCGCGCGCGGCGCAGACCTTGAGGCCGGCCAGCCCGTCACCGTCGGCGGGGTCGAGCGATCCGCCCGGGAAGACCCAGACGCTCGGCATGAAATGGGACTCGGCCGAGCGCTTCAGCATCAGCACCTCGAGCGGCCCGCCCTGGTCACGGTCCCTCAGCAGCAGGATGGTCGCTGCGGGCCTGGGCTCGGAGGGCTCTCCAAGATTCAGCGCCTCTCCGGGCCCGGCTTCCGGAAACTTGTTCACTGGCTGCACCGTATCGCCGATCGGGCTTGGGTAACCTGGCAACCATGAGTACCACCACGACCAAGCTCTGGATCTGCGTTTCGTGTGGCTGGATCTACGACCCGGCCGAGGGCGATCCGGACGGCGGCATCCCGGCCGGCACGGCCTTCGAGGACATCCCCGAGGACTGGTTCTGCCCGGTCTGCGGAGCCCGCACCTCAGACTTCGAGCCCTACGAGGCTTAACTGCATGCCGTCCGGTCTACGCCGGACGGCCACGGAAACTCGTCCGATCACAACATCCATGAATGGATGATCGGACTCCGCTTGGTGCTGTGACGGTTTATCCGTTCGGCCGTAGTCTGGGTATGAACGGCATGCTGGAAGCGGTCCCGGAACCTGACACGACGGTGCGCCCTGGCCCGAGACCTCTGTTCGAGGATCTCTACCGGGGCAGCCGGGACGATCTCTACTCGTACGTCGCGGGGCTGCTGCGCGATCAGGCAGCGGCCGAGGACGTGACCGCGCTCGCCTTCGAGCGGGCCTTTCGCAAATGGGGGAAGTTCGACCCGAAACGCGGCACGGCGCGGGGCTGGCTGTTCGGCATCGCCCGCAACGCGGCGCTGGACGAGCTGCGGAAACGTGGGCGTGAGGTGCCGGTGATCGAGCCCGATCGGCAGGAGGCCGAGGGCTCGGTGGCCGGCACGGTGATCGAGCGGGAGCAACGGGCGGATCTGATGGCGGCGCTGGGGACGCTCTCCCCGGCCGACCGCGAGATGGTCGCCCTGAAGTTCTTCGCCGGGCTGAACAACGTCGAGATCGCCGAGGCGACCGGCTACACGCCCAGCAACGTGGGGACCCGCCTCAGCCGGGCGATGACGAGACTGCGGAGCGCGATGGGCTCTGCCGAGGAGGTGGCCCGATGAGCCACGATCTGGAAAACGAGTTCGCCGATCTGGCCCGGGCGCTGCGCGAGGCGCGGCCGACCCCGGAGCCCGAGTTCATCGAGAGCCTGGATCGGGCGGTCGCCGATCACTTCCCGCCCGAGTGGGCGGAGGAGGCGGCGGTCGGCCGTCGGGGAAGCGGCCGGGTCGGCAGCTGGGCCGAACGTCTGCGGCGACGTGTCCACGGCAACCGGATCCTGCTGCCGGCACTGGCCGGGGTCGCGGGCGTCCTGTTCGTGGCCGCGGTGGCGGTCAACACCTTCGACTCGAAGCAGTTCGGGTCTGGGGACGGCGGTTCCGACGTCCCGACCACGATGGCGGACAAGGCCGGGAGCTCGGCCACGTACGACTCGGCCGGCGGAAAGGCGGGGGAGACGCTCGGGTCGTTCCCGCGGGCGCAGACCCAGTCCAGTCCTGAGTTCCAGTCCAACTCTTCGGCGGCGATGGCCGATTCGGCTGTCAGGAAGAGCCTGACCCAGCTCCGGCCCGGCTCGCGTGACGTCGCCCGGGAGGCCGAGATCACGCTCGGGACCGATCCGTCCGGGGTCCAGGACGTCGCCAACGAGGTCGTTTCGGTGACCGATGACCACAAGGGAATCGTCATGAACTCGAAGGTGACCGACGGCGAGGAAGGCGAGGCGGGAGCCACCTTCAAGCTGCTGATCCCCTCGGGGGAGATCGAGTCGGCGGTCGCGGATCTATCGGAGATCGCGGACCTCAGGGCCCGCAGCCAGGAGCTGGTCGACATCACCGCCCCGACGAATGACGCCGAGGACGACATCGCCGACTCGAAGGCGAGGATCAAGAGCCTGCTGGGCGAGCTCGAAGTCACCTACGACGAGACCGAGCGGCAGGATCTGGAACGGCGGATCCGCTGGGAGCGCTACGACCTGCGGGCCGCCAAGACCCGTCTCAACCGGCTCGAGCGCCGGGCCGACTACACCCCGGTCTCGTTGAGCGTCGAAACGGGTGCTGACACGGTGTCCGACGATGAGTCATCGTGGGGCGTCTCCGACGCGGTCGACGACGCCGGCCGGCTGCTCGGAGTGGCCGCCGGAGTGACGCTCGTGGCTCTGGCGGTGGCAATCCCGATCGGCATCGTGATTCTGATCGTCCTCGCGATGAACCGAGCCTGGGTCCGCCACTCCCGCCGCCGAGCCCTCGGAGACGACTGACACGTCACAAGCCCGCGAGATGCAGTTTGGGTGCGATATGCGCACCCAAACTGCATCTCGCGGGCTCAGAAGGGTCGCGGGCTAGTCGCCGATGGCCTTGACGTAGGTGAGGACCGCCAGCACTCGGCGGTGGTCCTCGGCGGTCGGGGCGAGGTCGAGCTTGCTGAAGATGCTGGTCACGTGCTTCTCGACCGCCCGCTCGGTCACCACCAGGCTCTCCGCGATCGCCCGGTTCGAGCGACCCTCGGCCATCAGCCCCAGAACCTCGCGCTCGCGGGTGGTCAGCACCTCCAGCGGATCCTCCCGCCGGCGCCGGCCCAGCAGATGCGAGACCACCTCGGGATCGAGCGCGGAGCCGCCGCTGCCGACCCGGCGTACCGACTCGGTGAAACGGTCGATCTCCGCGACCCGGTCCTTGAGCAGGTAGCCAACCCCCTCGGCCGAGTCCGCGACCAGCTCCAGGGCGTAGCTCTCCTCCAGGTACTGGGAGAGCACCAGGACTCCGGTGCCGGGGTGCTTCTCGCGGATCTCACGGGCGGCCCGCAGGCCGTCGTCGGTCAGGTTCGGGGGCATTCGGATGTCGACCACGGCCACATCGGGGGCGTGAGCACCGACCTTCCGCAGCAGATCCTCCGCGTCGCCGGCCTGGCCGACCACCTCGAAACCGTCGTCCTCCAGGACCCGCACCACGCCTTCGCGCAGGAGGATCGAGTCGTCAGCCACCACTACCCGCATGGGATCTCCACTTCCACGATCGTGCCCTGGCCGCTGGGGCTTTCGAGTTCGAAGCGTCCGTCCAGGGCGGCCACCCGGTCGGAGAGGCCCTTGAGGCCCGAGCCCAGGGAGGGGTCGGCCCCGCCGACGCCGTCGTCGGCGATCCGGATCCGGACCGTGCCGTTCTCCCGGTGGATGTCGATCTTGGCCCGGGTCGCCTCGGCGTAGCGCACCACGTTCGTCAGGGATTCGGCGACCACGTAGTAGGCCGCCGCCTCGACCGGCTCGGGCAGGCGGTCGGACGGCATCTCCCCGACCTCGACCGGCAGCGGGGCGCGGTGGGCGAGGGCGAGCAGGGCGGCGTCAAGGCCGCGGTCGGAGAGGACGGCGGGGTGGATGCCGCGGGCCAGCTCGCGGAGCTCGGCCAGGGTCTGCTCCAGCTCGGCGCTCGCCCCGTCCAGGATCTCGATCGCCTCTCCCGGTTCGGAATCGACCCGGGCCCGGGCCATCTGCAGCTTCAGCGCCAGCGAGACCAGATGCTGTTGGGCGCCGTCATGGAGGTTCCGCTCGATCTCGCGGCGGGCCGCGTCGCCGGCCTCGACGATCCGGGAGCGGGAGGCCCTCAGCTCGGCCACGTTCGCCATGACCTCGGCTTCCAGGCGCGCGTTCTCGAAGGCCAGAGCAGCGCCGCGGCTGACCGCCTCGATCTTCTCCGGCTCCTCCAGCAGAGCCCCGTCGTGGATGATCAGCGCGACCTTGCGCCCGTCCATGTCGACCTGGCTCCCGGCCCGGTTCGATCCCGGCTCCGGCTCCGAGATCGGCAGGCCGCGCGCGTCGACGTAGCGCTTCGGCGCCGGCAGCCAGAAGGCGAGCAGGACCGACGGATCCCCGAGCGCCTCGGCCACCGCCTCCTGCATCCGGAGCGGATCGCTCTCGTGGGCGACCTTCTCCAGCATGCGGCCGAGGGCCTGGCCACGGACCAGCCGGCTGCGGAAGAGGCCGAGGAGGAAGGCGAGCGGCAGCCACATCGCGGTCGCGGCGGCGAGGATGGAGACGATCTCCTGCGGGCCGTCCAGGGTCGCGATCTGGAAGAGGGAGGAGGCGCCGAGCAGGGCCAGCAGCACGGTCGACGTCCACAGCACCGGGCCGAGCAGCCGTCGCATCGGCGGGCTCGCCTTCGAGTACTTGCCGATGAAGCTGCGGATCAGGGTCAGGGTGAGCACGACCGCGGCCGCGTTGGCGATGATGAAGAGGACCGTCGTCGCCGTGGCGGCATCGGCCAGCATGAAGAGGTTGGTCGGGGCGCCGTCGTACCCGAGCTGATCGGAGGTGCTGAACAGCAGCGCGATCATCAGCAGCACGGAGACGCCGACCACGGTCCGCATCACCCAGCGGTCGATCTCGGACTCGATCCGGCCGGTCGGGAAGCGGACCATCGTCTCGACCAGGGCGATCGGGAAGAGGTTCGACAGGATCAGGCCGGCGGAGAAGACGAGCGAGGAGTTGGACCAGGTCAGGAACTGGCCGAGCCAGATGAAGCTGGTGATCACCAGCCAGGCGCCGAACTGGTTGTCGGGGCGGCGCCAGCAGGCGAAGATCCCGACCCCCAGCCAGATCCACCCGGTCAGGGCCTGCAGGATGATGAAGAGCAGCGGCGAGTCGAAATCGATGTGGCTGAGCGAGGCCATGACGATTCCGCCGGCCCCGACGAAAAAGCCGAGCACGGCCAGCCAGCTGAGTCTCAAGCGCAGGTTGGAGGCGCTGCCCATGACTGGATTCTGACCCATGCCGGGCGACGCGATGGTGCGGAAAACCCCCGCATCGCCGCTTTGCGGGTGTGGTTCTCCGCACCGGCCGACGCCAGCCAGCCCTATTTTCTTGCGGCCCGCGCGAGGCCAGGCTGGTGTCATGAATCCCAGTCGAAACATCGCCGCCCGTGCCGGAAGGTGGAGCGCAACCCATCGCAAGACAGCGATCTGGGGTTGGCTCCTCTTCGTCGTCCTCGCCGTAGTCCTCGGCGGGATGGTCGGAACCCGGACCCAGACCGACGCCGAGAGCGGCGTGGGGGAGTCGGGCCGAGCCGAGGTCGCGGTGTCCCAGAACTTCCCCGAGAACGCCTCCGAATCGGTCCTGGTCACCGCCCCTCCCGGCGGCAGCAACCGCAGCCCGGACTTCCGTGAGACGGTCACCAACCTGGCCCGTGAGCTGAACGCGACGCCGTACGTCTCGAACGTCGACCAGCCGTTCACCCCGGGCAACCAGTCCCAGCTCTCGGCCGACGGCCGTTCCGGGCTCGTCTCCTTCGATCTCGAGGGCGACGACGACCAGCTGACCGATCGTCTCGCGCCGACCGAGGACGTGGTCAGCGAGGCCCGCGCCCGCGCGCCCGGGTTCGAGTTCGACCAGTTCGGCGACGCCTCGGCCAACGCCCAGGTCGGCCAGGCCTTCGAGGACGACTTCAAGAAGGCCGAGTTCACCTCGCTGCCGGTGACCCTGATCATCCTGGTGCTGGCCTTCGGCGCCTTCATCGCGGCCGGTGTGCCGCTGCTGCTCGGCCTGACCGCGGTCGGCGCGGCGATCGGCCTGACCGCCCTGGTCAGTCACATCACCCCGATGTCGGATGCGGCCAACTCGGTGATCCTGCTGATCGGCCTCGCGGTCGGGGTCGACTACTCGCTCTTCTACCTGCGGCGAGAACGTGAGGAGAGAGCGGCGGGACGCTCGGAGAGAGCCGCGCTGGAAGCGGCGGCGGCCACTTCCGGTCGGGCGGTGATCGTCTCCGGGATCACGGTGATGATCGCGATGGCCGGCATGTACATGACCGGCGACGCCACCTTCGCCTCCTTCGCGACCGGCACGATCATCGTGGTCGCGGTGGCGGTGATCGGCTCGCTGACCGTGCTGCCGGCGATCCTCGCCTGGCTCGGCGACCGGGTCGACAAGGGGAGGATCCCCCTGCTCGGCCGTCTGCGGGACCGTCGGGCCGTGAACCGGGACGGCTTCTGGGCCAGGTTCGTGCGGACCGTGCTGCGCCGGCCGGGGATCTCGGCCGCCCTGGCGGGCTGCTTCCTGCTGCTGCTCGCGATCCCGGCCTTCAAGCTCCACACGGTGGTGCCCGGGGTCGAGTCACTGCCCCAGGACCTGCCGGTGATCAAGGCGTACAACAAGGTCGACCAGGCCTTCCCGGGCGGCCCCGAGCCGGCCAACGTGGTGATCGAGTCAGACGACGTGCTCGCGCCGGAGGTCCAGCAGGGCATCTCTCGGTTGAAGGAGGCGGTCGACGGGCCGGAGGAGTTCGGCTCGCCGGTGACCACCCAGATCAGCCCGAACGGCAAGGTCGCCGTGGTCAACGTGCCGCTGGCCGGGGCCGGCACCGACGAGAAGTCGGGCCAGGCCCTGAGCAAGCTGCGCGAGGACGTGATCCCGGAGACCATCGGCAAGGTGCCGGGGACCGAGACCAACGTCAACGGCATGACCGCCGGCTCGGAGGACTTCAACTCCCTGATGAAGAGCCGGGCGCCGCTGGTCTTCGCCTTCGTGCTGATGACCGCGTTCCTGCTGTTGCTGGTCGCCTTCCGCTCGATCGTGATCCCGCTGACCTCGATCCTGCTCAACCTGCTCTCGGTCGGCGCCGCCTACGGGCTGATCGTCTGGGTCTTCCAGGAGGGCCACCTCGAGGGATTGCTCGGCTTCGAGTCGATGGGCGGGATCACCGCCTGGCTGCCGATGTTCCTCTTCGTGGTCCTGTTCGGACTGTCGATGGACTACCACGTCTTCATCCTCAGCCGGATCAAGGAGGCGCATGACGCCGGGGCGGGAACCTCGGAGGCGATCGAGTCCGGTCTCAGGCGGACCGCCGGCCCGGTCACCTCGGCCGCGATCGTGATGGTCGCCGTGTTCTCGATCTTCGCCACCCTCTCGATGCTGGAGTTCAAGCAGATGGGCGTCGGGCTGGCGGCGGCGGTCCTGATCGACGCGACGATCGTCCGCGGCATCCTGGTCCCGGCCACGATGAAGCTGCTCGGCAAGTGGAACTGGTACCTGCCGGCCTGGCTCGAGTGGCTGCCGAGGATCAACCTCGAAGGCGGCCCCGAGCCGATCCAGGCCGAGCCCGGCGAGACCGAGGCGACGAACCAGCCCGCGGCCACCCCGGTACCCGCCGCGCCGAACGCCTAGACCCCGAGCCCATCCCCGGTGCGGTCGGTTATCCACCCTGACGGTCGATAACCGACCGCACCGGGGGTGTCGGTGTGATGTGCATCACGTTGGCAACCTTTTCGGTTGACAAATAGTTGCGAGAGCGCAACTATTGCCGACATGAGCGAATTGACGAAGGAGCCGAGCGGTCAGGAAGTGATCGATGCCGCCTCGCCCGAGGCGATCCGGGTCGCCCTGCAGTTCGGGACGCTCTTTCGTCGCATGCTCTCCTACGGCGCCGCCTCGACCTCTCTCCTCGATGCCGGCGCCCAAGGCCTTTCCTTCCTCGAGTTCAAGGCGATCATGGAACTCGGGGTCTTCGAGTCGCGCGAGCGCTTCTGCCTCGCCGACATCAGCGAATCGACCGGGGCCTCGATGCCGGCGGTCAGCCGGGCGGTCGACAGCCTCGTGCGCAAGGGCCTCGTCTCCCGGGTCGAGGACCCGGAGGACCGGCGCCGCCGGGTGATCGCGCTGACCGACGAGGGGCACCAGGTGACCAACGCCGCCCTGATGGGGCGCGCCGTCGGCGCCGTGAAGCTGGCCGACAGCTTCACCGAGGAGGAACTCAAGGAACTCGACTCCCTGCTCTCACGCCTGATCGAGCGGGACGACCTCGCAGCGATACATGAGCAGTTGGAAGGAGCAGTGAAGCAGTGAGCCGTTACCAGCACCTGATCACCGACGAGAACCGCAAGTGGTGGACGCTGGGCGCGATGTGCCTGGCGCTCTTCATGGTGATGCTCGACAACACCGTCGTCAACGTCGCGCTCCCCTCGATCCAACGCGACCTCGACACCTCGATCTCCGGCCTGGAGTGGATCGTCAACGGCTACACCCTCTCCTTCGCGGTGCTGCTCGCGGTCGGCGGGCGGATCGGCGACATCTTCGGCCGCCGCAGGGCCTTCGTCTTCGGCGTCGTCGTCTTCACGGTCGCCTCGACCACCGCCGGATTCGCCCCCGACAACTTCTCCCTGGTCGCCAGCCGCGTGCTCCAGGGCATCGGCGCCGCCTTCATGATGCCCGGCACCCTCTCGATCATCACCGACGCCTTCCCGCCGGCCGAGCGCGGCAAGGCGATCGGCACCTGGGCCGGCGTCTCCGCCCTGGCCCTGGCGATCGGCCCGGTCCTCGGCGGCTTCCTGACCGAGCACGTCTCCTGGCGCGCGATCTTCTACATCAACCTCCCGGTCGGCATCCTGGCCGTCCTCGCGGCGCTGTTCGTGGTCCGCGAGTCGCGCGACACCACGGTCGGCCGCAAGGTCGACTACCTCGGCGTCGGCATCCTCACCATCAGCCTCACCGCCCTCGTCCTCGCCCTGATCGAGGGCAACACCTGGGGCTGGGGATCCGCCTCGGTGATCGCCCTGATCGCGGTCTCGATCGTCTCGCTGATCGCCTTCGTCGTGACCGAGAACCGGGTCACCGCGCCGATCATCGAGTTCGGCCTGTTCAAGAGCCGGAACTTCATCGGCTCGGTCGTGGTCGCCTTCATCATCTCCTTCGCGATGATGGGCGTCTTCTTCTTCCTCGCCCTCTACATGCAGAACATCCTCGACTACACCGCGCTCGAGGCGGGGGTGAGGTTCCTGCCGACCACCCTGGTGATCATGGTCGCGGCGCCGATCTCCGGCCGCCTCGCCGACCGGATCGGCCCGCGTTGGCCGATCGTGGTCGGGATGACCCTGATCGCGATCTCGCTCTACCTCTTCTCGACGATCGAGGACGGGACCACCTTCGGCGACATCCTGCCCAGCTTCATCATCCTCGGCGCGGGCATCGGCCTGACCATGTCGCCGATGTCGACCGCGGCCATGAACGCGGTGCCGAAGACCAAGGCCGGGGTCGCCTCCGGCGTGCTCTCGATGTTCCGCATGGTCGGCGGCACCTTCGGCGTCGCGGCCCTCGGAGCCCTCTTCCAGAGCGAGGCCAAGACGAGGCTCGGCAGCACCCTCGGCGGGCAGGGCGGGCTGTCCGAGTCGCAGCGCTCCGACTTCGCCCACCAGCTGACCGGCGGCGCCCCGCACCTCGACGGCGTCCCGGCGGGCCAGGCCGACAAGCTGATGACGGCCGGTCACGACGCCTTCGTCTACGGCCTCAGCCACGCGATGACGCTCTCCGTGGGGATCGCCGTGGTCGGCGTACTGGTCGCCTTCCTGATGATCAGCGACCGGGCCGAGTCGTTCGACGACGAGACCGAACCGGCATCCGAAATTGCCGACGCGGCCTCGCACATGGCTTGATCTGGCGGCACGACTACAATTCCCTGACCAGTAGCCGAACGCAGGAGCCCCCATGCACGTCCGATCGCTCTCCCATGACCTCAGCCTCAGTGCCCGAATCGTCGCCGTCCTGAGCTGCGGCCTCGCCGCTCTCCTCCTGTTCGGAGGCAGCGCCTCCGCGGCCCAGAGCGGTGGAGGCGTGATCCCGGATGGACCGGCCAAGAGCCAGGTCAAGATCAAGCCGCTCGGCCTCAAGCACGGTCGGGCCAAGATCATGAGCGAGATCCGCATCCACGGTTCGCTCAAGCCGTTCCGCAACGGCCAGCGGGTCGCGGTCTACCTGTACAAGGACGGCAAGCGCTTCGACACCCGCAAGGTCAAGGTCAAGCAGGCCGGTGGTCGCAACTACGGCACCTTCGAGACCACCGTCGTGACCAAGGGCGGCAACCGCTACGGCGTCAGCGCCAAGTACTGGGGCAAGGCCGGCGCCCGCCCCGTCTCCAAGGACAGCACGGTCCACAAGTCCTGGAAGGTCAAGTACGTCTCGCTCAGCCACGGTGAGTGCGGCAAGGTCGTCAAGGGCTTCCGCAAGGCCCTCAATCGGCTGGCGCTGGTCCCCGCCCAGGGCAAGTGCTTCAACGGCAAGATGGACCGCGCCGTCCTCGCCTACCGCAAGCTGAACGACATGACCCGCAACGCCGAGGCGTCGAAGACGGTCGTGAAGCGGGTCTTCAACCGCAAGGGCGGCTACCACGTGCGTCGTCCCGAGCTCGGCGACCACATGGAGGCGCCGCTCTCCAAGCAGGTGATCGTCTTCTCGAAGGGCAAGAAGCCGTACGCGATCTTCCCGGTCGCCTCCGGCGCCCCGGCCACCCCGACCATCCTCGGCACCTACAGCTTCTACTGGAAGGACCCGGGCTACAACGAGAAGGGGATGTACTACTCGTCCTACTTCATCCGGGGCTACGCGACGCACGGCTACGAGTCGGTGCCGAACTACCCGGCCAGCCACGGCTGCCTGCGGACCTTCATCGCCGACCAGCCCCGGATCTACGAGATCACGCAGATCGGGATGCCGGTCTACACCTTCGGCAACGCCTTCCGCGGGCGGGTCGAGCCGTTCAAGGTCAAGCAGTCGGGCGGCGACCTCGGTCCCGACCTCGGCGCGACCGGCGGTCTCGACCCGACCGCCTTCGACTGACTGCAAAGGCCGGTCAGTAGGACCGACCGGGCGCCCCAGCGGCGCCGGTCGGTCCCTGGCTGGATCCACCGCCGCTTCATCCCCTTCGGGGCGAAGCGGAAGCACGAGATGGCCGCCTACTCGAAGCGCCACTACGGCGTGCGCGAGTGGCGGCTGAAGAAGCCCCGCCAGATCGTCGAGCACTACGCGGTGGCCAGTTCGATCGAGTCGATCTACCGGACCTTCGCGAGCGACCGGCCCGACGCGGAGTTCGGCGAGCTGCCCAACGTCTGCGCCCACTTCGCGGTCTCGGCCACGGGCCGGGTGGTGCAGTTCGTGCCGCTGGGGATCCGCTGCCGCCACACGGTCGGCCTGAACCACGTCGCGATCGGGATCGAGCACGTCGGCTACTCCGACCAGGACGTGCTCGGGAACCGAAGACAGATGCGAGGATCGATCCGCCTCACCAAGTGGCTGCGCTGCCGCTACGGAATCCGCGTGCCGGACGTGATCGGCCACAACGAAAGCCTCAGTTCTCGCTTCCACCGGGAGCTGGTCCCGGCCCTCAAGCATCAGACCCACGGTGACTTTCGTCACACGTCGATGCGCCGTTACCGCCGCGCTCTCAGGGACGCGGGCCGCTGCCCAAGCGGCGGTCGTGCCCACCTTCCGTAATTTCCCGAAACGCTTGCGGGGATTTACCGCAGGTTTTCGTCGAAACCTCGGGCTAGGCTGACCCCATGAAGGTGGAACGATGACCAGTCTCGAGTTGGCCCGGTGGCAGTTCGGCATCACGACGCTCTACCACTTCATCTTCGTGCCGCTTACGATCGGCCTCGCGTTCTTCACGGCCTGGTACCAGACGCGCTGGTACCGGACCAAGGACGAGAAGTGGCTGCGGGCGACACGCTTCTGGGGCAAGCTGATGCTGATCTCGTTCGCCCTCGGCGTCGCGACCGGCATCGTGCAGGAGTTCCAGTTCGGCATGAACTGGTCCGACTACTCGCGTTTCGTCGGTGACATCTTCGGGGCGCCGCTGGCGATGGAGGGCCTGGCGGCCTTCTTCGTCGAATCGACCTTCCTCGGGCTGTGGATCTTCGGCTGGGGACGCCTCTCCGAGAAGGTCCACCTCGCCTGCATGTGGGCGGTCTCGCTCTCGACGGCTCTCTCGGCCTTCTTCATCCTGGCCGCCAACTCCTGGATGCAGCACCCGGTCGGCTACCAGCTGAACGAGGTGACCGGCAAGGTCGAGCTGACCTCGATCTGGGCGGTGCTCACCAATAGCACCGCGCTCTACGCGATGACCCACACGATGCTGGCCGCGCTGCTGACCGGCGGGATGGTGATAGCCGGGATCTCCGCCTGGCACCTGCTGAGAAAGAACGAGATCGGGGTCTTCAAGTCCTCGATGAGCATCGCCCTGCCGACCTTGGCGGTGGCCGGGCTGCTGACCCTGGTCGTCGGCCACTTCAACGGCGTGCTCATGAGCGAGCAGCAGCCGATGAAGATGGCGGCCGCCGACGCCGTCTTCAAGACGGAGGACGGGGTCGGGCTCTCGCTCTTCGCGACCGGCGACTTCAAGGGCAACCCCGAGAAGACGAACCGGAACATCCAGCTGCCCAACCTCCTCTCCTTCATCATGACCGGCAAGCCCGAGTCCGAGGTGAAGGGCGTCAACGACCTGAACGCCGAGTACAACGAGAAGTACGGGCCGGGTGAGTACGCGCCGATCGTCTGGGTCGCCTACTGGTCCTGGCGGGTGATGCTGGGCTGCGGCTTCCTGCTCGCCCTGTTCGGGGTGATGGGCTGGTGGCTGAACCGCAAGGGCAAGCTGGCCGACTCGCGGCTCTTCCTCAAGTTCGCCCTGCCCGCGGCGGCATTGCCTTTCATCGCCGCCGCGGCCGGCTGGATCTTCACCGAGATGGGACGCCAACCCTGGGTCGTCTTCGGGCTGCTGAAGACCGAGAACGCGGTCTCGCCGACCGTGAGCTCGGCCGAGGTCTGGATCACCCTGGTCGGCTTCACCTTGCTCTACGGGGTGCTGGCGGTGTTCGCCGGAAAGCTCTTCTTCAAGACGGCGGGCAAGGGCCCGGCCGAAATCGAGGAGGGCGACGAAGACAAGCCCTACCTGGGAATGGCCTACTAGGGGACCGGAGGAAGCCTGATGGAAGACACAACGACACTCCAGTTCGTCTGGTTCCTGCTGATCTCGATCCTCTGGATCGGGTACCTGATCCTCGAGGGGTTCGACTTCGGGGTCGGGATGCTGATGAAGCTGATCGGCGGCAACAAGGAGGAGAAACGGGCGATCCTGCACACGATCGGCCCGGTCTGGGACGGCAACGAGGTCTGGCTGATCGTCGCCGGCGGCGCCACCTTCGCCGCCTTCCCCGAGTGGTACGCGACCCTGTTCTCCGGCTTCTACATCGCCCTGTTCGGGATCCTGGTCGCCCTGATCGTCCGCAACGTCGGCTTCGAGATGTGGGGCAAGCGGGACACCGACGCCTGGCGTAACGGCTGGGAGTGGTGCATCGCGCTCGGCAGCCTCGTCCCGGCCCTGCTCTGGGGCGTCGCCTGGGCCAACATCATCGGCGGGACCCCGATCGAGCCGGTCACCACCAACGGCCGAGAATCGCTCGAGTACGTCGGCAACTTCTTCGACCTGCTCTCGATCTACGCCCTGGTCGGCGGGCTCGCCTCGCTGGCGATCTTCTTCGCCCACGGCGCGCTCTTCCTGGAGCTCAGGACCGAGGGCACGGTGCGGGAGAAGGCGCAGGCCGTCGCGGTCAAGGCGACCCCGGTCGCCGCCGCGCTGGGAGCGGTGTTCATGGTCTGGACCCTGCTCCGGCAGGACTCGCTGGAGGTGCTCTCGCTGATCGCCGCGGTCGTCGCGATCGGCGCCTTCGCCTTCGCCGCGATCCGGGCCAAGGCCCGGCCGGGCTCGGCCTTCGCCGGCACCGCCCTGGGCATCGCCTTCTACTTCATCGCCCAGTTCATCGACCTGTTCCCCAACGCGATGACCTCGAGCATCAGCTCCGCCTACGACATGAGCCTCAACCTGGCCAGCTCGACCAACTACACCCTGACGGTGATGACGGTGGTCGCGGGCCTGCTGGTCCCGGTCGTCCTGATCTACCAGGCCTGGACCTACTGGGTGTTCCGTCACCGGCTCTCCGCCGAGGGGTTCGGCGATGTGAAGTCGCCGATCGATCTGCTGGACAAGAACCGGAAGGAGACTGCGGATGGCGGGCGGGACTCGGGCGCCGGGAGCGAGCCGACAGGCTCGTGAGACCCAGCGGCGCCTGGCCCGGACCAGCCGCGTCGCGCGCAACCATCTGATCGTCACGGTCGGTCTGGGGGTTCTCCAGACCGGCCTGATCATCGCCCAGGCGACCCTGCTGGCGAAGGTCATCGCCGGGGTCTTCATGGATGGCGAGAGCCTGGGCGACGTGTCCTCGCTGCTGATCTGGCTGGCGGTGATCTCGGTCGGTCGCGGCCTGGCCTCGGCCGGCTTCGAGTCGGCCGGGCGGTTCGGTGCGGCCCGGGTGATGTCCGAGCTGCGGGAACGGCTCTCGGCCCAGCTGCTCCTGGGCCGGCCGGGGGCGCTGCAGGACGAGCGGAGCGGCGAGCTGGTCAGCTCCGCGATCGACGGCGTCGCGGCGTTGGAGAACTACTTCGCGCGTTACCTGCCGCAGATGGTCCTGGCCGGCATCGTCCCGATCGCGATCTTGATCTGGGTGGCACGCTACAACTGGGAGTCGGCGCTCATCCTGGCGGTCACGGCGCCGCTGATCGTGCTCTTCATGATCCTGATCGGCCTGCTGACCGAGCAGCGGACCCGGCGGCGTTGGGAACGGATGTCGCGGCTCTCCTCGCATTTCCTCGATCTGGTCGGCGGGCTGGCGACGCTCAGGGCGAACAGCCAGGCGGAGGCCCAGTCCGGCTCGATCCAGGCGGTCGGCGAGGAGTACCGGCGCGAGACGATGGGCGCCCTGCGGATCGGCTTCCTGTCCTCGCTGGTCCTTGAGCTGTTGGCGATGATCGGGGTGGCGATGGTCGCCACGGCGATCGGCATCCAGCTGGCCGGCGGCCACATCCAGCTCGAGGCCGGCCTGACCGTGCTGCTGCTCGCGCCGGAGCTGTACATGCCGCTCCGCCAGCTCGGCGCCCAGTTCCACGCCAGCGCCGACGGGATGGCGGCCGCCGAGCGGATCTTCGAGGTGATCGACATGCCGGCCGCGGTGACCCCGCCGACCGGGCCGTCGCAGCCGGCGCCCGACCCTTCCGCCGGTGCGATCGAGTTCTCGGGGGCGAGCTTCTCCTGGCCGGGACGCGAGCCCGTGCTCGAGTCGATCGACCTGCGCCTCGAGCCGGGCGAGACCGTCGCCCTGGTCGGCCCCAGCGGCGGTGGCAAGACGACTCTCGCGAACCTGTTGCTGCGGCTGGCCGAGCCGGCCGAGGGACGGATCTCCTGTGACGGCACCGACCTGGCCGAGGTCGATCCTCGCGAGTGGCGCCGCCGGATCGCCTGGGTGCCCCAGCGGCCGACGATCTTCTCGGCCACCCTGGCCGAGAACCTCCGGCTCTACAACGAGGCGGCGAGCGACTCCGAACTCGAAGGGGCGATCGAGCGCGCGGCCCTGACCGAGGTCGTGGCCGGGCTGCCGAAGGGGACCCGGACCGAGGTCGGAGAGGGAGGCCGCCGCCTCTCGG
>JAFKLL010000036.1 GCA_017304845.1 Solirubrobacterales bacterium
CACTCGGGCTTGTTCTCGGACTTGAGGAAGGCAGAGGCGACCTTCAGCCGCTTGACCGCGCGGGCCTGCTTCTGGCCCTTGGCGGTGTTGATCTGGTCCTCGAGCTCCTCGCAGGTCTCCTCGAGGTTGATCTGCTCGAGCAGGTCGCGCACCGACTCGGCGCCCATGCCGCCGCGGAAGTACTCGCCCCAGCCGAACGGGCTGCCGAAGCGGTCCTTGAGCTCACGGAAGACGGTCTCGTCGTTGATCACGTCCTTCGGCTTCATGGTCTGGAAGATCTTCCAGACTTCCTGCAGCCGCTCGATCGCCTCTTCGATGTACGCCTCAGTGTCGCTGATCTCGGCCTCGAAGTTCTTGGTGAGTTCCTTGATCTGCTTGGCGCGATCATCGTCGCTCAGCTTGCGCAGCTGGGCGGCAGTCAGGCCGAGCGAGTCGGCCCAGAGGTGGTCGTCGTCGTTGAACTTGGTCTGGGTGCCGTCCTCCAGGTACTTGGTCCGGCGCTTCAGCGCCTCGTCAAGCTCCTGGGTGGCGGACTGGCGCTCGGATTCGTACTCGGCGATGACCGATTCGACTTCCTTCTCCAGCGTCCCCATGTCCTTGGCCCGGGCCTCTTCGTCGACCCAGGTGATCATCGAGGCGGCGAAGTAGAGGACCTTCTCCAGCTCCTTCGGCGCCATGTCGATCAGGTAGCCGATCCGCGAGGGCACACCCTTGAAGAACCAGATGTGCGAGACGGGGGCGGCCAGGTCGATGTGGGCCATGCGCTCACGCCGGACCTTGGAACGGGTCACCTCGACGCCGCAGCGCTCACAGACGATGCCCTTGTAGCGGACCCGCTTGTACTTGCCGCAGTAGCACTCCCAGTCCTTGGTCGGACCGAAGATGCGCTCGCAGAAAAGGCCGTCCTTTTCCGGCTTCAGGGTCCGGTAGTTGATGGTCTCCGGCTTGAGGACTTCACCCCAGCTCCAGGACCGGACCTTCTTCGACGAGGCGAGACCGATCTCGATCGCGTCGAAGTTGTTGATGTCAATCACGTTACTCATCAGTTAGCACCTGCTTCCTCGGCGTCGCCGGAACCATCGGTTGCGGCATCACCGCCCTCTTCGGCGAGGGATTCATCTGCAGCGGCACCGTTGCCGGAGCTCACTTCGGTCAGGTCCATGCCGAGGTCCTGGGCGGCCTGCAGCAGGTCGTCCTCTTCCTCGGCCAGGTCGCCGACGCCTTCCTCCGACACCACGTTGGCGTCGAGCGAGAGCGCCTGCATCTCCTTGAGCAGGACCTTGAACGACTCGGGGATCGACGGCTCGGGGATGTTCTCGCCCTTGACGATCGACTCGTAGGCCTTGACGCGGCCGACCGTGTCGTCGGACTTGACGGTGAGCATCTCCTGCAGCGTGTAGGCGGCGCCGTAGGCCTCGAGGGCCCAGACTTCCATCTCGCCGAAACGCTGGCCGCCGAACTGCGCCTTGCCGCCCAGCGGCTGCTGGGTGACGAGCGAGTACGGGCCGGTCGAACGGGCGTGGATCTTGTCGTCGACCAGGTGGTGCAGCTTCAGGATGTACATGTAGCCGACCGTGACCTTGCCCTCGTACGGCTCGCCGGTGCGGCCGTTGTAGAGCTGCTGGGTGCCGGAGCAGCGGGCGCCGGGGCGCTCGCTCATGTCGACGCCCATGTCGATGCCGCGGGCTTCGCCATGCTCGTTGGCCCACTCGACCAGCGCGTTGTCCACGTCCTCGACCGAGGCACCGTCGAAGACGGGGGTCGAAACGTAGACGCGATCGCGGGTCTCGGCCTTGTTCTTGTAGGCCTCGGAACCGTCGTCGTACCAGCCTTCGCCGGCGGCCCAACCGAGGTGGGTCTCCAGGATCTGGCCGATGTTCATACGGCTCGGGACGCCAAGCGGGTTGAGGATGACGTCGACCGGCGTGCCGTCGGCGAGGTGGGGCATGTCCTCCTCGGGCACGATCTTCGAGATCACGCCCTTGTTGCCGTGGCGGCCGGCGAGCTTGTCGCCCTCCGAGATCTTGCGCTTGGTCGCGACGTAGACGCGGACCAGGTCGTTGACGCCCGGGGGCAGGTCGTCGCCGTCCTCGCGGCTGAAGGTCAGCACGTCGATCACGACACCGCCCTCACCGTGGGGAACCTTCAGCGAGGTGTCGCGGACCTCACGCGCCTTCTCCTTGAAGATCGCGCGGATCAGCTTCTCCTCGGCGGTCAGCTCGGTCTCGCCCTTCGGCGTGACCTTGCCGACCAGCAGATCGCCAGAGGTGACCTCGGCGCCGACGCGGACGATGCCGCGCTCGTCGAGGTTCCGCAGGCTCTCCTCGGAACGGTTCGGGATGTCGCGGGTGATCTCCTCGTCGCCGAGCTTGGTGTTGCGGGCGTCGACCTCGTACTCCTCGATGTGGATCGAGGTGAGCTCGTCTTCCTTGACCAGGCGCTCGGAGAGGATGATCGCGTCCTCGAAGTTGTAGCCCTCCCAGGACATGAAGGCGACCATGCAGTTCTTGCCCAGGGCGACTTCGCCACCGCCGGTCGAGGAGCCGTCCGCCAGGACGTCGCCCTTCTTGACCTTGTCGCCGGTGCCGACGATCGGGCGCTGATGGATCAGCGTGCCCTGGTTCGAGCGCATGAACTTGAACAGCGGGTACTTGTCCGTGCCGTCCTTGTGCTTGAGCTCGATCGTCTCCGAGTCGACGTAGGTGATCTCGCCGTCGTGACCGGCCAGGACCACGTCGCCCGAGTCGACCGCGGCACGACGCTCCATGCCGGTGCCGACCAGCGGCGGATCAGGACGCATCAGCGGCACGGCCTGCCGCTGCATGTTGGAGCCCATCAGGGCGCGGTTGGCGTCGTCGTGCTCGAGGAACGGGATCATCGCCGCCGCGACCGACCAGATCTGGGTCGGCGAGACGTCCATGAGATCGACCTCGGTCGGCTCGGCGTTGACCCAGTCGCCCTCGCCGGCGCGGCAGAAGACGCTGGGGCCGACGAGCTTGCCGGTCTTCGGATCGACCTCGGCGTTGGCCTGGGCGATCACGTTGTTCTCCTCCTGGGTCGCGTCGAGGTGGACCACCTCGTCGGTGACCTTGCCGTCCTTGACCACCCGGTACGGAGTCGTGACGAAACCGTGCTCGGAGATCTGGGCGTAGGAGCTGAGCGAGCCCATCAGGCCGATGTTCGGGCCTTCCGGGGTCTCGATCGGGCACATGCGGCCGTAGTGGGTCGGGTGGACGTCGCGAACCTCGATGGGCGCGCGCTCACGGGTCAGGCCGCCCGCGCCGAGCGCCGAGAGGCGACGACGGTGGGTGAGGCCGGACAGCGAGTTGTTCTGGTCCATGAACTGCGACAGCTGCGAGGATCCGAAGAACTCCTTGAGCGCCGCCACGACGGGCCGGATGTTGATGATGGTCTGCGGGGTGATCGCGTCCGAGTCCTCGGTGGTGAGGCGCTCGCGGACCACGCGCTCCATGCGGTACAGGCCGATCCGGAAGTGCTCCTGGATCAGCTCGCCGACGGTGCGGAGACGGCGGTTGCCGAAGTGCTCGTACTCGTCGAGGTGATCGGCGACGTTCTCACGCGGGTAGGTCAGGGCCTCGGCCGCGTAGTCCTTGATCGGGTTCTCTTCGTCGATCTGCTCCGGGATGCCGAGGATCTTCGGCAGGCTGACCAGCTCCTTGATCAGGGAGATGATGTCGTCGTGCGTGAGCACGCGGGTGTCGAGATCGATGTCGAGGCCGAGGCGGGCGTTCAGCTTGTAACGACCGACGCGGGTCAGGTCGTAGCGCTTCGGGTCGAAGAAGAGCTGGTCCAGCAGGGCGCGGGCGGCGTCGACCGACGGCGGCTCGCCCGGGCGCTGCTTCTTGAACAGCTCGATCAGGGCGCCTTCCTCGGTGATGGTGGCCTCGGTGTCGGCGGCCAGCGTGTGCTGGATGTAGATCGAGTTGTCGAACAGGTCGAGGATCTGCTCGTTGGTCACGTAACCCATCGAGCGGAGCAGGACCGTGATCGGCAGCTTGCGCTTACGGTCGATGCGGACGTAGACGCGACCCTTCTTGTCGATCTCGAGCTCGAGCCAGGAACCGCGGGCCGGCATCAGGTTCGCCGTGAAGACCTGCTTCTCCGGATCCTTCGGCGCCATCACGTAAGCGCCCGGGGAACGGACCAGCTGGGTCACGACGACACGCTCGGTGCCGTTGATGATGAAGGTGCCACGCTCGGTCATCCACGGGAAGTCACCCATGAAGACGGTCTGCTCACGGATCTCGCCGGTCTCCCGATTCTGGAAGGAGACGGTCACGTTGAGCGGGCGTGAGAAAGTGAGATCGCGCTCGCGACACTCTTCGAGAGTGTGGGCGGGCTCGTCAAATTCAAATTCGCCGAAGACAATCGCGAGATTGCCGGTGTAATCCTCGATCGGCGATACGTCGTTGATCGTCTCCCTCAGCATGCCGTGCTCGGGATCGGTGAGATCCTCAAACGAACGACGCTGGATGTCGATCAGGTGTGGGGCTTCGAGGGGGGTTTCGAGTCGGGAGAAACTCCTGCGGACAACGGGGGCAGAAATCGGGCGTGCCAAGGTTGGCAACTCCTCACAAGGGGTCAGAGATTCACGTGATCAGACGCGGAAGCGGTGCAATTCGGCCGAAACTTCGCGCAACGACAGACGATAGCACAGGTAACAAACCTGTCGGACGGCACGCTGCACCGCCCCAACTCAAGCCCCAGCCGACAAACGGTGCAGAAACATACGCATAGCGAATGTTTCTGAACTGAATTTCTCTGCAACGACGAAGGGCGCCCTGGGGCGCCCTTCGTCAAACGCTTGGGAGGAACTCTTACTTGAGTTCGACCTTGGCGCCGGCTTCCTCGAGCTCGGCCTTGAGCTTCTCGGCCTCGTCCTTCTCGACGCCTTCCTTGACGGGCTTCGGAGCCTCGTCGACCAGAGCCTTGGCCTCCTTGAGACCGAGGCCGGTGGCGGCGCGGACGACCTTGATGACCGGGACCTTCTTGTCGCCGACGTCGGTCAGGACGACGTCGACGGTCGAGCTGGCGTCATCGCCACCGTCACCACCGGCGTCACCACCGGCAGCGGCGGCCGGGGCGGCCGCGGCGACGGCGGTCGCCGACACGCCGAACTCCTCTTCGAGAGCCTTGATGCGCTCGCTCAGCTCGAGGACGCTGATGCCCTTGAGCTCTTCAATCCATTCTTCGGTGCTGGTTGCCATTCTGTTTACTCCTCGTTTTCAGCGTCGGCGCCATCAGTGGCCTCTTCGGCCGACGCCTCGTCATTGTTTTCAGCTTTGTCTTCAGCCTCGGCCTCTTCGGCCGGTGCTTCCTCGGCCGCCGGCTCTTCAGCGGGTGCTTCTTCCTCGGCCGGGGCGGAACCACCGACCAGACCCTGCTCGGCCACCTGCTGGAGCTGGATGGCCAGGCCGGAGATCATCGATCCCAGGCCACGGGTGAGGGTGACCAGCGGGCTGGCGACAACGCCGGCCAGCTGACCGTTGAGGACATCGCGGGAAGGAAGCTTGGAGATCGCGGTGAAGCGGCCCTCGTCGAGGAGGGTCTCGCCCATCAGCCCACCCTTGTAGGTGAGGATCTCGTGCTCCTTGTTGAAGCTGGTGATCGCCTTCGCCGCCTGGGCGGTGTCGCCCTTGACGAAGGTGAGCGCGGTCGGGCCCTGGAGCAGGTCGTTCAGCTCCGTTGCACCGGCCTTCTCGGCAGCCAGCTTGGTGAGACGGTTCTTGACGACCTTGAAGGTCGCGTCCGCGTCACGCAGCTTGCCGCGCAGCTCAGCCGCCTGGGTGACCGAGATGCCCCGGTAGTCCACGGCGAAGATCGCTTCAGATGCTTCGATCTCGGCACCGATCTCATCGATCAGCGCGGCTTTTTCTTCACGGTTCATGTTTGCCTGACTTGTCTTTGTCTGACTTCGGGTCTGACGCGGACCACTCGGGCAAAGAAAAACCCGCTCACAGGCGGGCACGAGGAGCGACCATCGAGGTCTCTCTGGCTCACCTGCGCTGGGATTTACGGGCTATCGCCCGACCAGCGGTCTACGGCAGACGGGAAACCTTACAGGTTCGCCGAGGATTCGGCTTCCAGAACGAGGAAGGGGCGCCCGCGGGCGCCCCTTCCGAGGGTCGGTTCAGGCTCCGATCAACGATCGACCTCGAAGTCGACCGTGGTCGTCTTGACGTGACCGACCGCGTCCGTGACCTTCGCCTTGAGCTGGTGCGGGCCGTTCGCGTAGTTGTCGGGCAGGATCTCGGGGTCGAGCTCCATGCCGCAGTTCTCCACGGGACAGGACTGGGTGTCGGAATCGATCTCGACGTTGTCGATCAACACCTGGATCTTGACCACGCCGGAGTTGGCCACGACCGCGTCGCCGTCCTCGGCATCGACCTCGAGGTCGTAGCTGGGACCGTCGAGAACCATCCCGGGCGCGGTGGTGAAGCTGCCGCCCAGGGTGACCGCCGGCTCCTTCGTATCGATGCTCAGGTCGACGTCATAGCCGTTGACGCTGTCGGCCACGTTCTCCGCCGCGTCGCGCGCGCCGACGCTCACGAACGTGTGCCCCTCCTTCAGCTGCGAGGGATCGACGGTGACCTTCGTGCCCGACGGCGAGACCAGCGGGCAGGGATCGTCGGAGTTGCCCTCGCATCCCAGCTGGTCCGTCGTCGCGTACATGTCGAGGGGCCCCGCGGGGTTGCGCTTGGGGCCTACCGCTGCGACATCCTTGATGCCCAGCCCATTGTCCTCGGCTGACACGGGGATGTCGAGCGGCGACTCGTCGACCCAGATCCCGTCGAACTGGTCCACGTCCAGATCCTGCTCGGGCGCGACGTCGTCCCCCAGCTCGACGACCTGGGCGAACGGAGCGACCCAGTGGTCGTACGACATCGAGGGAGTCGAGAGCGCCTTCATTCCGATCTGGATCTGCCGATCGCCCGGCTCGCCCGCGGCGCTCATCGCCTCGATGCTCGCCATCTCGTCGGTCTCATCGTACTCGACCCAGCCTGACGCGTCGCGGATGCCGACGAAGGCGGTCGGCTCACCGACCTCATTCAGCAGCTCCGATTCCCCGGTGATGTTCACGGCGACCATCCCGCCCGACTTGATGTAGGTGTCGGGACCGCCGGGCACGGTGTAGGTCCAGGTGGCCGAGCTGCCGTTGGGGTAGGTACCCGTCTTCTCGGCCAGGACGATCGGGGTCTCCTCGGTGAGCAGGTCGCACATCATCGGCACGCCGGAATCGCATTCGTCAAGCTGCTGGTAGTCACCGCCTCCTGTCGACGCCCAGCCGAAGTGGCCGACGCTTCCGGGCCGGACGTCCTCGCCGCTCCACATCCAGTAGTCCATCGGCAACGCCGCATTGGCGACGCCGCCGACCCCTACTAGCGACATGAGCAGTGCTGCCAGCGCAGCGCCCAAGACCTTCGACATCGGTCGGCCTTTGAGCTTCTCTCCTCTTTCCATGACTCCCTTTCCGTTGGCTGTTCCCTGCCCACGCGACGGTCTCCCTCAGACCGTCGGCGCCAACCTACGAGTCGCGGGTCAGCCCCACCAGAGACAACTTGTATCGATTGATACAAAAAGAGAGGGGCGCCCCGAAAGACGCCCCTCTCCTCGCGGATGTGAACCCGCTCAGCGATCAACCGTGAAGTCGACCGTGGTCGTCTTCACATGACCGACCGCGTCGGTCGCCTTCACCTTGAGCTGGTGAGGCCCATTCGAGTAGTTGTCCGAAACGATGGTCGGATCGACGCCGAGCTCGCAGTTCTCCGTCGGGCAACTCTGCGAATCGGAATCGATGGCGACGTTGTCGATCAGGACCTCGATGGCGACCACACCCGAGTTGTCCTTGCCGGTCTCGCCATCCGTGGCGTCGGCCTCGAGGCTGTAGGACGGACCGTCCAGAACCATGCCCGGGGCCGACATGAACGAGCCACCGAGGATGACCTTCGGGTCGATGGTGTCGATGCCGAGATCCCACACCTCGTACTCGTCCGCGAGGTTGCCGGTCTTGTCGAGCGCAAAGACCGCGCCGCTGTTCCAGCCCTCCTTGATCTCGGCCGGACGGATCTCAGCCATCTGACCGGGCGGAGTGCTGAGCGGGCACGGATCCGCCGTCGCACCTGTGCAGTCACCGCCGAAGCCGTCTGCCCAGAGGCCCGAGGCGACCCACGGGTTGCCGACCGAACGAGCGGTCGCCATGATGCCGGCGGCCCAGAGGCCGATCCCGTTGTCCTCGGCCGAGAACGGGACCTGGATCGGCGTCTCGTCGATCCAACCCGCCGGCGGCAGATCGCCCGAGTCGAAGTCGAGCACCGGAGGAACGTCGTCGCCGAGACTCAGGTGCAACTGAGCCAGTGCCGCCCAGTGGTCGTCGCTGAAGCTGGCGGCGGAGCTCGCCTTCACGCCGAACTTGATCTGACGGTCCCCGGGTCCTCCGACCTCGTCGTGCAGATCCAGGGCGCCGAGATCGTCCCGTTCCGTGTAGGCCGACCACGAGGAGCCGTCCCACATGCCGAAGTAGGCGTGTGGTTCGCCGACCTCCATCGTGAGCTCCGACTCGCCGGGAACGTTGAGGCCGACACCACCGAACTCGGCGATGTAGGTATCGGGCCCGCCGGGAGCGGTGTAGGTCCACTCGGCCTTGCTGCCGGCCGGGTAGGTGCCGCTCTTGGGGATCTTGATGATCGGGCCGCCGTCGGGGAAGAAGTCGCAGGTGTAGAACCAACCCGAGTCACACTCGTCGGTGGCCTGATAGCTGCCCCCTCCGGTGGAGCTCCAGTCCAGCCAGGAGACCTTCTCCTTGCCGTCCGGGTCGCCGGCCCAGACGATCTCATCGTCGATCAGATCAGCGCTCGCCGGCACAGCCACTCCGAACAACGACAGGCACACAGCGAAAAGCAGCGATGCCACATGCTTCAACTTCATGTCTCTCCCTCATTCCGGTTATCCCTGCCCGGCGGCCCCCAAGACAGGAGGCCAGGGCCGAGAATAGACAGGAGCCGTCGATCGGTCAAGGGATCGATAGCAATGCGAGGGTATTTTCGGACCGGGTGAACCCGGCCCGCGCTACCAGAGCTCTAGTTTCAGGCGGGGACGGCCTCGGCCTCGGCCTCGCCGGGGATGATCTCCGCCTCGGTGGCCTGCGACGGATCGACCGAGATGCCGGGACCCATCGTGGTGGCGACGGTGACCGAGAGGACGTAGCGGCCCTTGGCCGAAGCCGGCTTGGCCTTGGTGATCTCGTCCATGACGGCGGCGTAGTTCTCGAGCAGCTTCTCGGCGTCGAAGGAAGCCTTGCCGATCGCGAGGTGGACGATCGCCTGGCGGTCGGTCCGGTACTCGACCTTGCCGGCCTTGGACTCGCCGACCGCCTTCTCGACGTCCTCGGTGACCGTGCCGACCTTCGGGTTCGGCATCTTGCCCGACGGGCCGAGCACGCGGCCGAGACGGCCGACGGTCGGCATCATGTCCGGGGTCGCGATGACGACATCGAAGTCGTCGAAGCCCTCTTCGATCTTGGCGGCGAGATCATCGGAACCGACGATGTCGGCGCCGGCGGCCTCGGCGTCACGGGCCTTGTCGCCCTGGGCGAAGACCGCGACGCGGACGTCCTTGCCGAGCCCGTTGGGCAGGGCCAGGGTGCCGCGGAGCTGCTCCTCGGCGTGACGGACGTTGACGCCCAGACGGATGTGGACCTCGACCGTCTCGTCGAAGTTCGCGGAGGCAGTCTCCTTGATCAGGTTGATCGCCTCGGCCGGCGGGTAGACGTGGTCCCGCTGGACCTTCTGAAACTGCTGACGGAAGCGCTTGCCGTGAGCCATGGTTACTTGACCTCCACGCCCATCGAACGGGCGGTGCCGGCGATGATCTTCGAGGCGGCGTCCAGGTCGTTGGCGTTCAGATCGGGCATCTTGCGCTCCGCGATCTGACGGACCTGAGCCTCGGTGATGGTGCCGACCTTGTTGACGTGCGGCTCTCCCGAGCCCTTCTTGAGACCGATCGCTTCCTTGATCAGGACGGCCGCGGGCGGCGTCTTGGTGATGAAGTCGAAGCTCCGGTCCTCGTAGACCGTGATCTCGACCGGGATGATCGTGCCACCCTCCTGCTGCGTCTGTGCGTTGAACGCCTTGCAGAAGTCCATGATGTTCACACCGTGCTGGCCCAGGGCGGGGCCGACGGGCGGCGCCGGATTCGCCTGACCGGCCGGAATCTGGAGCTTGATGAGGGTCATTACTTTTTTAGCCATGAGACTGAATGCCTTAAAGGTTTGAGTGGTTAGAGCTTCTTGACCTGTTCGTAGCCGACCTCGGACGGAGTCTCGCGTCCGAAGATCGAAACCAGAACCTTGAGCTTCTGCTGGTCGTCGTTGATTTCGGCGATCTCGCCGGAGAAGTCGGAAAGCGGACCGCTGATGATCTTGACGGTCTCGCCGATCTCGAACTGCGCCTGGGTGCGGGGCCGCTCGGCGGTCTCGCGGTGGAGCAGGCGGTCGACCTCGGCCTTGGTCAGCGGCACCGGGGTGTCGCGCGGACCGACGAACCCGGTCACGCCCTGGGTGTTGTTCACCAGGCTCCAGGCGTTGTCGGTCATGTCCATGTTGATCAACACGTAGCCGGGCATGGTCCGCTTCTCGACGGAGATCTTCTGGCCGTCCTTGACCTCGGAGACCTGCTCGGTCGGGACCACGACCTTGCGGACGCGGTGACCCTGGCCCATCGACTCGATCCGATGCTCGAGCTTCTGCTTGACCTTGTTCTCCTGGCCGGAGTATGTGTTGATGACGTACCAGCGATACATGTTCTTCCTCAGATGATCCTCTGGACCAGCCAGTTGAAGGCGAGGTCCAGCAGACCAAGATAGACGGCGGCGACGATCACGAAAACGACGGTGACCGCGGTCGCCTGGATGAGCGTGTCCCGGTCGGGCCACTGGACCCGCTTCAGTTCGGCGATGCAAGATGACAGGAACGCCATCACCCCGCCGCGCTTGCGCTCGACCTGGGCCTGCTTCTGCCGTTTGGCGAGCTGCTGCTCTTCCTTGCGCTTCTGGTCCGCCTTCTTCTGCTTTTCCTGCTGGCGGGCCTGGCGCTTCTCCTCCTTGGAGCTCAGACCCTGCTTGGGGGCGTCAGGAGTCTCTAGATCCTGTTCCCGGGCTCCGGCGCCGATCCCGGCCTCGACGGCCTCGATCTCGGCGACGTCACCGGACTTGGGCACCTGCGTGTCGTGCTGGGCTTTCGCCTCAGCACCAGACTCCGCTTCTGCCGCAGCCTCGCGCGCGCGGCGCTCGGCCTTTCGCTGTGCCCGGGACTTGGCCACTAGCGAGTTTCCTTGTGGGGCTGGTGCTTCCCGCACCAGCGACAGTACTTGCGCATCTCGATCCGGTCGGGCGTGTTGCGCTTCGACTTATTCGTTTGGTAGTTACGACGCTTGCAGCTCTCGCAGGCAAGTGTCACCGCGATGCGGACATCTCCGCGTGCCATATTTCCTCGCTACTCAGGCAGTGCCTTGACAAATAAAAGCCTCGACCCGGGGGCAGAGGCACGTCTGTGAAGAATACCTGTTTGTGAGTCGGGACGACGGCTCGCGTCCGATGCGGATGATAAGCAGCCCCGCTACGAAGGCGGCCCGCCCCTTTGCCGGGACGGGCCGCTTCGAACGACTCGGTTTTCCAGGCTTTCGCCTAGCGGATGATCAGCGGACGGTAGCTGCGCTTGCCGCCCGAGGCCTTCGACGCACCCATCGGGGCGCTGACCGTGATGTTGGCGCGGGTGTTGCGCTTCACCTTCTTGGTCTTGACGGTGAAACGGGCCACGCCGGTCTTGCCCGGGGCGATCGTCTTGATCGTGACGCAACGCTTGGCGGCGCCCTTGACCAGTCGCTTCGGCGTCTGG
This sequence comes from Solirubrobacterales bacterium, assembly GCA_017304845.1. GTDB lineage: Bacteria > Actinomycetota > Thermoleophilia > Solirubrobacterales > 70-9 > 67-14. The sequence continues at coordinate 11,912 of JAFKLL010000036.1, forward strand.
GCGCAGACCTTGACGTTGCCGGCCGCGGCATCACCGTTGTTCTTGACCATGGCGCGGAACACCAGCTTCTTGCCGCCCTTGACCTTCTTCGGGCCCTTGACGGTGACCCGGGCCAGGTTGGCGGCCTTCGGCTTCAGCACCTCGAAGGAGGCGGTGACGGCGCTGCCCTCGTTGCCGGCTTCGTCGGTGGCCTTGATGGCGATGCTGTGCGCACCCACCGCAAGACCGCTGTAGGTCTGAGGCGAGGTGCAGGCTGCGAACGCGCCCTGATCCAGCGAGCACTGGAAGGAGGCACCGTTCTCCGAGGAGAACTCGACCGTGGCCGAGGTCTGCTCGGAGTCGGCCGGAGCCTTGACGATGGTCACCGTCGGCGCCGCGGTGTCCACGGTGAACTGGCGGGACGCCACGCTCGACTCGTTGCCGGCGCCGTCCGTGGCCTTGACCCGGAAGGTGTGCAGACCGTCAGCCAGTTCGCTGGTCGTGGTCGGCGACGTGCAGGCGGCGAACGCCCCGTCGTCGACCCGGCACTCGAACGTGCTGGGCTTGTCGGCGCTGAACGAGAAGCTCGGCGCCTTGACCTTGGTCAGACCCTGCGGGCCGGCGGTGATGGTCGCCGTCGGAGCGGCGGTGTCGACCGAGAACGAGCGGCTGACCGGGGACGTCTCGACCAGACCCGCCTCGTCGGTGCCACGCACCGAGACGGTGTGGGCGCCATCGGCGAGCTCGCTGGTCGTGAACGGTGAGGTGCAGCCGTTCCAGGCTCCGTCGTCCACCTTGCATTCGAAGGTGACTCCGGGCTCGTCGGACTCGAACTCCAGGGTCGGCGTCTTGTCGTTGATGACGGCACCGGCCTCGGGGCCACTGGTGATGGTGGTCACCGGCGGGGTCGTGTCCACGGTGAAGGAACGGGTGGTCACCGGGTCCTGAACGTTGCCTGCCCTGTCGGTGGCGCGGATCGAGACCGAGTGCGGGCCCTCGTCCAGATCGGTGAGGGCGACCGGCGACTCGCAGTCGATCCAGTCACCACCGTCGATCTTGCATTCGAAGGTCGATCCGGCCTCGTCCGCGTCGAACGCGAGCGTGGCGGAGTCGACCGTGATGGTCGAACCGTTGGCCGGACCCGAGCTGAAGCTGGAGGTCGGCTTGGTGAGATCGACGGTGAAGGTGCGCTTGACCGGCTTCAGCGACGCATCATGCGGCGGGTCGGCGGCCAGGGCACGGATCTCCACGCTGTGGCTGCCTTCGCTGAGGCTCGAGAAGGTCGCCGGGCTGGAGCAGACATCCCAGGTCGTCTCGTCGAGACGGCATTCGAAGGTCGAACCGGACTCGGTCGAGGTGAACTCGAAGGTCTGGTCGGCCTGGTTGGTGATGGCGTCGTTCTCGATGCCGGACTCGAGGATCACCCGCGGCGGGGCCTCGGTGGTGAAGTTGCGCACGATCGGCGCGACCTCGACGTTGCCGGCGCGATCGGTGGCCCGCACGCTGAACGTGTGGCTGCCGTCGTCGAGCTCGTCGGTCTCGAAGGGCGACTCGCAGGAAGCCCAGTCAGCGTCGTCGACCTGGCACTCGAAGGTGGCCGGCTCATCGGCGCTGAACTCGAACTCAGGCTGGTTCGTGGTGAACGCCTGAGCCTCGGTTGGCACGTCGATGGTCGACACCGGGGCGGTGAGGTCGACGTTGTACGTCACGGTCGAGGGCGGCGACTGCTCGTTCGAGACGTCGTCGATCGCCTTGACCGAGAAGGTGTGCTCGCCCTCGGTCAGACCCGTGAGGGGCGTCGGAGAGGTGCAGGGATCGAACGGTCCGCCGTCGATCGCGCAGACGAAGGTGGAGTTCTCCTTGCTGGAGACGAAGGTGAACTCAACGGAGTCGCTGGCGATGTAGGAACCGTCCTCCGGACCGCCGGTGATGTCGGCGACCGGCAGAGCGGTGTCGACGGTGAACGTGGCCTTGGCCGGCTCGTTCGTGCGATCCAGCGGATCAACCGCCCGCACCTCGAAGGTGTGGCTGCCGTCGTTCAGCGCCGGGGCGGTGAACGGGCTGGCGCAAACCTGCCATTCCTGGTCGTCCGTGCTGTCGACGCGGCACTCGAAGGTCGAGTCGTTCTCGTTCGATTCGAACTCGAAGTTCGGCGTGGTCGACTTGGTGCGACCGCCGTCCTGGACGTCACTGCTGTTCAGGATGGTGGCCAGCGGCGGCGCGTCGACGGTGAAGTTGACGACGGCGCCCGAGTTGTCGAGGTTGCCGGCCGGATCGGTGGACCGCACCTTGAAGGTGTAGGCACCGTCATCCAGCGCGCCGCTCTCGAACGGGCTCTCGCAGGAAGCGAAGTCGTCCGGATCGGCGGCGGCCGTCAGCGAGCACTCGAAGGTCGACCCTTCCTCGCTCGAGGAGAACTCGAAGGAGGCGTGGTTGACCTCGATGGTCGAACCCTCGGCGGGGCCGGCGTCGATGGTGGTGGTCGGAGCCGTGGTGTCGACGGTGAAGGCGCGGGAGGCCGGTTCGACCTGCTCGTTGCCGACGTCGTCGATCGCCTTGACCTGGAACACGTAGTCGCCGTCGGCCAGCGCCAGATCCGGCTGTGCCGGAGAGGTGCAGGCCTGCCACTCGGCCTCATCCTGGCCGACTTCGTTGAAGCGGCACTGGAAGATCGAGCCGGCCTTGTCCGATTCGAACTCGAAGGCGGGCTGGTTGTCGTTGGTCGGCGCGCCCTCAGCCGGGTTCTCCGTGCTGATGGTCGCGACCGGCGGCACCGTGTCGACCGTGAAGCTGGTGGTCGCGCCGTTCGGGTCGGTGTTGTTCGCGGCATCCGTCGAACGAACCGCGAAGGTGTGCTCGCCGTCGGCGAGTTCCTCGGTCTCGATCGGGGATTCGCAGGAAGCCCACTCACCGTCGTCGACCTTGCACTCGAAGGTCGCGTCGGTCGGCTCGGAGGAGCTGAACCCGAACTCCACGGTGGTGTCCTTCGTCCGGCTGCCGTCGGCGGGACCGGAGTCGATGGTCGTATCGGGCGGAGTCGTGTCGAGGGTGAAGCTCCGCGTGGCGGGCGTCGCGTCCTCGTTGCCGGCGCGGTCGACCGCGCGGACCTGCAGGTTCACGACGCCGTCCGGGGCGCTGATGGCAACGCCGCTCTCGCACGGATCCCAGCTGCCGCCGTTGATCTCGCACTCGAAGGTGCCCGGTTCGGTGGACTCGAAGACGAAGGTCGGATCGTTGGTCAGCGAGCCTTCTTCCGGGCCGGAGACGATGGTCGTCTCAGGACGGACCTTGTCGACCGTGAAGTGGCGGGTGGCCGGGGTCAGGTCGGGACGGTTGCCCTCTCCGATCGCGCGGACCTGGACGAAGTGCTCACCGTTGTTGAGACCGGCGACGTTGAGCGGCGAGCTGCAGGCCTCCCAATCGTTGTCGTCGGTCGAGTTGACGCGGCACTCGAAGGTCGGCACGTCCTCAGACGGGTTCGCGCCCTCCGACGTGAAGTCGAAGCTGACGTTGCCGGTCGGGACGAACGAGTCCTCAGCCGGGCCGCTGGTGATCACGGTCCGCGGCGGAGCGTAGACGGTGAAGTTGGTCGGGCCGGCGGCCGGGCCGAGGTTGCCGGCCCGGTCGGTCGAGCGCACCGAGAAGGTGTACTCGTCGTTGTCCAGCACCGCGCTCTCGAAGGGCGAGGTGCAGGGCTCCCAGCCGCCACCGTTGAAGTTGCATTCGAAGGTGGCGTCTTCGGGCTGGTCGCTCTCGAAGGCGTAGCTGGTCTGATCGACGTTGATGGTCTCGCCGTCGGGGCCACTGGTGATGGTGGTGTTCGGCGGCGTGGTGTCGATGTTGATCAGACGTTCGGTCACCGGGTCCTGCAGGTTCAGGGCGCGGTCCGTGGCCCGAACCATGAAGGTGTGGGGACCATCGCCCAGGTCGGCGGACGGGGTGAACGGGCTTGAGCAGCTGGCCCAGTCACTGTCGGCCGAATCGGTGACGCGGCACTCGTAAGTGGCCGGTTCGTCCGCCTCGAACTCCCAGGTCGGGGTGTTGTCGTTCGACCAGAATCCTTCCGCCGGACCGTCGGTGATGTCGGTCGTCGGGAGGGTCAGGTCGACCGTGAAGGTGGCGTTGACCGGATCGGAGACGTTGCCCCACGGGTCGGTGCCACGCACCTGGACCGTGTGCTCGCCCTCGCTGAGATCGGTCAGCTCGAAGCTGCCGTCGTCGCAGGAGCTCCACGGGGTGGTCTCGTCCTCTTCGGTCTCCGGGTCGTCCCCGACGGGGTCGAGCCGGCACTCGAAGGCGATGACATTGGACTCGTCGTTCTCGGGCGAGGAGAACTCGATGGTCGTGTCGACAAAGTTGATGAAGGCGCCGTCCCACGGGCCGCGAGGACCGTTGTGGAGGTCCACGACGGGCGGAGTGGTGTCGATGACGAACGACCGGGTGGCCGGCGACGGGTCGACGTTGCCGGACGGATCGATCGCCCTCACGTTGAAGGTGTACTGACCGTCGGCCTGGGCGCCCGTGTCATGCGGCGTGTTGCAGTCCTCCCAGGAACCGGGGTTGGCCCCGGCGTCCAGGCGGCACTCGAAGGTGGAGCCTTCTTCGGTGGACTCGAACTCGAGCCCGACGTTGCTCGATGTCACGACCGAGCCCTCGTCGGGGCCCACGGTGATCGTGGTGTCGGGCGGGAAGATGTCCAGCGCCTGCCAGTTCGGAGCGGAGTCGGATCCGACACCGTCGGAGATCCGGGTCTGCGAGGAGCCGTTGACGTTCATCGTGAAGACCTGCGGTGCGCCGGTCCGGTTCGAGACGAACGCGATCTTCTCGCCGACGCCCTGGTCCAGGTCGCCGTTCACGCCGGACGGCGCGAAGACGGGCTGGGTGTTGTCGAAGGTCGGGGTGTTGGTCCGCTTGACGGCGTTGCTGCCATCGGCGTTCATGGTGTAGATCTCCCAGTTCGACGAGCTGTTCGCGCGCCGCTGGAAGGTGATCTTGGTCCCGTCGCCGTTGAAGCTCGGGTTGCCGTTCTCGATCACGTACGAGGTCTGGGAGACATCGGTCTCGGGACCGCCGGTCGGGCTGACCGAGAAGATCTGGTAGCCGCGGCCGGAGCCGACGCCACCGGCGTACCGCTCGTAGATGATCCGGTCGCCGCTCGGCGACCAGTCAGGGTTGTAGTCCTGGTAGTTGTTGTTGGTGATCTTCGTGATCGTCGGACCGTCTTCGTCCTCGAGCGTGGTGAGGTCGAGCACGTAGAGATCCCGGTCGCCATCGGCGTTCGAGGCGTAGACGAGCTTGGTGTTGTCCGGCGAGAAGGCCGGGTCGCTCTCGACGGCGGCGGTGTCGGTGATCCGCTGCTGGGCCGAGCCGTCGGCGTTCATCAGCCAGAGGTCCGCGTTGCCGTCCCGGTCGCTGACGAAGGCGATCGTGCTGCGGTCCTGGGACCAGGTCGGCGCCGTGTTGGTGCCGGAGTCGCCGAGGCCGCTGTCAGAGGTGAGCTGAACCTGGCCGGTGCCGTTGGCGTTCACCTTGAAGATGTCCTGGCTGCCGCCACGGTCGCTGCTGAACACGATCGGACCGTTGCCGCCGGGGAACGTGGCCTCAGCCGTGCCGACGCCGACGATCATCACGACCGTCGCGGTCAGCGCAGCGACCACGGCCCGCAGGACGTTCCTCCCCGGCCGCTGGGGGCTCTTCTCCCTGGAGGTCATCTGTGTTCCTTTCTTCTGTTCAGCAATCGGCATGTCGTTCGTTCCCTGTGTGTGCTCAACCATTGCGCTCATCTCTCCTCCCCGTGAAGCCGCTTATCGCGCCTTCAGAGTCAGCTTGGCCTTGCTCGGCGCAAGCCCGCTTGTGGTTGGCTTGGACGTGGCGGTCACCTTGAGGTTCCGCTTCAGGCGAATCGCCTGTTTGGCCTTTCCGGCGAACTTCACGACCACCGGGTAGCTACGACCCGGGGCGATCGAGTAGTTGACCTTCTTGGTGGCGACCTTCCTCTTCGCCTTGCCGATCTTGAGCTTCCCGGCGCTCTGGAGCGCCAGGGAGCCGGTGCACTTGACGGTGGCGTCGGCGGGGCAGGCGAGGCTGACCGGAACGGTGCCGTTCCGCTTCATGCTCACCTTCTTGGACTTCACGGTCGCCACGCGGACGACATCTTCCGGAGCCAGAGGATCCTTGATGGTCAGCTTGGTGCTGGCCTTGTCGTTGGCGGCGTTGTCATCACCCTCGGTGCTGACCGCCGCCTGGACCTCGGACTGATCGACCGAGGAGGCACCGATGTTGGCCGTGATGGTGATCACGGGCGCGTCGGTTCCACCGGCGAGCATGGCGTCCCGGGTGCAGGTGACGTTGAGGCCGGAGGCGTTGCAGGCCCAGCCGTCACCGGCGACGGCGTTGTAGGTGATCCCGGCCGGCAGATCGGTGCTGACCTTGATCGGAGCGACCGTCTTGCCGTTGCCGGCATTGGAGGCCGTGACCTTGATCTGGCCGGTCGAGCCGCGGACCCAGTCGCCGCTCGCGGCGACGCTCACGCCGACGTCGGTGCGATCGATCTCCTGCTCGTCCTCGGTCGTGTTGTTCAGCGGGTTGAGGTCGTTCTCGATCTCGACTTCCGCATCGGTCGTCACGGTCGAGGCCGCCTTCGAGTCAACGGTGAAGTTGATCGGGAACGAAGGGGTCGACTCACCGGCGGGAATCGCCGGGACGAAGGTGCAGGTGATGTCCTGACCGAGCACGTAGCAGGGCCAGTCGTTCGAGCCCGAGAGGCCCGGATCCAGACCCTCAGGCAGGTTGACCTTGACCTTGGTGCCCACCTCGGTCGGCAGGCCGCCGATGTTGGAGACCTTGACGTGGTACACGCCGTTGCTGCCGACACGGAGCTTCTCGAGGTTCTCCGGGATCGCCGCGTTCAGCGAGACCACGGCGTCCGGACCGGCATCGATCGGGGTGACGATCGTGTCGCTGGTGTCGTTGGCCGCGTCGACGTCGTCGACGGTCGAGGCATCGACATCGAAGCTGACGGAGCCGCTGCCCGCATCCGGGGTGATCAGCGCGTCGATGTTCAGGTCGGGAGCGTCCTGGGCGGAGGCCAGAGAGGCCGCCCGGTCACAGGTGACGTCCTGACCGGCGATGTGGCAGTTCCAGCCGTTGCCGCCTGCCTCGTTCGGCTCGACGCCGGTCGGCAGGGTGCCGGTGACGGTGATCGGCGCGATGGTGTCGGCCGTGTCCACGTTGGTGACGAGGACCTTGTAGCTGATGTCGTCGCCGACTCGCTTGGTGACGACCGGGCCGTCGAGGTCGACTGCGATGTCGATCTCCTTGACGACCGTGAAGTCGCTGTTGCTGTCGTTGACCGCGTTGAAATCGGGGGCGCCGGTGACGGCGACCTCGTTCGAGACCGAGGGCACGGCCCCGGTGGTCGGCATGACCTTCAGCGCGATCGGCGCGGCGGCGGCGTCGGCGGCCAGCGGGCCCGTGTGGTCACAGGTCACGTCCGGCGCGGCGATGGCGCAGGTCCAACCGGCGCCGTTCGCGCTGACGATGCTCAGCCCGGTCGGAACCGTGTCGGTGATCTGGATCGGCGCGTCGGTGGCGGCGTCGCCGTGGTTCTTCACGTCGAGCGTGTAGGTGCCGACCGTGCCGACCCGGAAGTCGCCCGTGTGGGACGAGGAGACTCCGAGGTCGGGGGAGGTGACCGACACGACGTGCTCGTCGGTGTCGTTGTCCTGGTTCCGGTCGTCCGTGGTGGTCACGGTCGCCGAAGCCGTCACCGACGGGCGCGCCGCAGGCTGGATCCCAGCCTGGATGGAGAGGGTCGCGGCGTTGGCGCCGGCTTCGACTGCCGGGGCGTAGTCGCAGGACACTTCCTGCGCATCGTCCGTGCAGCTCCAGCCGGAGCCGCTGAAGCCCTGGTAGGTCGTGCCGTTGCCGAGGGTGAATACGACGCTGGTCGAACCGGCCGGCGCGTCGGCGCTGCCCACGTTCTTGACCTGCGCGTTGTAGCTCCGCGTGACCCCCGCGCGGAAGGCCCCGTTGTGGGTCAGGCTGATCGCGTTGTCCTGTGCGAAGACGTCGACGTCGACGCTGACGTTGTCGTTCTCGGGGACGTAGTCGTCATCGGTGGCGACGTGGAGGTCGATCGAGGTCGACGGCAGCGCCGCGCTGCCGAGGCTGACGCCGAGCAGCAGATCGTTCGGCGGGCTGTCCGGCTCGATCGGATCGGCGTAGGAGCAGGAGACGTTGCTGCCCGCGGAGGCGTTGCAGTTCCAGCCCTCGCCCAGCCAGTCGGCGTAGGTGACGCCGGCCGGCAGGGTCGCGGTGATGACGCTGGCGGAAGCCGTCGGCGAGGTGCCGAGGTTCTTCAGCGAGAGCCGCAGGTAGGCGTCCCGGTTGACTCGGAAGATCTCGTTGGCCTCGCCCGAGAGCTCGAGGTCGATGAGGCGGACCGAGGTCGGGTCCTGAGCGGTGTCGTTGGTCTCGTTGGGATCGTCGGCGTTGTCGACGGTCGCGACGTTGGTGACCTCGCCCGGGACGATCGGATCGACCGTCAGGGTGATGTCGTCAGCCGAGGAATCGGCCGCGATCGGATCCGTGTGCTCACAGGTGACGGTCTGCTCGTCGGCCGAGCAGGTCCAGCCGGTGCCGGTGGCATCGACATAGCTGAGGTTCTCCGGCAGGACGTCGACCACGGTGGTGGTCTGGGTGGTCGCCTGAGGGCCGCGGTTGTCGACCGAGATGGTGTAGTCGGCCTGGGTGCCGGCGCGGAAGTTGCCGACGTGGCTCTTCCCGATGCGCAGGTCGGGCGTGTCGATGATCCAGGTCGGATCGGAGGCCGTGTCGTTCGAGTTGATCACGTCGCCGCTGTTGGCGACCGACACGTTGTTGGTCACCTGGGCCGAGGTGTCACCGACCTCGCCTCCGGCACCGACGATGTCGGCGCTGGAGTGGATCTCGATCGGCTCGGCATCGTCGCCGGCCCCGATCACGTCGGTGGTGTTACAGGTGACGGTCTGCCCGGCGATGTTGCAGTTCCAGCCATTGCCGTTGGCGCTGACCGGAGTCAGTCCGGCGGGCAGGGTGTCGGTGACCGTCGTCGGGTTGGCGGTCGGCGCGGTACCGCGGTTGCGGACCTGGATGACGTGGACGTTCTTGGGGTCGTTCCCGGGCCGGAACTCGAAGTCGTGAGACTTCTTGACCGTCAGGTCGACCGCGAAGACGTTGCTTCGGACGGTGGCGCTGTTGTTCGACGCGACCGGGTCCCCCGGGGTCGAGACGGTGGCGGTGTTGTCCTTGTAAGGCAGGGCGTCGCCGGTGACTCCAACCGTGATGTCGATCGGGTCGGCGGTGCTGTTGCCGGCGATCTGCTGACGGAAGCAGCTGACGTCCTGACCGACGACGCTACAGCTCCAGCCCGGGGCGTCGACGCCCTGGATCGGGAACTCGTCCGGGACGTGGTCGGTGACGGTCGTGCCGAAGGGCGCCACGTCCGGTGAGTTGTTGGTGACGCTGAGACGGTACTTCGGAGTCGTGCCGACTTCGAAGGCGCCGACCATCGACTTCTGGATCTCGAGGTCGGAGTGCCGGACGATGTTGACCGTGGTGGTCGCCTCGTCGGAATCCCCGTCCGGATCGGTGACCCGGACCTTGATGGTCCGGTTGCCGGAGTTGGTGAAGGTCCGGTTGATGGTCGGGCTGCTCTGCGGCGTGGTGTCCCAGGTGCCGTCGTTGTCGAAGTCCCAGCGGTAGGTGCCGGGCATCTTGGCGACGGTGCTGGTCGAGGCGTCCAGGGTGATCTCCTGGTCGTCGAACGCGTAGTTCGGCGCGGTCACTCGGGCGGTCACGCCACGGGTGACCGTCGGCGTGAGCCTCATCTGGAAGCTGATCTGGTTCTTGCCCGAGGCGGCCGGGAGGCCGATCATGCCGTCGAGCTGACCGGCCGCGAGACCACAGCCGGAGCTGGCGGGGGCGCTGACCTTGCCGTCGACCAGGGTCACGAGACCCGTGTCGGGGTTGTAAGGGATGCCGGTCATGGTCGGGCCAGGGCCGGTCGGGACGCTAGTCCCGGAGGTCAGGTCGATGATCAGCGGGTTGGACGCGCTGGCCAGAGCACAGCCCGAGCCGATCAGGGACGAGCTGCTGTTGACCTTGATCCAGAGGCGCACCGGGACGAAGGTCGCGCCGGTGTAGGGATTGACCGAGCCGATGATGTCGCCGACCGAGTTGATCTTGATGTCGACGTTGCCGACGACAGCGACGTCCTCGAGCGTGAAGGTCGGGAACTCGGTGCTGGCCTGCGGGATGACGATCTGGCCGTTCTGGTCAACCGTGCCGTTCAGGGTGATGGTCGAGCTCGGGTCGTCAGGATCGACCTCGAGGTTGAACGGATCCATGATGCCGAACTTCATGTAGCCGCCGACAGCCTGGAATCCGATCGGACCCGGGTTGCCGACCTTCTGCGCCTGGGCCGTCCCTGCCATCGCGAAGGAACCGACCAGGATGGCCAGCAGTACCGCGAAGGCGGCCTTGATATTGGCGGTGGTCTTCATTGCCATTCTCCCCATGTCTCCCTGTATTCCTTCCGCTTTCACCGGGCCCCCTTCTTCTTGGCCCTGCAGGGCGGATCGATGAACGCCGAGGTGCTGGTGCGGTTGCTATCGGTGTCGACCGCGGTGCCGGTCAGTTTCTGAGTTGCGCAACTCTTGGTCCTGAGCGTCACTCCGGCGCCCTTGAGCTTGATGGCGACCTTGACGGTGCCGGTCGGCAGCGTCTGGAAGTCGACCGAAGGCGCCCAGCCGCGGGCGAGCTTCGCGGTCAGGCCACCCCCGGAGAGGGTGACCACGCCACGCGCGCCCGGCTTGAGCTTCTTCGAAGCCTTCAGCCTGACGGTCTTGTTGCCGTCGGCGGTCTTGACCGTGGCGGTGACCAGCGCCCTGCCCCGGGCCTTCTTGCTGAGCTTGAGCGAGGTGCGCGCCCCGAGCCTGAACTTGGCCGAAGAGATGCTGGTCCGGCCGGTGTTCAACGTCGCCTGGAGGGCGGAGTTCTTACCGATCTTCTTGCCGATCTTCTTCAGACCGCCGGTGAGGATCGGGGACGAGCACTTGGCTGCCGTGCTCTTGAAGGTACAGGCCGGTTCCGGCTTTTCAGGCTCCTCCGGATCCGGAGGACCGAGGGTGCTGGTGTCCACGGCCCAGGTGCGGGCGGCCGGATGCTCGCTGTAGTTGCCAGCGTCGTCCCGGGCACGCACCCGGAAGGTGTGGCTGCCGTCGGCGAGCGCGTTCACCGTCTCGGGCGAGTCGCAGGCCGAGTAACCGCCGTCGTCGAGCCGGCACTCGAAGCTGACGCCACTCTCGGACGAGCCGAACTTGAAGGTCGCGGAGTCAGAACGGCTGGTGCCCGTCGGGCCGTCGTCGATCCCGACGACCGGAGCGGCGGTGTCGATCGACCAGGTGCGGACCTGGCCGGGGTTCTCGACGTTGCCGGCCTGATCGACCGCCCGGACCCGGAAGGTCCGTTCGCCGTCGGGCAGACCCGCATAGCTCTGGGTCGAGACGCCGTCACAGTTGCGCCAGCTCTGCGAGTCCATCTTGCATTGGAAGCTGGAGCTCTCGTCGGCGTCGAACTCGAAGTCGGCGGAGCTGCTGTTGAGCAGGCTGCCATCGGCCGGGCCCTCGGTGATCTCACTGGTAGGTGCGACCGTGTCGAGGATCCAGCTGCGGCTCTCCGGCGAGGCGTCGACGTTGCCGGCACGATCGACCGCGGCCACCAGCAGGGTGTGGGGACCGTCGGTCAGCGCCGCGCCCGTGTAGGGGCTGTCGCAGGCCGCCCAGGAACCGCCGTCGACCTGACACTGGAAGGTGACTTCGTCCTCGTTGGAGGAGAAGGTCAGCGCCAGAGGCTGGTTGGTCCGGGCGGGGACGTTGCCGGTGACGGTGGTGTCCGGGGCGATCGTGTCGACCACGAAGTGCCAGGCGGCCGGCGTGGCGTCGGCCGTGCCTGCGGTGTTGACGGCCCGGACCTGGAAGGTGTGGGGACCGTCGGCGAGGCCGGACAGATCGACCGGCGAGGTGCAGGCATCCCAGGCCGCGCCGTCGAAGGAGCACTCGAAGGTGCTGGTCGGATCGTCGGTGTCGAAGGTGAACTCGGCCGAGGCGTCCGCGGCGAAGGCGGCCGGCTTCTGGTCGATCCAGGTGTGGACACCGTCCGCGGCGACCTCCCAGGCGTAGCTGGAGGTGCCGATGCGGCCGTGCTGATCGGTGGCGCGAACCGTGAGCTCGTACTGGCCGTCAGCCAGGTCGCTCAGGTGCAGCGGCGACGCGCAGGGCGCCCACTCACCCGACTGGTCGGGGCCGGTGATCCGGCACTCGACCTGGAACGGCGCGGTGTTTCCGGACTCGTCGACGTCGAAGGTGAAGTCGGGCGAGGTGTCGCCGCTGTCGGGGTTCGGCGTGCCCGTGAAGGTCACGGCGGGCTTCGCATCGACCACCCACTCGGTCTCGGCCGGCGTCGGATCGAAGGTGTTGTCGCCACCATGCGCCCGGACGCGCAGGTTGTGGAGGCCGTCGTCGAGATCCTGGATCTCGTCGCCGGAGTCGCAGACGTACCAGGCGGTGTAGTCGAGCGAGCACTCGTACCGGGTCAGGGTCGAGCCCTCGGTCGGCGAGGTGAACTCGGGGGCGGCGCTACGGTCGTTGTGGTCGACCGTGGTGCTCGGCACGTCCGTGTAGTAGGTCTGCGGGTCGACCCGGACCGTGGCGGTCTCGGAATCGGTGCCGCCCCAGCCGTCATTCACTCCGAAGGTGAAGGTGTCGTACCCGGAGAAGTCGTCGTCCGGGTTGTAGGTGGTCGTGTTGCCTGACGGCGCGGTGGCCGAGCCGTTGGCGGGCTGGGCCAGGATCGAGTACGACAGGGTCTGGTTGTCGTCGATGCCCTTGGCCGGGAAGACGTCAGAGTCGGTGGCGTTCATGTTGACGCCGACGGTCTGGTCGGATTCGACCTGCGAGGACGCGGGCGAGGCGACCGGCAGCGAGTCGACCAGGAAGTCGGTGGTCAGGGTCGACTGCTTGCGGCTCAGGTCGGCGGCCGAGAAGGCGCCGTTGTCGGTCAGTCGCGACCGGACCGAGTACCAGCCCGGGCTGAGCGAAGAGGTGTTGACGGTCCGGGTGGTCGAGCCGCCCGGCAGGCCGCCGTTCCAGGTGCCGAAGACATGCTCTTCGAAACCGTCGCGGCCGTTGGCGCCGTTGAAGTCGAGATCCCACTCGATGTCCTCGACGAGACCGCCGTTGGCGGAGTCGGAGGTGTCGGTCGCACCGGCCACGTTGATCGTGGAGGAACCACCGAGGACCGGGCGGGTGGCGGTCAGGTTGCCGGTCGGGCTCGAGGTGTCGTTCGAGTTCACGTCGACCAGGCCGAGGTACATGTACTGGTTGGAGCGGCCGTCGTTGTAGCAATCGCCGTTGATGTTGACGAGCTCGTTGCTCAGGCCGGTGGCCTCGACCGCCCACAGCCCGCGCTGCGGGAAGGTGATGGTGGTCTGAGTGCTGTTGCAGCTCTTCTCGGGAGCCGTGGTGTAGCCGTCCGAAAGGCGGCGGAGGCGCCACTTGATGCCCGCGAAGCCACCGCTCAGCGTGGTGTTGGCCTGCTTGCCGGTGTAGTTGAAGGTGACCGACTCGCCGGGCGCCACTTCCGTGTCGGACTGGCTCTGGTCCCGGATTACGGTTCGTGCCGCGTTGGTGTAGGAGCAGTTGTTCTGGCGGTTGAAGTTGAGGGTCTTGGAGATCGGCGTGGTCCGCTCACCGTTGTCGAGCTCGGCGAGGAGGCTGATCGGCTTGGTCTGGTCATTGGTCTTCGACCCGAAGAGCGAGCAGTCCCAGCCGCCGAAGACCGGGATGTCGTAGGCGTACTCGAGGCGGGTGTACGCGTAGCCACCGTGGATGGTGGTCTGGGTCTGAGTGCTGACCGGGCGGAGCGTCTTGGAGGCCGACTGCTCGGTGCCGTTCCAGTCGTCGTCAATCCTGATGCCCGAGATGGAGCGACCGATGTCGTGCTGGATGACCATCGCCAGGTGGAGCCGCGTCTCGCCGTTGGTCGTGGCGGTCTGGCCACCGAGCGTGTCCTGGAGGAAGACGTTCGAGGCGTTCAGGACCACGGGCGTGGCAGCCTGGGCGGTCCCAGCCGCCGCGGTAAATCCGATGTAAGCGAGAACAAGGCAGAGAGCCGCCCCGATCAGTCGGAAATGGGCAGAACGAAGCGTGGTGCTATTCACCGTTTCTCCTCCTCTGAACAAAGTGCTCCCTGACATCTGATGCTCTCCCTTGATGCTTCGACCGAGAATCAACCCGGCTGGTCCCCCCACCGCTTTCAGCGGTACGACGGCCCTATCTCCCTAAAAATTAATGCTGCCGAAAATCGACTGCTGGCTCCCCCTAAGCAACCGGAAACAACGAACTGTCCGGTTATGCCTATGTACTCCCTTGGATATTCGGACGGATTTATATCACACAAGCAACGGTTTGCAAGGAAGTTGCTCCGACCACCGTCTGAAGCGGTCCCAGAACGAACCAGGGACGGCGTCTCGCCGTCCCTGGTGGTACGTCCTCGGGCCCGTCGGGGCGCCGGATCAGCGCTTGAGGGCGATCCGGAAGTTCTCCGTGGTCCGCAGGCCGTTGCTCGAGGCGACGGTCACCGCGATCGCGACGGCGCCCGAGCGACGCCCTCTGTCGAGCCTCATCCAGACCCTCTTGTTCGGGATCCGGACCCGGATGATCCCGGTGTCGCCGGCCTCGATCGGGGATCGGCTGAACAGTGACTGTGAGTAGAACTGCTTGCCCCGGACCTTGAGCATGGTCATGCCGCGCAGGATCCGGCAGGTGCCGTCCGGGCAGGTGACCCGGATCGCCTTGATGACCCGGCTCCTGGGGACGCGGACCAGACCGCTGCTGACCCGCTTGATGCCGGGCGCCTCGAAGGTCTCGCTCGCCCCGGTCGGGCCGGTCTCGCCGGTCGGTCCCGTGGGTCCGGTCTCGCCGGTCGGTCCGGTGGCCCCGGTCTCACCCGTGGGCCCGGTCGGTCCGGTTTCGCCGGTTGCTCCGGTCGGTCCGGTCTCACCCGTCGGGCCGGTGGCCCCGGTTTCGCCGGTTGCCCCCGTCGGTCCGGTCTCGCCCGTGGCCCCCGTCGGGCCCGTTTCGCCCGTGGCCCCGGTCGGCCCGGTCGGACCAGTCTCTCCGGTCGCTCCGGTTTCGCCGGTCGGTCCCGTCGGGCCGGTCTCTCCGGTCGCGCCGGTCTCACCAGTCGGTCCCACCGGCCCGGTCTCGCCCGTGGCTCCCGTGGCTCCGGTTTCGCCCGTGGCTCCGGTCTCGCCGGTGGCGCCGGTCGGCCCGGTTTCACCTGTAGCGCCGGTTTCGCCGGTTTCACCTGTCGCCCCGGTCGGTCCGGTCTCGCCCGGTTGCCCCGGTCGGGCCGGTCTCGCCCGTGGCACCCGTGGCCCCGGTCTCCCCCGTCGCTCCGGTCGCGCCCGTTTCGCCGGTGGCCCCGGTCTCACCCGTGGACCCGGTTGCTCCGGTTTCGCCGGTCGCGCCGGTCTCGCCCGTGGCACCCGTCTCGCCCGTCGCTCCGGTGGCGCCGGTCTCGCCCGTCGCGCCGGTCGGGCCGTCGGGGGCCAGCTGGACGTTCACGTCGACCGGGGCGCTGGCCTCGTCCAGAGCGGCGGTCACATGCGCGACGCCGGTGGCGTTCTGGGAGACCAGGGTCTGGATCGCCTTGCCGGACTCGGTCTCGGCGGTCGCTCCGATCGCGCCCAGGTCGGTCGCGAAGGCGACCGTGGCGGGCGGGAACCCGACCCCGGGCTGGGCGCCGGCGCTGTTGCGCAGGAAGCTCGCCGTGATCTGCGACTCGTCCTCGTCCGAGTAGATCGTCGTCGGTGAAGCCGAGACGTTCATGACCAGGTAGGGGTTGGTCGCGATGTCATCGCCCGAGATGGTGTCGCAGCCGGGCTGGCCGGCGCCGCCGTTGCAGCCCCACCAGTTGTTCCGGGCCAGGATCGGATCGTCGGACTCGTTGAGGACGCCGACCCCGTTGGCGGCGATCCGGTTGCCCGAGGCCGAGGCGTCGACCTCACCGACGCCGCCCTCGTGGACCCAGATCCCCCGCGTGTTGCCGACGATCGAGTTGCGGTTGATCCGCGCCACCAGTTCCGGCGAGGCCGGCACCAGCTCGATGCCGGCGACGCTGTCGTTGGTCGGGTCGATGGCGAGATCGAAGCTGTTGTCCTCGATCGTCCATCGGCCGCCCTCGGCGGCCACGGCGGAGACGTCCTTGAAGGAGCCGGAGGTCGGCGTCTGGCCGCTGAACGAGTTGCGTGAGACGGCGACCGAGCCGCCATCCGCCTGAGGCCAGCCGTCGATGCCGGTCTGTACGTCGGTGAACTCGTTGTCCTCGATCACCGAGTCGCCGCCGTCGAACAGCAGGATGCCGATCGAGGTCGCCTCGACCGGGCCGTCCCAGGCGAGGTCCGTGATCGTGTTGCCGGAGGCGTTGACCTTGGTGCCGTTCTGGACGGTGATGCCGTTCTGGGCGATCACCGAGGTAGGGCCGGCGCCCTGGATCTCGGTCTCGTCGACCTGCAGGGTCAGGCCGCCGGTGTGGCTGCCCGCCGCGGCGGCCTGGATGCCCGCCTTCTGGAAGTCGTGGATCAGCGAGTTGAAGACCCTGAGCTTCCGGGTCGCGCCGTCCGAGTTGAGCTGGGCGATGCCGTAGCCGAAGTTGCCGGCGCCGGTCATCGGGGTGCTCCTGGTCCCCGTGGTCTCGACGTTGGAGACCAGGCCGCCCGACTTGGCGAAGAGGATGCCGGAGAACTTGTTGTTGATGTTCCCCTGCCCGTCGCCGTCCACGACCATGTCGCGGATCGTGGTGTTCGAGTCGTAGAGGCAGATCACGCCGGTCCAGTTGAAGTCCGGGTCGCAGGAGGCCAGAGGCGCGGCCGGGGCCGTGACCGTGGTCGTGTTGGTACGGCCGGTGCCCTTGATGGTCAGGTTCTTGCCGACCACGTTGACGCCGCCGACGAACTCGCCGTCGCCGACCATGATCGTGTCGCCGTTGTTGGCCCGATCGACCGCCTGCTGGATGCTCGCGCAGGGATCGGTCTCGACCCGGCAGGAGTTGTCCCCGCCGTCGTCGTTGCCGTCGGTCTCGACGTAGCGGGCCTGGGCGCCGCCCGGGACCGTGTAGGTGAAGCCGAGGGTCTCGTTGTCGATCGAGACGGTGATCTGAACCGTGCCGACGTCGTCGTTGGTGACGGTCGTCGACGAGGTGCCATCCGTGGCCAGCGGCTCGCTGGCCGGGTTCGGCTTGCCGACGTACTGGCTGTCGGTGGCGTAGGTGACCGTCGGGCCGGTCGCGAGCGGACCGGCGGGATCGCCGTTGCTGTCCGTGTTGATGGTGGTGTCGATCGTGACCTGGCCGTCGAGCGGCAGGGTCGTGCTGCTCGTGAAGGCGCGCATCCTCAGCCACGGCAGCGCATCGACGCCGTTGGCGGCGTTGACCGTGCTGCAGGCCGGGCCGCCGGCGAGCGGGCCCTGGTTGCAGCCCCACCAGTTGTGCTCGGCATCGACGCCGGGGCCGTCGTTCGACCAGGAGTAGATGCCGCTGGCCGGCGCGATCGAACCGACCGGGCCGTCCGGCGTGCCGGAACCGTTGACGAAGCCGTTGCTCGCGATCCGGTTGTTCGCGACCGTGATCGAGTCGATGTTGGGACGGTTGTTGATGGTGAAGCCCGGGCCACCGTTGTTGATCACGGTGTTGCCAGTCGCGGTGAACGAATCCAGCGTCGCCGGATGGTCCACGTAGGTCGGGTTGTCGCCGGGGAAGCCGCGCACCTCCACCCCGATGCCCTCGTTGACCGAGCCCGAGAAGGTCGAGTCGGTGATCTGGATCGGGCCGTAGTCGCCGTCCTTCAGGTTGAGCGCGATCCCGCGGCCGCCGACCGGCAGCGGGTTGACGCCCTGTCCGGTGCCGCTCACGACGATGTCGTCGAAGGTGGCGTCACCGAGACCCTCGAAGTAGGCGCCCCGGTACTCGTTGTCGGTGAAGCTCGTGTTGAAGACGTCGAGGCCGACGATCTGGCCGCGCCACTGAGCCTCTTCCGTGTTCTTGAACGAGTCCAGGCCGATCCGGTTGCCCTGGAAGAGCGAGCTGGTGATCGACATGTCCGAGGCGTTGCCCTGGACCTCGATGCCGTAGTAGAGGTTCGCGGCCCCGAAGGAGCTGAAGCTCCAGCCGTCGGCCGGATCGTCGATGAAGACGCCGAAGGCGCCGGTGCCGGGATTGCTCGGGCCGCGGCCGATCACGATCACCCGGTTGAAGGCGACGTCGTCGACCGACTCCCCGCCGGCATCGGTGCGCACGGCCGAGTAGCCGAACGCCTCGGCCCGCGAGCGGAACCCGAGGTCGGTGAAGGTGGTGCCGCTCGATCCGTCCTTCAGGGTGAGCAGGTTCTTGTCGTCGATGCCCCCGGCGGTCGAACCGATGATCGAGGCGTTGGGGCCGTCGCCGACGAAGTGGACCTGCTTGTCGACGTCCACGGTCTCGTCGTACTCGCCGGTGGCGAGATCGACCGTGTCACCGTCGGCGGCGCGGTCGACCGCGTGCTGCACGGTGAGGCAGGGGTCGGCCTCGGTGCGGCAGTTGTTGGCCCCGCCCTGGTTGTCACCGTCCGGCGCGACGTAGCGCGTCTGGACCGGGCCGATCACGTACGGGTAGGAGAAGGTCTCGCCGTCGAGGCCGACCGAGATCGTCACCTTGCCGGTGTCGCCGTTGGTGGCCGTCGCCTCGCTGGTCCCGGCGGTGAGCGGACCGATCGCCGGGGCCACGGTCGCGACCCAGTCGTTGGTCGAGGAGTACTGGATCGGCGTGCCTTCCGGGGCCGGGCCGGCGGCATCGCCATCGCTGTTGGTGTCGATCGCGACGTCGTAGTCGACGGTGCCGTCGAGCGTCATCGGGCCGCTGTCGGTCACGTTCATGACCAGCCACGGATCGGCGTCGACGTTCGCGTTGACGGTGTCGCAGTCTGGGCCGCCGGCGATCGGCCCGGCGTTGCAGCCGAACCAGTTGTTCTCGGCGTCGATCGCTACCCCGTCGGCCGGGTCGACCCAGCCGTCGATGCCGTTCACCTGCGCGAGGCCGGAGTTGAGCTGGAAGCCGTTGCCGGCGATCCGGTTGCCGTGGAGCTCGGGCGTGCTCAGGAACTGGCCGGTGTTGTCGATCCCGATGCCCGGGCCGCCGTTGCCGACGATCTGGTTGCCGGTGAACTCGAGGCCGTCCAGCGTCGCCGGCACGGGGGTGTAGGCGCCGCTGTCACCCGGGAAGCCCCGGACGTCGACCACGACCCCTTCGTTCACGGAGCCCGAAACGGTCGAATCCTCGAACCTGATGTTCTCGTAGGCGCCGTCCTTCAGGTTGAGCTGGATGCCGCGCTTGCCGGTCGAGCCGACGAGCACGCCCTGACCGGTGTCGGTCACGGAGATGCCCTGGAACAGGGCGTTGGAGAGACCCTCGAAGTAGAGGGCCTGGTACTCGTTGTCGACGAAGTCGGTGCCGGTCACGGTCAGGCCGTCGAACTCTCCGACGTGGTTCGTGGTGTTCCGGAACGAGGCGATGCCGTTCCGGTCACCGTCGAAGAGCGAGTCGGTCACCGAGAAGCCGGAGGCCTGATGCATGGTGGCGATGCCCATGTAGAAGTCGCTGATCGTGACCGCGGTGAAATCCCATCCGGTGGCCGGGGTGGTGATCTCGACACCTGAGGCGACGGTGGTCGGGGGCGTGCTCGGGCCGATCCCGTCGATGGTCATCCCGTCGAAGGTGATGTCGTCGACCGAGGCGGCACCGGCCTGGGTCGTCACCGCGGGCTGCCCGGAGTTGGCCCGCGAGCTGATCGTGAGGTTCTGGAAGGTGGTGCCGTCCGCGTCGTCGCTGAGAATGAAGATGCCCTGGTTGACGGTGCCGCTGGTCGGACCGACGGTGACGCCGGCGGCCGAGGCGCCGGCGATCGTGATGTCGTCCTCGACCAGCAGGTTGGTCTCGGGGTAGGCGCCGTCGGCGATCTCGACGGTGTCACCATCGTTGGCCTCAGCCAGGGCCTGTCCCACCGTGGCGCAGGGCCAGGCCGAGACCAGGCAGTTGTTGTCGCCGCCCTCGTCGTCGCCGGTGGTGGCGACGAAGCGGTTCTGCATGTCGGGGACGTTGGGGATCTGCTCGTTCGCGTTGGCGGCGTTGCCGGTGAAGGTGTTGTCCGGGGCCACCGACAGCCCGGCCGGGATGCCGTCCTGGACGAAGATGCCCACGATGTTGCCGTCGAAGTTGTTGTCGCCCACGACGAAGGACGGGTTCGAGGCGGTCGGGCTCGGGTACAGAGCGAAGCCGTAGTCCGACTGCTCAAGGGTGTTGCCCTGCACCGAGACCAGGCCGTCGGCGTTGTACGCCATCACGGCCGCGCTGGCGTTGTCGGTCCCCGTGTACTGGAAGCCGCTGGCGGTACTGTCGCTCAGCGAGCCGGTCGCACCGTCCTGGAACACGACGCCGTTCTGGGCGTTGCCGTCCTGCGGGCCGGCGCCGGTCACGGTCACGCCGGTGACCGTGCCACTGACGCCGTCGCCCTGGAGCACGATGCCGCCCTTCTGGAAGGCGGAGACGGTCGTGTTCGAGATGTCGACCGTGGAGCTGGCCGGCTGGGCGCTGTTCACGTAGATCCCGAAGCCGCTCTGGACTCCGCTCAGCTTGAGCGGGGTGGTCGAGATGTACGGGTCGCGGACGTCGACGACGGAGGAGTCGGTGACCGTGATGGCGGAATCCTTGGCCCCGATTCCGACGAAGCGATTGTTCGCGTAGGCCGGCGCGGTGGTCCGGCGGCCGTGGGCGGCGCCGTCGACGGTGAGGTCGGCGACGGTCAGGTCGGCGCCGCCGACGGCGCCGACGATCGCCTGCATGTTGCCGCGCGGCGAGCTGAAGGAGTTGGCGAGAGCGGCGTCCGGGGCGACCAGGCTGGTGTCTCCGGCGCCGGCTCCCTGGAGCGTCAGCTCGAGCCCGGTGATCGTGGCCTGCCCGACGAACTGGCCGGCCCCGATGCTGACCGTGTCACCGTCGTCGGCCTGGTCGATCGCGTACTGGACCGTGGCGCAGGGACTGCCGACGCAGTCGCCGGCGTCAGCGCCCGAGGTCGAGACCTGGAGGGTCGCCGCCTGCGCGGACGCACCTATCCCCGCAAGGCAGAGCAGGGCTCCGATCAGAGCGAGAAGGACAGTGCGCCGACCAAAAAATGCACCAGGTCGGACAACAGCAGCAACGCCGGACGCTCGATCAAACAATTTGTACTCCTGCTAGGGCTGAGTTTGTGACGGACGAGGGCCGCTCTTCGGCCCTATGCGTCGCGGAGAGTAGCGCATGTTTTCCCTGCAAGTGGGCACTTTTTTCAAAGACATGAACGTCACTCGACAAACTTACCGAGCACCGTTCATAGGAATACGCACACGTTTCTGAGCGGTCGGAAGGCGGGCAATCGGCTTGCCCGAGCCAAAACCGGACCCAAAGGTCCGGAACTTTCAGCGGACCGCTTCGATCCAGTCGAGGTTGCGGCCGCAGAGCCGCTGCGCGTCGACCGGCGTCTTCTCCACGATCTGGGCGTCATCGACCGGCTCGAGGATGACCGGGCCGATCCCGAACGGGTAGCCGCCGGTCGCCGGCCGCAGGATCCCGCCACGCTCGTAGGACATGCTCACCGGGAGCGACCCGGCGTTCAGGTCCAGTTCGCCGAGCGGGATGAACTGGGCGTTGTTGTTGAGCATCGCGCGGGCCGAGCCTGCGTCCTGCCCGTCGACCTCGACCGAGACCCTGCCCCGGGCCGATCCTCCGACCCAGACCTGGTACCGCCCCGCCTCGGCGACCTTGACGTCCCCGTCGGCGGTGCCGTCCGAGAGCGGCGTGAGCGTCTGGTTGACGGGGTCGGGCACCCAGTCGTCGGGGAAGTCGGGAAGCTCGGCGACGGCGTTCGGCTCGCGGATCGCGGCGACCACGGTGCCGGTCGTCCCCGCCTGGGCGGCCACCCGCTGCACCACGGCGCAGTCCGGCACCGCGGCCGGCTGGAGGTCCCCGCCGAGCGGTCTGTGCTCGATCAGGGCACTGGCGTCGAAATTCTCGGGGCGCTGCCAGACGTCGTAGTACTTGCCGCGCCAGACCAGCTCGTAGGGCGAAGGGGGCCGGCTCTGCCGGGGGTTCCGCCTGAGCACCAGGGTCCGGTAGGTGAGCACGCCCTGCTCCTCCGGATCCATGACCAGCTCGTCGGTGTCGGACCAGGCGCCCTTCTCGGTCTCGGTGCCGTCGAGCCTGGGGATGACCCGGCGCCTCAGCTCGGATGCCCCCTCGGCATCGAGGCGACGCAGGAAGTGCCTGACCCCGTAGGCCTGGTACTCCGTCATCAGGGCCGGTCCCTCGCCGGAGAACTCGTCGCCGATCTCCGAGAGCTCGGCCAATTGGGACTGCGGCGCCAGCCAGCTCTCGTGGTAGGCGAGGGCGCTGGAGACGAGGATGCCGCAGGGCACGATCAGGAGCAGCAGGCCGATCGACCTCAGCCCGAGATCGGGGATCGCCGGGAAGAGCCGCCTCTGGCCTTCGGCCTCGGCCCTCGGTCCGGCACCGAGCAGGTAGCCGATCCCGACCATCGCCAGGACCAGGAAGGACGCCGATCCGGTGGCCAGCGCCTTGCCCTGGACCCAGGGTGATCCGACCACCCAGACGACGAAGGAGCCGAGCCCGGTGCCGAAGGTCAGCAGCAGGAGCCCCCAGGCCCTCCTCCCCACCGCGGCGACCAGGCCGAACCCCGCCGCGACCACGGTGGCGAAGACGAGGATCGAGGTCAGCAGGCTGGCCAGGTCCGACACGGGCTCCACCCGGAAATCGCCGACCGGCCAGGGGCCCGGGTACTGGGCGAGGCTCAGCGGGCGGATCAGGTTGCCCATCTCCTCGGCGCTCGTCAGCGGGCCCTGGTTCGGCGAGAACAGCTGGCCGCCCGCGAAGACGGTCGGCAATCCGATCGCGGCGATCCCGACCAGCGCGACGAGGCCGCCGAGCGCGAGCTTCCGGAAGAGCGCGCCGAGGTCGCCGTCCGACCGCTTGGCCCGCCACAGCCTCGCGGCCATCAGCAGGGCGACGCCGACCATGATCCCGGCCAGCCAGGGCAGCCCGCCGGCGCCCATCACCCCGATCAGCGCCGCGCCGGAGAGGATCGGGACCACGACCGCGCTGCGGAGCCGCCCGTTGCCGGCGAGCCCGACCGCCCCGGCCGCGAGGACCGAGACGAGCAGCGCCGTCGCGACCTCCTTGATCCCGCCCCAGAATGCGTAGCCGACCAGCAGGGCGGGCTGGGCCGCGATGAAGATCGCCGCGGCGCGCAGGCCGTGGCTGCGGATCACCGGCGCCGCCAGCTCGTAGAAGACCAGCGCCATGAAGGCCGCCATGACCGCGAGGTAGGGCTGGAAGAGCCAGGCGGAATCGGAGCCGGTCAGCTCGTGACCGACCCCGAGGGGGATGAAGGCGCCCAGCGGGTAGCCGGCCGAGAGGTTGATCTGGATCGTCGCCTCGTAGCTCGATGGCGCCAGGCCCGAGGCGGAGTGGCCGTGGGCGAGGACGTGGTCGGTGAAGGCGAGCCAGGTCGAGGTGTCGTCCAGCTTCACGTAACCGGCGAAGGTCGGGGAGCCGGAGAGGATCACCGGGGCGCCGAAGACCAGGAAGACGCCGAGCGCGGCCAGCGCCGGCCAGAGATGGCGGCGTTCCAGCCCGAGATCGGAGAACCGGCGGACCGGCCCCCGGGGACCGCCGGTGACCAGCCCGACGTAGCCGGCCGCGCTCAGTCCGGTCACGACGCCGGTGGTCAGCTCGGCCAGGCCCGGGAAGCAGGTGACGATGCCGCCGATCGCGATCAGCGCGGCGAAGCCGACGGCCGGAAGCAGGGCCCAGGAAAGACGCTCGCCGCGGGCGAGCTCCGCCAGCAGGCCCAGGCCGACGCTGAGCAGCAGGAGGACGAGAGGAAAGATGACCCAGGCGGTAATCAGGACACGGGCACGATATCGCCGCTGCGGACGACATCGAGGGCCGCGTTCTTCTCCGGGTCGTACACCTCGACCTGGAGGTCGGGCTGCTCGGGCCAGGCGATGATCACGCTGTAGGGATTGGCGGGGTCGTAGAAGCCGACTCCGCCGTTGGCGGTGATCCGCACCAGGCCCTTGCGGCTGGCCAGGTTGCGGGTCGCCTCATAGGCGCCGGTGAAGGGGTAGGTGCCGATGTTGAGGAAGCTCTGCTCGGGAGTGCCCGGCTCGGCCCCGTCGGTCAGGTAGCGCAGGTGCGTGTTGCCGGAGCCGTCGTGGCTGAACTCGATCTGGGTGTCGGAGCGTTCGCCTGCCCAGAAGACCTGATGCCCGACCTCGTCCGGAAGGGCGGCCAGCTCGTCCGCGGCGACCACCCGGGCGTCGGTGGGATCGGCCCCTACCGCCGCGGATGACGGGTCGCCGTCGCGGTTGCAGGCGGTCAGGCCCCATACGGCCACCCCGACCAGGATGGCGGCGAAGGCGACGATCGCGACCCGTTGTCCGGTGCCGGCCTTGGGCACCTCGGGCTTGACTGTGGTTGAAGCGCCGGTCACAGAGGCTCAGAACAGTAGACGAGCTTCCTTTAGAAAACCTCAAAGCCGACGGGCCGGCTCCACAGAACCGAAAGGGGGCGCCTCGCGAGGCGCCCCCTTTCAACGGATCAACTCCTCTGACTCATCGGTCGACTTCGAAGTCGACCGTGGTGGTCTTGATGTGACCGACCGCGTCCGTGGCCTTCACCTTGAGCTGGTGCGGGCCGTTGGAGTAGTCGTCGCTGTCGATCGTGGGGTCGAGATCGAGCGCGCAGTTCTCGGTCGGGCAGGACTGCGAGTCCGAGTCGATCACCACGTCGTCGACGAGCACCTTCAGGTCGACGACGCCCGAGTTCTCCTTGCCGGACTCGCCATCGGTCGCGTCCGCCTCCAAGGTGTAGCTCGGGGCGGTCAGGACCATGCCCGGGGCGGACATGAAGCTGCCGTCGAGCGAAATCTCGGGCTTCATCGTGTCGACCGAGATGTCGGCGACCCATTCCGCCGCGAAATGGCCGGCGCCGTCACCCACGGCCTTGTCGATGCCGGTGTGCCCTTCAGGCAGGTCGGCCACCTCGACGGTGGGCGCGAAGCCGTTGGGGGTCTCGGCGGGACATGGGTCCTCGGTGTTGCCGACGCAGTGATCGATCCAGCCGAATCCCTGGGCCTGGTTCTCGGCCGGCTCCCACGGATCACTCACGTCCCGCTGCGACCCGAGCACCATCGCGTACCGCAGGCCGAGTCCAGTGTCCTCGGCGTCCAAGCCGACCTGGAATGTGCTGTTCTCGTCGAGCCAGCCGTCGGGAATCGAGTTCTCGTCCAGGTCGGCGGTCGGAATGTCTTCGTCGCTCAGGTCGACGTCCAGCTTCTGCCAGCCAGCCCAGTGGT
Organism: Solirubrobacterales bacterium; assembly: GCA_017304845.1. GTDB lineage: Bacteria > Actinomycetota > Thermoleophilia > Solirubrobacterales > 70-9 > 67-14. Next base: position 37,431 of record JAFKLL010000036.1, read on the forward strand.
CGTAGGGAACGGACTCCGTGAACCCGGAGAGCAGGCCGGCGAACGCCTGCCGGACACCCGGCCCGCCTTCGCCGTCGATCATCTTCAGCTCTTCGGTCTCCTGAGTCGCCTCACCGGCCGAGATCGTCGAGCCGTCCCAGATCGCCGTGATCGCGATCGGCGGACCGGAGGGAAGATCGAAGATCGACTCCCCCGTCACGTTCGCGACCTGCGACGAGGCCTTGTCGATGTAGGAATCGGGTCCTCCGGGGACCGTGTACACCCACCAGCCGTAGTGCGAGTTGGTGAAGTCGCCCGACGAGTCGGCGTACACGAACGGCGCCTTGCCGTCGAACAGAGCGCATGAGTGGAACGTCTGCGAGCCGCACTCGTCGTAGTCGGTGAACGGACTGCCACTGGCGTTGGGCGGGTACTCCAGCATGTCGACGCTGTTCGTGTATCCGCTTCCCGTTCCGGTCCAATCGAAATTGTCCGTCGCGGGCGCCAGGTTGAGCGTCTCACCCGTGATCGGCTCGGCTTGAGCGACCGGGGCCAAAGCGCCCAGAAACAGCATGACGATCGTCGCCATCAATACGGCACTGAACTTCATCTCCCTCTCGTAGACGTCCCTGCCCACTGAGGCCGATCTCCCTGAACCTGGCCGGCCGCGGCGACCTTATACAACCGAGATGTCGCCAACTCCGTCAGGAAGCTGGGGCAGCTGACCGAGGCGGGAACTCCCCTTCGGACGGAAGGAAGTCCTCAAGGGTTGCCTCGGGATAGCCCTCGGCACTTTCCACGCTCCATACCCCTCCCTCCGCACCCTCGATCAGAACACCCTGCGGGTGAGAAGCCTGGAACATCGGCTGGCCTTTTGGCCTGCCGTTCTCGGCGTCGATCGGATAGATGCCGTTGGATGGGCCCAGGTCGTCCGGCAGACGGTTGAGATAGAAGATTCCCTTCCGTCCGTCGATCGAATCGAACTCGGGCTCAGTGCCCGGAGCAAGCTGGATTTCCATATAGACCATGCCGTCGGAGTTGTCTGGAAGGGACCCCTGCTCGACCACCTCCACCGCTATCGGGACGACGGTGGTGGTAAGCGCGCCGTACTTGTCGTCAGGGCCGTCAGCCCAAACCCGACCCTTCTGTGGCTTCTGGGCGATGCCCGCCACCACAAGGTTGGTCCCGGGCAGCTTCGACAGTTCGGCCGGACCGGAAACCGGGTCGTAGTCGACTGAGCTTCCCGTCTGGGGGTTGACCGCCTGGTTGCTCTTGGCAGCCCCATCGTCGCTTCCACCGCATCCAAGCTGGACAGCGCCGACTAGCAGTATGAACGTGATGAGTAGAGGGGCGCGATACTTTTTCATGTAGTCGACTCGATTCAGTTCCGTTGGTTCATATGAGTCACATGATGAGCGGTGTAGTGAATATGGCCTGAGTAGACCGTTCCACTAATCATGCAGTCGTTGGGGTCACCATGAACTAAACCGCCAGAATGCCCAAGCTCGTGGCACGCGGTCTTGTTCTTGTTAAGCGTATTCTCCGTTGAACTCGATACGCGCGCGGAGGCAAACCAAACTGGAGCCGCTCAGCGGCTCCATACATGTGTATCTCCCCCGAGAGCCCGACAAACTATCGTTGCGCTTGAATACAACGTCCGTATTGCCCGAGCACGGGTCCATATAGGTCTTGCTGTATCTGGTCTGGGTGACCAAGTTATTCATCGAATAGCCGGCCGCGCTCTGCAATCCATCGCCCGCCAGGCTCGCGCCGAAGCAATAGGTGTGCTCATAGTTGTCAGGAATGCAGGCGTGACCGTAGGTGCAGTTCGGATAAGGATCTCCACCAGCACGAGCCTCAAAAAGCCCCAGAACTAAGAGAGCTGCCGTACTTAGGATTACTACTACGACAGCAAACGGTGAGCGCACTCCAGCGCCCGCAAACCTAGCGTCCATTGACGCACCGTATGCATCGACGGGATTCTTGTCAAGCCTACGTCCGTAGCTGGGCGTTGGCTCACACGTCGCGCTCCCAGACCAGACCTTGGGCATACCACCGGCCTGTTGCCGCACAGGAGACGCGTCGGTTCAGCCAGCCACGCGTCTGTATCGAAAATCGATAGATTGCTATCGTAAATCGATAGAATCAGGATCGACAGTGATCAGATCGAAAGGATGGGTGATGGGAAAGCTGGCCTTGCATGTCCTCCGCGCCGTACTCGCGGTGGTTCTCGCCGGAACCGTGCTCATCCAGGTGCTGATGGCGTGGATGTTGATCAGCGGGAACGACCCGGAGGACGGCTCGCTCCACCTGACTTCGCTCCGGCTCATCACGATCCTGGGCATGGTGACGGTCCAGGTCGCCTTCGTCTGCGTGTGGCGGCTGGTGACGATGGTGCGCCGGGGTACCGTGTTCTCCCACGCCGCCTTCCGCTACGTGGACATCGTGATCGGCGCGATCGTGGCGGCCGCCCTCGTCTGGTTCACGGTCACCGCCATCAACGCACCCGACCAGAGCGAAGACCCCGGCGTCACCCTCATCATGGGCGGCATCGGCCTCGCCATCCTCGGCGTCGCGCTCATCGTGCTGGTACTGCGGATGCTGCTCGCCCAGGCCGTGGCCCGCGACGTCGAGGCCACGCAGCTCAAGGCCGAGCTGAACGAGGTCATCTGATGCCCATCTCCGTCGACATCGACGTGATGCTGGCCCAGCGCAAGATGTCCGTCGGTGAGCTCGCGGACCGCGTGGGGATCACGCCGGCGAACCTGGCGGTCCTCAAGAACGGCCGCGCCAAGGCGGTGCGCTTCACGACCCTCGCCGCACTCTGCGAAGCGCTCGAATGCCAACCGGGCGACCTGCTGCGCTTCGAAGCCGAGGATGCCCAGAGCAGGACGGGACCGCCGCTGCGTATCGCGGACGTATCCAAAACTTGATACGAGGCGGCAACATGCGCCGCTCTTGAATGCGGCGCATGTTGAAAACGAGACACATCGCGCGGACAGCCGTACCCAGGTTTCCGATGCAGGCGATGGCCATCTGCTTGGTCTTGGCTCTTGCCGCAATTGCTGCCGGATGTTCCGGCGGTTCTTCGGATACCACCGGAACATCCGCGAGTTCCAACGGCGATGGCGCCGGTGGCACGCAAACAACCGCCGACCGGGATCAAGGGCTCGAGTGGGCGGCGTGCATGCGAAGTCACGGTGTTCCCGACTTCCCAGACCCGGACTCCTCGGGGGAGATCAACTACGGGGTAAGTGTCAGCCCGGAGGTCTTCTCCAGGGCCGCCGGATCCTGCAAGAGCATCGAACCGCCCGGCGCGCTTGATTCCGAGAGAACGCCCGAGCAACAGTCGGCCACCCTCCGGTTCGCCCGGTGCATGCGCGACAACGGCGTGAAGGACTTTCCCGATCCGAAGAACGGCGAACCCCTGATCGACACGACGAAGATCCCTTCGTCCAACAAGCCGGGCGGCATGACCATCCTCGACGCGACCACCGGCAAGTGCACCGACCTGCTGGAAGACGCGATGGGAGAGCGGTAGTGGACTGGGTTTCGTGGAAGGCAGCGGGCGCGGCCGGCCTGGCCGCGCTGGTCGCGCTCATCGTCGTGGTCCTGGTCTCGGGCGGCGATGGACCATCCGACTCGCAAGGGGAAGCAACTCGGGCGAGCACGGCGAAAGTCGAACGAGGAGACCTGGCCGCCATGGTTTCCCTGAACGGAACCCTCGCTTTCCGGGCGCGGCCGGACGGCTCGCCATACTCGGCCGTCAACCAGGCGAGCGGCATCTACACGGAGCTTCCAGCGGTCGGCCAGAAGGTTGATTGCGGAGATGTCTTCTACCGGGTAGATGATGCGCCCGTGCTGCTGTTGTGCGGCCCGACGCCGGCCTATCGGAGTCTCTCCGAGGGAGACGCGGGCGACGACGTCAGGCAGCTCAACCAGAACTTGCGCAAGCTGGGGTACGACTCCGCGGCGGGCGTGCGGATTGGACGCGACTCCGACGTGTTCGGCTCCGAGACCGCGGCCGCGCTTGGGAAGCTCCAGGCGGCCAGAGGCCTCGAGCGGACCGGGGCACTCGCTCTCGACGAGGCGGTGTTCCAGCCCGAGTCGGTTCGGATCTCCAAGGTGATCGGGATCCCGGGAGGGTCGGCGCGAGCAGGCTCCGACGTCGCCTTGACCACGAGCAACACCCCCGTCGTGCATGTGGATCTGGATGCGTCGCAGGCCGGCACCATCAGAGAGGGAGACAAGGCCAAGGTCACCCTCCCCGACGGCGCTCCTTCCGCCGGAAGGGTGATCTCGATAGGGAATGTCGCGGAGACCGGCGGGAAAGGGCCGGATGCCGGGTACGCGACCATTCCCGTCCAAGTCGAGCTTGGCGATCCGAGCAGGGCCCGGGGACTGGAAGGCGCCCCGGTCCAGGTGGAGGTCTCGACCAAGGGTGTCAAGAACGCCCTGAATGTCCCTGCCGCCGCTCTCGTTGGAAAAGACGGTGGTGGTTTCGCGGTGGAGCTGGTTGAGGGCAATGGCGAAACGGCCTTGGTCCCGGTGAGGCTCGGTCTCTTCGACTCGGCCGGCGGACGAGTTCAGGTCGAGGGCGATCTGAGCGAAGGCGACGAAGTGGTGGTGCCGGCTCTATGAGCGCCGAATCCGTCCTCTCGCTGGAAGGGGTGACCAAGGTCTACGGCGAAGAGCCGCCGGTGCCGGCGCTTCGCGGCGTTTCGTTCTCGGTCGAGGCCGGAGAGCTCGTGGGGATCGTCGGTCCGTCCGGTTCGGGCAAGACCACGCTGCTGCACATCATGGGAACTCTCGAGCGGCCGAGCGAAGGCGTCGTTCTCATCAACGGAACTGACGCGGCGCTGCTCGATGACCGGAAGCTCTCGTACCTGCGAGCCCGGGAGATCGGGTTCGTCTTCCAGCAGTTCTTCCTTGCCGAACACGCCACCGTGCGGGAGAACGTCGCGGACGGGCTGCTGTACGCGGGCGTTGATGCCGAGCTCCGGTATCAGCGGGCGGACGAAGCATTGGCGAGGGTCGGGTTGGAGGATCGGTCGGATTTCAAACCGACGAAGATCTCCGGGGGCCAACGGCAACGCGTAGCCATCGCCCGCGCGCTGGTGGGGCGCCCGGCCATCGTTCTCGCCGATGAACCGACCGGGAACCTGGACAGCGCAACCGGCGCCTCGATCATGGGGCTCTTGAAGGAGCTCAACGCCGACGGTGCCACCATCATCATGATCACCCATGACTCGGAGCTGGCCGGTCAGTTGCCGCGCCAGATCCGGATGTTGGACGGCAGGGTGACCTCCGACACGGGAGCCAAGCCGGCAACGGGGTCGATGGCCGGAGGCCGGGATCAGTGAGCGGCCGGTCGCACAGATTGGGCTTCGAAGACGGGCTGCGCGTCGCGAGCGTGGGCCTTCGCGCCCGGCCGTTGCGTGCGGGACTGTCGGCGCTGGGCATCGCGATCGGGACCGCGGCCATCGTGGCGGTTCTCGGGCTGTCGTCGTCATCGCAGGCCGGCCTGCTCGCCGAGATCGACCGGCTGGGAACCAACCTCCTGACGGTGGAGGCAGGCAAGAGCCTGACGGGAGAGGACGCGAACCTGCCGGTCGATGCCCCGGCGCGAATCTCCCACATCAGCCAGGTCGAGCAACTGGCGTACACGGGGCAGGTCAAGGACGAGGATGTCTACCGCAGCCCCCTGATCCCGGTCGAAAACACCGGGGGGCTTCAGGTCCGGGCCACGAGCCTCAATCTGCCCGCGGTTCTGAACACCGGCATCGCTCGGGGAACCTGGTTGAACACCGCAACCGCGACGGTGCCCGTGACGATGCTTGGATCGACCGCCGCGAGACAGCTCGGAATAGACCGAGTCTTCCCCCACGAGAGGGTCTGGCTCGGAAACCAGTGGTTCAACGTCGTGGGGGTTCTCGATTCCTCGCCGCTCGCGCCGGACGTCGACAACAGCGCCTTGGTCGGATTTCCGGCCGCTCGCAGGTACCTCGGTTACACCAGCGTGGTCGGCAGCAGAGTGGAGATGGGCCCTCCCAACTCGATCTACGCCCGGGCCGCCCAGGGCCATGAGGCCGAAGTTCAGGCCGTGCTCGCGAAGACCGCCAACCCCGAGTCGCCGAGCCAGGTCAACGTCAGCCAGCCGTCCGATGTGCTCACCGCGCGCGCGGCGGCCGCCGGGGCGTTCGACAGCCTCTTCCTCGGTCTGGGCGTGGTGGCCTTGATCGTGGGCGCGGTGGGCGTCGCGAACATCATGATCATCTCGGTGTTGGAGCGACGATCGGAGATCGGTCTCCGGCGAGCCCTGGGGGCCACCGAAACCCAGATCCGATCGCAGTTCTTGGCGGAGTCGGTCCTGCTCGCATTGATCGGCGGCGCGGTAGGCGTGTTCTCGGGGGTCATGGCAACCGCCGTATACGCCAGCGCCAAGGGATGGATGGTCGTGATCCCCGCAGAAGCCTGGACGGGAGGAATCGCCTCAGCCCTCCTCATCGGAGCACTCGCCGGATTGCTACCCGCCATGAAGGCCTCCCGAATGCCCCCGACCGCAGCTCTCAGGACCGCGTGAGGTGATGTACGCAGATCCAACCCAGGACGGAGGAGATGAAGCCCGGAAGCGGATTCGAACCGCTGACCCCTTCCTTACCATCAGGCCCACGAGGCCGAAGCCGATCTCGTGAAATAGCTTGGTGGCTGGGTTTCCCGCTGCTGCTGGATTTCCGGTCTCGCGTCGATAGGCACGGATACGCACCGATATGCGGGGTCTACTGGCACTAAACGCCTTTAGTGCCGTAGAGATTGCGCCCGGACTCAGGAAGGGCGGTACCCTTTGTCAACGATGAGCGCCAACAAGTTCAACACGGTCTTCGAGCGCGACGAAGCTGGCTTCATCTACGCGCACGTCCCCGAGTTGCCCGAGGTCCAGACCCAGGGGCGAACGCTCGACGAAGCCCGCGAGATGGTCCGGGCAGCTATCGGTCAGGCGCTCGACCTGCGTCGGGAACGAGGCGAGCCGGTCCCCGGCGAGGGCTGGGCAGCCACCGAGCTCGTCGAAGCTGGTTAGTTGAAACGCCGCGACCTCGAGCGGCACCTCATCGCTCAGGGCTGCGCCCAGATCCCCGGACGCAAGGGACCGCACGAAGCCTGGGAGAACCCGGACACCGGCGCCCGCTCGTTCGTGCCACGCCACCGCGAGATCGGCCCCGCTCTCGTTCGAGGGATCTGCCGTCAGCTTGGGATAACAGTGCCGCGAAACCCACACTAGGCAAACGGGCCCGATCACGAACTCAGCGGCGGTCCCACCTCTAAGTACGACGCATCCGTGCTCTCGCGGGCGGTTATGCAGGGCGGGTGGAAGTACCGTCTGACACCAGAGCCCGATATGCAGGGCATGCGGGCACTAACGTCCTTTAGTGCCCAGGCAGATCGGCGGTCGGCTGGCAGCGGTCGTCGCCGCCGCAGCCACACCCGTCGCCGTCCGGCGCGTTGCCCGCGATCACTACCGGAAGCTCGATCTTCGGTTGGACCGCGATCGCTTCGACGACCGGCAGGTCCGACGGATCGTGGGTGCCGAATGCGCCGCGTCTACCGGCCCGGACTCCGTTGGCGATGACCAGCACCTCGGCCAGCTCGTGGATTGCCACCACCGCCGCGAGGCCGAGCGCCCCGGTCGCGGCCAGCGGGATCAAAGTGACCAGGATGCCGCCGGAGAGCAGGAGGTTTTGGCGCATGATCCGACCTGCACGGCGGGCGTGCGCAAGCGTGTCGGGGAGGTGACGGAGGTCGTCGCCCATCAGCGCGACGTCGGCGGCTTCGATCGCGACGTCGGTTCCCATCGCGCCCATCGCGATGCCAACGTCTGCGCTCGCGAGAGCGGGCGCGTCGTTTATCCCATCGCCGACCATCGCCGTGGCGCCCTGCCTCTGGAGTTCCTCGATCGCGGTGACCTTGTCGGTCGGCAGCAGATCGGCGTGCACGGAACCGACTCCTACCTCGGCACCCAACGCTTCGGCGGTCCTGCGGTTATCGCCCGTCAACATCGCAGTGCGCAACCCGAGCCTCTCCAGCCTGGCGACCGCCGCCGGCGCTTCGGGCCGCAGCTCGTCCCGCACCGCGATCGCCCCGAGCAGACTCCCATCTGTTTCGAGCAGCACCACCGTGGACCCGGCCTCCTGAAGTCTCTCGACCTCAGCGGAGATCCCTCCCGGCTCGACGTAGCCGGGCCGGCCAAGCCTGAGGCTCTGGCCGTCAAGAGAGCCGGTGAGGCCGTGGCCCGGAACCGCCTCGACCTGGTCGGCGGCCGGACCGTCAGGGGATGCCGCGATGATCGCCTCGGCCAAGGGATGCTCGCTGCGGCGCTCCAAGGACGCCGCGAGGCCGAGCACCTCCGACGAACTCGACTTGCCGGCCGAAACGACTTCCACGACCCGAGGCTTGTTCTGGGTGAGCGTACCGGTCTTATCGAGCGCGACCGCCCGCACGCCGGACAACGCTTCGAGAGCGGCCCCACCCTTGATCAGAACCCCGGAGCGGGTCGCGGCACCGATCGCGGCCACCACTGTGACCGGCACCGAGATCGCGAAGGCGCAGGGAGCCGCCGCGACCAGCACGACCAGAGAGCGCTCGATCCAAGTGGTCGGATCGCCGAGAAGGCTGCCCACCACGGCGATCCCGAATGCCGCCAGGAGCACACCGGGGACAAGGGGACGGGCGATTCGCTCGGCCAGGCGCTGGCTCCTGCCCTTGCGCTCCTGAGCTTCCTCGACGATCTGGACGATCCGGGCCAGAGAGTTGTCGGCAGTACGCGCGGTCACCTCTACTTCGAGTGCCGCGCCACCGTTGATCGCGGCCGCGAAGACCTCGTCGCCCGGCCCGCGCTCCACCGGCACCGACTCGCCGGTGATCGCCGAGAAGTCGAGGGCGGACTGGCCTGAGCGGATCAACCCGTCGGTGGCCAGGCGCTCACCGGGCCGGACGATCAGCCTGTCCCCGAGCCTGAGTTCGTCGGGGTCGATCGTCGTCTCGACCCCGTTCCGCAGGACGGTGGCCCGGCCCGGCACGAGGTCGAGCAATGCCCGCAACCCGCGACGGGTCTTGGTCAGGGCATAGCTCTCCAACGCTTCGGAGATCGAGAACAGGAAGGCCAGGGTGGCGGCCTCACCCAGCTCGCCGAGGATCGTCGCTCCGACCGCAGCGATGGCCATCAACGTGCCCACCCCGAGCATCCCGCGGAAGAGACCGCGCACCGCATCGGGGATGAAGGTCAGGCCCCCGGTGACAAGGGCGAGCACGAAGAGGAGGGTCACCGTCGGTTCGGGGGCACCGAGGAGTTCCGCGGCGATCCCACCGATGAGCGCCACTCCTGCCGAGATCGCGAGCTGGATCTCTCGGACCGCGAGCAGCCGCGCCGGCGCTTCGGATGTGCTGACCTCAACTGGTGCGCAGCAGGCGTCGCTCATTTCGCGCTGCCGGGAACGGCCATCAGCGAATCGAGAAGAGCGGCTCCCACGTCGGTCAACGAGTAAAGGACCATCTTGCCGTCCCGCCGGGACTGAGCCAACCCCGCCTGGCGGAGCAACCGAACGTGATGGGAGACAAGATTCTCGCTCCGGCCCAGTATCCAGGCGAGATCGCAGACACAAAGCTCACCGCCCTCACGAAGGGCACGCGCCGCGGTCACCCGAGTTGGATCGCCCAGTGCTTTGGCCTGCTCCGCGGCCCTTTCAGCATCGTCGGTGTCGAGCCGTTCGCGGATCGACTCTGCCAAAGGCAGGTCCAGACAAAGCAGATCGCATCGATCCTCGGTCATGCTTACATTCTAATGGACGTTGTATCGAACGCTCATCGAATGTCCCTTGCGCAATTCGACTCGTAAGCATATGCTTACGGTAAGTGACTACTTACCAATTACAAGGACTGACTGCCCTGGCCGACCCGACGCGGCGAGCGATCTTCGAACTCGTGGCCGATCGGCCGCGCCCGGTCGGTGAACTCGCGAAGGAGCTGCCGGTCAGCCGGCCGGCCGTGTCGCAGCACCTGAAGGTGCTCAAGGAGGTCGGCCTGGTCACTGACCGCGCACAGGGCAACCGGCGCGTCTATGCCGCCAACCCAGATGGCTTGGCCGAGCTGCGGGCCTATCTCGATCACTTTTGGGACCAGGCGCTCGCCTCGTTCAGGGACATCGTCGAACAAACACCGGAGGATCAACCATGAGCACAGAAACCGAACCGACCACCGTGCGGCAGTCAATCCTGGTCGACGCGCCCGTCGAGCGGGCCTTTCGGATCTTCGTCGAGGAGTTCGATCGGATCAAGCCACATGAGCACAACCTGCTCGAAGTCGACATCGCCGAGACAATCTTCGAACCGCGCGCCGGTGGCCACATCTTCGATCGTGGCATCGATGGCAGCGAATGCCGCTGGGCGCGCGTCCTCGCCTACGAACCGCCGAACCGCCTCCTGTTCAGCTGGGACATCAGCCCCCGATGGCAGATCGAAACCGACCCCGACCACGCCAGCGAGGTCGAAGTCCAATTCATCGCCGACGGTCCCGACCGAACCCGCGTGAACCTCGAACACCGCAACCTCGACCGCCACGGCCCCGGCTGGGAAAGCGCCCGCGACGGCGTCAGCGGCGACGGCGGCTGGCCCCTCTACCTCGGCCGCTACCGCGAACTGGTCACCTGATACCGACCGTCAGTATCTAAGCTGGGGCAATTTCATCTCGCTGGGCTAGAGCGCGTGGCCGGACTCCCATTGCGTGCCGTGTCGCTGGTCGATTCCGGGCCGGTGACCAAGAACGGTCTTCGCGTACTGCCTGACGAGATAGCAGCACCCCGGACATCGACCGGGCCGCTGGCACTAGTGCAGAAAACGGAGCGGATATGCCGGGCTGGTTTGAGACTCCGCATGCCCCGCGTTCGGCATGCCGGTGGGAAAGCCCGGAAGCGGATTCGAACCGCTGACCCCTTCCTTACCATCAGGCCCAGGCGAGAAGAGCCGATCCCGTGAGATGGCTTGGTGGCTGGGTCTCCCGCTGCTGCTGGATTTCCCGTCTCGCGGCGATATACCAGGATACGCGCCCAT
>JAFKLL010000037.1 GCA_017304845.1 Solirubrobacterales bacterium
GATCAGCGCCACGGTGAGCGGGCCCAGGAACTCGAAAGTGACCGCGGTGCCGAGCGGGATCCGGTCGATCGCCGCGTAGAAGCTCAGGTTGACCCCGGCCAGGACCGCGCCGAACCCCAGGGCGAGCCGCAGGGAATCCCGCGACATGCGGAAGCTGGGCCGCCAGATCAGGCAGAGCAGCAGCGCCGAGATCGACGAGCGCATGAGCACCACTCCCCCGGCCCCGACCTGATCGAAGAGATTCGTCGCCAGCGCCGCCCCGATCTGGATCGAGGTGATCGCGCCCAGCACCATCGCCACCGCGGGCAGGGTCGGTGACGGGCTGGACCTGTCGGGGGAAACGGCCATCCGGGCAGTGAATCACCGCCACAGAATCGGTGCCGTGACCTCGAGCTCGGCGATAATCCGCGCATGACCAGCCCGGCACCCTCCCGCGACGACTATCCGCACTTCCGGACGATCCCGACCCGCTGGAAGGACAACGACATCTACGGGCATGTCAACAACGTCGAGTACTACTCCTACTTCGACACGGTCATCAACGCCTACCTGATCGAACAGGGCGGCCTCGACATCCACCGCGGCGAGACGATCGGCGTCTGCGCGGAGTCCCACTGCCAGTTCCTCGCCGCGATCGCCTTCCCCGCCCCGGTCGAGGCCGGGCTCCGGGTCGGTCATCTCGGCAACTCGTCGGTCCGGTACGAGATCGGCCTCTTCGACTCCGACGGCGGTCAACTGGCCGAGGGCTGGTTCGTCCACGTCTTCGTCGACCGCGAGAGTCGACGTCCGGCCGTCCTGCCCGAGACGGTCCGGGCGGCGCTCGAACCGTTGGTGACGGCATGAGGACCACCGCCACCGTTCTGCGCGAGATGGGGGTTCCCGGCCCCTTCGCGGAAACCCGGCCGCTGGAACGGGTCGAGCTCGAGCTGGACCCGCCCGGCGAGGGCGAGCTGCTGATCCGTATCCGGGCGGCGGGCCTCTGCCACTCCGACCTCTCGGTGATCACCGGCCAGCGCCCCCGAGTGATGCCGATGGCCCTCGGTCACGAGGCCGCCGGCGAGGTGGTCGAGACCGGGCCCGGGGTCGACGGGTTCGCGGTGGGCGATCACGTCGTGCTCGCCTTCGTCCCCGCCTGCGGCGAGTGCCGCTTCTGCCTCGAGGAACGACCCGCCCTCTGCGAGCCCGGCGCCGAAGCGAACGGCGCCGGAACCCTGCTCGGCGGCGGCATGAGGCTCCACGAGGACGGCGGCGACATCCACCATCACCTCGGTGTCTCGGCCCTGGCCGATCACGCGGTCGTCTCGGCCCGCTCCGCCGTCGTGGTGCCCGACGACCTCCCCTTCGAGATCGCCGCCCTGTTCGGCTGCGCCGTCCTGACCGGCGCCGGGGCGGTGCTCAACACCGGCGCCTCAGCGCTCAGCCGCGAGGGTGCCTCGATCGCCGTCTTCGGGTTGGGCGGGGTCGGACTGGCCGCGCTGCTCGCCGCCAAGTCCCGGCGGCCGGACGTGCTCGTCGCGGTCGATGCCGTGCCCGAGAAGCTCGAGCTGGCCCGTGAGCTGGGGGCCGACGTGACCGTCGCCGCGGGCCCCGACGCCGTCGACCAGGTGCGCGAAGCCACGGGCGGCGGGGTCGACCTCGCGGTCGAGACGGTCGGCAACGAGGTCGTGCTGGCCGAGACCTACGCCGCGACAGGTCGAGGCGGCACTACGGTCACCGCCGGCCTGCCCCATCCCAGCCGCAAGTTGGAGATCCCGGCGATCTCGCTGGTCGCGGAGGAAAGGACGCTGAAAGGGTCGTATCTCGGCTCCTGCGTCCCCAGCCGGGACATCCCGGAGTTCATCCGCATGTACCGGGAGGGCGAGATGCCGGTCGAGAAGCTGCTCAGCCACCGGCTCACCCCCGACCAGATGAACGAAGGCTTCGACCGGCTCGCCCGGGGCGAGGCGGTCCGCCAGATCGTCATGTTCGACAGCTAGCCGCGTCTCAGCGCACGTGGTTGCGCAGGAACGGCACCAGCGTCTTGATGAAGTCGTTCTTCGCCGGGGTGGCGCTGAGCGGGTCGATGTGCGCGTAGGTCTTGGAACGGACCACGCTGCGGACCCACTTCTTCGGCACCTTCGACTGAGCCGCCAGGGCCGCGGTCGCCCACTTGATCCTGCCGTCGCCGAGCGCGGCGTCGAACGAGTACATCGGCAGGCGCACCCGACGCCCCATCGTCGTCTTGATCCCGAACACCTTCTGGGCCGGGGTCGCGATCCCGTTGTTGATCGCGCCCGCGTCGATGGTCAGGCGCATCGGGTGGTACCAGGAGGTGCCGTCCATGCCGTCGATCTCCATGAACACCGAGGCGGCCCGCTTCGCGGTTCCGAGCTGGCCGTCGACCCAGCCCCTGGGATCGCCCGAGGGCGCGAGGTCGCCGATGTGGCTCTGCACCAGGCGCAGGTTCTCGGGGCCCGTGTCCGCGTCGACCGCGTAGGCGTACTGCGCCAGGTTCGTCGCCGAGACCGGCGGCTTGAGGTCGGCGGGCAGCAGCGGGAAGTCATCCATCAGCGAGCGCTCGTTCGGGTGGAGGAGCGCCGCCGTGGACCCCATCGCGTTGAAGACTCCGGCCGCCCAGGGGAACGGCGGCACCAGGGTGATGAACGGCGAGGCCGACTCCTGGTTGAGACTGTCGAGGCTCGCCTGCGCGTCCTCGGCGGTGGGAAGGTCGGCCGCCTCCCGGGCGCCGGCCCCGTCGATGAAGACGAGCCCGGCCAGGTCCTTCGCCCCCGGCCGGCCGTTGAAGTTCCAGGTCGCGTAGGCGGTGACGATCGAACCGCCGAGCGAGTGACCGCCGAGCACCACCTTGCGGCCACCACGCCGAGCCACGTTCACGACCCGCTTGATGTCCCCGACCGCGACCTTGAGGCCCCAGTTCTTCGCGAACTGCGTCTCGGCCGTGGTCTTGCCCTCGAAGTGGGGTGAGACCGACGAGTCGATCAGCCAGCCCAGGTAGTAGTCGAGCATCTGCTCATTCGTCGCCTGACCCTTCAGATAACTCTCCAACATCGAGTGATCCTCGAGCAGGTTCTCGCGCCGTTCGATCGACCAGACCTGCCAGCCCTTCAACCGTTTGACCAGGGCGCCACCGAGCGGACGGAAGTTCGTCGCCCCGGCCGAGGTGCCGGGTTCCAGCAGAAGAATCTTCTTTGCCTTCGGGTTTCCTTGCTTCAACACCTTGACCTTGTTGAACTGAGTTGGCGTTCCCGGTGCCGGATAACCCTTGAGGGTCATTACGTTGAGCTTTGCGGAAGCGCTGCCCGTGATGGCAAGACCGACCAGTACGACCATTGCGGCCGCCAAGGCGACGGATCCCCTGCGAAATGAACTCATACCTCTCCTCTTCGTCTTCGCGGCTCTCCCGGACCGCGACCTGCTTCGATTCTAACCCACGAAAAAGGGCCCGCCGAAGCGGGCCCTCGATCGACGCCGTCGACTGCTCAGACGGCGGTGTAGGTCTTCTCGGCGCTCTTCTTGACCGTGCCGGCGGCGACGGCCTTCTTGGCGAGGCCGTTGGCGGCGCTGTTCTGCACGCCGATGCCACGGGCGATGTCGGCCAGCCGCGAGCCCGGGTTGTCCTTCACATAGGCGACGAACTGAGCTTCACGCTCACCGCGCTTCGCGCGCTTGCCACCCGAGGTGGTCGCCGTCTGCTCCGAACCGAGGGCCTTCTGGATGCGCGTCTGAGCTTCCTTGATCGACTTCTCGGCGTCGCGGGCTTCCTGACGGGCCTTGGCCTTCTTGTCCTTGTACTCAGCCTTGACCTTCGCGGTAGCGTCCTTGGTCGCTTCCTTCACCGCGTCACGAATGGCCCGGCTCTCCTCGACCGAAAGCTGCTTCAGCTTCGATGCGGAAGTCTCCAGCTGCTGTATCGCGTCCTCAATGCTTGACAAGGTGTCTCCTCGTTTCGAGTTTCATTCGTGTGCCTGCCAGCATCTTCGTAATACCGGACGGATTGACTATAACCAAGGTCAGAGTAACCGAATTCACTGACCAATCAAGGAATACCTTTCATTCATTCACTTCTTGCATTCAGATCAGCATGTAACTGAGATGACTGATCTGTTTCTTTCGTAAATCTCCATGGTGCCGGCGCGAGCGACCGCGGGAGCCGAGGAGAGCGGGTTGCTACGTTGGTCGTCCCCTCTTTCCTCGATCGAACCCGTCCATGGCAGCACCCAATCTGCGCCCTTCGCGCTCACAGATCACCCACAGCCGCGCCTTCTGGGCGATGGCCGCGATCGCCGTCACCTTCCCGGCGATCTCAGCCGTGCCCTCGCCCCTCTACGCCCTCTACCAGGACCGCTGGGGCTTCTCGTCGAGCACGCTGACCGAGGTCTTCGCCATCTACGTGGTGGCGCTGCTCGCCTCGCTGCTGATCTTCGGAGCGCTCTCCGATCACGTCGGCCGCCGGCCGGTCCTGCTCGGCGCGATCTTCTTCGAGGCGGTCTCCCTGGTCGTCTTCCTGACCGCCGACGGGGTCGGGGCCCTGGCCGTGGCCCGGGTTATCCAGGGCCTGGCGACCGGCGCCGCGCTCTCCACCCTCAGCGCCGTGATCGTCGACCTGCAGCCCGCCCACGCCCCGAAACGCAGCGGCGTGGTCAACGGGGTCGCGCCCCTGGCGGGCCTCGCCTTCGGGGCGCTCGGATGCGGGCTCCTGATCCAGCTCGCTCCCTGGCCCACCTCGCTGGTCTTCATCATCCTGCTGGTCGCCCTCGCGGTCTCGGCGGTGGCGGTGTGGATCTCCCCGGAGACGTCGACGCTCCGGCCCGGGGCCAGACAGTCGCTGGTGCCCCATGTGGGCCTCCCCACACGGCTTCGCAACGACTTCCTCGCGCTCGCGCCGATCATGATCGCCAGCTGGGCGCTGGGTGGCCTCTACCTGTCGCTGGGACCGTCGATCGCCAACGGATTCCTCAGCCACCAGAACTATCTGACGGGCGGCCTCGTCGTAACCGCGCTCTGCGGAACCGGCGCCTTCGCCGCCTATGCGTTCCGAGAGCGCGAACCGCAGTCGATCCTGCGGCTCGCCGCCACTTGGCTGGTGATCGGCATCACCGTGACTCTGGGCGGGATCGAGATCGACTCCCTGCTCCTGGCTCTGATCGGCACCGTGATCTCCGGTATCGGCTTCGGCGCCTCGGCGCTCGGGACCTTCGGCACGCTGGCCACCCTGGCCGACCCACATGAACGCGGCGAGCTCTTCGCGCTCGCCTACGTGGTGAGCTACATGGCCTTCAGCCTGCCGGCGGTGGCGGGCGGCCTGGCCGCCGATCAGATCGGACTCCACAAGACCGCCCTGATCTACAGCACCGGCGTCCTGGTCCTCGCCGCCGTGGCTTTCATGGTTTCCGGCCGCCAGCGATCCCTGAGTTGAATACCGAAACGCTCACCTAGGAGACCGCCAACCCTTTCCGTGGTCTCATGTTGTTAGGATCCGCTAACTCATGGGCGCACTTCGGAGGCACTTCGGGCCGCGACTCAGCGCAACATCGATGACCGCTGCCATAACTTCGACTCTGTCCATGTGTTCACACTTTCAATACGTAGCTGCCGGTAACGAGCGGTAGCCTCGCGAGAACAAGCTCGAACATTCGCAAATAGCGGGAATATGACACCCGAAGTCGAACATACCTCCATCAAGGACGAAGCCCAACAGGCCGCAGAGGCGATGCTCCAGAGCACCTGGGACAACAGTTTCCCCGTTGAGCCGAGTCAGATAGCCCAGAAGCTCGGCGTCGAAGTCGTGGAAACGAGTCTCGGCGGAGAGATTTCCGGAGCCCTCATCAAGACGAAGGGGCGTGATCCCGTAATCCTCTTGAACGAAGAAGACACGGCGAGCCGCAGGCGCTTCACCTGTGCGCATGAGCTCGGTCATCTCGATCGGCGCACCGGCGACCTGTCCGAGTTCGAGTACATCGATTTCAGGGACGGCACCTCCTCGACCGGAGAGGTCGAGGCCGAGCGTTTCGCGAATGCTTTCGCAGCCAATCTCCTGATGCCGGAGGATGCCGTGCGTGAACAGGCCGCGACCGGACACAATGCCTATGACATGGCTCAGTACTTCGGCGCTTCGGTGCTCGCCGTCAGAAACCGGCTGAGCAGCTTGGGTCTGCCCCGCTAGGCCTCCCACATCCAACCAGCTCTCATGGACGAGGCCACCACCGCAAGTCGGGAACGAATCCAGGATGCCCAGAAGGTCATTCGCGCCGCGCTTGATCCTTCCGATCATCGCGCGATCGACGGCGCCAGCCGAATTCAGGACATCAGCCTCAAGAAGACCTACGCGAGGACGATCCTCTGGATCCTCGGAGCGCAGTTGGTCGTCGCCAACTCCGTCTTCATCGCGTACGCATGGGTCGGTGTCGGTTGGCACGTACCCCCCGGCATCATGGCCACCTGGATGTCGACCACGCTCGTCGAGGTTCTCGGCATCGTCGCCATCGTCACCCGGTACCTGTTCCCCAACGGCGGAGGCTCGCTGTTGACGGTGGCCACGGTGCCAGAACCACCGATCGAGTAGCAGCCGGGCTCAGCCTGGGCGATCGCCGCCGAACCTCCTGTTCCCGGCCCGGAGCGGCCAGGAAGCGGACGGGCAAGGCACCCCCGGCAGGATTCGAACCTGCGACATCCGGCTTAGAAGGCCGGCGCTCTATCCAGCTGAGCTACGGGGGCGCGAAGAACTGACGTTACTGCTCTTGGGCGGCTTCTTCCGCCGCAGCTTCCCGTTCGGCTTCCGCCTGGTCGGCGAGGGCCTCGGTCCGGGCCGGGTCCAGGTCGCGCTTGTCGAGGGCGATGCAGCGCTTCGGGTCGAGCTTGCCGTTGATCTTGTAGACGTAGTCGGGCTGCGGGGTGATGTCCGGCTCGGCGACGACCTCCTTGACCGCGGGATCGTCCGCTATCCAGGCCCGGACCGGGTACCTGTAGTCGGCATCCGGCGAGTCCTGGGTGTAGTCGCTGGTGATGATGAAGTCGTAGTTGCCCTCGTTGACCGTGTTGATGAACTCGGTGCAGTTGTCGATCAGGCGGTAGGTGCCGTTCGGCCCTTCCTGCCCGATGTACTGGACGTGGTTGGAGCGGTCCACCCCGTAGAAGCCGTACTGGCCGAAGAAGATCTCGCCCGAACCGGCCAGGGCGATCCGCTTGTTCCTCAGATCGCGGGTGAAGGCGTAGGCCTCCTGCGGTCCGCCCTCCTGGAGGAAGAGCGTGGTGCGGGTGTAGTGCTTCTCCGCGTAGCCGACCTCTTCGCCCCGGCCCCAGATCGCGGCGATGATCGCGATCGCGGCGACGGCGCCGACGATCACGCTGCGGGGGGCCTTGCCGTTGTCCTTGAGCCAGCTGAGGCCGACCGGCGCCCAGACGATCGCCAGGGTCAGGAAGATCGCTCCCGGCAGGTAGCTCGGGTACCACTTCGGCGAGGTGAGGACGGTGATCCCGTAGATCGCGGTCAGGAAGATCAGGGTCTTCTTCGCCCTGTCGCCCGGTTCGCGCAGTTGTCGGATCAATGGCAGCAGCACCGCGGCCAGGAGCAGGCCCGGCAACAGGTAGCGGGTGTTGGTGAAGAAGCCGCGCGGCTGGAACTCCTGCCCGGCCGCGGCGAGCGGCGTGAACAGGTAGACCACGGCGGTGACCAGCGCGGCGGCGGCGATCACGCGGACCACCTTGTTGCGCGACTTGACGACAAGCCAGATCGCGGCCGCGGCCAGCATGATCAGGATCAGCGGGAAGAGGATGCCGAAGGCGTCGTCGAGCCGGGGGAAGAACCACCAGCGGTAGGTGCCCGGGTCGGTGATGTAGTGCGCGACCGAGAACCGGGGCCGCGGATCGAGCGGCATCTGGTCGGGCTGGGGCAGGTGGAGCGGGCCGCCGCTGACCGCCGGCACCGGGTTGCCGCCGGTGTAGATCATCGCCCGCACGTACCAGTAGCCACCGACGATGAGCATCGAGCCGCCGAGCCACAACGTGGTGACCAGGCGCCGGCCCTTGCCACTGACCAGGATCATGCCGAGGAAGATCACGCCGATCGGGGCGAGCATCGAGACCTTGATCGAGATCGCGATGCCGGCCGCGATGCCGGCCAGGACCAGCGGGCCCTTGTCGAGCAGCGGCGCGTTCTCGTCCGGCTTCTCGTCGACCGCCCCGGAGGTCGGGGCGAGGCGCTGGTGGCCGTTGATCAGGAAGGCGACGAAGGCGACCAGGAAGGCGAAGCAGACGATGTCGTTCCGTCCCTCGCCCGGCTGGGTCTCGATCATCACGCCCGAGGAGAGCAGGATCGCACCGGCGACCAGGCTGCCCGGGCCGACGCCGTAGGGGCGGCCGACGCACCAGCAGGCGAGCAGGGCCACGCCGAGCGGCAGCAGGTTGAAGAGCGGCGAGATCCAGTCGCTGTCCATCAGGCCCATCAGGGCGCCATGCATCAGCTCCGAGTTCTGGGGGTAGAACCAGACCGCCAGCCTCAGCGCATCGGTGAAGTGGAGCGGGATGATCGACGAGTCCTGGATGAACCGCGCCGCCGCGGGCATGTGGTACCAGGTGGTGTCGCCGCCGAACATGCCGAGGTCGAGGTTGAGCTGGGTCGGGAAGGTCCACTCCGCCACGCACCAGGAGGCGACGCCGACCGCGACCAGGAAGGCCCAGGTCGGCACCGACGGCGCCGCGACGGGCTCGATGTCACGTCGCGCGAACTTGTAGCCCAGGCCGGCCCCGATCAACGGGATCACGACGCAGGCGGCGGTGATCCAGACCTCCTTGAGCAACCCGACCGAGCCGACCAGCTCGAGCGAGATGATCAGCAGCGCGAAGCCGATCGTGAGCTCGGCCAGGCGCGCGAGCGCACCCGAGAACTCGGGCACGATCCATCGCCTGAGCCACCAGGAGCCGTACCAGACGGCACCGACGATCGCGGCGATCTGGAGCGTCCCAGCGATGTATGAAGCAAGGGACGGGGTCAAGACCGTCCTGTGAACACGATTGGCACCGCGGCAATCCTAATTGAGGGCAGGGCGGCGAGGTCCGCCCACCCGGATCAGGCCGGGCCGCCCGCCACCGGGACCTGGCAGGCGACGCCGGTCCCGGCCAGCCCGCAGTACCCGTTCGGCACCTTGTCGAGGTACTGCTGATGCGGCCCTTCCGCGTAGTAGAAGGGGCCGGCTTCCTCGATCTCGGTGGTGATCTCCCCCAACCCACGCTCCTTCAACGCGCGCTGGTAGGTGTCCCGCGCCATCTCCGCGACCTGCCGCTGATGCTCGCCGACCGTGAAGATCGCCGAGCGGTACTGGGTGCCGACGTCGTTGCCCTGCCGCATGCCCTGGGTCGGGTCGTGCTCCGTGAAGAAGACCTCGAGCAGCCGCTCGTAGCTGATCTTCTCCGGGTCGAAGGCGACCAGCACGGCCTCGGCGTGGCCGGTGCGGCCGGAGCAGACCTCTTCATAGGTCGGGTACGGGGTGAACCCGTTCTGGTAGCCGACCGCGGTCGTGTAGACGCCGTCGAGCTTCCAGAAGAGGCGCTCGGCGCCCCAGAAGCAACCGAGCGCGAAGTACGCGACCTCGATGCCGGGCGGGAACGGGCCCTGGATCGGGGTCCCGAGAACGGTGTGCTTCTCGGGGATCGGGAAGTCGTAGTCGTCCCGGCCGGGGAGCGAGTCCTCCGGGGCCGGCATCGTGGTCTTGTCGCGGCCGAAGAGCATGTCCTGATGCTACTCCGGCGCCGAGCTCGCCCCGGCCGGCCGCTCAGGAACCGGGGGCCGGAACCTGGCTGGCCATCTGGAAGTAGCCGGCGGCGCTCGGGTGGATGCCGGTGTCGCCGCTGATGATCCAGGGCTGGCCGATCGCCGGCCCGGAG
Source organism: Solirubrobacterales bacterium (assembly GCA_017304845.1). Classification (GTDB taxonomy): domain Bacteria; phylum Actinomycetota; class Thermoleophilia; order Solirubrobacterales; family 70-9; genus 67-14. The sequence goes on from JAFKLL010000037.1 coordinate 9,880, forward strand.
CAGAAGGAGAGCGGGTGGTCGACCTCCAGCTCGTCCTGGCTGATCGTCGCCTGGACGCTCGGACCGTCCACCTGGAAGCCGAGGAAGGAGCAGGAGAACTTCGACGGGTAGAGCGGCTCCATGTCGATCCCCACGTCGAAGCGCGGCGGCAACACGACGGTGATCCGCCCCGGGGAGACCTGATCCGCCTCGTCGGCGATCACCTCGTTGAGCAGCTCGGTCATCGCCTCGAGCTGGGTGGCGCTGTAGGCGATCGCGGTCGAAGGCACCGCCAGGTGGTACTGCATGACGACGATCTTCGAGCTCGTGTTCTGGACCAGGCTGGCGTAGAGCTGGTTCAGCTTCTGGTCCAGGTCGACCGCGGCGAAGGCGTCCAGTACGCATTGGCGGAAGTCGCCGAAGAGATCCGACTCGAGCGCGCAGCCCATGTTGTCGACCCCGAACAGGACGTCGGAGAGCAGCGGGTTCGCGCCCATCGTGAGGAGGATGTATTTCGGGTTCTGGGCCTCGATCGACTGGAGGGTCGAGGCGAACTGGCCGCCGGGAAGCCAGTCGGAGGGCGCCGAGCCGGTCACCGCGTAGTTGGCGTAGTCGGTGATCCCGTACTCGTTCGCCCACTGGGCCGCCCAGGAGATGTTGCGCGAGAGGCCGAAGTCGGAAAGGTAGGCCGGCTTGGTCCCGACCGAGCTGTTGCGGCCCGAGGAGTTGGAGGAGCAGGCGTCGTTGAAGACGGTCGCGCCGGGGCGGCAGTCGATCAGTTGGCTCAGACTCATCTGCTTCCCGGTGCTGCCGAAGTAGCCGAAGCCGGCGGTGACCGAGTCGCCGAGAGCGACGACCGAGACGTTGGACGGGTTGGCTCGCGCGATCCGGAACTGGACCCGTTGGGTGGCGACCAACCGGCCTTTGAAGTAGCCGGCCAGCTCCAGCTCGTCGGCGCCGCTCTGTCCCGGCGCGACCCGGTAGTTGAGCGACCTCAGGTACTTCTTGTAGGTCCCCTTCTGGGGCTCCCGCGTCACCCGCCAGTCGAGCCGGGCGCCACAGGTCGGCAGCAGGAACGAGCGCACCGAGTTGCCCGGCGGCTGCGCGATCTCGCGCGACAGGGTCTCACAGAAGCCGGGACGCGCCCTGCGGATCCCGGGCTGCGTGGCGCCGGACGCCTCCCCCCGCTCGATCTCCGGATCGGCGCTGGGCAGCTCGTACCGGATCTGGACCGTGGCCCGAGACTCGGCTCCGTGCCGTTTCAGGGCACGGGTGAGCCCCGGCGAGATCCTGATCCCCCGGACGTAGGAGAAACGGTTCCGGCGATCGCCCTGCCGCAGCGTGCCGGCATGCACCGTGGCCTTCCACTTCCGGGTCCATCTGGTCCGCGGCAGGTCGATCGTGATCCGGCCGGTCACCTTTCTCCCGGAGACCTCCATGGGCAGGTTCATCGGGACCAGCAGCTCCCAGATGTCGCCGGCACCGGCCAGCCGTACCTGGCCGACCCCGCCGCCCGCCGCCTCGGCCGGCGCCGCCGGGGCGATCATGACGAAGATCGCGAGCGTCGCCGCCACGATCCCGGACACCCTCAATCCGTTGAGCTCTCCCCGCATGTGGACACACTAACCCGGCCCCGGCGAGGTCGATGTGGTCCCGGGTCTACACTTCCCGGCGTGGGAGTGAGGATCATCGAAAACGGAGACATCGGAATCAGCTGGGTGGTTGATGAACCGATGGCCCGGGCCTCCCACGCCCTCACCGACGGGGAGAAGGTCTGGTTCATCGATCCGGTCGATGACGAGGCCGCGATCGAGCGGGCCCTCGGGCTGGGCAAGCCGGCCGTCGTGTTCCAGCTGCTCGACCGTCACAACCGCGACAGCCGGCAGGTCGCCGAACGCCTCGGCATCAAGCTGGTGGTCCTGCCCCTCGAGCTGCGCGGCACCCCGTTCGAGGCGATCGAGGTGGTCGAGAACCGTTTCTGGAAGGAGCGGGCGCTCTGGTGGAAGCAGGCCAAGACCCTGGTCGTGGCCGAGGCCGTCGGGGCCAGCAAGATGTTCAACCCGGGACCATCCGGGGTCGGGGTCCACATCGGGCTGAAGGCGACGCCGCCCCGCAGGCAGCTCGGCACCTACCGGCCCCAGCACCTGCTGATGGGTCACGGCAACCCGATCAACGGCCCCCAGGCGACCACGGCCCTGCAGGAGGCGATGGACCGCTCCCGCCGAGATCTGCCCGGAAGCCTGCTGAAGATTCCCTTCGCCTTCCGCTGAACCAGGTCCTCAGCGGCATCGCAGCCAAAAGACCGCCAGGTGCGGTCGATTAACCTGCTGAGCGGTGGTTAATCGACCGCACCCGGGGGTCGGTTTGGGTGTGGGTGTCGCCTAGAAGCGGGACTCGCTCAGGCAGACGTAGTTTCCGTCCGGCTCCTTGACGTAGGCGTAGCTCCACTCGCCCTGGTCGGTGCCGATCGTCTGGGGCTCGCTGAGGAACTCGATCCCCTCGCCGGCCAGGCGCTCGACCTCGCGCTCGATGTTGGTGGTGCCGACCCCGAAGTCCATCGGACCGGCGTGGCCCCACTCGCCGTGCATCGGCGGGCTCGGCGGGTGATGCTGGACCGGCTCGATGCCGCCGCCCCGCGGGTTGGTCTTGAGGACCATGTGCTGCCGCGGCGCCTCGCGGCCGACGTACCAGGGCTCCATCGGGTCGAAGTAGCCGTCCGAGTCGAACAGCATGCCGGTGAAGCCGAGCTTGTCGTAGAAGGCGAGGCTGCTGTCCATGTCGGTCACGCCGAAGGCGACGTGGTTCACCCCGTGCGGACCGACCGCGTTCTGCCAGCCCTGCTCGAGCGCGTACCACTCGATCAGCTCGATCTTGCCGCCGAACGGATCGGCGATGTAGGAGAGGCCGCACTCGAGCCCATACGGGGTGGTCTCGGTCCGGTTCGGCTCCATGAGGATGGTCACGCCCTTGTCGGCGAGCCGTTTGTGGAGCGCCTCGTAATCGCGGGTGTAGAGGCAGATCTCGCTGATCCCGGGCTCGCCCCAGCCGATGCCCTCGGGCAGCGGCGGCACCTCGCGGTCGAGGACCTGGACCAGGCGGAGTCCGCCCAGACCGAGGTTGGAGGGGTTGGCGCCGCGGAGGTGGATGACGCGCGCCTCGGCGACGTCCTCACCGGCGACGCCGGCGGTCCCGGGCAGCGGGCCGCTGTAGTCGAAGGCGACCTCCGTGAAACCCAGGTCACCATAGAAATCGAGGGCCTTGTCGACGTCGGGGACCCCGACTCCGATGTGTTCGACTCCGAGCAGCATTGCTACCTCCTCATCTCGTCTCAAGAGTATGTCGTTCGCGCGCCCCTCCTCCGGGGCCGAATGTCCACATGGTACACTCTGCGGACAAATTACCGCTATGCGCACACTTTTGGAGGGGTGCGCATGACCGATCGGGGACCGATTTGACCGCAACCGCACCGCGACGGAGACCACCCACGTCCAGGCTCTTGCCCCTTGAGGAAGCGATCGGCAGCCTGCTCAATGACGGTGATTCAGTCGCCTTCGAAGGCTTTACCCACCTGATCCCGTTCGCCGCCGGCCAGGAGGCGATCCGCCAGGGCAAGAAGGACCTCGAGCTGGTCCGCATGACCCCGGACCTGATCTACGACCAGATGATCGGCGCCGGCTGTGCGCGGCGCCTCGTCTTCTCCTACGGCGGCAACCCCGGCGTCGGCTCACTCCACCGGCTGCGCGACGCGGTCGAGAACCAGTGGCCCGCCCCGCTCGAGCTCGAGGAGCACAGCCACGCCGGCATGGTCAACCGCTACATCGCCGGCGCCTCCGGCCTCCCCTTCGCCGTGCTCCGCGGCTACGCGGGAACCGACCTGCCGGACCACTCCGAGGTGGGCGAGGTCACCTGCCCCTTCACCGGCGAGGTGCTCTCCGCCGTCCCGGCGCTGCGGCCCGACCTCACCGTGATCCACGCGCAGCAGGCCGACCGCCAGGGCAACGTCCAGCTTTGGGGCATCCCCGGAGTCCAGAAGGAGGCGGTTCTCTCCGCGGCGCGCTCGCTGGTCACGGTCGAGGAGATCGTCGACGAGCTGACCCTCCAGCCGGGCGGGGTGATCATCCCCAGCTGGGAGATCGACGCCGTCTCCCACGTCCCGAACGGCGCCCAGCCCTCATACACCCACGGGTACACGACCCGCGACAACGACTTCTACCGCGAGTGGGACGAGATCAGCCGCAGCCGCGAGGCGTTCGGCGAGTGGCTCGACCGGCTCACCGCCGGAGAGGGGGACGAATCATGAGCTTCGATTCCGCCGAGCTGATGACCGTGGTCGCGGCCCGCCAGCTCCAGAACGACCAGAGCGTCCTGGTCGGGGTCGGCCGCCCCAGCCACGCCGCGATCCTCGCCAAGCGAACCCATGCCCCCGATCTCGTGCTGATCTACGAGTCGGGCACGATCGACGCCGACCCGGACTCGATACCGCTCTCGATCGGCGACCCCGAACTGGCCGCCACCTCGACCTCGGTGGTCTCGCTGCCCGACATCTTCAACTACTGGCTGCAGCCCGGCAGGATCGACGTCGGCTTCCTCGGAGCCGCCCAGATCGACCGCCACGGCAACCTCAACACCACGGTGATCGGCGAGTACGACCACCCCAGGGTCCGCCTGCCCGGCGCCGGCGGGGCCCCGGAGATCGCGCGCTCCTGCCAGGAGATCGTGGTCACCCTCCCCCACTCGGCCCGCACCTTCGTGCCCGAGCTGGACTTCACCACCTCGCTCTGCCGCTCCGACGGGGAGGGCAGCATGGTCGTGGTCACCGACCTCGGCGTGCTCGAGACCTCGGACCAGCACGACGAGCTGGAGCTGACCGCGACCTTCCCCGGCATCGGGGTCGGCGAGGTCCAGGACCAGACCGGCTGGGAGCTCAAGGTCGCCGGCGACGTGGCCGAGGTCGCGCCGCCGACGGCGGAGGAGCTCGAAGTCCTCCGGTCGCTCGGGTCGAAGCCGAAGGCGGTGCGCTGATGGCCGCCAGCTACATCCTCGACGCGATCCGCACCCCGGTCGGCAAGCTCGGCGGCGGGCTCTCACGGGCCCGGCCCGACGATCTGGCCGCCGAGACGATCAAGGCGCTGCTCGCCCGCACCGGGATCGACCCGGCGGCGATCGAAGGGGTCTGCCTCGGGGACGCCAACCAGGCCGGCGAGGACAACCGCAACGTCGCCCGCATGGCCACCCTGCTCGCCGGCCTCCCGGTCGACGTGCCCGGCTCGACCGTCAACCGCCTCTGTGGCTCGGGCATGGACGCGACCTTCCAGATCAGCCGCGAGATCGAGCTGGGCGAGGCCCGGGTCGGCATCGCCGGCGGGGTCGAGTCGATGAGCCGCGCCCCCTGGGTCGTGCTCAAGCCGGCCCGCGGCTTCAGCCACACCGACGAGACCATGTACTCGACCACCCTCGGCTGGCGCATGGTCAATCCCCAGATGCCGGCCGAGTGGACGGTCAGCCTCGGCGAGTGCGCCGAGATCCTGGCCGACAAGTATTCGATCAGCCGTGAGGCCCAGGACGAGTTCGCGGTCCGCAGCCAACTCGCCGCCGACCGGGCCTGGAACGAGGGCGTCTTCGCCGACCAGACCTTCCAGGTGCCCGGCACCGAGCTCGAGCGGGACGAGGGCATCCGCCCGGAGAGCTCGGTCGAGAGCCTGGCCCGGCTCAAGCCGGTCTTCCGGGCCGGCGGCACCGTCACCGCCGGCAACTCCTCCCAGCTCAGCGACGGCGCCGCCGCCCTGCTGCTCGCCGACGAGGCCGGGGCCGAACAGGCCGGGCTGACCCCACGGGCCAGGATCGCCTCCCGCGCGGTCGCCGCGATCGAGCCGCAGCTCTTCGGGCTGGGCCCGGTCGAGGCCGCCGAGCGCGCCCTGAAGCGGGCCGGCATCGGCTGGTCCGACCTCGAGGCCGTCGAGCTGAACGAGGCCTACGCCGCGCAGTCGCTGGCCTGCCTCGAGGAGTGGCCCGAACTCGACCCGGAGATCGTCAACCCGAACGGCGGCGCGATCGCGATCGGCCATCCGCTCGGCGCTTCCGGCGCCCGGCTGCTCGGCACCCTGACCGCCGAGCTGGAACGGCGCGGGGGCGGCTGGGGCCTGGCCACCATGTGCATCGGCGTCGGCCAGGGCATCGCCACCGTCCTCGAGGTCCCGACCGCCTAGGCCGGCCAGTGTCAGAACCGAACGACAAGCCCCCGATCCAACCAGCGGTACATTCGGTGCAGGCCGCGCAGTGGTCGACCGGATTCCGCCGGGCGGCCGATAAGAATAGGCCAATGAGTCCGGCAGACGGGCAGTTCGTCGACCCCACTTCACGCAACCGCGGTCCCGTGATCAGCGGCGAGCCCGTGGAGCGATCCAAGGACTTCGTCAAGTCGCTCGAACGGGGCCTGGCCGTGATCCGCGCCCTCGGGTCGAGCAGCGATCCGATGACCCTGAGCGAGGTCGCCGCCCGTGCCGGCATCCCCCGCGCCGCGGCGCGCCGCTTCCTGATCACCCTCAGCGAGCTGGCCTACGTCGAGAGCGACGGGCGCCTCTTCCGCCTCACCCCGCGGGTCATGGAGCTGGGCTACGGATACCTCTCCGGGCTGTCGCTCCCCGATCTCGCCCTCCCCCACGTCGAGCGTCTGGTCAACGACACCAAGCAGCCTTCCGAAGGCGCGATCCTCGACGCCGACGAGATCGTCTACATCTTCCGCGTCCCCGGCCCGTACATCATGTCCTCGAACGTGAACGTCGGCGCCCGCATGCCGGCCCACGCCACCGCCCTGGGCAAGATGCTGCTCGCCGGGCTGGAAGAGGACGATCTGAGCCAGTACCTGGCCGAGACCGAGTTCGACGCCTTCACCGAGCGCACGGTCACCGACCCGAAGCGGCTCCGCGAGGACATCGACCAGGTCCGCGAGCAGGGCTATGCCCTGGTCGACCAGGAGCTGGAGCCGGGCCTCTGCGCGATCGCGGTGCCGATCCGGACCCGCAGCGACGACGAGCCGGTGGCGATCAACGTCTCCTCCAGCATCGTCCACCACTCCCCGGAGTCGATGGTCGAAGTGATCCTGCCGGCGCTCCAGCTCACGGCCGATCAGATCTCGGCCGATCTCGCCGGCGCCGGTGTCTAGCCCCGCGACGCCGGTCTAGGCGGGCAGCACCATGGTGGCGGTGACCCCGCCGTCCGCGGTCAGCACCGAGCCGGTCACGTAGGAGGCCTGCTCGGAGAGCAGCCAGAGCGCGGCCTGAGCCTGCTCGCGCGGCTGGGCCAGGCGGCCGATCGGGATCACCTCGTCGACCTCCTGCCGGACGGCGGCGCTCTCGGCCTCGTCGACGTTCGCCCACATCAGCGGCGTCTCGGTCGCGCCCGGAGCGATCGCGTTGACCCGGATGCCGCGTGGCGCGTACTCGACCCCGAGGCTGCGGACCATCGCCGAGACCCCGCCCTTCGACGCGCAGTAGGCGGCGGCGCCGTCGATCCCGGCCACGGCGGCGATCGAGGAGACGCAGACCACGGAGCCGGGCCGGTCCGCCGCGACCAGGCGGCCGATCACCTCACGGCAGGTGAGGAAGGTGCCTTTCAGGTTGATGTCGAGGACCAGGTCCCAGATCTCCTCGCCCATCTCGTGGGCCGGTTCGCCGCGGTCGACGCCGGCGCTGGTGATCGCGCGGTCGACCTGGCCGAAGGCTTTCTCGCCGGCGTCGACCAGGGCGGCGATCTGGCCGCTATCGCGGACGTCGAGCGCGGCTCTGACCACGCCCGCGGCGCCCGCCGCCTCACAGGCCTCGGCCGCCTTGGCCAGGGCGTCGGCGTCGAGATCGCCGAGGACCAGGGCATGCCCCTGCTCGGCCGCCGACAGGGCGCAGGCGGCGCCGATGCCGGACGCCGCGCCGGTGATCAGGATCGAGCCGGCCGCCTCAGACGGCCTCACGGATCTCGATCTCCTCTTCCTCTTCCGCGGTCGGCGCGACCCCGTCGTCGACCACGAAGATCACGTCCTCGGGACGCCAGGAGACGGTCACCGGGCGGCCGGGCGTGAGCGAGCCGTTCTCGAGGTCCTCGTTGCCGCCGAGCGGCAGGTCGACCCGCAGGTCCACCCCGCCGTCGGTCTGGACGTGGACCTCGTGGGTCGAGCCGTTGAAGACCAGCCGATCGACCTGGCCGGCGACCTGATCGCCGTCGCCGCCGTTCGGCGCGGACCCGGCGTGTGCGGACGGCGCGACCCTCAAATGGGCCGGAGAGAGAACCGCCGCACACGCCCTGGACCCGCTGATGCGGGACGGAGCCCGACCCCGGACCCGCATCTGGTTGCCGGCAACTTCGAAGACGTCACCCGATTGGCTGGAGGACCCCCGGATGACGGTGCCGGCGTTGATGAACTCGGCCACGTAGGCGGTCTTGGGCGCCCGGAAGAGCTCGACCGGGGAGTCGACCTGGACCACCCGGCCCGCGTTCATGACCGCGACCCGGTCGGCGATCGCGCAGGCCTCTTCCTGATCGTGGGTGACGTGGACGAAGGTCGTGCCGGAGCGTTGCTTGAGGTTGACCAGCTCCTCCTGCATCTGCCGCCGGAGCTTGAGGTCGAGCGCGCCGAGCGGCTCGTCGAGGAGCAGGACGGAGGGCTCCTTGATCATCGCCCGGGCCAGGGCGGCGCGCTGGGCCTGGCCGCCGGAGAGCTCCGCGACCTTGCGCTTGCCGAACTCCTCGAGCCCGACCAGCTCCAGCGCCTTCGCCACCCGCTTCTTGCGCTCGGACTTGCCGACCCCGTCCATCTTCAGACCGAAGCCGACGTTGTTCTCGATGCTCATGTGCGGGAAGAGGGCGTAGCCCTGGAACACGGTGTTGGTCGGCCGCTGGTAGGGCCGCAGGCCGGAGACGTCCTTGCCTTCGATCTCGACCGTGCCGGCGTCGGCGTTGACGAAGCCGCCGATGATCCGCAGCGTCGTGGTCTTGCCGCAGCCGCTCGGGCCGAGCAGGGCGAAGAGCTCACCGCGCTCCGCCTCGATCGAGACCCCTTCCGGGTCGGGGCCGAGCGCGTAGCCGGCCTGCCCCGGGTAGGTCTTCCGCAATCCGCGGCAGTTGAGAGTCGCGGTCATTTTGAGCCTCCGTCCGTTCGTAGTGCCTTACTGCGCCCGAATGCCACGAACGCACCGATCACGATCAGGAGGAACGAGACGATGATGATCAACGCCGCCAATGCCATCAGGGCCGGCGAGATCTCGAACCTGATCGATCCGAAGATGTAGAGAGGAAGGGTCACGTCGGAACCCGTGACCAGGAAGGTCATGATGAACTCGTCCATCGAGAGGGCGAACGAGATCATCGCCGCCGCCACGATGCCGGGCAGGGCCTGTGGCAGGGTGATCCGCAGGAAGGCCATGACCGGCTTCGCGCCGAGGTCCATCGCCGCCTGCTCCTGGGATCTGTCGAAGCCCTCCAGCCGCACCATCACCAGCAGCGTCGCCACCGGCAGGGTGAGGATGACGTGGGCCATGATGATCGACCAGAGCCCGCGCTCGGCCCCTACCGCGTTCAGCCCGATGATGATGCCGATGCCGAGCACGACCGGCGGCAGCAGCATCGGGGCCGAGATCGTGAGCAGGCTGAGGTTGCGGATCCGCCCCTTGGCCCGGGCCAGCTGGACCGCGGCCAGGGTGCCGAGCACGACGCTGATCAGCACGGTGATCGCGGCGACCTGCAGGCTGGTGTAGAGCGCGTCGATCAGGGACGGGTCGTCGAAGACCGCCTGGAACCACTCGAGGGTGAAGCCCTTGATCGGGAAGCCGACCACCTGGGAGTCGTTCAGCGCGAAGAGGATCAGCAGCGCGATCGGCGTGTACAGGAAGACCATGTAGAGGATCGAGTACGCGACCAGGAAGGGCGAACGCTCCTTGACGTAGACCCGGGTGTACTCGCCGGCCGAGGCGACCGCGCCGGCGGTGGCCCGGAGCGCGACCAGGAGCAGCAGGATGCTGATCAGCAGGATCAGCCCGAGGGCGGCGCCGAAGCCCCATTGGAGCGAGCCGCCGAACTGATTGACGACCAGGTTCGAGAAGAAGATCCCCTCGGTGCCGCCGATCATGCTCGGGGTCACGTAGTCGCCGACCATCGTGATGAAGCAGACGATGAACCCGGCGATCAGGCCGGACTTGGCGAAGGGGACGATGATCGAGGTGAGCCGCCGCCAGGGCTTCGCCCCGAGGTCGCTGGCCGCCTCGAGCAGCCTGATGTCGAGCCGCTCCAGGGAGATGTACGAGGTCAGGAAGGCGAGCGGGAACAGCAGGTAGACGAAGGTGATCAGGATCGCCGGGCGGCTGAAGCCGAAGAACTCGAGCGGCGTCGAGGAGAGCCCGAGCTTGGTGATCGCCGTGTTGATCACGCCGGTGTCGCCGAACATGTTCTTCCAGGCGAAGACCCTGATCAGGTAGCTGGTCCAGAACGGGACGACCGCGGCGACCAGCCAGAAGATCCGCCGCGAGGGCCGCACCTTCACCGCGACGAAGTAGGCGAGCGGGAAGGTCAGGACGACCGTGGCCAGGGCCGACAGCCCGACGAACTTGAAGGTGTCGAGCAGGGTCGGCAGGTAGGTGCCGCCCGACTCGAAGATCTTGGAGTAGTTGTCGAAGGTCCACTCGTGCAGGATCTGGCCGTTGACGGTGGGCCAGAACGAGTAGACGACGAGGACCAGCAGCGGCAGCAGGAAGCCGATGACGACCAGCAGCAGGGCCGGCAGCGAAAGCAGCTTGCTGGCCAGCGGGTCCCGTTCGACGTTGCCTCCGCCACCGAACCTCCGGCCCTTGTCGGGCACGGGGCTCACGGTCTCCGGTGATCGCTCAACGGTGTCCATGGTGGCTTTCGGTTCGGTGGCGGTTCACAACGTCTTCCTTCTGGTGCCGGATCAGGCTCCGGTCACCTCATCCCAGGCCGCAGCCCAGGCCGCCGGATCGTCGGCCGGTCGCTGCAGGGTGATCTGCTTGACCGTCTCCGGCTTGTCGGCGTTGATGTCCTGGGCGAGCTTGGCCTGCTTGCCGCCCTTGGCGAGCACGCGCTCGACCGACTTCTGGTTGCACTGCGCGAAGCGGTATGCGTCCCAGAGGTACGACTGGAGCTCCTCGTTCGAGGCGAACCAGTCGATGAAGGTGAGAGCGTTCTCACGGTTCTTGGCGTTCTTGACCAGCTGCGGACCGTCGATCCAACCGACCGTGCCCTCCTCGGGGACCACCGACTTGGCGGTGTCCTCGCCGGTCTCCTCGTTGATCAGCGGACCGGCGCTGAGATCGGAGGTGTACCCGATCCAGGCCTGCTCGCTGATGATCGCCTGCCGGAACTGGGGCAGCACGTTCGGGTTCAGCTGGAACGGCTTGAGCTCGATCAGGCGGTTCACCGCGTTCTGCAGCTGCGCGCCCTTCATCGAGTAGATGTCCTCGCGCGGCACGCCCTGCTCGATGCCGGCCATGGCGATGACGTCGTCGCCGCCGCCCTGGAGCATCACGTGGTTCTCGGGGATGTCCGGGCTCCAGAAGGCCGACCAGGAGTACGGCTCCGGCGGCTGGAAGTCGACCTGCGTGTTCCAGGTCATGCTCAGCGACGCCCACATGTTCGGGTAGAGCAGGAGCTTGTCCTTCGCCTTGACGATGGGCAGGCTCGTGTCCTCGCGGAAGATCGGGTACAGCTCCTTCGACGAGGGGATCTTGGTGAGATCGATGATCTCGGTCAGACCCTGGTCATAGTAGGTCGGGGCCCATCCGGCGTTGGCGAAGACCACGTCGTAGGAGCCTCCCCCACCCGCTTTGAGCTTGTTGAACATGTTCTGGTCCGCGTCCGCGGCGACACCGTTCAGCTTGATGTCGGGGTAGGACTCGGCCCAGAGCTTCTTGACGGTCGGATCGACGTAGCTGATCCAACTCAGGACGTTGACCTCGCCGCCGGACGAGCTACCGCCGCCACAGGCCGCCAGGAACGCGCTGGATCCGCCGATCGCCAGGGCTACGCCGCCCGAACGGCCGATGAACTGCCGTCGGGTGGTACGGCCGAAGAGCGAATCGGAACTGCTCTCCTCCGGCCTTGCCTCGTTCTGCTTGGTTACCTCTTTTTCCTCCATCACCTTCTCCTCAGAATGTTTGCTCTCTTTTTCAAGCTTGGCTAGACGTTTGATCGAGACTGTTCGCTGGCTCCCCTCCGGCTCAACCTCCCGGGACCGGGCTCACGGCCGTCTGGCCCCCGTCGACGGACAGGACAGATCCATTGGCGAATCCAGCCCGGGGGTCACAGAGCGAGGCGACCGCGTGGGCCACGTCTTCGGGGCGTCCAGCCATACCCAGGGGATTCAGACGTGACAGCTCCTCGTCACTGAAGTTTTCGAGTGCGGGATCGATTCCGGTGTCGATCCATCCGGGCGCCACGCAGGTCGTGACGATCCCGTGCTTGGCGAGATCCGAGGCCATCGAGCGGGTCAGCGAGATCACCGCCGCCTTGGAGGCGTTGTAGTGGGCGCAGTCCGGCTCGGCGAGCAGCCCGGTGCTGGAGGCGATGTTGACGATCCTGCCTTCGCTCTCGCTCTGGATCATCGCCCGTGCCGCCGCCTGCGCGCAGAGGAAGGCGCCGGTCACGTTGATCGACATCAGGCGCTCCCACTGCTCCCCGGTCAGTTCGAGGAAGTCGACCTCCTCGTAGACGCCGGCGTTGTTGACCAGGACCTCGAGCGAACCGAAGCGCTCCAGGGCCGTGTCCGCCAAGCGCTTCGCGTCCTCGGCCTTGCTCACGTCGGCCTCGACGCCGACGGCGCGGTCACCGGCATGGGCCAGGGCCGCGGCTGCCTCGCCGGGCCGCCGGGCGCATCCGACCACGGCGTATCCGTCCTCGAGCAGGCGGTCGGCGATCGCTTTGCCGATCCCTCTGGAAACTCCAGTGACGATGGCCGTGGGGGCCAATTCAGATCCTCCAACCTCGGAAACAAGTCCCGCGACGCCGTGCTCGGTTTGTGCGGATACCGATCACTTCATCGCTTAGCGCACATTCTTTCATACTTACGCCTCGCTGTGGTGCAGATCGGGATCGAGCAGATCCGGCCCTGGCAGTAGAGAAAGCGATCCTCCGTCCACCGGCAGCGAGGCGCCGGTTATGAACGACGCGTCATCCGAAAGCAGGAAGGCGGCCGCGGCGGCGATCTCCGACGGATCGGCGCAACGCTTCATCGCCTGCAGGCCGTCCATCAGCTTCTGCTGCAGGACCGGGTCCTCGGCGTCCTCGACCTCGCGCTTGACCATCGGGGTCAGCGTGGCGCCGGGCAGGATCGCGTTGGCGCGGATGTTCCGGGTCGAGTAGTCGGCCGCGATCGCGCGGACCGTCGCCCCCACCGCCGCCTTCGAGATCGCGTAGACGCCGATCATCGGGTACGAGGCGACGTCGTGGATCGAGCTGGTGCAGCAGATCGAGCCTCCACCCAGCTCCAGCATGTGGCGGATCGCGTGCTTGCAGGTCAGGAAGACGCCCTTGGTATTGACCGCGACCGCCTTGTCGAACCACTCGTCCGGCGTGTCGGCCAGGAGCAGCGGCGGCGTCTCGATCCCGGCGTTGGCATGGACCCCGTCCAGCCGGCCGTGCCGGGAGACGATCCCGTCCATCAGCGCGGCGACCTGCTCGCCGTCGGTCACGTCGACCCGCTCGTACTCGATCCGGTCGACCGAGTCGGCCAGGGCCTGACCCAGGTCGGCGTCGAGATCGACCACGACCACGGTCGCGCCCTCCGAGGCCAGACGCCGCGAGGTCGCCTCGCCGATACCGCTGGCGCCGCCGGTCACCAGCGTCACCTTTCCTTCGAATCGGCTCTCGCCGGATGCCTCTGACATCACTTGCCTCTCCTCGTCGCTTCGACTCTCATCAGTTGTTCGTCCCGCCAGAGCACCCGCGAGTCCCACTCGTCGAGCGGCAGGAGTCGCCGTCGCTCGGCCTCCACCTGGGCGACCAGTTCCGGTGTCCAGGGGTCGTCCTGCCCGCGCTCAGCCCCCATGCGGGCATAGGCCGGGCCCATCTTCTGGGCATGCGAGGCGATGCCGCCCCTGGTGTTCAGATCGGCGGTCTCGAAGGGGCCGGTCAGCGCCCAGCGCCGCCCCAGGCCGCCCCGCACCGCCAGGTCGATCTCGTCGGCGGTCGCGACCCCGTCTCGGAGCAGGCAGTACGCCTCCCGCAGGATCGCCCCCTGGAGCCGGTTGACCACGAAGCCCTCCGCCTCGGAGCGGACCAGGATCGGCTCCATCCCGACCGAGCCGAACAACTCGCGCGCCCGCGCCACCGTCGCCTCGGCGGTGAACGAGGCCGGGACCAGCTCGACCACCGGCAGCAGATAGGGCGGGTTGGTCGGGTGGGCGACCAGGCAGCGCTCGGCGCCCGCCAGCCCCTCGAACAGCTCGCTGGGCGGCAGCGCCGAGGTGGAGCTGGCCACCACCGCGCCCTCCGGGGCGGCTGCGAGGACGCCCTCGTAGACGCCGCGCTTGATCTCCAGCCTCTCGGGCGCGCTCTCGATGATCAGGTCGGCCTCGCCGACCGCCCAGGCCAGCTCGCTGCCGGCCTCGATCCGATCGGCGACCGGACCCGGCTCTTCGTCCAGCAGGCCGTGGGCGGCCAGCCGGTCGAGCCGTTCCCGGGCCTCGGCCCGGACCAGCTCGACCCGGCCCGGATCCGGGTCCTGGACCCGCACCCTCCAGCCGCCCCGGGCGAAGGTCACCGCCCAGGCGACGCCGATCGAGCCGGCGCCGACGATCCCCGCTTGACTTCGGTCGCTCAAGAGCCGGTCCGCTCCTTCAATCGATCGCCGTGCTTGCGCTTGTAGGCCCGCCAGGTGGTCGCCCACTGATCCGGCTCGTTGATCCGCGACCCGTCGACCGGGCCGATCGCCTGGCTGTGCGGCGCCGTCTTGACGATCTCCGGGTCCTCGTAGGCCTCGCGGCAGACGTGGGCGAGGACGTCGATCCAGTAGTCGAGGTCCTCGATCGGCCAGGTCTCGCCGGCCTCCGGGGTGATCGGCTCGGGCACCAGCCACGGCTCGTGGCTGAGCCAGGGCGCGTCGACCCCGAAGTCGACCATCCGGTTCTGGATGTCGAAGACGGTGACGCCGGTGTCCTCCTGCAGCTTGCCGAGGCTGTACCGGGTCATCTCCAGACGGCGGCTCTTGATGTCCGGGTGGCTGATGCTCAGCCCCGGGATCTCGAGCAGGCGCTTCTCCATGTAGTTGTTGGACAGCACCGACAGGTCGGAGGCGAAGCGGATCCCTTCCGCGCCCATCGAGCGGGTCCAGGAGTAGGCCTTGACGATCTGCGGAACGTTGCCCCAGTATTCGCGGACGCGACCAACGCTCTTCGGCGCCTGGTCGATGTCCTCCAGCGAGAAGGAGCCGCCCTCGCTGCGGACCAGCGGCCGCGGCATGTACGGCTCGAGCGCGGCGGAGCAGCCGTAGGCGCCGACGGCCGGACCTCCGCCGCCGAACGGTGCGGCGAAGGTCTTGTGAAGCATGAACATGCAGGCGTCGAAGCCGAGCTCCCGGGCCCGCAGCTTGCTCATCACGCCGTTGAAGTTGGCGTGGTCGTAGAAGCAGAGCCCGCCGGCGTCATGGACCAGATCCACCCACTGCTTGATCTGCGGGTTGTAGATCCCCATGTCGTCGGGGTTGCCGATCATCATGCCGGCGGTCCGCTCCGAGACCGCGGCCTCGAGCGCCTCCAGCGGCGGGTACCCGTCCTCGCCCAGCATCAGGGTGATGACCTTGAAGCCGGCCGCCGCGGCGGTCGCCGCGTTGCACGGGTGGGTCTGGATCGTGGTGATGATCTCGTTGCGCTGCTCCAGCTCGCCGCGATCGGCGTGGTAGGCCCGGGTCGTGACCGCGTTCACGTAGGCCGCGTCGGCGCCGCCGCCGGCCTGGAAGACGAACTGGTCCATCCCCGACAGCTCGCAGAGCATCTCGCTCATGCCGTGGAGCACGGCCAGCACTCCCTGGATGGTCTCCTCGTCCTGGCCCGGATGCAGGGCGGCGATGTGGTCGGCCGCGATCCGCTCGCCTGCCGAGCGTCTCCTGGGCCAGATGCACGTAGTGGCGCTGGACCTCGGCCTCGGAGAGCTCGGGCAGGTCGGCCCGCTCGGCGCGCTTCATCGCCTCCGGCACGAAGGCCGAGGTGTCGGCGTCGCCGGCCGGGGGCGGGATGTAGCCGCGGCGGCCGGGGCTGCCCATCTCCATCACCACCGGCTCGTCCCAGACCGGCGCGTGGTACTTCCGCACGCCGCTCACTTGACCGCCTCCGTCAGAGCCTCGCCGAGCAAGGCGATGTCCTCTTCCTGGTGGATCTCGGTGACGCAGATCAGGGCGCTCTGACCGAGGTCCGGGAAACGCTCGGAGAGGTCGAGGCCGCCGAAGACGCCGCGCTCGCGGAGCGAGGCGTTGATCTCGGCCACGGTCTTGCCGGTGCCGCTGAAGTCCGCCACGAACTCCTTGAAGAAGCCGTCGCCGAAGCGGACCTCGACGCCGGGGACCGCGGCGACCACCTCGGCCGCCCGGTGGCTGCGGCTGAGGATGGTCTGGCCGATCTCCTCGAAGCCGCGCGGGCCGAGCAGCGCCATGTAGACGGAGGCGGCGATCGCCCAGAGGTAGGTCGAGTTGCCGGTCCAGTCGTTGCCCAGCTCGCGCGAGCCGTAGGAGGTCTGCTCGAAGAGGGTCATCGAGTAGCCGATGTCGCCGTCCGCGGTGTGGGCGGCGGAGAGGCAGAGGGTCGGGTACTGGCGGGCGTAGCGTTCCTCGTCACGCGAGGCGATGAAGCCGCTGGCGCCGCCGCCGCAGTTCATGTGGACGCCGAGCGATTGGATCGTGCCGACCACGATGTCGGCGCCCCAGGCCGCCGGCGAGGCGGTGATGCCCAGCGCGATCGGGTCGACCCCGACGATCACCTCGGCCCCGGCCTGCTTGGCCAGGCTGGCGGCCTCGGGACCGCTCGCCTCGAAGGTGCCGAGGAAGGACGGGTTCTCGAGGTAGATCGCGCAGGTCTCTCCGGAGAGCTTCGAACGCAGGTCGTCGAGGTCGAGGCAGCCGGTCTCCCAGTCGCAGTCGACCTCGATCAGCTCGACGTACTGCTCGAGCTCGGGCCGGCCCGCGTAGGTCTCGATCACGGCGCGGCGCTCGGGGTCGAGCGAGGCCGGGATCAGCACCTCGGGGCGGCCGTTGATCCGCTGGGCCATCAGCATCGCGTGGCCGGTGGCGCAGCCCCAGGAGTAGACCGGCAGCCCGACGAAGTCGAGCTCCAGCAGCTCGCCCAACTGGGAGCAGAACTCGAACAGCGACTGGGTGCGGCCCAGGTCGGAGGACGGGGTGCCCCAGATGTTGTTGAGGAACTCGGACCGCCCGACGATCTCGTCGACCACGGCCGGCACGTAGTGCGGCCAGCAGCCACCGCCGAGGAAGCTCACCTTCGGCTTCACGTCCCGGCCCAGGAGGTCGTCCATGTGACGGGAGAGATCGGCCTCGGAGACCAGGGCCGGCGGCAGGTTCAGGTCGCGGTTGAGGCGATGCTCGGCCGGGATCTGCTCGAAGAGCTCCTCGACGTCGGTGGCGCCGACCACCTCCAGCATGTGCTCGACAGTCGCCTGGTTCGAGTTCGCCATCAGGTGATGGGACTCGATCTTGGTCACATCCATTCTCTTTCCTCCATTAGGCCGCCACCTGGTAGATGAGCGACTCGTTTCTGCCGATTCGCACCGGGCGGTACCCGGTGAAGTGCCTGTCGATCTCCGGGTCGCCCGTGTCGACCGTGAGCGGTGAAGATCCGAGCTCGATGAGCTTCTGCAGGTCGGCGACGACGATCAGGTCGTCGGGGTCGACCCGCCGCAGGGTCCCGGGCCCGATCTGCTGGTTGCCCCGCCCGAGCAGCGACCCCTGGCCGCCGATCACGCCCATGACGAGGTTGACCCGGCCGGCCCCCGCGGTGAGGCGGTCCAGCTCGGCCTCGTTGACGTCCCCGGCCAGCAGCTCCCGGTCGCGGACCACGTCGATCGCCAGCGGGTCGGACTCGAAGCCGAGATGCCGACGGACCCAGGACATGGTCGAGCCGGGGCCGATCACGTAGAGCTCGTCGGGCCGCATCTCCTCCACCACCTCGAGGCAGGCAGACCGCATGGCCGCGGCGTCGCGCCCGGCCGACTGGGACTTGGCGGCGAGCAGGCGCGAGCGCGCCTCGGGCACGGTCAGGGTGCCGTAGAGGGTGGTGGTGGCCGAGGGGTCGTCGGCGTCGCGGTCAACGACGTCGGCCTCGCCGAGCCGGGCCGTGCCGGGATCCTGCCCCAGGTAGTCCACGACCACGTCGGCCGCGGCGGCGGGGCTGCGGGCGAAGCAGCCGGAATGCATCTTCACCCCGGTCGGGATGCCGACCACGGGAACGCGGCGCCCGATCGATTCGCGGATCACCCGGGCGGTGCCGTCACCGCCCGCGAAGAGGATCAGCTCGACCCCGGAGTCGGCCATCGCAAGAGCCGCCTCGCGGGTGTCCTCGGGCGAGGTCTCGCAGCCGAACTCGCCGGCCACCTCGGCCTCGAAGCCATGCTCGCGGGCGACCTTCTCCCCCATCGCGCCGCCGGCGACGGTCAGGGCGAGATCGCCCTGCTCCCGCAGCCGGTCCAGGGCGATCCCGGCCCGCTCGGCCGCCATCTCGGTCGCGCCGAGCTCGCGGGCCCGCTGCTGCCGCCAGCTGCCGTCGGTGCCGCGCAGGCCGACCTTGCCCCCCATGCCGGCGATCGGGTTGACGATCAACCCGATCCGACGGCTGAGGGAGGCGGCGGCGGTCATCTCAGGCCCGGCCCAGTTCCTTCGCCACCTGGTCGGCGGCCTCGCGGGCCACGGCGACCATGCGGTCGATCTCCGCCTCCTCGACCACGAAGGGCGGCGAGAAGGAGATCGTGTCGGCCTCCGGCAGGGCCCGGGAGATCACTCCCCGTTCGAGGCAGGCCGCGTTGACCCGCCGCCCGACCCCGAGGGCGGGATCGAAGCGGGTGGCCGGATCCTTCTCGG
The DNA here is from genome assembly GCA_017304845.1 of Solirubrobacterales bacterium. Lineage (GTDB taxonomy): Bacteria > Actinomycetota > Thermoleophilia > Solirubrobacterales > 70-9 > 67-14. The sequence goes on from JAFKLL010000037.1 coordinate 28,931, forward strand.
CGACGAACTCGACCGCGCCGACCAGGCCCTTGCCCCGGACCTCGCCGACCAGCGGGTGGTCGTCGAAGGCCTGGCGCAGGTTGGTCCGCAGCCGTTCGCCTCGTTCGGTGACCTGGGAGATCAAGTCGTCGTCCTCGACTATGTCGAGGTTCGCCATCGCCGCGGCCGCCGAGAGCGGATGGGCGCTGTAGGTGTATCCATGGCCGAAGGCGAGCCCGCCGTCGGACTGCTCGGCCAGCACGTCCCACACCCGGTCGGTCACGAGGCAGGCCGAGAGCGGGACGTAGCCGGAGGTGATCCCCTTGGCGACGGTGATCAGATCCGGCTCCATGTCCATCACGGACGTCCCGAACCACTCGCCGAGGCGGCCGAAGGCGGATACCACCTCGTCGGCGATGAGTAGGACGTCGTGTCGGTCGAGTACCTCCTTGATGGCGGGGAAGTAGCCATCAGGGGGAATGATGACGCCCCCGGCCGCTTGGATCGGCTCGGCGATGAAGGCGGCGACCGTCTCGGGGCCCTCGTCGAGGATCAGCTGCTCGAGATCGGCGGCCAGCCGGGCCGAGAAATCGGCGTCGCTCTCACCGGGCTTCGCCTCCCACAGGCGCGACGGCGTGGTGGTGTGGCGGATGAACGGGAGCGGCAGGTCGAAGCCGTCGTGGAGGTTGCTGAGGCCGGTCAGTCCGGCGGTCGCGATCGTCACCCCGTGGTAGCCGCGCCGCCGGGAGATGATCTTCTTCTTCTCGGGCCGGCCGAGCGCGTTGTTGTAGTACCAGACCAGCTTGATCTGGGTGTCGTTCGCGTCCGAGCCGCTGTTGCCGTAGAAGACCTTCGAGATCGGCACCGGGGCGATCTCGGTGAGGCGCTCGGCCAGGCGGGCCGGCGTGTCGGTCGCCATCGACGAGAACGCGTGGTAGTAGGGCAGCTTCAGGGTCTGGTCGTAGAGGGCCTGCGCGATCCGCTCCTGGCCGTAGCCGACGTTGACGCACCAGAGCCCGGCCATCGCGTCCAGGTACTCGTTCCCGGCCTCGTCCCAGAGGGTCGATCCCCGGCCGCGGACCATCATCCGTGGGCCGGTTCTCTGGTGCTCTCCGAGCACAGTGAAGGGGTGAAAGACGTGCCTCCGGTCGAGTTCGGAAGCCGCCAGGGCGTCTGGGCTATTTGTTCGGCTTGCGTTCATTTGCTCGTTATGCGAACCTTTGCACATCGACGGAGGTTTGTCCAGATCGAAGGAGAAATGGCCATGGCAGCAACCGAAACCAGTCCCACCAACAGCCGCCTGTGGCGCGAAGAACTCTTCATCGACGGCCGATGGGTGGACTCGGAGTCGGGCCGGCGGCTGCCGGTGACCGACCCCGCCACCGGCGAGGAGATCGCCCGGATGTCGCTGGCCGGGGCCGCCGAGACGAAGGCCGCCATCGCCGCCGCCGACCGGGCCCTGCCCGCCTGGGCCGGCCTCACCGCCAAGGAACGCGCCCGCGTCATGCGCGACTGGTTCGATCTGATCACCGAGCACGCCGAGGAGCTGGCCGCGATCCTCGTCCTCGAGCAGGGCAAGCCGCTGGCCGAGGCGATCGGCGAGATCCACTACGGCGCCGGCTTCCTCGAGTGGTACGCCGAGGAGGGCAAGCGGGCCTACGGCGAAGTGATCCCGACCAACCAGGACGGGCGCCGCATCTTCGCCCTCAAGCAGCCGGTCGGGGTCTGCGCCGCGATCACCCCCTGGAACTTCCCCTCGGCCATGATCATGCGCAAGGTCGCCCCCGCCCTCGGCGCCGGGTGCACCATGGTCGTCAAGCCGGCCGAGCAGACCCCGCTCTCGGCCACCGCCCTGGCCAAGCTGGCCGAGGAGGCCGGCCTGCCGCCGGGCGTCCTCAACGTGGTGACCGGCGATCCGGTCGAGATCGGCGGCGCCATCACCTCGGACGCCCGGATCCGCCTGCTCAGCTTCACCGGCTCCACCCCGGTCGGCAAGCTGCTCATGTCGCAGTGCGCCGACACCGTCAAGCACGTCTCGCTGGAGCTCGGTGGCAACGCACCCTTCGTCGTGTTCGACGACGCCGACGTCGACGCCGCGGTCGCCGGGGCCATCGCCTCCAAGTTCCGCAACGCCGGCCAGACCTGCGTCTGCGCCAATCGGCTGATCGTCCAGAGCGGCATCTACGACGCCTTCGTCGAGCGGCTGGTCGAGGCGACCGAGGCCCTGAAGGTCGGCTCCGGCTTCGAGCAGGGCGTCGAGCAGGGCCCGTTGATCGACGAGGCGGCGGTCGCCAAGGTCGAATCCCACATCGCCGACGCGACCGGCCTCGGGGCCGAGATCGCGACCGGCGGCAGCCTCCACGAACGCGGCGGCACCTGGTTCGCGCCGACCGTCCTGACCGGGGTCGAACCGGAGATGCGGATCGCCTCCGAGGAGACCTTCGGCCCGGTCGCCCCCGTCTTCCGCTTCGAGACCGAGGAGGAGGCGCTGGCCCTCGCCAACGCGACCGAGTCCGGTCTCGCCGCCTACTTCTTCGCCAATGACGTCGGTCGGGTCTGGCGCTTCGCCGAGCGGCTCGAGTTCGGCGTGGTAGGAGTGAACACCGGGGTGATCTCCTACGAAGGGGCGCCCTTCGGCGGCGTCAAGCAGTCCGGCCTCGGCCGGGAGGGCTCGAAGTTCGGGCTCGACGACTTCCTGGAAATCAAATACGTCTGTCTGGAGGGAATCGCATGAAGTCACTCGAAGGTCGCGCCGCGATCGTCACCGGGTCGGCCCAGGGCATCGGGCGCGGCATCGCCGAGGTCCTCGGCCGGGAGGGCGCCTCGATCGTGGTCGCCGACATCAACGGCGAGCTGGCCGAGGCCACCGCGGCCGAGATGGGCAGCGCCGGGATCGAGGCGGTCGGGATCAAGGTCGACGTGACCGACACCGACAGCCTCGACGGCCTGGTCCAGGCCACGGTCGACAGGTTCGGCTCGGTCGACATCCTCGCCGCCAACGCGGGGATCTACCCGGCCGACCCGATCGAGGAGATCGACCGGGCCTCCTGGGACCGGGTCATGAACCTGAACGTGGCCGGCGCCTTCTTCTCCTTCCAGGCCTGCCTGCCCCGGATGCGCGAACAGGGCTACGGCCGCGCGGTCATCACCTCCTCGATCACCGGCGCCTTCACCGGGCATCCCGGCTACTCGCACTACGGGGCCTCGAAGGCGGCCGTGCTCGGCTTCATGCGCTCGGCGGCGATCGAGACCGCGAAGCAGGGGGTCACGATCAACGCGGTCCTGCCCGGCAACGTGCAGACCCCGGGACTGGACGACGCCGGCGAGGAGCACAAGCGGGAGATGATGGGCTCGATCCCGATGGGCGAGTTCGCCAGCCCGGACGACATCGGCTGGGCGGTGCGCTTCCTGGCCTCCGAGGAGGCCGGCTACATCACCGGCCAGACCCTGGTGGTCGACGGCGGCCAGTTGCTGCCCGAGACCCCGATGGCGCTGCACTGAGAATCGACCGGGCCCGACCTTGATCTCGGTCCTCCTCGGCGCCGCCGCGGCGCTCTGCTGGGGCGTCCAGAACGTGCTGTTGGCCGGGGTCGCCCGCAAAGGCGATCCCGGCGTCGCCTCCTTCTGGTACGTCGGCTACATGGCGCTGCTGGCCCTGCCCTTCGCCGTCGCCACCTGGGATCCGTCGGAGCTCGAGGGCGGCGCCGCCGGCTACCTGGTCCTGGCCGGCGTGGTCCAGGGGCTGGGCATGCTGTTCTTCACCCGCGCCCTGGCGATCGGGCCGATCGGGATGCTGACCGGGCTGCTCTCGTTGGAGGGCGCCGGGGCGGCGATCCTCAGCTTCGTCGCCGGCGAGGCGATCGGCGGCCCGGTGGCGGCCGGCCTGGTCCTCTGCTCGGCCGGCGGCGTGCTGCTGGTCGCGGCGCGGGCCGACGACGTGCCGGGCCGGAGTGTCGGGCTGACCATGTTCGCGGTCGCCTGCAACGCGGCCGGGCTGTTCTCGCTCGGCTACTACGAGGTGAACCTGGCCCTGACCATGGTCATCTTCAACGGCGCCTCGGCCGCGGTGATCGCCGGGCTGCTCAAGGTGCAGGGCGGCAGCCCCCCACTGACCGAGGGGCATTTCGAGTCGCGAGGCTCCGAGGCGATGCCGATCCTGATCTCCGCCCTGGGCCTGCTCGGGCTGGTCGCCTTCACCTACGGCTCGCGCGAGGGCTCGACCGCGGTCACGGCCGTGCTCTCGGCGCAGTTCGCGGGGGTCGCCGCGATCGGCGGCTACCTCCACTTCAGCGAGAAGATGGAGCCGAGGCAGATCCTCGGCTTCGGCATCCTCGTCTGCGGCGTCAGCCTGGTCGCCGCCTTCGCCTGAGTCAGACGGTCTCGGCCTTGGTGGGCTGGGGCGCGGTCTCGGGTTCGGGGGCGGTCACCGCCGCCTTCTCTTCCTCGTCGTCGTGCTTGCCGCTCAGCCCGGCGCGGAACTCGGTCAGGCTCTTGCCGGCCGAGCGACCGAGCTCGGGCAGCTTCTTGGGGCCGAAGATCACCAGCAGCAGGATCAGGACGATGGCGACTTCCATGGGTCCGATGTTCGGGATCACGTCACTCCTCCTCGTTCGATGCGTTCCAGAAAGGATACGCCTCATTCGCATAGCGCGCAAGTGTTCGTTCTACGAACTATTTCCGAAGGCAGCCCGGGCCTCTTCCGGCCAAGGCGTCGGGCTCCCCTCGCCGTTCACGAAGACCGTAACCAATCTACCTCGGGCGCACTCCTCCCCGCCTCGCTCGACCCGGAACGCGAAGGTGACAGAGGTCCGGCCCAACTCGGCGACCTCGATCGTCACGTCGACCTCATCCATGAAGTAGAGCGTCGAGGAGTAGTCGATCTCCAGATGCGCCCTCGGCATCGAGGTGTAGATGGAATCGAGCAGCCCCAACCCGGCCAGCAGCTCGACCTCGGCCGCCTCCAGCAACCGGATCACCGTGCCGTAGTGGTACCGGCCGGAAGAGTCGACATCGGAGAACTCGATCCGGCGGTGGACCGAAGCTGAAGGCGAGGCGCTGATCATCCGCCACAGTCTCGCAGCCGGGCGGACGGCTAGATTTCCGCCGATGACGAACCGGGAAGACGAGCGGATCATCGAGGGAATGGAGCGCCAGTTCGCGGCGCGCGAAGCGGTGCTGGCGGGAGCCGAACGGCTGGGCTGGAAGTCCGGCTTCGGCACCGAGGGCGCGATGGGGCTGCTCGAGATCCGGCAGCCGCTGGTCGGGTTCCTCACCTCCGCCACCCTGATCGACTCCGGCTCCGTGGTCGACGTGAGCGAGTGGGCCATGCCGCTGATCGAGCCCGAGGTCGCGGTCCGGCTCGAAGCCGAGGTCGGCCCCGGGGCGAGCCCCGAGCAGGCCGCCGAAGCGATCGGCGCGGTCGCCCCCGCGATCGAGCTGGTCGACCTGGGATCGATCGACAGCGTCGCCGACATCCTCGCCGGCAACATCTTCCACCGCCGGGTCATCCTCGGCGAGTTCCAGGCCCTGGGCGACTCGGCCCTGGATGCGGTGCGGATCGCCGTCACCGCCAACGGCACCAAGGGCGAGCCCTCCGACCCCCGCCAGGTGATCGGCGACCTCGGAGCGGTGGTCGCGGCCCTCGCGGACCAGGCCGACCTGGCCGGGGCCCGCTTCGAACCCGGCGACATCGTGATCACCGGCGCCGCGGTCCCGCCCGCCCCGCTCCAGTCCGGCGACTCGTTCGAGGCGGAGCTCTCCGGCGGCAGCGGCATCGCGGTGAAGATCGCCTGACCGGACGCCGATCGGTTTATCCTCATCTCCACAATCGACCGGCAGGCCGCCGCTCGGCCTGGCGAACACGCCAAGAAGGGCACGGGGGAGCACCATGAGCACTGATTTCGGAAGCAGCCGCGGGCTTTGGCTCGCCCTCGTGACGTCGGTCGTCGCGCTGGCCTTCATGGTCGCCCCACGGGCCGAGGCGAAGGCGGACGCGGTCCTCTCCGTGACCACCGCCGGCAACGGCCAGGGGTACGTCACCTCCACCCCGAACGGGATCGACTGCGGCCAGAACCTCGGCGGGCACGGCTTCTGCTCCGCGAGCTTCGCCGACGGTCAGGACGTCACCCTGGTCGCTCACACCTTCGTCGGCTTCCAGTGGTCCGGCGCCTGCGCCGGCGCTCAGCCGGGACAGCTGGTCTGCACGGTCACCATGGACCAGGCGCAGTCGGCGACCGCGACCTTCTCGAAGCTCTCCCCCGGCGCCTCCGTGGTGACCAACGACTCCTTCTTGGGCTCCTCGATCTGGGCCACGGGCGCGCTGCAGGGCGGACTGGTCCCCGCCCAGGGGACCTTCACCTTCCGGCTCTACGGGGTAGGCGACACGAACTGCACCGGGGCTCCCGTCTACACCGACACCCATGTAGTGACGACCCAGGGTTCCTTCGGCTCCGGCCCCTACACGCCGACCCAGGCCGGCGACTACCGCTGGACGGCCACCTACAGCGGCGATGACGACAACAACGGCAGCGCCACCGCCTGCAACGCTCCCGGCACGGTCGCCAACGTGGCGAAGGCCTCGCCGAGCGTCGGCAACGGCGCGACCAACGCGGACATCGGCGACTCGATCACGAACACCGCGAGCCTGGGCGGCGGCGCCGGCCCGACCGGCACGATCACGTTCAAGCTCTACAGCCCCGGGGACACCTCGTGCTCGAGCGCCCCGCAGTTCACCTCGACCGTGGCGGTGAACGGCACCGGGCAGTACAGCGCGGGCAACTTCACCCCGACCCAGGCCGGGGCCTATCGCTGGCGGATCGACTACTCCGGCGACAGCGAGAACAACGCCGTCACCACCAGCTGCGGCGCCTCCGGCTCGATCTCGACCGTGAGCAAGGCGTCACCGCAGATCTCGATCGACGCGACCGACGCGACGGTCGGCTCGCCGATCGGCGCGTCCGGCCCGATCAGCGGCGGCGTCTCGCCGACCGGCACGATCACCTTCCGCGCCTACGGCCCGGACGACTCCCTCTGCCAGGGCAACCCGGCCTTCACCAGCGCCCCGGTCCCGGTCAACGGCAACGGGACATACTCGTCCGGCAACGTCGCCACCACCCGCGCGGGCGAGTACCGCTGGACCGCCTCCTACTCGGGCGACGTCAACAACAGCACCGTCGTCTCCAACTGCGGGGCGCCCGACTCGACGTCCACCGTGAGCAAGGCGGCCCCGACCCTGACCCACGCGGAGGTCGGCAACGCGACCGTCGGCACGAACGTCGCCTACGACTCGTCGCTCGGCGGCGGCTACGACCTGACCGGCGCCATCACGTTCCGGGCCTACGGGCCGGCTGACGCCGAGTGCTCCGGGACTCCCGCCTTCACCGCCCAGGCGACCGACGTCGCCGGCCCCGGCCTCTACGGCACCGACGCCTTCACCCCGACCCACGCGGGCGAGTACCACTGGGTCGCGGTCTATGCCGGAGACGAGAACAACGAGGCCGCGACCGCGTCCTGCAGCGCCACCGCCTCGACCGTCGCCAAGGCCTCGCCCTCGATCTCTATCGGTGCCGAGGACGCGCGGATCGGCGAAGCGATCTCGGCCACGGCCACGGTCGCGGACGGGTACTCGCCCGGCGGCACGATCACCTTCCTGGCCTACGGCCCGGGCAACACCTGCACCGGCGCGCCGGCGTTCACCGCCACCGTCAGCGTGGACGGAAACGGCGACTACGAGTCGGGCCCCTTCACGCCGGACGATCCCGGCAGCTACATGTGGCTGGCCGAGTACTCGGGCGACGCCGACAACGCGCCGACGGCCAGCGATTGCGGCGACGCCGTCTCGACCGTCGACAAGGCCCGCCCCGATCTCGCCCTGACCGCCTCCGGGGACATCCGCCTCGGCGAGAAGGTCAGCGCCTCGGCGACGCTCACCGCCGGGCATCAGCCGTCCGGCGACGTGGCCTTCCGCCTCTACGGGCCGGACGACCAGACCTGTTCCGGGCGGCCGGCCTTCGAGGCGAACAGCCCGTTGGCCGCGGACGGAACCTCATCCTCACCGGAGTTCGAGCCGCAGGCGATCGGCGAGTACCGCTGGGTGGCCGAGTACGCCGGTGACGCGGGCAACGATCCGGCCGCGGTGGACTGCGCCGGCGCCAAGGTCGTCCAGGTCGCGCCACTGACCTGCCCCGCGGTGACGGTGAGGGCGATCGCCTCGAAGCCGAGAGTGATCGTCAAGGGCCGGATGACCAAGGGGGTCCGGGCCCGGATCTCCGTCTCCAGCCCCTCGGTCCTCGCGATCAAGGGCCGGCTCCGGTACACCGTCGACGGCAGGAGCCGCGAGGTCGACCTCGGCAGCCGCTCGCTCCGCGACAACGGCTCGCGCGCCCTCCGCCTCCCGCTCCCGAAGAACCTGCGCAAGCGCCTGCCCTACGGGAAGCAGGTCAAGCTGACCCTGATCATCACCGCCACCCCGAACGAGCCGAAGGGCTGCACCTCACCCCCGCGGACGGTCTCCCACATCAAGGTCCGCGTGGTCCACGTGCTGACCCGGCCCCAGGCTCCCTGAGGCCTGATCTAGGCTCGGAGCCCCATCAGGTCCAGGATCTCGCGGTGGTCGCCGATCACGTGATCGGCCTCGGCTGATTCGAGATCGTCGTCCTCGGCCACGCCCCGGTAGCGGACCGAGGTCATGCCGAAGCTCCGCGAACCGGCGACGTCGGTCCGCCGGAGATCGCCGACGTGGATCGCGTCGGCGGGCTCGACGCCGAGCGGCTGGAGGGCGTGCTCGAAGATCTCGGGGGCCGGCTTGTAGTGCCCGACCTCGTCCGAGAACGCCCAGCCGTCGAAGTACTCGAGCAGGCCCGCGCCCTCGAGGCAGGCGCGCAGAACGGTCGAAGGCGCCAGCCCGACATCGCAGACGATCGAGATCCTGACGTCGTTCCCCTTCAGCGCCCTCAGGGTCTCCGGCAGGCCGTCGGCGACGTTCAGCTCCGGCCTCGCCGAGCTGAGCAGCAGCGCCTCGGCGATGGCGAGGTCATGTTCCTCGGAGCGTTCGTGACCCAGGGTCTCGATGAAGTGGCGGGCGCCGTCGTGGGGCTGGAAGAGCTCGCCCCGCAACCAGGCCTCCCGTTGCCTGTCGCTGATCGCGAGAAGACCCGTCTCGATCGCATCCGGCTCCACTTCGAGGCCGTTCCCCTGGAGCGCGAGCTCGACCTGCCGCCGCCGAGCCTCCCGGACGGTCCCGGGCTCCTCCCACATGAGGGTGTTCCAGAAGTCGTAGGTGACGGCTTTAATGCGAGCGGCTCTTCGTTCTCTTGACGACGATGACGCGCGTCGCGCTCTTCCCGCCGGCATTCGACGACGTCACCTTGAAGGTCAGTTTCGCCTTGCCCGGCCGCTTCGGCCTCAGCTTCGCCTTGACGACTCTGGTGGCGCCGGCCGGAATCGATCCGACCGAGGCGCGGAACCTGACTCCCCGGCCGCTCACCTTCAGCGCCACTCCGGTGGCCGCCACGTTGCCCGAGTTAGTGATCGCGACCTTCTGGATCACCTTCCGTCCCTTCTTGGCCTTGGCCGGGCCCTTGACGGTCACCTTGCTGATCGCGGCCCTGGGCTTGACCGCCAGCTGAGCGTCGACGCCTGGCGTATCGGTGCCTCTGGTGACGGATACCGGCACGGCGTCCTCGAGGGTCGCCTTGTCGTCGTAGAACTCGGTGGTCACGGAGGGATCACCGGGATTGACGCAGTCGCTGAACTTCAGCCTGTAGGAGCCGCTGTCCAAGGCCTTCACGACGTAGCGACCGGCGGCGGTGCTGTGGGCGACGACCCCGGCCGGTTCTCCGTTGGAATCGAACGCCTCGACGCAGACGTCGTCCAGGGGCGTTCCCTTGGCGTCGGTGACGGTGCCGGAGATCGTGCCGTCCGCGCCGAGCAGCACGTTGATTCCGGTCACGTCCGCCCCTTCGCCGACCGTGACGGGAGTTGCCTCAGCGAGGCCTTGCTTGTCGTTGAAGTACTCGCCACGGTGGCTCGGTGGCTCACCCAACATGGGCGGGCCGACGCAGGAGACGTCGAAACGCAGGCGATACTCGCCCGGCTCGAGCTTGGTGAACTTGTAGGTCTCGAGCCACCAGCCAGAGTCGGTGGCCGCGACTTTTCCCTTCGAGTCGTAGACCTTTATGTCCATGACGCAGGTGCCACCGAAATCATCATTGGCTCCTGACTTGACCGTGCCGGAGATCGAACCGCCCAGGGTCATGTGGGCGTCGATGCCCGGGGTGTCCGAGCCCGCCGTGACCGAAATCGGCGTGGCATCGTCGAGGTCTTCCTTGTCGGGGTAGAACTCGCTCAACGCGTTGCCCCTCGGGTCGCATGAGAAAAAATTGAGGCGGTAGTCGCCGGTCGTCAGTCCGCTGATCGCGTAGCCGCCGTTGGAGCCGGCGGCCACCCATTTCACCTGCCTCCCGCTGGAGTCGTAGGCCGCGACGCAAATGCCTCCGTCGGGACCGTTCGTGCCAACTTTCACCCTGCCCGAGATCGAGCCGCCCTTCGCCAGCTGGGCGTCGATGCCGGGCGTGTCGGAACCGTCGGTCACAGAAACCGGCGTGGCGGCGGCAAGGCTGGCCTTGTCGTCGTAGTACTCGCCGAGCACGTTGGCATTGACGCAGGACGAATAGCCGACTTCGACGTTGCCGGTGAAGAACTGGACGCGGTAGCTGCCGGTGTCCAGCGCGGCCAGCGTGTACTTGCCGTCCGCACCGGAGATGGCGGATCTCACCGTTTCCCCGTCGGCGTCGAGGGCTTCCACACAGACGCCGGCCGCGACGTGGTTCGCACTGGTCAAGGTGCCCGAGATCGACCCGGTCCCGGCCGCGCCGGCGCCGGCCGGGGCGAACGCCAGAAGGACGATTCCCGCCGTCAGGGCGAGCATCAGAGAGCGCACTCTTGAATTCATTTCAGTCCTCCCGTGTCCCGATCGAAACTGCGAGCACCTCCAGACTACTCCGGCGGCCGGCTTTCCCTGTGGACGCGCGGTCGAGTCGGGGTGGCCGGATTTGAACCGACGATCTCTGCAACCCAAATGCAGCGCGATACCAAGCTTCGCTACACCCCGCGACGGGGGTGATTCTACTTCCAGTCGTCGCGGACAAGATCCATCCAAGACTGCAGCCTCGCGCGAAGTCGGGTGTCGCTGGTGCGAACCGTGAGCACTCCGTGTCGAGACCTCCAGTTTCGACCGCCCAGCTTCCCGCTGTTCGACTTCCGTTGAAACTTGATCTGCTCGGGCTCGATCGCGAGACACTCCGACCAGAAGGACCGCAGTTCGTCCAGAGACTGATCGGCATGGAACTGAATCGAGTACTGGATCTTGTTACGGCTCAGTCTTGTGATCCAGTCATTCGCCAACATCACCACCGTCGGATCCGAGTTGCCGAGACCGACCACGTTTCGATTTCGTTTGTAGCCCTCACCGATGTACATACACACGAAATCTCTGAAGCCAGGACTTTCGCTCATCTCTGCGAACTCCTTGAGTCCTTGGCGATAAGCCTCCGCCCGGATGTTCCGATACTTCTCCTGCATCGCCACGGTGCCCCGGCGTTGGGCCTCGATCAAGTGCGCGGGCGAGTCGGAGTTCCATCCCGGTTTTCGCGGGATCTCTATGTCCTTCACCCAGTTGTAGGCGGTGGTCCGAGAGATCGCCAGGCGTTCGGCGATCTCGTCGATGGTCAGCTTCTTCTCCCGACGGAGCTGGATCACTTTCTCGCGGATGTAGTCCGGATGGGTCACGGACTCATCCTGGGCAGAGAGCCGGTCGCAGATGACCATATTCCGCTGTTTCATGCGGATTCGTTGCGGAGGTTTTGCAGAGTTGTTGACGCCGTGGGGGTGCTCGGCTAGCTTGGGTTGTAACGCCGCCTCGGCAGAAGGCGGCGCCGTCGCAGCTTTGCCAGTCAAACGGAGATCGTTGATCTCGTCCCATGGGAAGGAGCCCCATGTCCCGCAAGAGCGTCGCCGAACGGATCGTTCGCCTGTCCCTGATCGCAGCCGTGCTCGCCCTACCGGCGCTGCTCGGCCCGAACGCCGCCCAGGCCGGCTGTGGAGGACCGGCCGTCAAGAGCCGGACCCTCGCGGGAACGGCCTGCTCGGAGGTCCTGGTCGCGCCGAAGGGCGTCACGACCATCAAGGCGGGCGGCGGCAACGACGTGATCATCGGCAGCCCCGACGTCCGCGTGATCGTCGGCGGCAACGGCAACGACGTGATCTACGGGGAGAAGGCCCCAGCCGCGGTCATGCGGAGGCCGGCGGTGGCCCGGGCAGCGCTCCGGGCCCGTCGCTCGGTCACCCTGTTCGCGGCCTGCGACGACCCCGATCCGCCGGAAAACCAGCATTGCCTCGGCGGTGGCGACGATGACGTCTCCTACGGCAAGGGCGACCAGATCGTCTACGGACAGGGCGGCAACGACTTCATCTGGGGCGGCCGCGGCAACGACGAGCTGATCGGCGGCGACGGCAACGACCGCCTGTTCGGCAGCGTCGGGGACGACTACCTCGAAGGCGACGCCGGCGACGACCGCCTGGCCGGCAGCAACGGCTCCGACAACATCTTCGGGAACGCGGGCGACGACTACATCCACGGCGACACGATCGGCGACGTGCGTGACTACACAAAGTACGCCGGAGGGCCCGGCCTGCACGGCGGCCCGGGGCACGACACGCTCAGCTTCGCGACGGCGGTCACGCCCGGCTTCGACACGACCCGCTCCCCGATCTCGGGCTCGCCCCTGACCACCGACTTCAACGGCGTTCCGTCAGACCACGGCGTGTACGTCGACCTGACCGACCAGAGCGCCGACAACGGCAAGAACGTCGACGGCGGCGGCAAGGACGAGATCGCCATGGAAGCCGTGCCATCCGGAACCGACCCCGAGACCAAGGACCGCTTCGAGGTGATCGTGGGCTCGGCCTTCACCGACGTGATCGTCGGTGACTCCCAGGCGAACACGATCTGGGGCGGTGGCGGGGCCGACATCCTGATCGGCAACGGCGGCAACGACACGCTGACCGGAGGCCAGGACGGCGACTACCTGGACGGTGGCACCGGCAGCGCCGACGAGGTCTACGGCGGCGGCCCGACCGCGACCACCGGCCACGACCACGACCAGTGCGTGAACTACGACACCAAGGGCGGCTGCGAGAACCTCGCGACCACACCGCGGACGATCGAGCCCCCGGACCCCTCCCTGGTGAACGTCGGCCTGATGAGCTCCCCGAACAGCAACCCGATGGGCACCGGGATCAGCGTCTACCTGACCGGCACCTCCGGGAACGAGGACGTCGACGTCAAGTACTACGCGGCCGGCAACGGCGGGCGCGGTTCGATCCAGTTCACCCGCAACAGCGGGCCGATCTTCAACCTCGACGCGGCCAATGCCAACGGCTGCGATGCCCCCGGCGGCGGAACCATCACCTGTCCACTCAGCGGTCCCAGCACCAACAGCTACGACCTGACGCCGACCATCCTCGTCTCAGGCCAAGGCGGCGACGACACGATCGACAGCAGCACCAACTCGGCGGGATCGTCCTCGACCAACTTCCCGAAGTCGACCACCAAGGTCGTGCTCGGACGGGACGGCGCCGACATCATCAAGGGCGACAACACGACCCAGGACGTGCTGATCGACGGCGCCGGCAACGACCACCTCTACGGGATGGGCGACACGGATTCGGTCTACGCCACCGATGGAAAGGACTCGATCTACGGCGGCCCGGGCGAAGACGTGCTCTACTCGACCCGCACCTGCGAGGACAACACCCTCGACGGCGGCACCGAGGAGGACAACATCACCTGGGCGGCCTGGAACCCGACCGGCTCCAACCGTCTGCCCAACTGGACCGAGACCCCGGGCGTGTTCGCCAGCCTGAAGTCGGGCAAGGTCGGGACCAACGTCGACGCCACCAGCCCGACCTCGGCCACCCCGACCTGCAGCAGCGGCACGGTCGACACGCTCACCGACATCGAGAACCTCGAGGGCACCGGAGGCCGTGACACCCTGGTCGGCGACAGCACCTCGAACACTCTGCTCGGGCGCGCCGGACCCGATCGTCTGTACGGCGAGGGCTCGAGCGACTACCTCCGCACCCACTCGAACGACTACGACGCGCTGATCGACTGCGGCACCCACGGGAGCGAGGCCGACAAGCTGGCCCGCGACTACCAGCGAGGCGACAACCGCGACGACGGTTCCGCCCTGGACAACTGTGGCGATGCCACCTTGATCAAGGGCCAGTCCGCGCAGCCCTACGGCGGCCTGCCACCGGAGTACGACCGCTCGGTCGATATGGTGACGATGGACGACCCCAGCCTGCTCGGCCTCTACCGCCTCGGAGAACGGTCCGGCAACACCGCGTTTGAGGCCTTCGCCCTCCCGACCGAGAGCGACTTCGACTGGGACTTGGCCGGCACCTATTCCGGCGAGGGGGATTCGGGTGACGCCAGGTACGCCGCCTCGGCGATCCCCGACACCGACGACCGCTCCCACTCCCTGGACGGCGTGAACGACTACGTGAGGCTGACCAGTTCGGCAGCGAACACCACCACGACGCCGAACACCTACTACGACCCGTACACATACAGAACGAACGGATACACGGCGGAACTCTGGGCGAAGGTGCCGAGCAGCTCGAGCACGGTCACCGGCCCCCAGTACCTCCTCCACAAGAAGAGCTCGACCAACGGCGTCTCGATCTACCTGCAGTACTTCTCCGGACTGCCGATCGTGGTCGCGACAGTCGACCGGGGATCCAACCCACAGGTCTTCATGTCGGCCTGGGCGCCTTCGATGGACGTCTGGCACCACTACGCCGTGACCCTGGACCCGTCGACCAACTCGGCCAGGTTCTTCATCGACGGCACCCAGGCCAACCAGCTCCTCAACCAGTCCGTGAGCATCTTCCCCCAGGCGGGATCGGGAACGGATGCCCTGGTCGGCTGGGGCGGCAGCGGCACCAACTACACCAAGATGGACGTCGACAACCTGGCCTTCTACAAGAAGGCGCTCAGCAGCTGCGTGATCGGCAACCACGCCGATCTCAACACGTCGACCTACTGGCCCGCCACCTGCTGACCGGATCCGCCGGCGCGAGTCTCAGAGGCCCTGGGACTCGCGCCAGGCGTGGAAGGCCTCGCGGGTCGTGTAGCGCGGGACGTAGCCGAACTCGGCCTTGAGGCGCCGGTTGTCGAGGACCGGGCGGTA
This sequence comes from Solirubrobacterales bacterium, assembly GCA_017304845.1. Classification (GTDB taxonomy): domain Bacteria; phylum Actinomycetota; class Thermoleophilia; order Solirubrobacterales; family 70-9; genus 67-14. The sequence continues at coordinate 44,164 of JAFKLL010000037.1, forward strand.
GGCGAGGAAGTCCGTCTGGGCGGCGCCGTGCGGGGTCAGGTCGAGGAGGTGGCCCACGGCCAGTCCCGCCTTGAGCAGGCCGACCGGGATCGAGAGCGGCTTCTTGCCCAGCTCGGCGGCGATCTCGTCCACGGTCATCGCTCCGTCCCCGGCCACGTTGTAGATGCCGGTCTTCTCGCCCAGCACCGCCTGCAGCATCACCTCGACCACGTCCTGGTCCCAGATGAAGACGAAGGGCGACTCCGAGCCGCGGATCTTGATCGGGCGCTTCGCCTTGAACAGGTCGGTGATCTGGTTGTCGACCGTCTCCCCCAGGATCGTGCCGATCCGGAGCACCACCTGCTCCAGCTCCGGGTTCGACTCGCGCAGCCCGGCCAGCATCTCCTCGACCAGCCGCTTGTGAAGGCTGTACGGGAAGGTCTCCGTCCCCCGGACCGGGTCGTCCTCGGTCAGCCAGGCGGGATTGTCCGCGTGATAGCCGTAGGCGGCGCCGCTGGACGAGACCACGACCCGCTTGACCCCATGGGCCAGGCAGGCGTCGAAGACGTTCTTGGAGCCGGTCACGTCGACCGCGTACTCCTGCTCGGTCGTCGTGTCCTTGCCCGGGTTGACGATCGAGGCGAGGTGGACGACCGTGTCGATCCCATGCTCGCCGATCGGGCCGGAGACCGACGACGGATCGGTCACGTCGGCGATCACGTAATCGACCCCGTCGACCCGGCGCTCGTCGGCCGGATGGCGGAGATCGCCGGAGACCACCAGCTCGACCTGGTCCTTGGCCTCGGCCAGGCCCCGCACCACCGAGTGGCCCAGGAAGCCGTTGCCGCCGGTCACGAAAACCCGTTTCATCGGCTAGGCGCCTCCCGCCGCTTCCAAGGTGCTCTCCTCGACGTCGCCGGTCGGCTTCTTCGCCCACCAGCCGGAGAGGACCATCCCGGCGATCAGGTCCCAGACCCCCCACCACGCCGCGACGATCGCGACCCCGCCCAGGCCCTCGAACACGCTCAGGGCGATGCCGAGGCCTAGAGCCGCGTTCCGCACCCCCACCTCGAAGGTGATCGCCCGTCGGTTCGGTTCCGAGACCTTGAACCCGGCCGCGATCCCGTAGCCGAGCAGCAGGGCGAGCGTGTCGTGGAGGAACACCGCCAGGGCGACCAGCGCGATGTGATGGATGAAGACCCCGATGTTGCCGATCAACGCCCCGAGGATGAAGAGGACCAGGAAGATCATGCTGAACTTCTTGACCAGCGGCTGGACCTTCTTGGCCAGCCCGGGACGGCGGCTGGAGATCAGCAGCCCGAGGGTCAGCGGCACCCCGATCAGGACCACGATGTCGATCAGCAGCTCGATCGCGCTGACGTCGACGGACTTGAGGATCTGCGAGGCCTCCGGGTGGAGACCGCCCCAGAACGCGATGTTGATCGGCATCAGGAAGATCGCCAGGAAGTTCGACAGCGCGGTCATCGACAACGAGAGCGCCACGTTGCCCCTGGCCCGGTAGACCAGGATGTTCGAGATGTTGCCCGGCGGGCAGCAGGCGACCAGGATCATGCCGAGAGCGATCGAGGGCCGGAAGCCGAGCGCGAGGGTGAGCAGGTAGGTGATCGCCGGCAGGCAGATGAACTGGGCCGCGACGCCGACCGCCATCGCCTTCGGCATCTTGGCGACCGCCCGGAAGTCGTCGACCTTCATCTCCAGGGCGATGCCGAACATGATCACCGCGATCACGGCGCTGAGCAGGAACAGCATGCCGTCGCTGGTGTTGAGGGTGACGCTGTCTATGTCCTCCGCCCCGATCGGCAGAAAGGGAAGGTTCATCCGAAGATCTTCAGGTGCTCGTGAATCTGAGCTCGGTAGGCGTCCTTGTTGACGTAGAACGGCAGCCGGTCGAGCTGGCGGTAGTTGTAGCCGGCGAAGAGGTCCGGCTTCGGCCCTCCGACCCGGCGCCACATCTCCTCGGCCCGGGCCGGGTCACGCTCGCCCGCCTCGATGAAGCCGGCGACCAGGTCGGCCTGGTTGTAGCGCCCCTGCCAGCCGAGCCCGGTCGCCTCGACCATCCCCAGCACGAACACGTTGCGATGCCGGGGAGTGAAGATGTTGAGGTACAGGTCCGGGCTGCCCGCCCGCCAGTTCAGGTGCTCCGGATCGATGAACGGGTAGTGGAGCTTGTACCCGGTGGCCAGCATCACCATGTCGTACTCGCCCGAGCTGCCGTCGACGAACTCGACCCCGGTCCGGGTGAATCGCCTGATGTTCTTGCGGATCTTGATGTCGCCGTGACCGGCGTAGTAGAGCACCTGGGTGTTCATCACCGGATGGGTCTCGTAGATCCGCCCCTCCGGCTCGGGGAAGCCCAGGCGGGCCGGGTTCCCGGTCAGGAACCGGATGAACTTCCCGTCGATCCGGGTCTTCAGGAAGGCCGGCAGCGCCTTGCCCTCGTTCAGGGTGTCGGAGGGCCGGCCGAAGATGTACTTGGGGAAGAACCAGTAGCCGGAGCGCATGCTCATCTCGATCGACTTCGCGTAGTGGACCGCGTCAACGGCGATGTCGCAGCCCGAGTTGCCGGCGCCGACGATCAGGATGCGCTTGTCGCGGAAGACGTCGGGCCGCTTGTACCCGGCCGTGTGGACGATCTCGCCCTCGAACTCGTCCTGCCCCTCGAACTCGGGGATGCTCGGCTCGGAGAGGATCCCGTTGGCGATGATCACCCCGGCGTACTCGCCGGTCTCCTCGCCCTCCGGCCCGCGCACCGTGACCTTCCAGGTCGAGTCGTCGCCCTCCCCGGTCGGCTCGGCCGCGATCACCTCGGTCTCGAAGCGGTAGTTCCGGCGCAGGTCGAAGGTGTCCGCGTAGTCCTGGAAGTAGGTGTTCATCTCCCAGTGGCTGGGGAAGTCGGCGACCTCGTCCCGCATCGGGAACTCGTCGAAGGCGGTGGTCGTCTTCGACGAGATCAGGTGGGCCGACTCGTACATGGTCGACTTCGGGCTCTCGATGTTCCAGAGCCCGCCCACGTCCGAGTGGACCTCGAAGCCGACGAAGGGGATGCCGCGCCGGGAAAGGTTGCGGGCAGCGGAAAGCCCGGTCGGTCCGGCGCCGATCAGTGCCCAAGGCAGTTCGTGGTCAGGTCCCCCCTCAGGTGCCATGGCGGCCAATCCTAGGGCACCCGTCCACCGGCACCGCCGATTCGGGGCGTTACGGTTGAGCCATGGCTGACGTGCGGCCGTTTCCGGCGCTTCACTACGACCTGAACGCGGTCGGCTCGCTCGATGCGGTGGCCGCGCCGCCCTACGACGTGATCGACGCCGAGGCCCGGGCGGCCCTGCTCGGGCGCTCGCCCTTCAACGTGGTCGAGATCGACCTGCCGGAGTCGACCGGCGGCGACCCGTACGAGCACGCGGCCGGAACCCTGGAGGAATGGATCCTGAGCGGCATCCTGAAACAGGACCGCGAGCCCTCGATCTGGGCGCTCACCCAGCAGTACACGGGACCGGACGGCACCACCCGCATCCGCAACGCGATCCTCGCCCGGGTCCGGGTCGAGGACTACGGGCCGGGGCGGATCAGGCCCCACGAGAGAACCCAGCCCGGCCCCAAGCAGGACCGGCTCGACCTGACCCGGGCCACCCGCTACAACCTCTCGCCGATCTTCTCGCTCAGCACCCGCGACGCCTGGCCGCAGGTCGCCCCGGTCACCGAGGGCGAGCCCTGGGGCGACTTCCTCGACTCCGAGGGGACCCTGAACCGGATCTGGCGGATCACCGACCGAGAGATCCACCGTGCGGTCAGCGGCGAGCTCGACCAGGCGGAGCTGCTGATCGCCGACGGTCACCACCGTTACGAGACGGCCCGCACCTACCGGGACGAGGTCGGCGGCGAGGGCGCCCACTGCTACACGCTGATGGCGCTGACCGCGCTGGGCGACCCGGGCATGACCGTCTTCCCCACCCACCGGCTGCTCTCCGGACTGAGCGAGCCGGACCTGGTCGACCGTTTCCACCGGGGGATCGAGGAGTCGTTCGAGACCGTCTCCGAGGGCCACGACCCGGCGAGCCTGGACGGGCCCGGCTGCTTCGGGCTGATCGACTCCGACGGCTCGGCCCGGCTGCTCAGGCTGCGGGACCGGGAGGTGTTGGGTGAGTTGCTGGCGGGACGGTCGCGGGCCTACCGCGACCTCGATGCGGCGATCCTCGAGAAGGTCGTCTTCGACCGGATCCTCGGGATGACCGAGGCCGACGTCGAGGCGAAGCGCGGGCTGGCCTACGCGAAGTCGATCGAGGCGGCGAGGGAGGCCGTCTCGTCCGGCGAGGCCCAGGTCGCCTTCATCCTCAAGGCGACGCCGATCGAGCAGGTGCGGGCGGTTGCCGCGGCCGGTGAGACGATGCCGCCGAAGTCGACCTACTTCTTCCCCAAGCTGCCGACCGGGATCGCCTTCAACCCGCTCAGCTGACAGCTAGGATCAGACCGTGGTCAAGATCTATACGAAGAAGGGCGACGACGGCACGACCGGACTCTGGTACGGCGGCCGCGTCGAGAAGTCCGGCCTGAGGACCGACGCCTACGGCACGCTCGACGAGGCCTGCTCCGCGCTCGGCGTGGCCCGCGCGCTCTGCGCCGCGGACGACGCGGAGCTGGCGGCGGACATCCTCGCCCTCCAGAACGAACTGTTCGTGGCCGGGGCCGAGCTGGCTACCGCCCCCGAGGCGGCCGAACGCCTCGAGGACGGGATCAGCCGGATCACCGCCGAGATGGTCGACGCGCTCGACCCCGAGATCGACAAGTACATGTCGCGGGTCGACCTGCCTCCCAAGTTCGTGATCCCCGGTGGCAACCAGCTCTCCGCCCAGCTCGACGTGGCCCGCACCATCGTGCGTCGGGCCGAGCGGGCGACGGTGCGGATCCAGCTGGCCGGCGAGCTCGCCTCGACCGAGATCCTGAGGTTCCTCAACCGGGCCTCCGATCTCGTCTTCTCGATGGCCCGCTACGCGGACGTCGAGGATCCCGCCCTCTTCGAGGGCCGCCGCAAGTCAGGGGACTGATGACGTGGACCTCGGACTGAAAGGCCGCGTCTGCGTGGTCACCGGCGCCAGCGGCGGCATCGGTCTCGAGGTCACGCGCCAGCTCTGCGACGAGGGCGCCAAGGTCCTGATGGTCTCCCGCGACCTGGAGCAGCTCGCCGCCATGTCCGAGGTGGTCAGAGCCGAGGGCGGCGAGGTCGAGGTGGTGGTCAAGGACGTGACGGCGGACTGCGCCGGACAGCACATCGTGGCCGCCGCGAAGCAGGCCTTCGGCAAGGTCGACGCCCTGGTCAACAACGCCGGCGCGGCCGAGTGGAAGCCACTCGAGGAAGCCACCGAGGAGGACTTCAGGTTTCAGTTCGAGCTCAGCGTGATCGCCCCGCTAAACCTGATGCGGGCGATGATCCCCGAGATGGTCGATCGCGGCTGGGGTCGCGTCGTCAACGTCTCCTCAACCGCCGGCAAGCGACCGTCCTCGATGATGCCGGACTACTCGGTGGGCAAGGCGGCGATGCTCTCGCTCTCACGCCAGTTCGCCGAGCGCCACGCCGCCGAGGGCGTGATGGTCAACGCGGTCTGCCCCGGCCCGACCGCATCTGATCTCTGGATGGCGGAGGGCGGCCTGCTCGACCAGTCGAAGGAGGCTGCCGGTCACGAAAGCCGTGAGGAGGCGCTGAAGGCGGCCGGGTCGAAGCGGCCGATCGGCCGGCTGGCGACCCCGGAGGAGATCGCCTCCGCGATCGTCTTCCTCTGCTCGGAACGAGCCTCCTACGTCTCCGGCGCCGCCTGGGGCATAGACGGGGGCACCGTCCCCGTAATCATCTGACTTAGCCCTGCGCCGGCAGGTTCACCAGGGCGCGCATCTCGTGCGGTGCGATGTGCTCCCGCCCGCCCAGGCCTTCCAGCTCGATCAGGAAGGCGCAGCCGACCACCTCTCCCCCGAGGCGCTCGACCGCCTCGATCTTGGCCTGGGCGGTGCCGCCGGTCGCGATCAGGTCGTCGTGGACCAGGACCCGCGCCCCGTCGAAGATCGAGTCGGTGTGGACCTCGAGCGAGTCCGACCCGTACTCGAGCTGGTACTCGACCTCGAGCGTGTCGTGAGGCAGCCGGCCCGGCTTGCGAGCCGGGATGAAACCGATGTCGAGCGCCTGGGCGAGCGCGCCTCCGAGGATGAACCCTCGCGACTCGGCCGCCAGCAGCAGATCGGGCTTCAGCGGCGCGGCCCAGCTCGCCAGGTCGGCCACGGCGGACCGGCAGGCCCCGGCGTCCAAGAGCAGCGGCGTGATGTCACGGAAGAGGATCCCGGGCTCGGGGAAGTCGGGGACCGCGCGGATCAGCGGGGCGTAGTCGTTCATGGTTCAGCGCCGGGCGGCCTTGAACTTCTGGTCGGCCTGGCAGAGCCCGCTGACGATCATCCGGCCGGTGACCCGGTTGCCCTTGATCCGCCCGGTGAGGGTCCGCTGGTCGTCCTTGAAGCTGACATCGGGCGAGCCCTTGAAGACCACGGTGAAGACCCCGTTCTTCTTGATCTTCAGGCTGGCGCTGGGCCGCTGCGCGGCCGACGGGTACTTGAACGCCACGAGGGTCGAGCCGATCCCGTAGCAGCTGCCGGCCGGGTTCCCCTGGAAGTAGGTGACGCGGCTGTTCTTGACCTTCATCACCACCTTGACCTTGCCTTCGTCCTTGCCGACGTAGGTGCCGTTCTTGGCCGCCCCGGCCGTGGCGGGGACGATCAGGGCGGCGAGGACCGTGAGCGCGGTGGCGGTGGCGAGCCTGGGCATGGCGCGAGCTTACCGACGGCCACCGATGCCGTCAGGCATGATCACTCGATGGACTTCACCACCGTCGACCTGCCCGGGCTCCTGCTCGACAACGAGTCGGCCGGAGCGATGGAGGCCCACGGCAGCACCGACGCGGCGATCCTGATGCCGATCGCGAACTGGCCGGAGAGCCCGCGCCTCACCTTCACCGAGCGCCGGGCCGACCTGCGCAAGCACGCCGGCGAGATCTCCTTCCCCGGCGGCACCGCGGAACCCGAGGACGCCGATCTCGAGGCGACCGCGCTGCGGGAGTCCCATGAGGAGATCGCCCTGCACCCGGATCAGGTCGAGGTGGCCGGCGCCCTGCCCCCGGTCGGCACCTTCGCCACCTCGTTCCGGATCCAGCCGATCGTCGGCCTGATCGCCGAGGACGCCCGGCTGGTCGCCAATCCCGACGAGGTCGCGGCGATCCTCACCTTCAGCCTGGACGAGCTGATCGACTCCTACGCGATGCGCCGGCTGGTCCGGCGCGGGGTGCCGATCCGGACCCCCACCTTCGAGCTGGGGCGCCACCTGATCTGGGGAGCGACGGCCCGCATCCTCACCGACTTCTTCCACCGGATCGGCGCCTTCGAGTGATTCCGCGCGGCCGGCCGGGCCCGCGCCTATGCTGATGCCGTGGCCGACCCGCTGAAGTTCTCGATCGACGGTCTGGTCCTCGACCCCGGGGACGCCTCCCTGCCCCTGCCCGACGACGGGCTGCTGCGCGGGGACGGCGTGTTCGAGGTGATCAGGATCTACGCGGGGCGCCCTTTCGCGCTCGGACTTCACCTGGACCGCATGGAGCGTTCGGCGGCGGCGATCGAGCTGCCGCTGGACCGGGCCGCGCTGACCACCGAGATCGAGGCGCTGCTCGATTCGCTGGACCATCCCGACTGCCTGCTCCGGGTCGTCCAGACTCGCGCTGGCCGTCGGATCGGATCGATCGAGCCGCTGCCGGTCCACACCGCGACCATCGCCCTGGCGACCGTCACCTACTCGCCGACCGTGATCCTGAACGGCGTGAAGTCGCTCTCCTACGCGGCGAACATGCAGGTGACCCGCCTGGCCAAGGCGGCGGGCGCGGCCGAGGCGCTCTTCATCCGCCCGGACCAGGTGGTGCTCGAAGCCCCGACCTCGTCGATCTTCTGGGCGACCGCGGACGGCCGTCTCCGCACCCCGGCGATTGAGGCGGGAGTCCTGGACTCGATCACCCGCCGCAAGGTGCTGGAGCGGATCGAGGTCGAGCAGGGCGAGTTCCCCCTGGACGACCTGCTGGCCGCCCCGGAGGCCTTCCTTGCCTCGACGACCAGGGAGGTCCAGCCGATCGAGAGGATCGACGACCGGACCTACCCGGAGAAGCCCGGACCCCTGACCAAGGCCGCCGCCGCGGCCTTCACCCAGGCGCTCGAGGAAGAGCTGGGCGCCTGACGGCCAAAGCCCGCCAACTTTGCAGCCATAGCGACCACAAGTTGGCGAGCGACGCGGTGCGCAGAGCCTCCTAGAACGTGGCGTCGCGGAGGTACCACTCCGCGTCGAGGGCTCCCTTGCAGCCGGAGCCGGCGGCGGTGATCGCCTGACGGTAGGTGTGGTCGACCAGGTCGCCGATCGCGAAGACGCCGGCCAGGTTGGTCTCCGTCGAGGCGTCCTTCGTCTTCACGTAGCCCTCCTCGTCGGTGTCGACCTGTCCGACCACCAGCTCGGAGCGCGGGATGTGGCCGATCGCCACGAACACGCCGTCGACCGGCACCTCTTCGACCTCCTCGGTCTCGGAGTGCTTGAGCCGCACCTTCTCGAGCGAGCCGTCCTCGCCGGGTACGAACTCCTCCGGCGACCAGGGCGTCTTGAGCGCGATGTTGGGCTGGCTCTCGGCCCGCTCCTGCATGATCTTCGAGGCGCGGAACTCGTCCCGCCGGTGGACCAGGTCGAGGTTGGAGGCGAACTTGGAGATGAAGACCGCGTCTTCCATCGCCGAGTCGCCGCCGCCGATCACCATGGTCGAGCGGTCCTTGAAGAAAGCTCCGTCGCAGACGCCGCAGGTCGAGACGCCGCGGCCCATCATCTCCATCTCGCCGGGGATCCCGAGCCGCTTGGGCTCGGCGCCCATGGCGAGGATCACGGCCTTGGCGTGATGGACCTCGTCACCGAGGTAGACCTTGTGGATGCCGCCGTCGGTCAGTTCGACCTTGTCGACGTCGTCGGTGAC
>JAFKLL010000038.1 GCA_017304845.1 Solirubrobacterales bacterium
TGGTAAACGATGTCCGAATGCATAGACAACCAAGAGGTTGGCTTAGAAGCAGCCACCCTTGAAAGAGTGCGTAACAGCTCACTGGTCAAGTGTTCGGGCGCGGATAATGTAACGGGGCTAAAGCTAGTCACCGAAACTATGGGTTCATGAGCGGTAGGAGAGCGTTCTCAAAGTATAAGCGTTGGCGTAAGCCTTCGTGCGGTGCTGAGAAGTGAGAATGCAGGCATGAGTAACGAAAGAGGAGTGAGAATCTCCTCCACCGATTGTCCGAGGTTTCCTGAGTAAAGTTCGTCTGCTCAGGGTTAGTCTGGACCTAAGGCGAGGCCGAAAGGCGTAGTCGATGGATAACAGGTTGATATTCCTGTACCACGTTGGATCCGTTACCACCGATGGGGGGACGGGGAAGGGTAAGAGAACCCAGGCGATGGTCGTCCTGGGGCAAGCACGTAGCCAGTCGCTGTAGGTAAATCCGCAGTGACGTTCACGCGAGGTGCGATGCCAGCTGGATTTAGTTCCGGCCAGTCTCCGAGCCCATGCCTCCTAGAAAAGCCTCTAGGGAGGATCCATGTGCCAGTACCGATAACCGACACAGGTGGACACGTAGAAGATACTAAGGTGAGCGAGATAACCATCGTTAAGGAACTCGGCAAAATCGCCCCGTAACTTCGGGATAAGGGGCGCCTCGATAGGGTGAAATCCATACGGATGGAGCTCGAGGAGGCCGCAGTGAATTGGTCCAACCGACTGTTTACCAAAAACACAGGGCTCTGCTAAGTCGCAAGACGACGTATAGGGTCTGACGCCTGCCCGGTGCTGGAAGGTTACGCGGACTTGTTAGCTCTTCGGAGCGAAGCAATGAAGCTAAGCCCCAGTAAACGGCGGCCGTAACTATAACGGTCCTAAGGTAGCGAAATTCCTTGTCGGGTAAGTTCCGACCTGCACGAATGGCGTAACGAGTTGGACGCTGTCTCAACGATGGACTCGGTGAAATTGGAGTCTCGGTGAAGATACCGAGTACCCGCATCAAGACGGAAAGACCCCGTGAACCTTTACTACAACTTGATATTGGAGTTTGGTGTGTTCTGTTCAGGATAGGAGGGAGACAGTGAACCAGCGGCTGCGGCTGCTGGGGAGTCAACCTTGAGATACCTCCCTTGACATACCGGGCTTCTAACACTGTGCCGTAATCCGGGCAGTGAACAGTGTCAGGCGGGTAGTTTGACTGGGGCGGTCGCCTCCTAAAATGTAACGGAGGCGCCCAAAGGTTCCCTCAGTACGGTTGGAAATCGTGCGTAGAGTGTAAAGGCAACAAGGGAGCTTGACTGCGAGACCGACGGGTCGAGCAGGAACGAAAGTTGGGCTTAGTGATCCGGCGGTTGCAAGTGGAAGCGCCGTCGCTCAACGGATAAAAGGTACTCCGGGGATAACAGGCTTATCGCTTCCAAGAGTCCATATCGACGAAGCGGTTTGGCACCTCGATGTCGGCTCGTCGCATCCTGGGGCGGGAGTACGTCCCAAGGGTTGGGCTGTTCGCCCATTAAAGCGGCACGCGAGCTGGGTTCAGAACGTCGTGAGACAGTTCGGTCCCTATCTGATGTGGGCGTTGGAGAATTGAGAGGATTTGCCCCTAGTACGAGAGGACCGGGGTGAACGTGCCTCTGGTGTAGCTGTTGTCCTGCCAAGGGCACCGCAGCTTAGCTACGCACGGAACGGATAACCGCTGAAGGCATCTAAGCGGGAAGCCGTCCTCGAGATGAATTCTCCCATCCCCTTGAGGGAGTAAGACCCCTGGTAGACCACCAGGTTGATAGGCCGGCGGTGGAAGGGTGGTAACACCTGTAGCTGACCGGTACTAATGGGTCGAGGGCTTGACGGATATTTATTTCAATCGGTCGTTATGTGGTTTTCAAGCTTTATCGAGGCTCATAGTCTCGCCATATTTCCGGTGGTGTAATAGCGTGGTGGAAACACCTCTTCCCATTCCGAACAGAGCAGTTAAGCACCACAGCGCCGATGGTACTTGGGGGGCAACCCCCTGGGAGAGTAGGTCGCCGCCGGTTTTTCTTAGAGCCGCCCTTCGGGGCGGCTCTTTTCGTTGCAGGAGTGACCGGCGTTGAGCCGCGAGGCGCTGACGAGGCGTGAGGCGCTGACGAGCGGTAACTCTGAACGAGGCGCCGGCGAGGGTTGGGGCTGGTCTGGGCGCCGGCGAGGGGGTGGCCTTGGTCTAGGCGCTGGCGAGGGGTGGGCCTGGGTTGGGGCCGGCCGGGGTTGGCCTAGGTTTAGGCGCCCGCCGGGTAGGGGGTGGTCACCCCATGCCACGTTGAGGTCGTAGTTCGTGCAAGCTTGGCGGAGAATCGGAGAGGTGCGCCTTGCGCGGGAGCAGATATGCCGAGGCCGCCGGGGTTCGGCGGCCTGGGACGGGGGTCGTGCCTGGAGAGTCTTTGTGAGCGCGGCTTAGGCGGGGGCTCTTCGGTGAGCGCCGCTTAGGTGAGCGCCGCTTTGGTGAGGCCGCCTCGGTAGGCAGCTTCAGCTGGGCGAGCGGCTGCGCCTCGAGACCAGGCGGCCTTGGCATCAGGCGGGGTGTCGAATCAGGCGGCTTCGAGTTGGATCCGCGGTGGGCGCAGGACGTCCGGCAGAGCGGAGGAGGGACGGTTCCGCTCCCGGCGCCTGGACTCGGTCGACTGGCGGACCTGGTTGCGACGGGTCTCGGCGGTTCGGTAGCTCTCGAGCCCCTGAGTGCCGGCCTGTGCCTCGACCCGGGCCTGGGCCCGATGCTTCTCGGCGCGATGCCGGCGGCCGGGCTGCGTTCCGGGGACCTCGTTGCCGGGGCGATCGCCCCAGCCGGGCAGGTCGACGCGGGTGCGGCCGGGACGGCAGGGCCGGCGGCCGTGACGATGACGCTGCGGGGTCGAACCGCTGCGACCCTCATGCGACTGGATGTCGAGGATGTTGTTCTTGCGGCGGGGCTGCTCGGCCGGCTCGGGGTACTCGAGGCCGTACTCGCCGAGAGTGGCGAACTCGATGATGAGGTCGATTGCGTCTGCCGCCCGGGCTGCCACCCGGCTGCTCTTCTTCTCTTTCTGCACGAACATAGGTTCGTAATTTAGGAGGTCGATCGGACACGAACATGTGTTTGCAATAGTTCGTGCATGGCGGCTCGCAAAGCCAGTTGTGGAGCCAAATGCAAAAGTTGGAATTTCGCGGTTTCGAGGTTGGTGCACGAACAAGCGTTTGTTCGTTGTTCGTATTTTGCGGCAACTTTCGAAGTTCACCGGCCTCGCCGGCCGAAGTTGAAGCCGACAGGTGCTATGGCCTTGATCCTCGGGTTGGGCGGATGTATCTCCGCGACGTCGCGGACCAGCAGGTTCACCACGCCCTGGTTGGTCTCGATCCGCCCGCGGGCGCGGATCAGGGTCGCGGTCCGGACCACCAGCCGATGGCGCTTGGCGATCGGCGGCGGCAGGACCAGGTTCAAGGTCCCGTGCTCGTCCTCGATCAGGATGAAGATCACCCCGTTCGCCGTCTCCGGATGCTGGCGGGCGACCTGGAGACCGGCGACCTCGACCCAGCTGCGGTCCGGCCGGTCGGCGGCGACCGTGGTCGCGAGGACCGACTCCGGCACCTGACTGCGGGCCAGGGCCATGGGGTGGCCCTCCAGGGTCATGCCGATCGTGCCGTACTCCGCCTGGACCCGGTCCCAATCCCTCGGCTCGGCCAGTTCCGGGGTCTCTCCGGAATCGAAGGCGAGGGCGAGCTGGCGCCCACCGGAGGCGGGCGGCCTGGCGGGGGATAGCCCCACGCTCCAGAGCCCACTCACCCGATCGCCACGGGGCAGGGACCGGAGCGCGCCGGCCCAGGCGAGCTGCTCGAGATCGTCACGACGCAGCGGCAGGCGGGAAGTCATGTCCCCGAGATCCCGGAACTTCCCGGCCCGGTCGCGCTCCGCCACCAACCGCTCGATCTCGTCCTTGTTCACGCCCTTCACGTAGCCCAGCCCGATCCGCACCGAGGGCTGGGCGTCGCCGGCCCACTCGACCGTGCAGTCGAGCCGGCTGTGGTTGACATCGGGCGGCAGCACCTCGACCCCGGTCCGCCGGGCCTCCTGGACCAGGGAATCCGGCGGGTAGAAGCCCATCGGCTGCTCGTTCAGGAGCGAAGCCAGGTACTCCGGGCCGTAATGGTGCTTGAGCCAGGCCGACTGGTAGGCGAGCAGTCCGAAGGCGGCCGAATGGGCCTTGGGGAAGCCGAAACCCGAGAAGCCGATGATCTGCTCGTAGATGCTCTCCGCCGTGTCCCGTGGCACGCCATTCCTAACCGCTCCGTCGAGGAAGCGCTGTCGGGGCTCCCTCATCGCCTCGAGCGAACGTTTGCGGCTCATCGCCCGACGCAGGCTCTCGGCCTCGGCCGGGCTGAACCCGGCCACATGGGTGGCCACCTCGACCACCTGCTCCTGGAAGATGATCACTCCCAGCGTGTCCTCCAGGACCGGCTTGAGTGACTCGTGCTCGTAGGGAACCTCGTAGTCCGGGTTCTCGCGCTTCCGCCGACGCCGCTCGACGAAAGGGTGGACCGCGCCGCCCTGTATCGGCCCCGGCCTGACCAGGGCCACCTGGATGGTCAGGTCGTCGATCACGGCGGGCCGCATCCGGGGCAGCATCTGCATCTGGGCCCGGCTCTCGATCTGGAAGACCCCGGTGGTCTCGCCCTTCTGGATCATCCGGAACACCTCCTTGTCGTCGAGAGGGATCCGGCTCAGATCGATCGTCTCGCCCCGCGCCCGGTGGATCTCGTCCACGCAGCGCTCGACGCTCGAGAGCATGCCCAGGCCCAGCAGGTCGATCTTGAGGAAACCGGCGTCGTTGCAGGAATCCTTGTCCCACTGGACGATCTGGCGCTCCTCCATCGCGGTCGGGACGATCGGGCAGATCTCCGACAAGGGCTCCGTCGCGATCACCATGCCGCCCGAGTGCTGGGAGGCATGGCGCGGCAGGTTGCGGGCCTCCCGGCAGAGCCGGACCAGCTGACGCCAGCTCCGCGAGTGGGCTCGTTCCCTGCCCACCGCCTGGGCCAGGTCCCGTTCGAGGTCGTCGGAGCCGTAGATGTCCACGGCCCGGGCGGCCCGCTCGATCTCGGCCTGGGGGATGCCAAGCACCTTGCCGAAATCTCGGATCGCGCCCCGTGATCGATAGGTCGGGAAAGCCGCGACCAGGGCCGAACGATCCCGACCGTAACGCTCGTGGATGCGGGGGATCAGCCGTTCGCGGATGTCGCGGGGGAAGTCGAGGTCGATGTCGGGCACGCTCGTCACCTCTTCGTGGAGGAAGCGGCCCGAGAAGAGGTTCGCCTCCACCGGATCGATGTGCGAGAGGCCGGTCAGGTAACAGACGATCGAACTGACGCTGGAGCCGCGGCCCCGGCCCGGAGGCAGGACGTTCCGGGCCGAGGTGGGGCCACGGACCTCGGCCGCGACCTCCCGGGCCAGCTCGAGGAGATCGTGATGGAGCAGGAAGAAGCCGGAGAGGCCCAGGCCGCGGATCACGTCCAGCTCGCTCTCCAGGCGGCCCCGGGCCTCGTCGGCCTTGGGGTTGCCCCGGTAACGGTCGGCCAGCCTGGACCGGCAGAGCTCGGCCAGGTCCCGATCCGTGCCGGGATCGCCCTGCTGGGGGTAGCGGTAGCCGAGCTCGCGTTCGATGTCGAAGCCGAGGCGCTCGGCCAGGATCACGGTCTCCGCCACGGCCTCGGGGTGCTCGGGGAAACGGGCGGCCATCTCCGCCGGCGAGACCATGCCGGAGCTGGAGTTTCCGCGCCGGGCGGGCTCCGACCCGACCAGGCTGGTCCCGAGGCGGACCGCGACCAGGGCGTCCTGCAGGCGGGCCCGCTCACGGATGTGGCCGTGGACGTTGCCGGTCGCTACCAGCCGTAACTCGAGACGCCGAGCCAGATCGGCCAGCCATCTGTTGCGGGCGTTGTCGTGGCGCCAGTAGGGGCGCTGCAGCTCGACCCGCAGGTTCTCCGGGCCGAACCACTCCAGCAGGCGCCGGGCCAGCCACTCGCCCCGGGAAGGGGCCTCCGCCCAGACGGAGGCCAGGCCCTGGCGGGCGCAGCCGGTCAGGCAGACCAGCCCCGCCGAACGCTCGGCCAGCGAGGACAGCGGCGCCCGAGGCTGGGTGGGGCGACGGTCCCGGCCCTCCCGGGTCCCGGCGTGGGCCTCGGTCAGCAGGCGGCAGAGATTGCGGTACCCGGTCCCGTTCTCGACCAGCAGGGTCAGGTGCAGGTCCCGCCCGCCCGGCCAGCCCGGCGGGGCGGCCACGGTCAACTCCGCCCCGGTGATCGGCCTGACCTTCTGCTCCTTGCAGGCGAAGGCGAACTCCATCGACCCCCAGACCCCGTCGTGATCGGTCAGGGCGAGGGCGGGGTAGCCCAGCTCGGCGGCTCGTTCGGCGAGGGCCATCGGGGATGAGGCCCCGTCCAGGAACGAGAAGGAGGAATGGCAGTGGAGCTCTACGTAAGGGACCTCTCCCATCGCTGCCTCAGGCCCGCTGGGAGAACCACAGCCCGGTCCGGAGGCTGCGGAAGACGGTCAGGTCACGCCCGTCGAAGAGGACGAGCTCGAAGTACAGGCGACGGATCGGCTCGGCGGTCCACCAGCCGTCCTCGACCACCCACTGCTCCCGGATGTGCACGACGTCCACGTCGTCGACCTGGATCGGTCGGCCCCTGCCGTCGACGGCGACCTCGACCGCTCTCGGCTCGTACAGGCGGATCGCCCTGGTCATTCGGAGAAGAAGGGTGTGAGGAGCATGCGGCGCTCCGGCAGGCGGGACCCCGGCTCGACCTCCAGAACCCGCATCAGGCCGCGATCCCCGACCGTGGCCCGGACCTGTCGGGCCGCCTCGTTCAGGCGCAGCCTCCGGGTCTGCTCGGGCCGGTCGATGAGATCGATCTGATCGGCCTCGGCCGGGGCGGCCTCCAGCACCCGCAGGCCCAGCCGCTCGGCCGGCCTCGGCAACTGGTCGACCGCCGGCAGGAGCAGGAGGCGGAGGATGGTGGGGGAGGCCGTGGGCCGGGGCGGGCAGACCTCGCGGGACCAGGAGCCGCCGTCGGAGAGACGGGCCTCCAGGGACATGGTCCGGGCGCTGGACCCGGTGGCGCGGAGGCGCCCGGACAGGCGATCGCAGAGGATGGTCAGGCCGCCACGGAGATGGCTGCCGGTGGAGGCCTCCGGCAGGGACAGCCACTCCCGGATCGGCTCCTGCGGCCGACGGGGGCGGATCGACTCCTCCTGGCCGAGAGCCAGCCGGCGGGCGGTCAGGCCGAGCGGCCCGAAGCGGTCGGCCACGGCATCGGCGGTGAGGCCGGACAGGTCGCCAAGGGTCTTCAGGCCGAGCTTGATCATCGAGAGCAGCATGTGGCGGGATTCCCGCTCCGGTCCGGGCAGGCGCCCGTTCAGGAGGGTCACCGGCTGTGAGGAGAGGAACGACCCCGGGGGTTCGGGAGGGAGGACGCGGACGGGCGGGCTCTCCTCGTGGCTGAGGCGACGGGCCAGGGCGAGGGCGGTCAGACGGGTCGGGGCGGCGGCGATCAAGGTGCCCGGGCCGAGGCGCTCCGCGACCATGCTCAGAACCCCTTCGACCCCGCCGTGGAGACGCTCGATCCCGGTGGAATCGAAGAAGGCCTCGCCGTCCCGGTCGGACTCGACCCCGGCCCCGACGCTCTCCAGGCGGGCCAAGGTCCGTTCATGCGCCTCCGCGGCCCGGCCCGGGTCCGGCGTGACCAGTCGCAGCTCGGGGCAGATGTCGATCGCCTCGCTCAGCCTCATCCCGGGCCTCACGCCCAGCTCGTGAGCGGTGGGAGACACCTCGCCCAGGAGCTGTGCCTCGTCATGTTGAGGGGCGAGGGCGACGGGTTCCCGCAGCCGTTCCCCCTCCGGTCCCAGCGCCGCCCGCAGGGCGAGAAAGGGGATGAGCACGCAAACGATCATACGAACATATGTTCGCATATGGGGTCGGACCGATCAAGCTCGCGGCGAGGTCGAAAGGACGTGGTCCGGGAGCGCTATCGTGGCTCTTGATGGAGGAGAGGCCACCGACACGCATGGATCCAGCCTGGGTGAGAGGCATGACTCAGCCTCGCTACTCCCGGCGGCAGGTGATGAAAGGCGCGGCCGGTGCCGCTCTCAGTCTCAGCCTGGCCCAGCTGATCGCCGCCTGCGGCCTGCCCGGCACCCGTGACACCGGCTGGGAGGCCGGGTACGACTGGGATGCCTGGTGGAAGAAGCAGAAGCAGAACGGGCACCTCAACTTCGCCAGCTGGCCGCTCTACATCGACACCGAGGGCGGCAAGCATCCCTCGCTCCAGAAGTTCACCAAGGAGACCGGGATCGACGTCACCTACAGCCCCGTGATCCAGGACAACGCCGCCTTCTTCTCGCAGATCAGCCCGGTGCTGCAGAACGGTCAGTCGATCGGCTACGACCTGATCGTGATGTCGAACGGCTGGCAGCTCACCCAGCTGATGCAGAACAGGTGGCTGATCCCGCTGGACCACTCGCGGCTGCCGAACTTCGAGAAGTACGCCGGGACGGTCGCCACCGATCTCGCCTACGACCCGCACAACACCTACTGCGCGGTCTGGCAGGCCGGGGTGACCGCGATCGCCTACGACGAGAAGCAGGTGGACGGCCCGATCGACTCGATCGAAGCGCTCTTCGACCCCAAGTACAAGGGCAAGGTGGGGATGCTCAGCGATCCCGACGAGCTCGGCACCGCCGGCCTGATCGCCCTGGGCATCGACCCGCAGACCTCGACCTACTCGGACTGGAAGAAGGCGGCCGCGCTGCTGACCAAGCAACGGGATCAGGGCATCGTCCGCCAGTACTACGACAACAGCTACATCAAGGCGCTCGAGGACGGGGACCTGGCGATCACCCAGGCCTATTCCGGGGATGTCTTCCAGGCCAACAACTCCGGCTACCCGAACCTCAAGTTCGTGATCCCGAAGGAAGGGGCCGTGCTGTGGCGGGACAACTCGGTGATCCCGTACCACGCGGCCAACCCGGTCGACGCGCTCGAGTGGATCAACTTCTATTACGAGCCGGAGATCCAGGCGCTGATCGCGGATTGGGTCAACTACGTCTCGCCGGTGCCGGCCGCGAAGCCGATCATCGCGAACCAGCTCGACGACCCGACCGTCGCCAACAGCCCGCTGGTCTTCCCGTCCGAGGCGGAGCTGGCCCGGCTCAAGGAATACCCGCTCACCGAGACGATCAAGACCCACGAGCAGTGGGTGGGGCTCTTCGACCCGATCATCCAGTCATGAACGACCGCCGCGAAACGGGAGGTGCACGTTGAAGTCACGTCTGGCGCCCTATCTGCAGACGGCGCCCTCGATGCTGTGGCTGGGGCTCTTCTTCATCGTGCCACTGGTCGCGATCGTCTCGATCTCGCTGATGACCGGCAACTCGATCGACGGCTACAACCTGACCTGGAACTTCTCGGTCTTCCCCGACGCGCTCGACCAGTACTCGCCGCAGCTCGGCCGTTCCTTCCTCTACGGCGGGATCTCGACCCTGCTCGCCTTGGTCGCGATGTACCCGGTCGCCTACTGGATCGCCTTCCACGGCGGCCGGCGCAAGTCGCTCTTCCTGTTCCTGCTGCTCCTGCCCTTCCTGGTCAGCTTCATCATCCGGATCCTGACCTGGCAGTTCATCCTCTCCGACGAGGGGATCGTGCTCGGCACCCTGAAGGACATCGGGATCCTCGGCGAGAACGCGCACATCCTCTCGACCCCGGCGGCGGTGGTCACCGGGCTGACCTACGACGCCCTGCCCTGGATGGCGCTGCCGATCTACGTCGCCCTGGAGAAGATCGACCGTGACCTGGTCGAGGCGGCGGGGGATCTCTACGCGTCGGGGTACCAGCAGTTCCGCCGGATCATCGTGCCGCTGTCGGCACCCGGCATCTACGCCGGCATCCTGCTGGTCGGGATCTCGAACATCGGCGACTACCTGAGCGCCCAGATCCTCGGTGGGCCGAGCACCACGATGATCGGCAACATCATCCAGACCCAGTACGTGCAGAACGGCGATTTCCCGGTCGCCTCGGCGCTCTCGCTGATGCTGATGATGGCGCTCCTGCTCTGCGTGTTCGTCTACGCCTGGGTCTTCGGCACCCGGACCATCCAGGAGTACGCCTGATGGCCGGCAAGGGCACCTCCTCGGACAGCGCCCGCCCGGTTCGCTCCCGCCCCTGGGCCCGCTTCGTCCTGCCCACCTACGTCGCCCTGATCATGGCCTACACGCTGGTCCCGATCGCGGTGATGATCCTCTACACCTTCAACAAGGCGCCGAACCAGCGGCTGACCTTCTCCTGGCACGGCTTCACCACCGAGTGGTACTCGAAGGTGTTCCAGGTCGCGGACCTGACCCAGTCGCTGTGGCACTCGCTGGAGGTGGCGGTGATCAGCTCGATCATCGCGACGGCGCTGGGCACCCCGGCGGCGCTCGCCCTGGCCCGTCGGAAGTTCCGCGGCCGGGGGTTGATCGACCTGGTCGTGATCACCAACCTGACCGCGCCGACGGTGGTGGTCGGCGCCTCGTTGCTCGGCTTCTTCATCGCCCTCTCGATCCCGCGCGGATTGACCACGATCCTGATCGCGCACGTCGCCTTCAATGTGGCGATCGTGATCATCGTCGTCCAGGCCCGGGTCAGTGGCTTCGACGAGTCCCTGGAGGAGGCGGCCGCGGATCTCGGGGCGCCGCCGTGGGTCGCCTTCTGGAAGGTGACGATGCCGTTGATCCTGCCGGGGATCTTCTCGGCCTTCCTCTTGTCGTTCGCGCTCTCGATCGACGACTACATCATCACCAGCTTCGTGGCCGGTCAGACCCTGACCTTCCCGCTCTGGGTCGCGGGCGCGGTCAAGGTCGGCATACCGCCGCAGGTGTTCGTGATGGGCACCTTGATCTTCGTCAGCGGCGTCCTGATCGCCCTCGCCAGCCTGGTGCTCCAGCGTTGGGGCGATCACGGCAAGGCGGAGACTGCGGGGAGCTGACGGATGGCGAAACGACAGGGTGATCGCTGCGACTGGTGTGGGGTGGAGCTGACCGAGGACATGGGCTATCGCCTGCTCTGGCCGGACAAGAGCCTCGGCACCGCCTTCTGCCGGCTCGAGCACATCGTCCCCTTCCTGATGCAGAAGGACCAGTGGCACATCTGGCAGGGAGTGAAGGTGCCGGAGGGCGTCGGCCCGACCTGCACCGCGACCGGCGAGGAGCTGGGGGAGAACGCGCTCTACCTGGTCCACCACCGAGGAGAGCACCGAATCCCCGACGGATTCAAGGACAAGGAAGCCCTCCTCGGATGGGCCAAGGCCGGCGGCCACTTCGCCCGCTGAGTCCTCCCGAGGTGCGGTCGTATATCCACCGCCTGGTGCCATTTTCGACCTCACCTCGTGAGGTTGAGATTTGGTTCGATTTGTGTTCGAGAAACGTTGCCGGCCGGTCTTGTTTCGTGAGCAGTTCCGGGACAGCCTGGGCGTATGCCCGAGCCTCCGACAGTCCTCACCGAGAGGGTGGTTTCGATATGCGGGTCCCAGGATGGGGTGATATCCCGCTTCCAACTGCGTGAGGCCGGGTTCAGCGACCGCGGAGTCGACGGTCGTAATCGACGCGGGCAGCTCTTCCGCGTCTACCACGGCACCTACTCGACCACCAAGGAGATCGACCGCCGCGCCCTGTGGCGGGCCGGCGTGCTCGCGTCGGGACAGAGCGCGGTTCTCTCGCACATGAGCGCCGCGGCGCTCTGGGGCTTTGCGAAGGCATCTGGTCCGACCGAGGTCACGAGGCGTTCCAGTCGAGGAAGGCATCGTTCGGTCATGCCGCCATCCTCGACTCCGGTACTGGGACGAGCGAAGTTGGCTGGTCATTCGCGGCTTCCGATCCTGCGCATCCACGTGACCCGGCGAATCGAGGACTTCGAGATGACTACGCGCCAGGGAATCCCGGTGACCACCGTGGCGAGAACCTTCGTCGACATCGCGGGCTCCGTGGGAAAGGGGCAACTCAAGAAGCTGCTTCACGAGGCGAGTCGAAACCAGCTGCTGGATCTCGACGAACTCTGGCAAGTCATGAGGCGGGCCCGGGGGAAACGCGGCATCGGGAAGATTCGGCAGATACTCGAGGACTGGGACCCTCAGACCGGCCTGACCAGAAATGCGCTCGAGAAGCTGATGCTCGACCTATGTCGCAGCCACCGGATCCCGGTACCGCTCGCGAACCGCACCGTTGCTGGATACGAGGTGGACTTCTTCTGGCCGGAGCACGGGCTGATCGTCGAGACCGACGGTGGTCGGGATCACTCGGCGCCATACGGCCTCGAACGTGACCGTGAACGTGATTCAGACCTTCAACTGAAGGGGTTCCTCATTCTGCGTTTGACCTGGTCGATGTTGAAACGAGAGCCCGAAAGATCGATGCGCAAGGTGCGCGCTCACCTCGCAATGTGCGAACGCCAACGCAGAAGAACCGAACCGGGCTGGGGAAGCGCTTCCCAAAACTCGGAGTGAGATCACCACCAACCCGAGGTGCGGTCGAAAATGGCGCGGTGCGGTGGAAAAGCGACCGCACCCGGCTAGGGCTTGTTCTTGGTTCCGGACTTGGACGTTGTCTTGGCCTTGGCTCTTGCGCTTGTCTTGGTTGCCTTGGCCTTGGCTCTTGCTCTTGTCTTGGCTGCCTTTGCTTTGGCTCTCGCCGCTGCTTTTGCCTTGGCCGCTGCCTTTGCTTTGGCTGCTGCCTTGGTGGCGGCTTCTTCTTTGGCTTGCTTGCCGGCCAGCTGCCTGGTGAAGGTGTTGATCGCTTCGGCGGTCTTTTCCGGGGCTTCGATCTGGGGGGAGTGGCCCGAGCCGGGGATCAGGAGGGTCTCCGCGTCCGGGATCGCGGCGTAGGCGCTGAGGGCCTCGCGGGCGTCGTAGATCTGATCCTCGGCGCCGAAGATGACCAGGAGAGGCTTGGCGGCCCCGGTCAGGCGGTCGACCAGGGACTTCTCGTCGGTGAACTCCTCGCCCTGGGTCGCCGACTCCTTGTAGGCCGGGTAGGTCATGTCCCGCACGTCGTCGACGTACTTGTCCGGCACGTCGTAGCCCGGCGCGAAGCCCTGCGAGACGTTGCGGCGGATCATGAAGTCGGGGGCGATGCGCCACAGGGCTTGGCCGAGCAGCGGCACCCGGGTCGCGTTGGCGCTGCCGGAGAGCCCTCCGAAAGAGCGGTCCGGGGCGGTGTCGATCACGACCAGGCCGGAGACCAGATCCGGCGACTGCTCCGCCACCGAGGTCACCACCTTGCCGCCCAGGGAGTGGCCGACCAGCACCGCGCGGGGCACGTCGAGCTTGGCCAGCACCTGGGCGACCAGATTGGCCTGGGTCTCGATCGAGTAGTCCGAATCCGGCTTGTCGGAGCCGCCGTAGCCGAGCAGGTCGATCGCGATCACGCGATGATCCGGCTTCAGCAGCGGGATCAGGTCGTCCCACCAGTTGATCGCCCCGGCCGAGCCGTGGATCAGGACCACCGGGGTCTCCGCGTCGAGCTTGCTCGACGAGAACCACGAGGAAGCCACCGGACCGGCCTTGCGGCCCATCTCGTCGATCGCCCGCTGCGAGAGCGACGGCTTGTTCGCCGGCCCCGTGTCCAGCACCTGCAGGCGGCCGGAAGTGGTGCCGACCAACTCCGCTCCTGGGACCGTCAACTCGGCCGAACTGGTCTCGTTGTTGAGCGCGAACGCGTTGAGGACGATCAGAACTAGAAGCACCAGCAGCGCGCCGACCAGGATCTTGGTCGGACGCCCGATTCGGGAGCCGACGCCCCGCCCCGTACCTGTGGAAGCTCGTGCCATGTCCGGTGTTACCCTAGTCCGGCTTTCGGTCGGGCTGTCCTGTCCCCGTCCAGTCAAACGAAAACCGTCAACCGCGGGGTCAACCAGATGCAGAAGTTCGTAATTCAGGGCGGAGTGCCGCTCTCAGGCGAGATCACGGCCGCCGGCAACAAGAACGCCGCGCTTCCGATCCTCGCCGCATGCCTCCTCACCGAGGAGCCCGTCACGATTGCGAACGTGCCCCGGATCCGGGACACCGAAGCCCAGATCGAGCTCCTGGCGGCGCTCGGCGTCACCGTCGACTGGGTCGAGGACAACACCGTCCGGCTCTGCGCCAAGGACGTCGACGACACCACTCTCGACGAGGACCTCTCCGCCGCGATCCGCGCCTCCTTCCTGATGGCCGGCCCGCTGCTGGCCCGCTTCGGCAAGGTCCACATGCCGCCGCCCGGCGGAGACTTCATCGGCCGCCGTCGACTCGACGCCCACCTGGACGCCTTCCGCGAGCTCGGCGCCCGAGTCGGCGGGCAGCGCTGGATCGAGCTGAACGCGCCGCCCACCGGCCTCCGCGCCGCCGAGATCTTCATGGACGAGCCCTCCGTCATGGGCACCGAGAACGCGCTGATGGCCGCCGCGCTGACCCCCGGCGAGACCGTGATCCTCAACGCCGCCTCCGAGCCGCATGTCCAGGACCTGGCCCGCCTGCTGGTCAAGATGGGCGCCCCGATCTCCGGGATCGGCTCCAACGTCATGACCGTCCAGGGGCAGGACAAGCTCGGCGGGGCCGAGCACAAGGTCACCCCGGACCACATCGAGATCGCCAGTTTCATGGCGCTGGCCGCCGCGACCGGCGGTGAGCTGCGGATCCGCGAGATCGAGCCGTTCGACCTGGTCATGATCCGGCGCCAGTTCCGCCGCCTCGGCTTCCAGTCCGTGGTCGAGGGCACCGACGTGATCGTGCCGCCCTCCCAGAACCTCCGGGTCCAGCCCGACGCCGGCGGGGCGATCCCCAAGATCGAGGACGGCCCCTGGCCCGCCTTCCCGGCCGATCTCACCTCGATCGCGCTGGCCCTCGCCACCCAGGCCGAAGGCGAGATCCTGATCTTCGAGAAGATGTTCGAGAACCGCCTCTTCTTCGTCGACAAGCTGGTCGCGATGGGGGCGAGGATCACCCTCTGCGACCCGCACCGCGCGATCGTCAGCGGCCCGACCAGGCTGCATGGCGAACGGGTCGACAGCCCCGACATCCGCGCCGGCATGGCGATGCTGATCGCGGCGCTGGCGGCGGAAGGCACGTCGGAGATCGGCAACATCCGCCAGATCGACCGCGGCTACGAGAGCATCGACATCCGCCTGCAGTCGCTCGGCGCCCACATCGAACGCGTCGACGAGTAGGGGACTGGTTGATCCGTCCGATCCCCCCAGGCACCCGGGACGTCCTCCCGGACGAGATGCGCGAGCTGCGTGCCATCGAGAGCGCCCTGCTGGGCGCCTTCGAGGCGGCGGGCTTCCGCGAGGTGAGGACGCCGACCCTCGAGTACGCCGGCGCGCTGGAGCTGGGCGACGGCCGCTCGGCCGATGCCGCCTACCGCTTCTTCGACGAGCGCGGGGAGCTGCTCGCGCTGCGCACCGACATGACGATCCCGATCGCCCGGCTGGTCGCCGATCGCTTCGGGGAGGTCGAGCCTCCGCATCGCCTGAGCTACATCGCCAACGCCTACCGCGCGGTCACCCCGCAGCGAGGCGAGCTGCGCGAGTTCGGCCAGGCCGGGGTGGAGCTGATCGGCTCCCCCGGACCGGAGGGCACGGCCGAGGTGGTCGAGCTGCTCGACCGGGCGCTCGCCGCGGTCGGCCTGGATGAGTCCGTGATCGGGCTCGGCGAGGACGGCATCTGGACCGCTCTGCTCGAGGATTCCGGGGCCGGCCCGGAGACGATCGAGCGCACCTCGGAGCTGTTGGTCTCCCATGACCTGGTCGGGGTCGAGGTCGCCCTGCGCGAGAGTGGGCTCGACGCCGCCGTGGTCGAGCAGGCCGTGCGGCTGACCCAGATGCGCGGCGGCTCGGAAGTGGTCGAGCAGGCCCGGGGCTTCGGCGGCGAGCGCTTTGCCGCCACCCTCGACCGTCTGGTCGCGACCTTCCAGGCGATCTCCGCCCGCAGCGTCTCCCGCCGGGTCCAGCTCGATCTGGGCATGCTGCGCGAGATCGGCTACTACAGCGGCTCGACGATCGAGGTCTACGACGCCACGGTCGGCGAGATCATCGGCGGCGGCGGCCGCTACGACGACTTGATGAGCAAGTTCGGCATGGATCTCCCGGCGGCCGGTTTCACGCTCTACATCGAGCGGATCCACAAGGCGCAGCTGGAGCGAGGTGGCGGAAGCCGACGAGCGGGCGGAGGCGCCGATGTTTGACGAGTTGAGAAAGCCCGGCGGCAAGCTGAAGCTGGCCGTGCCGCGCGGCGCCCTGCTGGAGGAGACCCTCGATCTGCTCGACCAGATCGGGATCGAGACCAGAGAGGTGCGGGGCGACTCCCGCTCGCTGGTCTTCGACGGCGGCGAGCTGATGCTGGTGACGATGCGGCCCTCCGACGTCCCGACCTACGTATCGGCCGGCGCGGCCGACGTCGGCATCACCGGCAAGGACGTGCTGCTCGAGCAGGAGGACCGGCCCGTCTTCGAACTTGTCGACCTCGGGATCGGCCGCTGCCGCATGGTGCTGGCCACCCAGAAGGGCGACGTCGCCCCCAGCGAGCATCAGCGCCGGCTGGGCATGATGAAGATCGCGACCAAGTACCGCCGGATCGCCGAGACCTACTTCGCCGAGCGGGGCCGCCAGGTCGAGCTGGTCGAGGTCAAGGGGTCGATCGAGCTGGCGCCGCTGGTCGGCCTGGCGGACGGCATCGTCGACCTGGTCGCGACCGGGCGCACCCTGGTCGAGAACAACCTGGAGGTCCGCGAGGAGATCGTGACCTGCACCGCCAGGCTGGTCGCCAACCGGGTCTCCTACAAGATCAGAAGCGCCGAGGTGGACTCGCTGGCCGAGCGCCTTCGCGCGGTTGTGTCTCGCGGGGCAGAAGGAGCCTCGTGAAGGCCCGCCGCCTGGAATGGGCGGCTCCCGACCGGCTGGTCGGGGAGATCCGCGAGTACCTGAGCCACGAGGCCAGGCAGGTCGACGTGAGCGAGATCGCGGCCGCGGTCGCGGAACGCGGCGACGCGGCCCTCCTGGAGCTGACCGCGAAGTTCGACGCGCCGGAGGCCGAGAGCCTCAGCCTGCGGGTCGGCGAGGAGATCGCGCTGGACGCGCTGAACGCCCTGGATCCTGCGGTCCGCGAAGCGCTCGAGATCGCGGTCGCCAACGTCGGCGAGGTGGCGGAGGCGCAGCTCCACGCGGCCGAGAAGACGGTCGAGCTGCCCCAGGGGCAGACCGTGACGGTCGGCGAGGTGCCGGTCGGCGCGGCCGGGATCTACGCGCCCGGCGGCCGGGCCTCATATCCCTCGACCGTGGTCATGGGATGCGTCACCGCCCGGCGGGCCGGGGTCGAACGGGTGGTGCTGGTCGCGCCGCCGGGCCCCGACGGGACGATCGATCCGACCACCCTGGCCGCGGCCGCGCTCTGCGAAGTGGACGAGATCTACGCCGTGGGCGGCGCCCAGGCGATCTTCGCTCTGGCTCGTGGCACCGAGACGATCCGTCCGGTCGACGTGATCGCCGGGCCGGGCAACGCCTGGGTCCAGGCGGCCAAGCGGGCCGTCTTCGGCGAGGTCGGGATCGACTCGCTGGCCGGCCCCTCCGACCTGACCGTCGTGATCGGCGAGGAGACGAACCTGAAGTGGGCGGCCCTGGACCTCTGCGCCCAGGCCGAGCACGGGGAGGAGAGCCCGCTGGTGGCGGTCGCCACGGCGCCCGGCCTGCTCGACCGGCTCGAAGCCGAGGTCGAGGCCGCCGCGGCGGCGAATCCCTCGGTCAACGACTGCCGTCTCGCCCTGGTCGAGGCGCCCTCGGTCTTCGAGGCGATCGCGCTGGTAGACCTGATCGCCCCGGAGCATCTCCAGCTGATGACCGCCGATGCGATCGCGCTGGCCGGCAAGTTCCGCACCGCCGGCTGCGTCTTCGTCGGGAACGAGACGGGCACCGCCTTCGGCGACTACGTCGCGGGCTCGAACCACGTCCTGCCGACCGACGGCACCGGCCGCATCTTCGGCCCGCTCTCGCCGTCGACGTTCCGGCGGGGAACGGCGCGGGTAAGCTTGAACGCCGACGCGGTCCGCCGTCTGGCCGGCCCGTTGGACGCCCTGGCCCGTGCCGAGGGGCTCCCGGTCCACGGGCTCTCGGCGACCACGCGGGCAAACCCCGACCAGGAAACGAAATGACGAGACAGGCAGAAATCGAGCGGAAGACCAAGGAGACGAGCATCGCGCTCGCCCTCGATCTCGACGGCAACGAGTCCAGCGCCGAGACCGGCGTCGGGTTCTTCGACCACATGCTGGACCTGCTCGCCCGTCACGCCAACATCGGCCTGAACGTCAAGGCCACGGGGGATCTCGAGACCGGGTCGCACCACACCGTCGAGGACGTCGGCATCGTGCTCGGGCAGGCGATCGACCAGGCGCTGGGCGACCGCTACGGCATCCGTCGCTACGGCTCGGCCGTGGTGCCGATGGACGAGGCCTGCGCGGAGTGCGCGCTGGATATCTCCGGCCGGGCGCTTTCGGTGTTCCGGGGCGAGATCCCGGCGACCTCGATCGCCAACTACGAGACCGAGCTGACCGAGGAGTTCTTCCGCGCGGTGGCCGGCGGGGCGAAGATGACGCTGCACGTCGACATCCGTTACGGGTCGAACGTGCACCACATGATCGAGGCGGCCTTCAAGGCCTTCGCCCGCGCGCTGCGAGTCGCGATCTCGATCGATCCCGAAGAAAAGGGCGTGCCCAGCACCAAGGGCACGCTGAACGGTTGAGCTCCCAAGAGATGGGTCCCGAGCCCGCCATCGCCGTCCTGGACTACGGGATGGGCAATCTCCGGTCGGTCGAGAAGGCCCTGGAGAAAGTCGGCGCGCGAGCGACGGTCACCGCCGACGAGTCCGTGATCGCCAGCTCGGACGGCCTGATCCTGCCCGGGGTCGGCGCCTTCCCGAAGGCGATGGAGCGGATCCGCGAGCTCGAGCTCGACCGGATGCTGGACGAGGCGGTCGCCCGCGAGGTGCCGGTCCTCGGCATCTGCCTCGGGCTGCAGCTGCTCTTCGGCCACTCGGTCGAGCAGGGCGGCGCCGACGGCCTCGGCCTGCTCGAAGGCGACGTGGTCGAGGTTCCCGCCGGCGGCCGGAAGGTCCCGCACATCGGTTGGGCCCAGGTCAGCTGGGAGCGGCCGACGCCGCTGACCGAGGGCCTTCGCCCCGGCGAGCCGTTCTACTTCGTCCACTCCTTCGTGGTCTCGCCGACCGACGAGGAGCTGATCGGCACCGCCGAGTACGGCGGGCGGTTCGCCTGCGTGGCCGGGCGAGGCAAGGTCTGGGGCGTCCAGTTCCACCCCGAGAAATCCAGCACGGCCGGCCTGCGGCTGCTCTCGAACTTCAAGGAGATCTGCTCGTGATCCTCTATCCGGCGATCGACATCCTCGGCGGCAAGGCCGTGCGCCTGCTCAAGGGCGAATACGACCAGGAGACCCGCTACTTCGACGATCCCGCCGACGCCGCCCGCCAGTGGGCGGACGGCGGCGCCGAGTACATCCACGTGGTCGATCTCGACGGCGCCAAGACCGGCGAGCCGGTCAATCTCGCGCGGATCGCGGCGATCGCGGCCGCGGTCGATTGCCCGATCGAGGTCGGGGGCGGGATCCGCGACCTCGAATCCGCCGGACGGATCCTCGATGCCGGTGCGGCCCGGGTCGTGGTCGGCACGGCGGCGATGCGCGACCGCGAGTTCCTCGACGCGCTGATCGCCGAGCGCGGGGCGGAGCGGGTGGTGGTCGGGATCGACGCCCGCGGCGGGCAGGTCTCGCTGGCCGGCTGGACCGAGTCCAGCGGGGTCGACGTGGCCGACGCCGCGGCCGAGCTGACCCGGCGTGGGGTGGTGCGCTTCCTGTTCACCCCGATCGAGGTCGACGGCACCATGGAGGGGCCGAACATCCCCGAGCTGATCCGGGTGGCCGCCGCCACCGACGCCTCGGTGATCGCCTCCGGCGGGGTCGGGAACCTGGCCCATCTGGAAGACCTGGCGCGGCGCGCGCCCGCCAACGTCGAAGGAGTGATCGTCGGCAAGGCGCTCTTCGAGGGCAAGTTCACGGTCGAGCAGGGAATCGAGGCTCTCCGGTGAGCG
Organism: Solirubrobacterales bacterium; assembly: GCA_017304845.1. GTDB lineage: Bacteria > Actinomycetota > Thermoleophilia > Solirubrobacterales > 70-9 > 67-14. The sequence goes on from JAFKLL010000038.1 coordinate 20,177, forward strand.
ATCTGAAGCGGATCATCCCCTGTCTCGACGTCGACAACGGGCGCGTCGTCAAGGGCACGAACTTCGTCAACATCCGCGACGCCGGCGACCCGGTCGAGCTGGCCGAGCGTTACGACGCCGAGGGCGCCGACGAGCTGGTCTTCCTCGACATCACCGCCTCCCACGAGGGACGCGACACGATCGTCGAGCTGGCCCGCCGGACCGCCGACAACGTCTTCATCCCGTTCACGATCGGCGGTGGCATCCGTTCGGTCGAGGACGCCCGGGCGGTCTTGGGCGCCGGGGCCGACAAGGTCGCGGTGAACAGCGCCGCCCTGAAGCGGCCAGAGCTGCTGACCGAGCTGGCCGAGGTCTTCGGCTCGCAGTGCGTCGTGGTCGCGATCGACGCCAAGAAGGAGGAGGACGGCGGCTACGGCGTCTACCTCAACGGCGGTCGGGTGGCGACCGGGCGGGACGCGATCGAGTGGGCGGTCGAGGCGACCCGGCTCGGGGCCGGGGAGGTGCTGCTGACCAGCATGGACCGGGATGGGACCAACGACGGATACGAGCTGGAGCTGACCCGGGCGGTGGCCCGTGCGACCGACGTGCCGGTGATCGCCTCGGGCGGCGCCGGCGAGCTCTCGCACCTGGTCGAGGCGATCGAGGACGGCGAGGCCGACGCGGTGCTCTGCGCCTCGATCTTCCACTACGGCCAGCACACGGTCGGGGAGGCCAAGGAGCACATGTCGGTGCACGGCATCCCCGTGCGGATCTGAGGCCGGCTCAGGCCGGTTGGTGGTCGGCCAGCCAGTCGGCCATCTGGTCGGCCGGCATGGGGCGGGCGAAGTAGAAGCTCTGGATCTCGCCGCAGTCGATGTCGGTGAGGTGGGAGACCGTCGATTCCTCTTCGGCGCCTTCCGCGACCACGTCCAGGTCGAGCTCCTTGGCGATCGAGATCGCTCCCTCGGCCAGGGCCGCGTCCTGGGGGCTCTGGTGCATCTTGGCGATCAGGGAGCGGTCGATCTTGACCTCGTCGAGGGGCAGGTTCCGCAGGTGGGCCAGGGCGGTGGTGCCGGAGCCGAAGTCGTCGAGCGAGATCCGGAAGCCGTCGTCCTTGAGCCGGGTCAGGTTCGCGTTGAGCAGCGAGGGCCGGGTCATGACGATGTTCTCGCTGACCTCCAGGGTCAGGCGGCTCGCCTGGACCCGGTGCCGGTCCAGCGCGGCGGCGATCCGCTCCGAGATCGACTGGTCGAGAAGATCCGACATCCCGAGGTTGATCGCGACATCGATCATCAATCCCTGATCGGCCCACTCGCGCATCTGGGCGGCGGCGAGGTCGGCCACCCGATCGGTGAGCATCGGGGTCAGCCCATGCTCCTCGGCCAGCGGCACGAACTCGCCGGGGCCGAGCAGGCCGGCCTGCGGGTGCTGCCACCGGACCAGGGCCTCGACCGCGCTGACCTGGCCGTCGGAGGTCCTCACCTTGGGCTGGAAGCAGAGCCGGATCTCATCCGAGCCGACCGCCTCGCGCAGCTCCTCGAGCCGGTGCAGCTCCTGCCTCAGGCGCTCCGGATCCTCGGGCGCGAGCCGGACGGCCTCGTCGCGGCCCCGGGCCTCGTCACAGCTGATCAAGGCGAGGCGGAGCAGCTCGCGGGGGCTGGTCGTGTCCTCGGGGGAGCGGGCGACGCCGATCACGGGCCGGAGGCGCAGCTTGATCCCGTTGATCTCCATGGCCGGCTCGAAGTCGCGGAGGATCGCCGAGGCGAGGGTCTCCGGCTCGGGAGCGGACTCCTGGCTGCAGACCAGGCCGAACTCTGCCCGGTCGATCAGGGCCAGCCGACCCGAGCCGCCCGCGGTCCGTCGGATCCTGGTCGCGGCGGTGCTGAGCGCCTCGTCCATGACCGTCGGCCCGAGCGCCGCTTCGAGCTGGCCGACCCGTTCGATGCCGATCGCCAACACGTACAGCGGGCTCTCCCGCCAGGCCGGCGCGGACTCGAGGATCTTCAGCCACTCGTCGAGCCGGTTTCGGGTCGGGAGCCCGGTCACGTCGTCGAGCATGAACCGCTCCCGCGAGCGCACCTCCTTCGTGTACTCGTAGGCGGTGAGGGCGAGCCGGACCAGTACCAGGGCGATGGTCAGAGTGAGCGCGACCACGGCGGAATCCCAGAGGTCATGCCCCTGCCCGTAGACCAGGCCGATCACCGCCAGGCTCAGGTAGACGACCGGCGGCAGCAGCTGGATCGCACCGGGCCGGAGCTCGATCACCTCGCCGTCGGGCCGCCAGGAGCCGTTGATCATCAGCAGGAACCCGGTCAGGTACCCGGCGGTGAGGACGCTGAGCATGGTGCCGTTCCCCGGGCTCGCGAAGGCGAAGGCGAGATCGGCGAAGGCGAAGAGGGTCAGCCCGGCCCCGAAGGAGAGCCAGGGCCCCTCGCGGATGTCCTCGGAGAAGCGGAACAGGCAGGCGGTGAGGATCAGCAGGCCGAAATCGCCGAGCGGGTAGGCGGCGAGGACGGCGGTGCCGAGGTCGTCGTGGCCGGTGAAGTCCTTGATCTGCCCGGGGAAGAAGCTGAAGGCGAGAGCGACCAGCAGGATGAAGCCGGCGGTGGCGTCGAAGAGGGCCAGGTGCCGGTAGGAGCGCAGCCGGTTCCGCAGCACCAGGGCGAGGCCGAGTAGCACCAGCGGGTACATGGCGAGGAAGAGAGGGTCGACCCAGGAGGGGATCGGCCGGGACGAACCGTCGTAGAAGAGGAAGCGCCCGATCGCGCCGAGAGCCCAGCAGGCGATCCCGGCGCCGATCAGCCGCCAGGCGAGCTGGTCGGCGGGGTTGGCGGCGGCACGGGCGAAGCAGGCAGCGGCCGTGAGCGGTGGGATGAGGCAGATCAGGACCGTGACCCAGGTCCCGTTCGCGAAGTCGGCGGTCCCCTCGATCAGGTTGAGCAGGATCAGGGAGAGCGCGAGCGCTTCCGCTGCGATCAGCAGTCCGAATCTCCGCTTCGCGGATGCCGGGCGCCCCGCGACTCGCCAATCTGCGGTTTGGGGCATGCGTCCATCAAATCACCACCTGATGACACCGTCAAAGCACCGGGGCCGGGCCGGGCGGGATCGTTCAGACGTCGAGCGCGGCCAGCTTCTCGGCGAGCGCGTCGGCGCCGTCGCCCCGGTCGATCCGGATCCGGTTCAGCTCGAAGGGCATCGACTTCTCCGCCAGGCCCGGGTTGACCGTGGTCGCGCCGCGATACCCGGCGGCCTCGACCGCCTGGGCGACGGTGTCGTCGTAGCGTCCGGCCGGATAGCAGAAGTTGACGATCTCGATGCCGAGATCCCGCTCCAGCTCTTGCTTCGAGCCGACCAGCTCATGCTCGAGCCCGGTCGCGTCCAGGGTGGTCAGGTCGGGGTGGGTGATGGTGTGGGAGGCGATCTCCCAGCCGGCCCGATGCATCTTCTTGACCTGCTTGCTGGAGAGGTCCGAGCCCTCCGACTTCAGGTTGAGCTGGCCGCCCCAGCCCTGCTTCTCGAGGATCGGCGTCGCGTACAGGTACTGGCCGAGGTAGCCGTCGTCGAAGGAGAGGACGATCGGCTTGGGTGGCAGGGTGCCGCCGTCGTACCAGGCGTTCTGGACCTGGATCAGGGTGACGGCGGTGTATCCGTTCTGGGCCAGCCAGTCGACCTGCGCCTGGAAGTCGTCCGTGTCGAGGAAGAGCCCGGGATAGTCTTCGCTGCCGGCGGCCGGGCCGATCACGTGGTACATCAGGATCGGGACCGGCCCGGTGTGGGGCTTCCAGCTGTCGTCGGGCTGGGCGCCGCCTCGTTCCGGCTTCTTCGTCGTCGAGGGCGTGTCCGGCTGCTCCGCCACGGTCGGCGTGGTGGCGGGGTCGTCCGAGCCGCCGCGGGTCAGGAGCAGGATCGCCGCGGCGATCACGACCACCACGCCGATCGCGCCGAAGAGGACTCGACGGCGACGGATCTGCTGGCGCCGCATCGCCTCGCGACGGCGGGCGAGCCGAGACTCGAAGCCGGGATCCACCCCTACTGGCCGGCCTTGGCGGAGCGCTTGGCCTTGACCGCCTTGGCCTTCGCTTTGACCTTGGCCTTCGCTTCGGCCTTCGCCTTGGCGACGTGCTTCGCCCTGGCCTGGCGGCGGGCCTTCTGGCGTTTCGCCTTCCGGGCCGCCTCACGGCGGCGTTCGGCCCGCTGCTGCTTGACCGTGATCGGCTCCAGCGCGTGGATGCTGGAGTAGCCGAACAGGTAGAGCTTCTCGCCGTCCGAGATGCCCGGCATGTAGGCGCCGGTGTGGAACTCGAAGACCTTGTGGCCCTTCTTGGCGCTGAGCCCGTAGGTGGTGGTGCCGTCGAAGGTCGCGGCGTAGACGGTGCGGCCGATCACGCTGAGCGATCCGATCACCCGGCCGCCCATCGCGTAGGTCCAGCGGGTGTCGCCGGTCTTCGCGTTGAGGGCGTAGACGTTGCCGTCGAAGGAGCCGATGTAGACGCTCGGCGGGGTGCCGGGCACCTGCGCCACGGAGGGGCCCGAGTAGACCCAGCCGCCGGTCGAGTGGGTCCAGGCCAGCTCGCCGGTCTCGGCGTCGAAGCTGTAGACGCGGCCGTCGTTGCTGCCGAGATAGACGCGGCCGTAGGCGACGGCGGGGGTCGAGTAGAAGGAGCCGGCCCGGCCGAAGGAGGAGCCGAGCCCGTCGGTCTGCCACTTGACGGCGCCGGTCTTGGCTCGGACCGCGGTCATCACGCCGCCGTAGTCGCCGACGAAGAGGGTGCCGTCGTCATAGGCGGGGGCGCCTTTGATCGCGCCGGAGACCGAGGTCGACCAGACCTCCTTGCCGTTCTTCGCCATGAGGCCGTACAGGGTTCCGCTCTCGCAGCCGAGGTAGATCATGCCGTGGACCACGACCGGCGAGGACTCGGTCCGGCAGGGCAGGGACTTCTTCCACAGGGTCCGGCCGTTGCGGGCGTTCAGCGAGACGACCTGGCCCGGCTCGAGATTGGCGATGTAGAGGCTGCCCCGCGAGTAGGTCGGGGTGGAGGCGTTTAGCGAGGCGATCTTCCGGTGCCAGACCTTGCGGCCGTTGTCGCTGCGCAGCGCGTAGGCGTTGCCGTCGTTGTCGACGAAGTAGAGGCGGCCGTTGACCACGATCGGCGGGAACTCGAGCAGTGGGTGGTCGCCGTACTTCCAGACCCGCTTGAAGGGCGGGTGGATCCCGTTCACGGGCAGATAGCCGGTGCGCTGCGGGTTGAGGCGGAAAGTGGTCCAGTTGACGGTCTTGTGCTTCGGGACCGGCTTCGGCTTCTTCTGCGGGGCCTCGAAGGCGACGTCGGGGTTGCTGACGTCGTCCGGGCGCTTGAGCTCGTTCCAGGCGACCAGGCCGACCGCGGCCACGGCGACGACCAGGACGGCGACCAGGGCGCCGACCTTGCCCCGCTGGCGGTACCAGGGGCGCTCGGGGTTGGAATCTTCGGGTGTCTCGGGAACGTCGTTCATCCGGAGGATGGATCATGGTACGGCAGAACCCCGATGTCCCCCGGAATCGAACCCGACATCAACCGTCTCGCCTCGCTGATCTGGTCCAACCCCGTGCTGGCCAGGATCCGCGAAACCGCCGGCGACC
>JAFKLL010000039.1 GCA_017304845.1 Solirubrobacterales bacterium
GCAGGCCGAAGGTGAGTGAGACGAGCGGCACCTCGCGCTCGATCAAGAGCCGAAGCTTGGCCGACCACTCGTCGTCGTTGCGGGCGGGCGTCGATTCGAGGTCGATCCCGTACTTCTCGGCTTCGGGCCGGAGCGACTCGGCGTAGCCGCGGAATGCCGGCTCGTTCACCGGCCGGTCGCGGAGCACGAAGAGGTTGACCCCGAACGGGTGCCCGCTCTCGATCAGCGTGTCGATCTCGGCGGCGAGGGCATCGGGCGTCTTGTTGGCGCCGGCCAGGAACGGGAGGCCACCCGCCTCGGCCACCGCCAGAGCGAGCGGGACCGTGGTCGGGCCGCCGGCCATTGGGGCGCCGACGATGGGCAGGTCGGTCTTCGGGATCGTCATATCGAGCTCACCAGGACGCACGTTACATCGATTGATGGAATGCTCCCCCGAGCAACCACCGCCTTTTGGCTTCACACGGGAGAAAAATCTTGGGTCATTACAAGAGCAACGTGCGCGATATCGAGTTCAACCTCTTCGAGATGCTCGATACCGAAGCCGTGCTGAACGCCGCCGATTTCGGCGGCCTCGACGTCGACACCGTCAAGGTCATGCTGGAGGAGTCCTCCAAGCTGGCCGAGGGCCCGGTCGCCGCCGCCTTCGAGAGCTCGGATCGGGTGCCGCCCACCTTCGATCCCGACACTCATGACGTAACCCTTCCGCAGGCGCTCAAGGACTCGGTCAACGCCTGGACCGAGGCCGGCTGGGACAAGCTCGGCCTCGGCGAAGAGGTCGGCGGCATCCCCGCCCCCGCCACCGTCTCCTGGGCCGTCAACGAGTTCATGGTCGGCGCCCTGCCCGCCGGCTTCTTCTACCTCGCCGGCCCCTCCTTCGCTTCGCTGCTCTACAAGAACGGCAACGAAGAGCAGAGGCACTGGGCGCAGATGTCGGTCGAGCGCAACTGGGGCGCGACCATGGTCCTGACCGAGCCCGAGGCGGGCTCCGACGTCGGCAACGGCCGCACCAAGGCGATCGAGCAGCCCGACGGCACCTGGCACATCGAGGGTGAGAAGCGGTTCATCACCTCCGGCGACTCGGACGACCTCTTCGAGAACATCTTCCACTACACCCTGGCCCGCCCCGAGGGCGCCGGTCCGGGCACCAAGGGCCTCAGCCTCTTCGTCGTGCCGAAGTTCCACTTCGACAGCCAGACCGGCGAGATCGGCGAGCGCAACGGCGTCTACGTGACCAGCATCGAGCACAAGATGGGCATCAAGGCGTCGGCCACCTGTGACGTCGCCTTCGGCGGCGACACCCCGGCCGTCGGCTACCTGGTCGGCGACGTCCACGAGGGCATCCGCCAGATGTTCGACGTGATCGAGTTCGCCCGCATGATGGTCGGCACCAAGGCCATCTCCACCCTCTCCACCGGCTACCTCAACGCCCTCGAGTACGCCAAGGAGCGGGTCCAGAGCGCCGACATGACCCAGATCATGGACAAGACCGCCCCGCGCGTGACGATCATCCACCACCCGGACGTCCGTCGCTCGCTGATGACCCAGAAGGCCTACGCCGAGGGTCTGCGCGCGCTCTACCTGTTCACCGCGCTGCATCACGACCCGATCGCGACCGAGACCACCCAGGGCATCGACGGCGAGTTCGGCAAGCGGATCAACGACTTCCTGCTGCCGATCGTCAAGGGCGTCGGCTCGGAGCGTGCCTACGAGGTGCTGACCGAGTCGCTCCAGACCTATGGCGGCTCCGGCTTCCTGCAGGACTACCCGATCGAGCAGTACATCCGTGACGCGAAGATCGACAGCCTCTACGAGGGCACGACCGCGATCCAGGCCCAGGACTTCTTCTTCCGCAAGATCCTGCGGGACGAGAGCAAGTCGCTGAACCACCTGCTGGAGAAGATGCAGGCCACGGCCGACGGCTCCGGCGCCGGGCTCGAGACCGAGCGCGCCTACCTGGCCGCCGCGATCGAGAACCTCAAGTCGATGCTCGGCACCATGATGGGCTATCTGATGGGCGCCCAGGAGGATCCGAAGAACGTCTACAAGGTCGGGCTCGGTTCGGTCCAGTTCCTCAAGGCCTTCGGCGATCTGATCATCGGCTGGCTGCTCCTCACCCACGCCGAGGTCGCGGCCGCGGCGCTGGAGAACGGCGCCTCGGGCACCGACAAGTCGTTCTACGAGGGCAAGGTCACCGCGGCGAAGTTCTTCGCCCGCAACATGCTCCCGAACCTGGAGGCCTTCAAGACGGCGATCGAGCAGATCGAGAACGACGTCATGGAGCTCCCGGAAGAGGCTTTCTAGCCTGAGCTAACGCCCTTCGGGGTCGGCGTCGTAGATCGTCGCGATCCGGTCCAGCACCCTGCTGGCGGTGAGCAGATCTGCCTCGTCGACCCCGTCGAAGGCATCGAGCCACTTCTGCCGCCAGGCGGCGACCACGGGCTCGATCGTCTCCCGTCCCCGGTCGGAAAGCTCGACCGTGACGATGCGTCGGTCCTCCTCGGACCGGATCCTCTCGACCTGACCCTGCTCCTCGAGGCGGTCGACCATCTGCGAGACGCTGGCCGGGCTCAGCCCGGAGCTCTTGGCGAGCTCGCTGATCGGGAGCGGTCCCCGGTGACGCAGCTCGACCAGCAGCTCGAACTGGGCATGGCTGATCTCGTCGTTCAGGCGATGCGTCTCCCGCCCCTTGCGCCGACGCAGCGTGCGGTAGGCCTGCTTGAACGAGGTGCTGACGGCGAGCAGGCCGCCGGTCAGCTCGGTCGGGCTGTCAGGCGCCGAGCGGCTCAATCTCGGACTCCGCGATCTGTTCTTCTTCGCTCGGCGCGCGGCCCGGCTTCTCGGCCCGCCAGAGGACGATGCATGGGATCAGGGCCAGCACGGCGATCCCCAGCGACCAGACGTAGGCGGTGCCGAAGGCGTTGGCGGCCGCCGTCGCGGTGGTCGCTCCCTCACCGGCCCGCTGGAGCACGACCGCCAGGATCGCGGTGCCGATCGCGCCGCCGACCCGCTGGATCACGTTCATCTGCGGTGTCGCGTCGGAGAGTTGGTCCTTGCGCAGCGAGGCGTAGGCGACGGTCATTGTCGGCATGAAGGCCAGGCCGATGCCGATGCCCCGGACGGCCAGCATCAGCGACAGGAACAGGATCGAGGTGTCGACGCCGATGAAGACGTAGGGCAGCGAGCTGAGGCAGAGCACCAGCACCCCGAAGGTGGCGACCTTGCCGCCGCCGAACCGTTCGGTCAGGCGTGGCGCGAAGGGCCCGACCATCAGCATGCCGAGGCCCTGCGGGGCCAACAGCAGCCCGGTCGTGATCACGCTCTCGTCGCGGATCTGCTGGTAGTAGAGCGGCATCAGGATCATCGCCCCGAAGAGGGCCGCGCCGAGCGCGAAGGTGGTGAGCGAGGCGGCGCCGAAGATCCGGTTCGCGTAGAGCCTGACGTCGAGCAGCGGGCGCTCGGTCCGCAGCGCGTGCCAGATGAAGGCGCCGATCAGGACGATCCCGCCGATCATCGGCCAGACCACCTCGGGAGAGGTGAAGCTGCCGGTGCTGCCGACCTCGGAGATGCCGAAGACCAGCGCCGGGATGCCGACGATCATCAGGGCCAGGCCGGTCATGTCGAGCCTGCCGGCCTCCCCCAGCTTGGAGTGAGGGAGCAGCTTCATGGCGAGGGCCACGGCGACGATGCCGACCGGGACGTTGACGAAGAAGATCCAGGACCAGTGCAGGTCCTGCAGGATCAGGCCGCCGAGGACGGGGCCGAGGATCGGGGCCAGCATGGCTGGCATGACGGTGACGCTCATGACCTTCCCCATGCGCTGGGGACCGGCGACCTCGGCCATGATCATCTGCCCGATCGGCATGATCATGCCGCCGCCGATGCCCTGGAGCACGCGGAAGGCGATCAGGGAGGTGCTCGAATCGGCGATGCCGCAGAGCGCCGACCCGAGGGTGAAGAGGACGATCGACCAGATGTAGACGTTCTTGGCCCCGTACTTCCGGGCGGCCCAGCCGGTCAGCGGGATCACCGCGGCAAGCGAGAGCAGGTACCCGGTGGCCACCCACTGGATGTCGCTGATCGTGGTGTGCAGGTCACGCGCGAGCGTGTCCAGCGCCACGTTGACGATCGTGGTGTCGAGGATCGACATGATCATGCCGAGGATCACGACGCCGGCGATCCGCCAGACGTAGGGCTCTATCTTCGTTGTGTCAGTTCCCGCCGCATTCATTAGGTACCTAATGTTAGGCACCTAACGAACTCGGGTCAACTGTGAATCCGTCACACAGCGGCGATCACCTACTCAATGGTTCCGGAGTGCGCTGATCAGCTCCTTCTTGTTCATGTCTGAGCGGCCATCGATCCCGATCTCGGCCGCACGATCCTGAAGCTCCTCGACCGTGCGGTCCTCGTAGTCCTTGGCCTCTCCGCCCTTCTTGCCGACGTTCTCGCCTCCGGCCTTGGCGTTGGCGATCCGCGCCGCCTTCTCCTTGCTCGCGCCCTCCTCTCTCAACTCGTCGTAGAGCTTGTCGTCCTTCACGCCGGGTCCGTGATCAGAGCCCTTGGGCATGGTCGTCACCTCGCTCACGCGGCGGCCGAGATGGCTTCCACCAACTCGCCCGTCGCCTGCTCCGGCACCTGCCTGGCCAGGTCGCCCTGGCTGACGATGCCGATCAGGTCGTGGCCGTCGATCACCGGAAGCCGGCGTATCGCGTGGTCCTTCATCGTCTCGATCGCGACGTCCACCGAGTCGTCGGCGCCGACCGTGAACGGCTTGCCCTGACCGAACTCGCCGGCGGCCACCGTCTCGGGATCGCGGCCCTTCGCGACGACCTTCACCACGATGTCGCGGTCGGTCAGCATGCCCTTGAGACGGTTGTCGTCTCCGCATATCGGCATGGACCCGACGTTCAGCTCGGCCATTCTCGCCGCCGCCTTGGCCACGCTCTCGGACTCGCCGATGCACTCGGCACCGCCGGTCATCACTTCGCGTGCTGTCTTGCTCATGTTCCTGCCTCCTTCGCCTTCGCGTAGGAATCTGGATCTTCGGAGGCGGATGCGTTCGGCGTCCGCCAAGACAGATGGCTACCCACGAAAGGGCCCGTCAAACCGCGCCTGCGAGAGAAAAAGCAGCTATTTGCGCAGGGCCCGCAACAGCTGGCTCTTGTTCATCGAGGAACGTCCCTTGAGGCCGCGTTCGGTCGCCATCTCGTAGAGCTGGTCCTTGGAGAGGCCGCTGAGGTCGCGGGGACGGCGGCGCCTGCCGCGCGATTGCTCCAGCGTCTTCTTGAGGGCGGCCATGAGGTCCGGCGCCGCGGTCGGCGCGTCCTCGTCCTTGGTGGCCGGCGCCTTCACCTTGGCGCCTCGGCGCTTGCTCGCGATCACCTTCTCGAGCCGGGCCCGATGCTCGTCGTGGAAGGAGGAAGGACGCCACTTCTTGGTGCGCTCGCCGATCACGGCGATCGCGTTCTCGACCGCCTCCCGCTCCGGCTGCTCCTCCGGGCCGGGCACGTCGTCCAGCGACCTGATCTCGGCCGGGAAGTGCATGGTCGAGAGCGCCAGGGCCGGGCCGCGCACGCGGATCGCCGCGAGGTACTCCCGGTTCCTCATCACGAAGCGGCCGAGCGCGAGCAGGTCGCCCTCCCCCATCGCCTCGACCAGGAGCCGATAGGCCCGGACCGTGCCGACGGTCTGATCGCCGGGGATCAGGTAGTAGGGATGGTCGAAACGAACCGGATCGACCTCCGCTCGCGGCGTGAAGCTCTCGATCTCGATCGTGTTGGTCTTCTCCGGCTCTAGCTCCTCCAGCTCCTCGTCCGTGATCCGGATCAGGCGCCCGTCCTCGATCTGGTACGCCCGGCCGATCTCGGAGGGATCGACCTTCTTGCCCTCCTCCGCGCAGTAGCGGACATGCCGCACCGGCGAGCCGTCCTTGACGTGGATCTCGCGGAAGCGGATGCTCCGATCCCGGAGGGCCGACCACATCTCGACCGGCACGCTGACCAGCCCGAACGAGATGGTGCCCTTCCAGAGCGGGCGGGGCATCAGTCCGCGGCCCCCTGCGCCGCCAGGCTCCGCTCGAGGGCGCTGGTCAGGTCGCCCGGCTCCTTCTTCTTGCGCCTCCTCCGCTTCGGCGCCTTCTTGCCGGCCGCCTTGCGCTCGATCAGGTCGAAGACGGAAGCTCGGTACTCGTCGTGGTAGTCGCCGGGGTCGAAATCCTCGGTCAGGCCCTCGACGAGGCGGCGGGCCATCGTGACCTCCTTCTTGGTCGGCTTCTTGCCGCCCTCGGGAAGGTCGAGATCCTCCGGCTCGACTATCTCGTCGTCGAAGCGCAGGGTATGCAGCAGCATCCGGTCGCCCTGGGAGCGGACCGCGACCAGGTACTCCCGGTTGTGGAAGGTGAACCGGCCGATCCCGGCCTTCCCCGCCCGCTCGAGCGCGGCGGCCAGCAGCGCGTAGGGCTCGGCGTGATCGCGCACGCCGAGGTAGTAGGTCTTGTTGAAGAAGAAGGGGTCGATGTCGCCGGCGTCGACGAACTCCTCGATCTCGATCGTCTTCGGACGTTCGCCGGCCGCGGCCTTGATCTCCTCGCTGGAGAGCAGCACGTACTCGCCGCCGGATACCTCGTAGCCCTTGGCGACCTCGTCCCGCTCGACCACTTTTCCCTCCGCCTTGCAGACCCGTCGGTGCTGGAGCAGCGAGTCGTCCTTGAGGTGGATCTCACGGAAGGAGATGCCCTTCGGATCGATCGCAGAGAACAGCTTGATCGGGACCTTGACGAGGCCGAAGGCGATCGTGCCGTTCCAGATCGAACGAAGAGCCATGGCTGGCTCTTACCCCTTTTTCGCTTGGCCAACCCGATGGGCGGGTACCCGCAAGGCCGTGCCCAGCGCGCGGATGCCGACCGAGATAGAGCCGATGAAGGCCCGACTGAGCGACCCGGACCAGGCCACCGCCTGGGAGTTCGAGGTCAAGTGGGACGGCTACCGCGCGATCGCCTTCTGCGGCGACGAGGTCCGTCTGCAGGGCCGCCGGTTGAACGACATCACCGCCGAGTACCCCGAGATCGAGGGCCTGGGAGACGATCCGGCCGCCCGCGGCAAGATCCTCGACGGCGAGCTGGTGGTCTTCGATCCGGACGGCCGACCCGACTTCCAGTTGATGCAGTCTCGCCGCGAGTCCGGCCTCGGCGCGGTGTTCCTGATCTTCGACCTGCTCTGGAGCGACGGCGTCGATCTGCGCGCCCGGCCCTACCTGGAGCGGCGCGAGATGCTGGAGGGCCTCGGGCTCGCGGGCGAGAGCTGGTCGGTCCCGGACCGGCTCGACGGCCCTCTTGACGACGTGCTCGCCGCGACGACGCAGCTCGGGCTGGAAGGGGTCGTGGCCAAGGACCCGGAGAGCCCGTACGTCTCGGGCAGACGGACCGGGTACTGGCGGAAGGTCAAGAACGTGCGTCGCCAGGAGTTCGTGGTCGGTGGCTGGCTGCCCGGCAAGGGGAACCGCGCCCGGACCCTGGGCGCGTTGCTGGTCGGCTACCGCGAGGACGGCGACGAACTCGCCTACGCGGGCCGGGTCGGCACCGGGATGGACGATGCCACCTTGACCGCCCTCAGGAAGGATCTGGAGGAGCGTCGTCTCGACACGATCCCCTTCCGCCGATCAGACCTGGCCGAGATCCCCGCCTCGGCGAGGTGGTGCCGGCCCGAGACGGTGGTCGAGGTCGGCTTCACCCAGTGGACTCGGGACGGTCGCCTCCGCAACCCGGTCTTCCTCGGGTTGCGGCCCGACAAGGCACCTGATGAAGTTGTCCGGGAGCCGGCATGAAGCGGATCACGGAAAAGATCGAAGGACGGCGGGAGAAAGCGGAGCTGGAGGTCGACGGACGGACGGTCAAGCTCTCCAACCTCGACCGCGTGCTCTACCCGGAGACCGGCTTCACCAAAGGCGACCTGATCGACTACTACGCCGCCGTCGCGCCGGTCCTCCTCCCCCACCTCCGTGACCGACCGCTGACCATGCGGCGCTTCCCGGAAGGCGTGGACGAGGACGGGTTCTGGGAGAAGCACTGCCCGGAGCACCGGCCCGAGTGGGTCAAGACGTTCACGGTCGAGAGCGAGTCGAGCCGCGGGCCGGTCGAGTTCTGCCTGGTCAACGACCTCCCCACCCTGATCTGGGTGGCAAACCTCGCCTGTGTCGAGCTCCATATCTCGCTGGCCAGGGCCCGATCTCGATCCACGCCCACCGTCATGGTCTTCGACCTGGACCCCGGAAAGCCCGCCGACGTCCTCGACTGCGCCGAGATCGCCCTGCTGATCCGGGACACCCTGGCCGGCCAGGATCTCGACTGCCTGGCCAAGGTCTCGGGATCGAAGGGCCTCCAGGTGTACGTGCCGCTGAACACCCGGACGGGCTACGACAGCACCGGCGAGTTCGCGCATGCCCTGGCCCGCACCTTCGAGTCCGAGATGCCCGACCAGGTGGTGTCGAAGATGCGCAAGAACCTCAGGCACGGCAAGGTGCTGGTCGACTGGAGCCAGAACTCCCGGCACAAGACCACCGTGGCGGTCTACTCGATGCGGGCCAGGCCCGAGCCGTCGGTCTCGGTCCCGATCGGCTGGGACGAGCTTGAATCGGCGCTGGACGCCGGCGACGACCGGATGTTGCGATTCTCTCCGGAACAGACGCTCGCCCGCGTCGACGAGAGCGGCGACCTGTTTGCGCCGGTGCTCGACCAACGCCAGAATCTGCCGAAATGACCGACCAGCAAAACCTCGACGACCTGATCCGGCTGCGCCGCGTGCGCGACCGCATGGACCGCGAGTACGCCCAGCCGCTGGACGTGGAGGCGCTGGCCCGGGACGCCCACATGTCCCCCGGGCACTTCAGCCGCAAGTTCCGCGCCGCCTACGGCGAGTCTCCGTACAGCTACCTGATGACCCGCCGGATCGAACGGGCGATGGCGCTGCTCAGGCGAGGCGACCTCAACGTGACCGAGGTCTGCTTCGAGGTCGGATGCTCCTCGCTCGGCACCTTCACCAGCCGCTTCACCGAACTGGTCGGCAGATCTCCGGGCGCCTACCGCCGCGAGATGGCCGACGGCGCGCCCCTGCTCCCGGCCTGTGTCGAGAAGCAGGTTTCGAGACCGATCAGGAATCGAGAAGTCACGGCCACGACCGGAAACTAGATTGGATCCCATGGACATCAAGATCAACTCCTCATTCCTCCCCCAGAACGATCCCGAGGCCGCCATCGGCTTCTATCGCGACGTGCTCGGCTTCGAGATCCGCAACGACGTCGGCAAGGGCGACATGCACTGGATCACCGTCGGCCCCGAAGGCCAGCCCGACACCTCGATCGTGCTCTACCCGCCCGGAGCCAACCCCGGCGTGACCGAGGACGAGAACAAGACCATCGCCGAGATGATGGCCAAGGGCACCTTCGCGATGCTCGTCCTCTCCACCCCCGACCTCGACGCCACCTTCGAGCAGATCCAGTCCCGCGGCGGCGAGGTCGTCCAGGAGCCGACCGAGCAGCCCTACGGGATCCGCGACTGCGCCGTGCGCGACCCCGCCGGCAACATGATCAGGATCAACCAGCTCGGCTGAGCGAACCTACCCGCATGGCGAAAGCGAAGAACTCCGCCTCCCCGGCCGCGGACAGCCATGAGCTGATCCGCGTGCTCGGGGCGCGGGTCAACAACCTGCAGAGCGTCGACATCGAGATCCCGAAGCGGCGGCTGTCCGTCTTCACCGGGGTCTCGGGATCGGGCAAGAGCTCACTGGTCTTCGGCACGATCGCGGCCGAGTCGCAGCGGCTGATCAACGAGACCTACAGCGCCTTCATCCAGGGCTTCATGGCGACCGCGGCCCGGCCGGACGTCGACCTGCTGGACGGTCTCACCACCGCGATCACGGTCGACCAGGAGCGTCTCGGCGGCGATGCTCGCTCGACGGTCGGAACCGTCACCGACGTCGGGGCGCTGCTCCGCATCCTCTACAGCCGCATCGGCAAGCCCCACATCGGTTCCCCGCAGGCCTTCTCCTTCAACGTCTCCACCATCCAGGCCACCGGGGTGATGAAGAAGGGAGGCGACAAGGCGAAGAAGGTCAAGTTCAACCGGGTCGGCGGCATGTGCCCGAACTGCGAGGGACGCGGCACCGTCTCCGACTTCGACCTGACCGAGCTGTACGACGCCGAGAAGTCCCTCAACGAGGGCGCGCTGAAGGTGCCGGGCTACAGCATGGAGGGCTGGTACGGGCGGATCTTCCGGGGCTGCGGCTTCTTCGACCCCGACAAGCCGATCAAGAAGTTCAAGAAGTCCGAGCTGAACGACCTGCTCTACAAGGAGCCGACCAAGCTCAAGATCGAAGGCACCAACCTCACCTACGAGGGCGTGATCCCGACCATCCAGCGGTCGATGCTCAGCAAGGACCGCGAGGCGATGCAGCCGCATATCCGGGCCTTCGTCGACCGGGTCATCACCTTCGCCCCCTGCCCCGAATGCGGCGGCACCAGGCTGAGCGAGGAGGCCCGCTCCTCGAAGATCTCCGGCAAGAGCATCTCCGACCTCTACTCGATGCAGATCACCGATCTGGCCGAGTGGGTGAACGACCTGGACGAGAAGTCGATGGCGCCGCTCTTGGAAGGGCTGCGGGAGAACCTCCAGTCCTTCGTCGACATCGGGCTCGGGTACCTCTCCCTGGATCGCTCCTCCGGCACCCTTTCGGGCGGCGAGGCGCAGCGGGTCAAGATGATCCGCCAGCTCGGCTCCTCACTGACCGATGTCACCTATGTCTTCGACGAGCCGACGGCCGGCCTGCATCCCCATGACATCCAGCGCATGAACCGACTGCTGCTGCAGCTGCGGGACAAGGGCAACACGGTGCTTGTGGTCGAGCACAAGCCCGAGGTGATCGGGATCGCCGACCACGTCGTCGATCTCGGCCCGGGCGCCGGCGCCGACGGCGGCGAGGTCTGCTTCGAGGGCGACTACGACGGCCTGAAGAAGAGCGACACCATCACCGGCCGGCATCTCGAGGATCGAGCCCGGCTCAAGGACGAGGTGCGCGAGCCGACCGGGGCGTTGGAGATCCGGGGCGCCGACCGCAACAACCTCCGGGACGTCGACGTCGACATCCCGCTGGGCGTCCTTACCGTCGTCACCGGGGTCGCCGGATCCGGCAAGAGCTCGCTGATCGACGGATCGGTCTCCGGTCGGGAAGAGGTGATCACGGTCGACCAGGACCCGATCCGGGGCTCGAGGCGCAGCAACCCCGCCACCTACAGCGGCCTGCTCGACCCGATCCGCAAGGCATTCGCCAAGGCCAACGACGTCAAGCCGGGCCTGTTCAGCGCCAACTCGGACGGCGCCTGCCCCAACTGCAACGGCGCCGGCGTGGTCTACAGCGACCTCGGGATCATGGCCACCGTCGCCACCACCTGCGAGGTCTGCGAGGGCCGCCGCTACCAGGCGTCGGTGCTCGAGTACGAGTTCGGCGGCAGGAACATCAGCGAGGTTCTGGAGATGTCGGTGGCGGAGGCACAGGCCTTCTTCGAGGATGGCGATGCCGGCCTCCCCGCCGCCTACAAGATCCTGACCCGCCTGGCCGATGTCGGGCTCGGCTACCTGAAGATCGGGCAGCCCCTCACCACCCTCTCCGGCGGCGAGCGGCAACGGCTGAAGTTGGCCACCCACATGGCCGGCAAGGGCGACGTCTACGTGCTCGACGAGCCGACCACCGGCCTCCACCTGGCGGACATCGAACAGCTGCTCGGCCTGCTCGACCAGCTGGTCGACTCCGGCAAGTCGGTGATCGTGATCGAGCACCACCAGGCGGTGATGGCGCATGCCGACTGGATCATCGATCTTGGCCCCGGGGCCGGTCAGGAAGGCGGCGAGATCGTCTTCGAGGGCAGCCCGGCCGACCTGGTCGCCGACCGTTCGACGCTCACGGGGACGCATCTGGCGGAATATGTTGGGGCATGACCGAGGAACATGCGGAGACGGATCTGGAGCGCTCCGAACGCAATCTGAACGAGCTGCTCCAGGAGCTGCGGATCGCCCTGCCCGGCGTCCAGGTCCTCTTCGCCTTCCTGCTCGCGGTACCGTTCCAGCAGCGCTTCGACCTGGTCACCACGTTTGAGCGTTCGGTCTACTTCGGCACCCTGATCTGCACCGCGATCTCGACCCTCCTGCTGATCGCCCCGACCGCGTTCCACCGCCTCACCTTCCACCGGCATCAACGCCCGCGGCTGCTGCGACTGGCGAATCGGTTCACCATCGCCGGCCTGCTCTTCCTCGCCCTGGCGGTCTGCGGGGCGGTGACGCTGATCACCGATTTCCTCTACGGCTCTCCGACCGCGACCCTGGTGGCGGGCGTGGTCTCGGTGGTCGCCTTCACCCTGTTCTGGGTCGTGATCCCGCTCGTCTACAGACGACACGGCCCTTGAGCTAGCGCCGGTTGGCGATCCGCATCTCCCGCGCCAGCCCCGGCGAGGCGTAGGCGCCGCCGCCTTCGAGCCGGTCGATCACGGCGTCGATCACCTCCGGCGGGCGGTTCTGGCTCATCTTCTGCTTCGCCACGATCCGGGTCGGGGTGAGGCGCAGGCCGATCGTGCCGGGCAGCGAGGCCCGGGCGTCCTCGTACACCGCCGGTGAGCTGCCGAGGTAGCGGGGCTCGTCCACCTCGCGCTCGAATCGCTCCACCAGCCTGGTCAGCACCTCGAAGTTCTCCTCGCCCTCGATCACCTCCGGGACGCCGGAGAGGTGGGCGGTGATGAAGTTCCAGGTCGGCACCTCGATCAGGTCGCCGTACCAGCTCGACGAGATGTATCCGTGCGGGCCCTGGACGATCATCAGCATCTCGTGCCGGCCGAGCTCGTGGACCCGTTCGTCCGGACGGCCGAGATGGGTCACGATCGAGAGCTCGTCGCGTTCCTCGTCGATCATGATCGGGTAGTGCGAGGCGACCAGGCCGTCGGCCGCCGGCGAGACCAGGATCGCCCACGGGTTCTCCCTGATCAGCCGCTCGATCTCTTCCCGGTCCTCCAGCTCGTAGTACGGATTCGATCGCATGGCATCAAGCTACCGGCCGCCACGGCCCGGTTGGCGACCTCCGGCCACGGTACGGTCCGGCCGATGGCGATTCGAGACGAACGGCGATGCTGACCGCGCTCGGCTGGGGCGCGGTCGCGGCCTCCTCCCTGCTGATCGGCGCGCTGCTCGCCTTCGCCCGGTCCTGGTCGGATCGACTGATCGGCTGCGTGCTCGCCTTCGGCGCCGGAGCCCTGATCAGCGCCGTCAGCTTCAGTCTGGCCGAGGAGGGGCTCGACCTCGGCAGCGCCCACTCGGTCGGCATCGGGCTGGCCCTGGGAGCCCTCACCTACTTCTTCGCCGACCGGCGCCTCCAACGCCGATCCCGCGCCGCCCGGGAGGAGGACGGCACCGCCCTCGCCCTCGGCTCGTTTCTCGACGGCA
This sequence comes from Solirubrobacterales bacterium, assembly GCA_017304845.1. Taxonomy (GTDB): domain Bacteria; phylum Actinomycetota; class Thermoleophilia; order Solirubrobacterales; family 70-9; genus 67-14. Next base: position 13,475 of record JAFKLL010000039.1, read on the forward strand.
TCCCCGAACAGGCGGTGCTGGGGATCGGCATCGCCTCGGGCGGGACCGTGAGCGCCGCGTTACTGATGGCGATCTTCGTCTCGAACCTGCCGGAGGGAATCGGCGGGGCGATCGACATGAGGGCGAGCGGCACGAACAGGCAGCGCATCGTCCGGCTCTTCATGGGGATCTCCCTGGCCTGCGCTCTCGCCTCCGGGCTCGGCTACCTGGCCGCGGACCTGATCTCGAGCGAGCTCCAGGCCGCCCTGGACGGGTTCGCCGCCGGTGCCCTGCTGGTCATGCTGATCGACTCGATGATCCCGGAGGCGAAGAACAAGGCCGGCGATGTCGCGGGCCTTGTCACGGTCGTCGGCTTCGCGGTCGCCACCGCCCTCGCCGGGGTCTGATCAGCCGCCCGCGCGGACGGCGCGATGCCCTTCCTTCTCGAGGAAGGCGATCACCTTGTCGCGGTGGTCTCCCTGCAGCTCGATGGTCGAGCCGCGAGCCGTGCCGCCCACCCCGCAGTGCTGCTTCAGCCGCTTGGCCAGTGACTTCGTCTCCGCCTCGCCGAGCGGGATCTCCGAGATCGTCGTCGCCGTCTTGCCGCGGCGTCCGGAGGTCTCGCGCTTGACCTTGATGGTCGATCCCGCAGGCGCCGGGGATGGGGACGGGTCGGCCTGGCGCTTCGGCTTCCGCCGCCCCTTGCCTCGCTTCGGGCCGCCGCGCAGGTCGCCGTCGTCGCTCGACCAGACGAGATCGGAGTCCTGTTCCCTGCGCATGGGCGAACCCTATCCGGCGCCCCGTCACTTGCGTCAGGCCCAGCCCGGCGTTAGCGTCGAATCAGGCAAGCGACAGATTGGACTTTGTCGATGCGTCGTCTCGTACCAGTACTCGCCGCCATGATGGCTCTGGCAGTTCCTACGACCGCCGGCGCCTCGCTGCTCTTCGACGAGGACTTCACCGGCCCGACCACCGACGTCCCCTTCCGGGTCGGCGGCAGCGCGGACCCCTGCCTGACCGCCTCCCAGGACACCTCCCAGACCCCGATCCCCGGCTGTCCGACCGGGCAGCCTTCGCTGCCGCCCGGCGGTGACCCGGACGGCTCGGGCACCCTGCGGCTGACCGACAACTCGGATCACAGATCGAGCTACGCGATCTACGACCGGGGTCTTCCGTTCACCGCCGGCGTCGAGTTCACCTTCGACGCCTTCGCCTACAACGGCTCGATCATCCCCGGCTTCCCGGATCACGGCGCCGACGGGATGTCGGTCTTCATCAAGGACGCGGCGGTCCGGGACGAGCGGCCCGGCGCCTTCGGGGGCAGTCTCGGCTACGCCCAGTCGAACGACGACTTCGATTCCCCGTACACGGCCCCGGCGACCATCCCCGGAGTGCCGGGCGGCTACTTCGGCGTCGGCATCGACGAGTTCGGCAACTTCGCCAACGACCGTGAGGCCCGCGGCTTCGGCTGCCAGGACCGGGCGGACCGCAACCTCCATCCGAACACGGTCTCGCTGCGCGGCAGAGGGCTGCCCGGGACCGACTGGCTCGAGGGGTACTGCCTCCGCGAGTCGGCGACCGCCCCCGAGTCGCTCGATCGGGTCAACGCGCTGCTCCGGACCGATCCTGGCGTGGCCCACCGCTACCGGATCGTGGTCGACCCTCCGGCCGCCCCGAACGCGCGGGTCCGGCTGCTGGCCGACTTCGACCTTGACGGCGACTTCACCCCGATGCTGGATGTCTCGCAGCCTCCCGACCCGCCGGATCGCTTCGAGTTCGGCTTCGCCGCCTCTACCGGCGACGCGACCAACATCCATGAGATCAGGGCCGTGCGGGTGGAGACGATCGACCCGCTGCCCGAGTTCGCCCTCACCAAGACCCATGAGGGGGCGCTGGTCGCCGGGCGTGACGGGATCTTCTACGTGCGGGCCTCGGTCCGGGCGACCGGCGGTCCCGCAAGGGCCCCGCTGGTGATCAACGACACCCTCCCCGCCGGGGTGACGATCCGCGCCCTGCCGCATGGTGACGGCTGGGACTGCGCGGGCACGGTGCTCGGCTCCAGGCACACCCGCTGCGTCTACGACATCGACCCGGACGATCCCGTCCCGCCGGGCACGCATCTTCCCCGCCTGGCGGTTCCGGTCGACCTGGCCCCGGACCTCACCGGCCGCCACGTCAACGTCGCGATCCTGACCGGGCCGGAGCTGCTGGAGCCGTTGGAGGCCGAGGATCCCTTCGTGATCCGGCGGCTGGCCGATCTCGCGGTGCGGAAGATCGCGCGTCCCGAGGAGGCCGGCATCGGCGAGGTGGTGAGCTTCGCGGTCTCGGTCTCCAACCTGGGGCCGAGCGACGCCCACCAGGTCACGCTGGTCGACCGGGTCCCGGACGGCCTCACCTTGCTCGACATCGCCACGGCCCACGGCGACTGCGCTCGCGCGCAGAACGGCTTCCGTTGCGATCTCGGCACGATCGTGGCGGGCGGGTCCAAGCTGGTGACCCTGACCGCGCGGACCGAGGCCCCGGCCGGCATCAGGGTCAACCGGGCGAGGGCCGATGCGGTCGAGGAGGATCCGAACCCCGGCAACAACGAGGACGAGGCCCCGGTCCGCGTCGACGGGCCGCCCGCCCCCACGCCCGAGCTGTCGATCACGAAACGCGCCGGCAGCCACCGGGTCCGGGTCGGCCAGCCCCTGGGCTACACGGTCGTGGTGCGGAACACCGGGCAGGTGACCGCCGAGGACGTGGTGATGATGGACAGCAACTCGCTGCCGACCAAGATCTTGAAGGTCACCCCCAGTCAGGGAAGCTGCCGGGCCAAGGGCAGTTCGGTCACCTGCCATCTCGGCGACATCCCGGTGGGAGAGACACGGACGATCCGGATGAAGGTGCGGATCCTGCGGGCGGGCATGGCCCGGAACTCCGCGGTGGCGATCCCGGGCGGATCCGACGGTGTGATCGCGACCGAGAACGTCCGGGTCGTCGAGGGTGCGGCGCTGAGGATCACCAAGGTCGCGAACCGGAGACGGGTCCCGATCGGCGGCACCGTCCGCTTCCGGATCAAGGTCCGCTCGGTGGGCAGCGGAACCGCCCGGAACGTCCGGGTCTGCGACCGTCTGCCCCGCGGTCTCCGCTTGGCTTTCCCGCCCTCGCTCCAGGGCAAGCGCCGCATCTGCTGGCGGGTCGGCAACCTGCGCCCGGGCCGGTCACGCTCGGTCCGGGTGATCGCCTACGCGTCGGCCGCGACCGGACGGGCGGTGAACCGGGCGACGGCCACGGCGTCAAACGCGCCTGCCGCCCGGGCCAGCCGGCCGGTGACCGTCTTCGACACCTGCCCGCCGAACGGGCTCTGGGATCTCTCCGTCCGCTGCTGAGCCCAGAAGGCTCAGGCGCCGACCGGGTGCGACTCGTTGAGGAGGCGAATCGTCTCGGCGTACATGCGACCCTTGATCGCCCTGAGGGCGTCCGGGCTCTTCCCGGCCTGGGCTCGGGCGTACTCGAGCGCGGACTCGAACAGGGAGCCTTCACTGACCGCCTGGTCGACGATCCCCGCCTCCGCCGCCTCGGCGCCGCCGTAGCGACGACCGGTGACCATGACCTCGTGGACGGTCCGCCTGGGCAGTCGGTTCAGGAGCAGGCTGTTCATGCCGGGCGTGAACGGCAGGCCGAGATCGGCCTCGGGAAGGCAGATGAATCCCCGGTCCTCGCGCATGACCAGGTGGTCGTGCGCCAGGGCCAGCATCGCGCCGCCGGCGAAGCAGTGACCCTGGATCGCGGCCACGGTGGGCACTCCGGCGCCGAGGAAGGCGGCGAGCAGCCGTTGGGTCTGGTCGACGGTCTCCTGAACCCGCTCGGGATTGGCCTGGAACCAGTCCAGGTCTAGCCCGTTCGACCAGATCTTGCCGCTCGCGATGGTCACGAGCGCCCTCGGCCCCGGCGCGGCCTCGACCTCGGCCAGGGCCTGCTCGACGGCGTCGTTGCGATCCGGGTTGAACCTGTTCTCACGGTCGCCGAGATCGAGGATGAAGACCTCCCCATCGCGGGTCAGCTGCGGCGCGGCGTTCAATGTCGTCTCCATGTGTGCTCCTGAGGGTCGGTTGCCTGGACATGTTTTAGCACGTCTGTTCTAGAACGGTCGATATAGTGGCGTCGTGGCCCGGCCCCGCACCCACGACATCGACGCTCTACTGGACGCCGCCGAGCGGCTCCTGGCCGAGCACGGCGGCTCCGGCCTGACGATCAGGGCGCTGGCCGAGAGCACCGGGGCCTCAAGCGGCAGCCTCTACCACGCCTTCGGCTCACGGAGCGACCTACTCGGCCAGATGTGGCTGCGGGCCGCGACCCGATTCCTGGAGCTCCAGGAGCAGGCCATCGGCGATCTGGACGGAGGCCAGGAGGCGGCGATCGAGGCCACGGTGGCCGTCGCCTCGGTGCCGGCCCGGATCCGCGCCGAGCACCCGGACACCGCCACCCTGCTGCTCCGCTTCCGCCGTGACGAGATCCTCGACCAGGACCTGAGCCCGGAGCTGCGTCGACGGCTGGAGCGGCTGGACCGGCGCCTGCTCGAGGTGCTGCGCCGCCTCGCCGACGGTCTCTGGGGGCGCCACGACCGGCCCGCCGTGGAGACGGTCGCGGTCTGCGTGGTCGACCTGCCCACCGCGATCCTGATCAATCGGCGGGAGCGGATCATCGACCCGCTCGCCGCCCTCGAGGCCGCGATCCGCGGGGTGATCCACGGATCGCGCCAGATCAGAGGCGAAAGCGCCTAGCTCTCGCCGTTCTCGTCCTCGGGGTCCGAGGCGAGGATGCCGTAGAGCTTCCGTCGCGCCTCGTCGAGGATCTCGCCCGCTTCCTTGAGCTGGGCCGGGGTGCCGGTGTGGGCCAGCTGCCGGGCGGCCATGGCGAGCGCCTGCGTCGACTTGCGCAGCGAGCCCAGCTCGCGCGGGGCTCCGCGACCGGCCTGGTCCCAGGGGGTGCCGATCTCCTCACGGTGCTCCTCGACCCAGGTGCGGCCGGCGTCGGTCAGGGAGAAGTCCTTGCGGCCCTCGGCCTCCGACATCTCGACCAGTCCCTCGTCTTCGAGCTGCGAGAGCGCCGGGTAGACGGAGCCGGGGCTGGGCCGCCAGATACCGCCGCTGCGGTCCTCGACCTCCTGCATCAGCCCGTACCCGTTGCGCGGCTCCTCCTCGAGCAGCAGCAGGATCGCCTGGCGGATGTCACCGCGCCGGGCGCGCCTGCCACGACCGGGTCGACCGGGGCCTCGGCCATGCGGCCCACCCCTGCCCGGCCCGTGATGGCGCCCTCTGCCCCGCCGTCCGAAGCCTTCGTCTTCCAGTCCTTCGGGGCTGTGGCCCTCGAAACGCCCCCTCGATCGGGGGTCGAAATCTGGTCCGTACATCTTTCGTACCTTTCGTTCTGAGTATCTCACGATACGTAACGATATATCGCGTTAGTCGATATGTCAAGTCCGCCCCCGGGCGACCGGGCTCTCTCAGGAAGCGGGTTGCTCGACCCGTCGGCCGAACGAAGCGGGCCGCCAAGGGACCCAGGAACGGCGCGGCACCGCCTCCCCCGCCCGTTGCCGGGCCTGGAGGTCGAAGTAGAGCAACGTCGCCCCCGCCGTGGCGAAGGGAATCGTGAGCGCGTAGACCAGCGAGCCGATCAGGTTCACCAGCAGCAGCGGCAGCGGGGTGAAGATCAAGACCAGCCCCAGCATCGGGCCGGTGATGGTCAGGAGCAGAAGCAGCGGCACGATGGTCCGCACCGCCCGCCACCAATGCCCTCGGACCAGGTCGCTGCTGCCCCGGAAGGAGTCCCGGATCGACTTGTCGGTGAAGATCACCTCCTGCTGGACGAAGTTCCAGCTGACCAGGAAGCGGGCGGCGAAGGGCAGGCCGATCACGGTGATCGTCAGCAGAGTGATCCCGCCCATGGCGAGAAGCTTGGCGATCACCACCCGCCAGAACCGCTCCCGGGTACCGCGTATCGAGAGCCCCACCCCGGTCTCCTGATGCTCCACCACGCCCCGGATGAAGACGATGATCAGAGCCGAGACCAAGGTGGTGGCCACCGGCATGCCGACGCTCAAGGTCAGGTCGGAGACCGCCTGCAGGAGACCGTCCCTGCCGGCGCGGTCGCTCAGCCACCCGCCCAGGGCCTGGGTGCCGCCGACGATCGGGATCGCGATCGCCCCCAGCACCGCGAACTGCCAGAGATGCCGCCGGTAGAGCTTGAGGCTGGTCCCCACGATCTGGCCGTAGGCGCGCTCCCGTTCCAGATGATCGGGGTCGGCGGGGCGCCAGCGGGAATACCCGAAGACCAGAAAGGCGACCAGGGCGAAGGCGGCGATGACCAGATACGCGGCCCAGGGATCCGCCTGCTGCAGGTTCATCACGCTGGTCACGTTCTCGATCACGCCGCAGAAGGCGTTGACGGCCTGCGGCCCGACGATCCCGCCGCCGGGCATGTGGGGGCTCGACCAGCGCTGGTTCTCCATCCAGGTGAACGGCTGGGACCACTGATCCTTGGTCTGGGGGCCGGTCGGCCCGTTGTTGAAGCTCTTCTCCTTCTGGCCCCAGCGGCCGTCGAACGAGAGCCAGGCGAAGCGGCCCCGGTCGGTCGGCTGGTCCGGCAGCAGGACCGCCTGCGGCCGGAGCTCCCGCAATGGCTCGGTCGTGTTGTCGCAGCCGACCCCGGAGCCATGCGAGCCGTTCTGCGGGAAGACGGCGGAGTTGTAGAAGGTCGCATGCGAACCCGCGGCCGGGTAGACGACCGGATGCTCTCCCTGCTTCTCGACCTTGCCGTCGGTCCAGTTCGCCCGTTCCCCGCCGGCGTGCTGGAAGACGATCATCTCCTTCGGCTCCTGAGTCAGAGCCTCCTCGGGGGTGTCGGCGTCGAAGGTGAGCTGCATGCCCTCCCAGTCGCTCTCGTGCAGGTCGTTGAACTGGTTGAAGTACCAGTAGAACCAGTACTGGAGCGCGATGCCCTCCCGACCCTGCTCGTGGGCGACGTGCGCGTAGACCACCACCGGCGCCCGGCCGGCGCGTTTCAGCTGATCGAATCGCTTCGCGTAGACGCAGGTCTCCCCGAGCGGGTCGCCGGGCAGGTCGAGATAAGCCTCTTCCCCGCGCCCGGCCACGTCCTCGATCGTCGGGCCCTTCTTGATCAGGCTCGACGGCTCCCCGCCGCGGTTCCGCATCAGCTTCACCTGGGGATCGCCGAACAGCGCGTCGACGTCCATCACCTGGTACTGCTCGCCCTTGGTCCCGCAGAGCGGATCGTCCTGCTCGCGGACCATCATGACCGGCACGTGCTTCTCGGCCAGCTCCCGGGCTGCCGACCCTTGGCCGGCGGCAGCGACGGCCGGCAACGAGAAGAGCAGGGTGAGCGCCAGCCAGAGCAGGATCAGGCCGGCGCCGGCTCGCGCCGTTACTCCCCTTACGTCTTCACCGGACGACACGCCCGAAGCGTATCCCTCCGGATTCGGAAACCTTGCTCAACCGACGCTGCTGATCGCAGTGATCAGCTGATCGGGCCCTTCGACCTCGACGTTCAGGCGTTCGAATCGCAGATCCATGGTGACCGGCACACCCTCGCCATCGATGCGACTGATGCGGACGATGCAGCCGTGTTCCGCCGCGATCGGCACCGCTTCGGCGTAGGTCTTGCCCACGATGTCGGGTTTCGCGTCCCAACTCTCCGCCCCCTTGTATCCGGGGCAGTACTTGGGTCCTGGGCCTTGCTGGAAACGGTTGTCAGGGTCTCGGGGCGTCGGGAGGGGGAACCCGTCTATCTCCTTCGCCCGGGTCACGCATCGCTTCCGGGTCATGGTGGTGGTCAATCCGGTTCCCCGTCTGCTGACCCGGTACCTGAGGGCACAGTCGACCGTGTCGGACCCGCGCAACCTGACCAGGGTGCCACGGCAGGAGAAGACCGACCGGCTCCGTCTGACGCAGCGGTCGATGGCGAAGGAGGTCGCACCGGCTCTCTCGGCCCGGATCTCGAGCCTCGCACCAGCCACCTCGGCGGACTGCTCCGGGGTAAGCGTCGGCTTCGCCTCGGCGGCCGCCGCCGACAGGCCGGCCGCCCCGAGCACCGCGACCATCGCCAGCAGGAAACCGCGGGCCATCTTGACCATCTCTCCCTCCTTCATGGCGACGATAGTAGCGATCCGCTCGGCGTTCCTCAAGCATCCGCCGGCCTGGGACGGGCGCGGCCGTTCCGGTAATTTCGAGCCCATGCGAAACGACGTGCCGGAGACGGTCGACCTCTTTCATCTCGACCAGCCCGGCGCCATCGCCGCCCACCTCTTCGACGGAGTGATCGTCGATCCCGGGGCCGAGAAGACGGTCGACAAGCTGTTCGAGGCGTTGGGTGACGAGATCCCCCAGGCGATCCTCCTCACCCACATCCACTTCGATCACGCCGGGGCGACCGGGCGATTGGTCGAGCGCTACCCGGACGTCGAGGTCTGGGTCCACGAGGCCGGGGCGCCACACATGATCGACCCGGAGCGGCTGGTCTCCAGCGCCCGTCAGGTCTTCGGCGAGTACTTCGACTTCCTCTGGGGCGAGGTGGTGCCGGTCCCGGAGAAGAACATCCGGGTGTTGAAGGGCGGCGAGTCGGACGGGCCCTGGCAGGTCGAGTACACGCCGGGCCACGCCAAGCACCACGTCTGTTACTTCCACCGGCCGACCGCGACCGCCTTCACCGGGGACGTGACTGGCGTCCGCATAGAGGGCGGCCCGGCCTTCCCTCCCACCCCGCCGCCGGACATCGACCCGCCGCTCTGGCACGAGTCGTTGGAGATCGTCTCCTCCTGGCAGCCGCAGCGGCTGGCCTTCCAGCACTTCGGGCAGACCACCGACGTCGAAGCCCAGATCGCGATGATGCACGAATCGCTCGACCTCTTCGCCGAGAAGGCGCGGGCCACCGACTCGGAGGGCATGGCCGCCTGGATCCGCGAGTGGATCGCCGAACAGGCCGGCGAGGACGCGGTCGAGACCTACTGGCGGGCCGGGCCGTTCGAGGGCATGTGGTCCGGGCTCGACCGCTACTGGCGGAAGTCAGCCGCCTGATTCGTCCCAGAAGGGCGCCAGGGACTCGAACCAGCGCTGCGGATCCTGGATCTGAGCGAAGTGGCCGAGACCCTCGATCAGGGTCAGCTTCGCGTCGGGCCTGACCTGGTCCTTGAGGTGACGGGCGACCGCCACCGGGGCGACCTGGTCGTCGCTGCCCCAGCAGATCTGGACCGGCGCCTCGGCCTCCGTCAGGGCGGGCAGCCAGCGCGGCGCCTCGAAGCGCATCCGCTCCCGCAGGTACCCGATCAGCACGGCCGGCAGGTGCCGCGGCGCGTGCATGGTCGCCCCCGCGTACATGTCGAGCACGTTGTCCTCGGTCAGACGGTCGTTGCCGTGGGCGCTACGCACCTGCTGCTCGAAGGCGCGAAGGCTCTGTGCCCGGCCGGCGAGCAGCTTGCCCAGGGGTGAGAGCAACGCCCGCTGGCTGGCTCGCAGCCTGCCCTTGCTGAGCACCATGTTGCCGTTGGTGAAGGTGAGGGTCTGAAGCCCGTCCGCGAACCAGGCCGGACGATTGTGGTTGAGCCGCGCCAGCAACTCGGTGTGGACCGAATCCCCCATGTCGTGGCTGACCAGGTGGCAGCCGGTCACGCCCAGCTCACGTAGCAGACGCAGCACCGTGTCGGCCTGCTCGAACAACGAGTACCCGTAGCCGGTCTCGGGCTTGTCGGAGAAGCCGTAGCCGATCATGTCGAAGGAGATCACCCGGCGGAAACGCTCCTTGAGGAGGCCGAAGGCGCCCGAGTACGAGTACGACGACTCGGGGAACCCATGCAGCAGGAAGACCGTCTCCCCGGGCCCGGCCGAGGCGTCCCCCTCGTCGATCAGGAAGACGCGGTGCCCGAGCGGAGTGGCTTCCACCATCCGCCCGCGCTCCCGCCAGGCACTGAGGTCGGCGGCGCTCACTGCCGCCGCCGGTCGCGTTCGTCCATTGCCCGATCCTAGCCGGGCGACGGCTACCTTCCGGTCAGCTTGTCCTTGACCTTGTCGACGGCGTTCTCGACCTTGTCCTTGACCGAGGCCGAGGCCTGGTCGGCCTTGCCCTCGTTCTTGAGGTCCTTGTCGTCGGTCAGGGCGCCGGCCGCTTCCTTCGCGCGACCGATTGCCTCGTCTGCCTTCTTGTCCGTCATCGCAGCCTCCTTTCGTCTGCTCATCCGGTACCCGCCGAGGCGGAAGGCAATCGGGCTTCGTTCAGGCGGTGGCGAAACGCTTGGCGGAGCGGGCCTTTCTCTTCTCGGCTTCCACCTCACGGTCCTTGGGCGCGGCGGAGGTCTCGAGCGAGCCGAGCAGCCGGGCCGAGACCGCGGCGATCTCGTCGACGGCCTGGTCGAAGGCCTCCTGATTCACCTTGGACGGCTTGTTGAAGCCACTGATCTTCCTCACGTACTGGAGCGAGGCAGCCCGGACCTCGTCGTCGGTGGCCTCGGGCTCGAAGTTGTAGAGGGTTCTGATGTTCCGGCACATGGTCCGATCCTGAAACCGCGCCGGCGCCCCGTCCAGCCGGAACCGGCCACCCACTAGTCTGGAGACAGGCGCCTTTTGCGCCCCCGCCGCACATATCGAGGATTGGAGATTCATGAGCGACTACGCAGTTGTGAACCCGGCCACAGGCGAGCAGATCAAGGAGTATCCGACGATCAGCGACGCCGACCTCGACGCCGCGATCGGTCGCGCGGAGGACGCGTTCAAGGGCTGGTCGCGGGACACGTCGGTGAGCGAACGGGCGGCGATCATCAAGCGGGTCGGCGACCTTCACGTCGAGCGCCGCGAAGCGCTGGCCGACATCATCATCCGCGAGATGGGCAAGCCGCGGGAGCAGGCGCTCGGCGAGATCGATTTCTGCGGCGACATCTACGGCTTCTACGCCGACAACGCCGAGAAGCTGCTCGCGGACGAGCCGATCGACCTGCTCGACGGCGACGGCACCGCCTTCATCCGCAAGTCGGCGATGGGCCCGCTGATCGGGATCATGCCTTGGAACTTCCCCTACTACCAGGTGGCCCGTTTCGCCGGCCCGAACCTGATCGTCGGCAACCCGATCCTGCTCAAGCCGGCGCCGCAGTGCCCCGAGTCGGCCGAGGCGATCCATCGGATGATGGATGACGCCGGCATGCCGCCGGAGGCGTACCAGACCATCCTCGCCACGAACGACCAGATCGCCGGCGCCATCGCCGACCCGAGGGTGCGCGGCGTCTCGCTGACCGGCTCCGAGCGGGCCGGCGCCGCGGTCGCCGAGATCGCCGGCCGCAACCTCAAGAAGGTCGTGCTCGAGCTGGGCGGCTCCGACCCCTTCATCCTGCTCGGGACCGACGATCTGGACGGCGCCGTCCAGGCGGCGGTC
>JAFKLL010000040.1:0-24291 GCA_017304845.1 Solirubrobacterales bacterium
CTATGTAATCGCCGTAGTCGACGCCGTCGTGCCGGAGCGTGTGGCAGAATCCCCAGAGCTTGCCTACTACATCTGTCATGCCGCCATCGCCTCATTCAATTCCAAGAGAAACCCTTCGAGCCTTCCGCCGAACGCCTTGTTCGCCTGAGTCCATCCGCCTTCGCGTGTGAAGACCGGGATGAGTTCGAAGTCCTCCCGGTCGATGGTCAGGTTCGCCGCGAGATGTTCGCGAATCCTGCCGAGCCACCGCTCTTCATCGGCGGTGAAGGCCTTCCCCGCCTTGAGTTTTTCAAGGGCCCGGTCGACCCGCTCTTCGACATCGTCGGTTGGCGTCAGTCGATGTCCGACGGCGAGCCGTACGACACCCCGACCGGCAAGACCATGGTCAGCGAGATGACCACCCACCACTCCTCGTACTACATCGATCCCGACCGGGCGCCGGCGCCGATGGTGATCGCCGAGGGCCTGACCGACGATCTCTTCCCGATCGACGAGGCGCTCCGTTACTACAACCGCACCAAGCACGACTACCCGGACTCGACCGTCTCGCTGCTGTTCGCCGACATCGGCCACCCGCGCGCGCCGCTCACCGGCGCCAACAGCCAGGGCCGCCCGGCGGACCAGGAGATGGGCTACCAGATCGTCGAGCAGTGGTTCCAGTACTACCTGCTCGGTCAGGGCTCCAAGCCCGCCGAGGGCGTGATGGCCAAGTCGCAGGTCTGCCCGTACGACGAGCCCTCGGGCGGTCCGTACACGGCCGACAACTGGGCCGACTTCGCGCCCGGTGAGATCCGCCTCTCGGATCCGACCAAGCGGGTCATCTCGAAGGACGGTGGAAACGTCAGCATCGCTGCCGCCTTCACCACCATCTTCGAGGCCTGCTCGCAGCAGGACGAGACCGAGGAGCCCGGGATCGCCGAGTACGACTTCCCGGTCACGCCGGCCGGCGGCTTCACCCTCGGTGGCGCCCCGACCGTGATCGCCGACGTCTCGGTAGCGAACGGCGGCCAGTCTCAGATCGCGGGGCGTCTGCTCGAGATCTCGAACGGCCAGGAGCGGATCATCGCCCGCGGTGTCTTCCGCCCCGACAAGAGCGGCCGGCAGGTCTTCCAGCTGCACGGCAACGTGTACCACTTCGAACCCGGTACGCAGGCCCGTCTGCAGCTGCTGCCCCGCGACGGCAACCCGGAGCTCGCCTCGCTGGCCTACGTCCGCCCGTCGAACGACCAGCAGGACGTGACGGTCAGCAACGTCCAGCTCCGACTGCCGGTGCGTGAGGCTCCGGGCTCGCTCGGCGGCCTGGTCAAGGCCCCTGCCCCGAAGGTCCTGCCGAAGGGCTACGCGCTGGCCGACGACTACAAGTCGATCGGCGCCGTCGGGCTCGACGGGGCCCCGAAGCCGGCCGCCAGGGCGACCGTCAAGGGCAAGACCCTGAAGCTGACCCTGAACTGCGGCAAGGTCAACCTCTGCCGCACGGTCAACGTCGACATCAAGGGCACCAAGAAGCCCCTGAAGAACGTCACGATCGCGAAGAAGGCCCGGGTCAAGGTGACCGCCGGCAAGCCCGCGACCGTCACCTTCAAGCTGACCGCGAAGGCCCGCAAGGCCTTCAAGGACAAGAAAAAGAAGAAGCGGGTCCGCACCGGCAAGCCCGGCAAGACCAAGTACAAGAACATCGTCCTCAAGGGCCTGAGGAAAACCGGAGGCAAGGTCATCGTCCGCGGCTGGGACGCCCCGAAGACCACAAAGCTGGTCATCAAGCGGGTCGGCAAGGTCAAGTAGGAAGACCACGAGTCGGGTCGGCGTTCGCCGGCCCGACCGGGTTCGAAGGAGCCGGGGCGACCCGGCTCCTTTTCTTTAAGCCCTTTCCTTGGAGCGGCCTCGGGGCGAGGCGATGCCGAGGACGCGCATCGCCTTGATGCCGAGGCCCAGCCGCTCGCGGCCCTCGGTGGCGGTGGCGTCGTGGCCGCTTAGGTCGCGGATCCGTTCCAGGCGGTAGCGGATCGTGTGCCGGTGGGTGAACATCTGCTTGGCGGTGGCGGGCACGTTCGCGTCGCTGTCGAGATAGGCCTCGACGGTCGCCACGAGATCGGTCTCGTACTGCTCGTCGTAGGCGACGAGAGGCTCGACCGTCTCCGAGTAGAAGCTCATCAGCTCCTCGTCGCTGGTGCCGAGCAGGAGGCGGTAGGCGCCGGTGTCCTCGAAGGCGATCGGCGAGCGCCCCTCCGCCTCGCCCACGTTGAGGGCCAGTCTGGCCTCACGGGCGGCCCGCTCGATCTGGTCGGGGCCGGTGGCGAGCCGAGAGCGGGAGATCGTCACGTTCAGGCCGGAGAGCGAACGGGGCAGCTCACGCTCGAGCGCCTCCTCCACCTTGACCAGCCGATCCTCCTCGTTGGTCGGGACCAGGACGCCGACCACGGCGCCCTCCTCGGCCTCGCCCATGCCGGCGATCGCGCCGGAGGCGACCGCCCGGATCGTGCGCAGGGTCATGTCGACCACGCGGGAGCGCCAGTCGCCCTCCTGGGCCGAACCGGCATGGGCGCGGACCATCAGCACCCCACCGCCCCGCGAGAGGTCGCAGCCGACCTCACCGGCCCGGGCGACGATGTCCTCGGTGTCGGTCAGCGAGCCGTCCAGCAGCGCGCGCATGAACTCGGCGACCGCGCCCTCGTTGCCCCACTCGTCGGAACGGGCCCGTTCGACCTCGAGCGCGGCCAGGGCGGCCATCACCTCGAGCAGGTCGGGGTCGACGCCGCTGCCGAGATAGCGCGCCTCGCCGACCGTGTCGTCACCGAGCGCCAGCTCCATCGTCTCGACGCCCTTGTCGAGCGCGGTGAGCTTCTTCTCCTGGGCCTGGGTCGCGCCCGCGACGGCGAGCACGATCCCGGAACGGTCGAGGAAGGCGATCGAGACGCCCAGCACGTCGGCGGCGGCGCGGGCGAGGCCGGGCAGGCCCCGGCCGGCGAGGACCGGGCTGGCGAGCCGAGCCGGTCCGGTGGCCTTGGCTTTGGCCGCCGGGCTCACCCGTCCGTGAACGGGTTGATTCCGGTCACGTCGTGGGAGATCAGGACCCAGGCGAGCCCGGCCACGACACCGATGGTGATCAGACCGCCGAAGATCATCAAGGAGAGGAATCCGGCCGCGAAACGCTCATGCCAGCGGCCGTACGAACTCACCGCCGGCACCAGGATCAGTCCGATGAACGCTGCGAGGCTGACCAGCCCGGCGGCACCGAAGTACCAGATATTGGTTGATACGGCGACCACCATCTCGTCAATTTTTGCGCAACTGGCCGGCCAGGAGGGCTGCGACCGCGAAGAACGAGAAGCAGAGCGCCCCCAGAGCCCACCCTCCGAAGACGTCGCTGAGGTAGTGGACGTTGAGGTAGACCCGGCTCAGACCGATCAGTACGGCGAGGACGATGCCGCCGGTGACGAGGGCGGCCTTGCGGGCCATGTCGGGCCTCAGGCGGACCGCCACCGTGACCGCCAGCCACACGTAGAAGATCGAGTGGGCGGCATGCCCGGAGGGGTAGGAGTAGCCGGCGACCTCCACCATCCCGTCCGGGGGCCGGGGCCGGGCGACCCAGTCCTTGATCCAGTCGATGCCGAAACCGACCGTCACCCAGGCGAGCAGCAGCACGATGAACTCGGTCCAGCGCTGGTTGAGGGCGAGGATCGCCGCGGTCACCCCGACCAGCGGCAGCAGGACGAAGCTCGAGCCGAGCACGGTGACGGCCTTCGCCAGGCTGGTCAGCCAGCCGGTCTGGATCAGGTCCGTGAAGTCGAAGGCACGCAGGTCTCCCGGCGTCGGGCCGGGGTCGTCGAGCAGGATCCCGACGTAGGCGAAGAGCACGAAGGAGGCGACCGCGATGATCGCGAGCAGCGTCGTGACCTCCAGCCCGAAGGTGCCGCCGGGCGTGAAGCGGGCCTGGACCCAGCGCAGCTGCGGCTCGTAGCGGCGGGCCAGCCGGACCGTCCAGCCGGTATACCAGCGCCGCTCCATCCACTCGACTAGTCGGACCCGGTTCGCCGGCTCCCGCAGGTACTTCCAGGCGAGGTAGGAGACCACCGAGACGACGATCATCGTGCCGATGATCAGCGCCGCGAGGCCGACGTACTGCGCCGCCGCCTCGATGCTGCGGGCGAAGAAGTAGCCGGCCAGGATGTGCAGCGTGATCTGCAGCCCGGAGCCGAGGATGCTGTACGGCGCGAAGGCCCGGTACCGCATGCCGGAGCTGCCGGCGACGAAGGGCGACAGGGCTCGCACCAGGCCGATGAAGCGGCCGATCAGCACGGTCTTGCCACCGTGCTTCTCGAAGTAGTCCTCGACCTGTTCGTAGCGCTCGTGGGAGATGCCGAACTTCGGCCCGTGCTTGAGGATGAACTCGCGGCCGAGCCGGTGGCCGAGCCAGAAGCTGGTCGAGTCCCCGAGGAAGGCCATCAGCCAGGCGATCGCGATCAGCAGGAAGACGTTGATCACGCCCTGCCCGGCGACCGCGCCGCCGATCAGCATCGCGGTCTCGCCCGGCACCAGCAGGCCGACGAAGGCGCCGGTCTCGAGGAAGGCGAGGACACCCACCACCAGGTAGGTCCAGGCGCCGAGGAAGTTGGCGAACTCGTCCAGCAGCTCCTGCAGGTCGAGCTCGGGGAAGAACTGCTTGTAGAGGAAGTAGATGATCGCGACGGCCGCGATCAGGCCGATCAGCGCTCCCCGCTTCCCTCGCTTGGTCTCGGGAACCTTGATCACGTCCCCGCCCCCGCGAGCATCAGGTGACGCCGCCCTGGCAGACGATGGCCTGAGACCCGATCGCCTCCCCGGCCGCCCGGGCCGAGTCCTCGTCGGGGAAGATCCCGAACACGGTCGGCCCGGTGCCGGTCATCCCGGTGAATCCGGCCCCGGCCGCCTCGAGCCGCTCCTTGGCGAGCCCGATCTCCGGCATCAGCGCGATCGCGGCCGGCTCGAGGTCGTTGACCAGCAGCGCCGGGTAGGCGAGCGGCGAGACGGCGTTGGTGGCGACCGCCCAGAGCCGCCCGGAGATCTCGTCGATCTCGTCCTGGCCGCGGCCCAGCTTGAGCCGGTCCGCCTCGTCGAAGACGGCGCGGGTCGAGAGCCCCTGGATGAAGGGCATCAGCACGATCCAGTGCTCGGCCGGCTGCGGCAGGGTGGTCAGCTTCTGGCCGACCCCCTCGACCAGCAGCGGCTTCGGGTTGAGCTGCGACGGGACGTCGGCCCCGAGCAGCAGCGCGAGGCCGGCCAGGTCCTCGACTTCGCCCGCCCCCAGGCGCAGGATCGCGGCGGCGTCGGCGCTGCCGCCGCCGAGACCGGCCTGGACCGGGATCCGCTTCTCGATCTCGACCTTCAGCCTCGGCGAGGACCAGCCCTCGGAACGCATCATCCGCATCGCCTTGGCGACCAGGTTCTCGCCGAAGACGCCGGGGCAGATCACCTCGTCCGCTCCCTCGCCTTCCGCCTCCGAGACCGTGATCACGTCATGCAGCGTGAGCGGCTCGAAGATCGAGGTCAGCTCATGGAGCCCGTCCTTGCGGCGGGGTCCCAAGTACAGGCAGAGATTGAGTTTCGCCGGCGCCTTCAGCTCGGCCGGCAGGGTGTCTGGATCAGGCTCGCTCATCGGGAGGCAGGTCGATCATCCCGGAAAGCTTGGCGAACTGCTCGGGCGGAAGGGCCTCCGCCCTGACCCCGGGGTCGATCCCGGCCTCCTCCAGCGCCTCCCGGACCTTGGCCAGGCTGCCCGGGATCGCGGTGTCGACCGAGCGGGCCATCGCCTTGCGACGGTGCGAGAACCCGGCCCGGACCAGCCGGCGGGTCTCGTCATCCGGCGCCGGGCCGGTGCGCTCGACGTGGATGATCGCCGAGTCGACCCGCGGCGGCGGCCGGAAGACGGTGCGGCTCACCTTGCGCACCAGCCTCACGTTCCCGGCCAGCTGCAGCAGCACCGACGGTGCGCCGTAGACCTTGGAGCCGGGCTCGGCCCGCAGCCGGTCCGCGATCTCCTTCTGGACCATCACCGTCCAGCTCCGGATCGAGGGCAGTTCGAAGAGGGTCCGCATGATGACCGGGGTGGCGACCGCGTAGGGCAGGTTCGCGACCATGATCGTCGGGGCGGGGTCGAGCCGCCCGAGATCGGTCTTGACCGCGTCCTCCCAGATCAGGTTCACCTCGGGCCGGGCGATCACGTGGGCGAGGCCGGGCTCCAGCCCGCGATCGATCTCGATCACGTGCACGCCGGCCGCGACGTCGGCCAATCGCTCGGTCAGGACACCCTCGCCGGCGCCGACCTCCAACACCGTGTCCTCGGGGCCCACGCCGGAGTCCCGCACGATCGCGTCGAGCAGGTTGGGGTCGGCCAGGAAGTTCTGGCCGAGCCTCACCATCCGTAGACGCGGGCCGCGTTGGCGGTGACCAGCTCGTCCAGCTCGGCGTAGGTGACGCCACGGACCTCGGCCACCTTCTCCGCGGTCTCGACCACGAAGGCCGGCTGGTTCCGCTCTCGCCGCCGGGACTGCGGCGTCAGGTAGGGCGCGTCGGTCTCGACCATGATGCGATCGGCCGGGACCTTGGCGGCGGCGGCCCGCAGATCCTCGTTCGCCGGGTAGGTCACGTTGCCCGAGAAGGAGCAGTAGTAGTCGCGCTCCGCCGCCCGCTCGACCCACTCGGGGGCCGAGAAGCAATGCAGGATGACGGTCAGGTCCATATGCGGCTCGAGGGTCGAGAAGACCTCGGAGACCGCGTCGTCGGAGCCCTGCGGGTCCCGGACGTGGATGACCAGCGGCAGGTCGAGCCGCTCGGCGATCTCGATCTGCGCCGCGAAGGCACGCCGCTGCGCCTCGGCTTCCGCGGTGTCGCGGAAGAAGTCGAGGCCGGTCTCCCCGATCGCCACCACCTTGGGGTCGGCGGCCAGCGCCTCGATGTCGGCGGCGGCCTCGTCGTCGAAGCCGTCAGCGTCGTTGGGATGCCGGCCGACCGCTGCGAAGAGCCCCTCGAAGGCGCCGCAGAGAGCGATCTGCTCCCGGTTGGAGGTCTCGTCCAGGCCGACCGTGAGGATCTTCTCGACTCCCGCCTCGCGAGCAGCCGCGATCACCGTTTCCGGTGGATCGGGGCAGCGCGAGACATGGGAGTGAGAATCGATCAATCGGTGGCTTTATCGGCGGAACCCGAACTTCTTCGTGTTCCGGGTGATCTTGTTGGTCGAGACGTCCCGGGCCACGACCGCGACCTTGAGCCTCGACTGCCTGTAGTGGTTCTTGAGGATGTTCACGCCGAAGCTGGTCAGCACCATGCCGGTGACCCAGGTCCGGTTGGCGGCGAGCTTGCGGCCGCCCTTGACGGTGGCGTTGCCGCTCGGGCTGATCAACGTGACCCGCACCTTCGCGACACAGTCCTTCGAGCAGTTGACGAGAACCTTGAGCCGCTTCGCGACCTTGACCTTCTTGCCGGCGAAGGGGCTTATCTTGACCCGGAGGGGCGGTTCCGTCACCGCTGCGGCATTCGCGGACGAGGCGAGAGCCCCGACGCCGACCGCAACGATCATGGCCCCTGCGGCCGCTTTCCTGAGTACGTTCATATTCCGATCCTAGAGTTTGGGGAAGAGTGGTTCGATTCTTTGAACCGTCCTACCCCCGGGTCGGCTGCCGAAACCGGCCAGTGCGAGTTCGCCCTCGTCGAGGGCCTCGAGCAGGGTCGCCGTCGAGGTCGGCAGGTACGGGTGGAGCAGCAGGGTCAGCACCCGCAGCCCCTCGGCCAGGCTGTACAGCACCTGGTCGAGCCGTTCCGCGTCCGCCTCGTCCTTGGCCAGGACCCAGGGCTGGGCCTCTTCCACGTATCGGTTGAGGCGCCGGACCAGGACCCATATCTCCTCCAGGGCCTGGCCGATCTGGGCGTCGTCGAGCAGGGCCGACACCCGGTCGACGATCCCCTCGAAGTCGGCGGTCAGCTGCGGATCAGGCTCGGCCTCGGGCAGGACTCCGTCCCGGTAGCGGCTGATCATGGCCAGGGTCCGCGAGGCGAGGTTGCCGAAGTCGTTGGCCAGCTCGCTCTCGTACCGGGACTCGAAACCCTCGGTCGAGATCGAGCCGTCCTGGCCGAAGCTGACCTCGCGGAAGCAGTAGAAGCGGAGCGCGTCGGCCCCGAACACCTCGATCACCTCGAACGGGTCGAGCACGTTGCCGAGCGACTTCGACATCTTCTTGTCGCCCATCAGGAGGAAGCCGTGGATGAAGATCCGCTGCGGCACCTCGATCCCGGCCGCCATCAGGAAGGCCGGCCAGTACACGGTGTGGAACTTGAGGATGTCCTTGGCGATCACATGCCAGGAGGCCGGCCAGTAGCGGTCGGTCAGGTCCTCGCCCTCACGGGCGTAGCCGAGGGCCGTGTAGTAGTTGAGCAGCGCGTCGAACCAGACGTACATGACCTGCTCGGGATCCCAGGTCAGGGGGATGCCCCAGCTCAGCTGGGAGCGCGAGAGCGAGACGTCGTTCAGGCCCTGGCGGATGAAGGCGAGCGCCTCGTTGCGGCGGAAGTCCGGGCGGATCCGCTCCGGCTCCTCCTCGTACATCCGCTCCAGGTCGTCCTGGAAGGCGGAGAGCTTGAAGAACCAGTTCTGCTCCTGCTCGCGGTCGAGCGGGATCTCGTGGATCAGGCAGGTGTCGCCGGGGCCGATCTCGTTCTCGTTCTTGAAGTCGGCGCAGCGGGGGCAGTACCAGCCCTCGTAGGTGCCCTCGTACACGTAGCCGTTCTCCTTCACCTTCTCGACCACGGCCTGGACCCGCTCGATGTGGCCCTGGTCGGTGGTGCGGATGAAGAAGTCGTTGGTGGCATCGACCCGATCGACCATGTCGCGGAACCGGGCCGCGCTGCGGTCGACCAGCGCCTGGGGGCTGATCCCCTGCTTCTCGGCCGCCTGGGCGATCGGCTCGCCATGTTCGTCGGTGCCGGTGAGGAAGAAGACGTCCTCGCCGCGCTGGCGCATGTGGCGGGCCAGGATGTCGGCCGCCATGGTCGAGTAGGCGTGGCCGAGATGCGGCTCGCCGTTGCCGTAGTAGATCGGGGTTGTGACGTAGAAGCTCACGGGACGTCCAGCATAGGACGGCTCAGGCCAGAGCCGCTTCCACCGCGTCGGCGAACAGCTCCGGGCCGGGCTTCTCCAGGTCCGTGGTCTGCCTCAGGTAGAGGCTGGGTTCGGTCGCCTCGACCTCCATCAGCACCGGCTCGCCCTCCGGCGAGGAGACCATGTCGATCCGGGCGTAGAGCGGCATCGAACCGAAACGGCGGGCCAGCCAGCCGACCGTCTCCGCCCCGAGCTGGATCTCGGCCTCGGATGCCTCCGAGAGCGTCACGAGGTCCTTCTCGAACATGGCGGCGGCCACGGTGGTGCCGGGCCGGACCGGCGCCACGCCCGACTCGGGCAGGAAGGCCCGCTTGCGCAGCGCGTAGGCGAAGCGACCGCCGAAGAAGATCACCGCGGTCTCGCCGGATTCCTCGACCCAGGGGATGTAGGGCTGGATCATCGCGATCTCGTCCTGTTCCCCGAGCCGGACGAGCAGCTCCATCGCCTCGTCCCGGTTCTCGTCGGAGAACACGCCGGTGTCCCGCGCCCCGGCCCCGGAGACCGGCTTGATCACGACCCGGCCGCCGAACTCGGGGACCGCGCCGTGCGGCGCGACCAGGGCGGTCGGCGGGACCGGCAGCCCGGCCCCGTCCAGCTCGGCCAGGTACCGCTTGTCCGTGTTCCAGCGGAGCAGGGCCGGCACGTTCCTCAGCTTGGCGGGACCGACCGAGTCGGCCCAGGCGAGGAACTCGTCGAGGCGGGACGTGTAGTCCCAGGTCGAGCGGATCACGGCCAGCTGGTACGAGTCCCAGTCGATCGCGGCGTCCCAGGCCACGAACTCGACCTCCACCCCGCGCGAGGCCAGGACCTCGGCCGAGAGCAGGTCGTCGTCCCACTCCGGCATGCGGGGCTCGCAGGTGACGTAGGCGACCTGGCTCAACGACGGGGTTCCCGGCCGGTCAGGGCCTTGTACAGGTCATTCGCCCTGGTCCCGGTCAGCGAGGCGACCACGGTGGCCGCGGCCCGGGGGCGGGCCCCGGACTTGACCAGCCGCTTCAGCGCCTCGACCGCGAAGCCGATGTCCTGGCCGTGGCCGGCGGCCTCGGCGGGTCCGAGCACCAGCACGATCTCGCCCTTGACCTCGCCCTGGAAGCGCAGCGCCAGCTCGGTCAGGGTGCCGCGGGTGACCTCCTCGTGGATCTTGGTCATCTCGCGGCAGACCGCGGCCTGGCGGTCGGGGGCGAGCTGGGCCAGCGCGGCCAGCGAGTTCGAGATCCGGCGGGGCGACTCGAAGGCGACCACGGTCTCGGTCGCGTTGAGAACGCGTTCCATCTCGCCGGAGCGCTTGGGCAGGAACCCTTCGAAGCGCCAGCGGTCGGTGGGCAGCCCGGAGGCCACCAGGGCGACCGGGATTACGGACGGGCCGGGCAGCACCTCGATCTCGAGCCCACGGTCGATGCAGGCGCGGATCAGGCGGTAGCCGGGGTCGGAGACCGCCGGCATGCCGGCGTCGGAGACCAGCGCGATGCGGTCGCCGCGCTCGATCCTCTTGACCAGCTCGACGGCCCGGGAGGCCTCGTTGCCCTCGTGGTTGGAGACCAGACGCGGCTTGGGCCGGATCTCGAGGCGTTCGAGCAGGCGGCCGGTGCGACGGGTGTCCTCGCAGGCGACGAAGTCGGCCGAGACCAGGGCTTCCCGGACCCGCTTGCTGACGTCGTCCATGTTGCCGATCGGGGTCGGGCAGACGGTTAGGCGGCCGGGCATCAGCGGTTCTCCATTTCCATGCGGCCGAGGGCGGCGGCGCCGATCATCCCGGCGGCGGGACCGAGCTCGGCGGCGACCACTCGGGTCTTGTTCATCGGGTCGAGGGCGAAGCGTTCGACCTCACGTTGGGCCGGGGCGATCAGCAGCTCGCCGAAGGCGATGGCGCCGCCGCCGAGCACGATCACTTCCGGCTGGAAGATGTTGGAGAGCGAGACCAGGGCCTGGCCGAGGTAGTGGCCGGCCAGCTCGATCGCCTCCTTGGCCGCGCGATCCCCCGCGCGGGCGGCCTCGTTGACGGCCTTGGCGTCGATCTCGGCGCCGTCGGCCAGCAGGCGGCCCAGCGCCGAATCCGGTTCGCGCTCGGCGGCCTCACGGCCGTGACGGCCGATCGCGGTGCCGGAGGCCATCGCCTCGACACAGCCGCGGTTGGGGCAGTTCTTCTGACAGGGATGCCCGTCGATGTCGACCACGACGTGGCCGAGCTCGGCCCCCGCCCCGGTCGAGCCGCGGTAGATCTCGCCGTTCAGCCAGATCCCGCCGCCGATCCCGGTGCCGATCGTCAGGAGAAGGGCGTGGCGAGTGCCGCGGGCGGCGCCGTAGAGCGCCTCGGCGAGCATGGCCATGTTGCCGTCGTTGTCGATCGCGACCGGGATGCCGACCCGTTCGCGGAGCATGTCCCGGATCGGCAGGTCCTCCAGGTCCAGATTGACGGTGCTGATCGCGTGTCCGGTCTCGTGATCGATCGTCGCGGGGATGCCGACACCGACCGCCGCGGCCTTCGGCCGGGCCTCCCTCGCCTTGTTGATCTGCTGCGCGAGAAGGTCCACGACGTCCTCCTGCGAATACCCTTTCGAAGGCACCTCTTCCTTCCAAAGGG
This sequence comes from Solirubrobacterales bacterium, assembly GCA_017304845.1. Lineage (GTDB taxonomy): Bacteria > Actinomycetota > Thermoleophilia > Solirubrobacterales > 70-9 > 67-14. Next base: position 11,709 of record JAFKLL010000040.1, read on the forward strand.
CCTCAGGCCGCCCATCGACCACGCCGACGGCAAGCTTTGTCCCGCCCAGGTCAGCGCCGATCGTCTCCATTTGCTCCATCAATCACCATTCTTAACTCTTCATGCCATCCGACGGTAAAAAGCCCGATCCGGATCGCCCGGAATACAACGTCTATCGCTCCCGCCGGGGCTTGTTCTCCCGATTTCGCGGGTCCGATCTCTCATCCCTGAAGGGGAGGGAGAAGCGGGGCGCCGATCGGGAGCGGGCGGCCAGGGCCGGTGGGCAGGACCTACCCTACGAAGTTCACCGCTCGGGCTCCGGTGGCGGTGGCCGCCGGTACGGATCGCCCGGCCTCGGGGACCGTTTCCGCCGTCGTGGCGGTGGCGGCGGCCGGGGCCGTCGACGTTGGGTCAAGTGGATCCTCTTCGCCTGCCTGGGCTGGTTCTGCCTGAGCGTCCTCGCCTTCGCCGTCTCCGCCCAGATGCAGTCGATGAAGCTCTCCGGGGACGCCAAGGACGCGCTCGGCGGCAGCCCGTGGATCCTGACCAGCCCGCAGAACATCCTGATCATCGGCACCGACTCGCGCCCGCCGGACACCCTGGAGCCCGGGGCCGCCGAGGAGGAGCGCTGCTACGACCAGCAGGCCAAGGGCGAGGTGCCGCATGACGGCTGCCCGGGCGCCCGGGCCGACACCCTGATGGTGGTGCGGGCCGGCGGCGGCAAGTTCAAGAAGCTGGGCATCCCCCGCGACAGCTACGCGGCGATCCCCGGCCACGACACCCAGAAGATCAACGCCGCCTACGCCTTCGGCGGCGCCGCCCTCCAGATCCAGACGGTGGAGGACTTCCTCGGGATCAAGATCGATCACGTGGTGATCCTCAACTTCACCGGGTTCGAGGACTTCATCGACGCGATCGGCGGGGTCAAGGTCGACGTGCCGGAGCGACTCTGCGCCGACATCTCCGGCGGCAAGAAGAACGGCGGCTGGTCGATCGACCTGAAGCAGGGCACGAACACCCTCGACGGCGAGACCGCGCTGGCCTACGCCCGAACCCGCAAGCCGAGCCCCTGCCCCGGTTCCGGAACCAGCGCCTACACGACCGGATACGACGACCTGGACCGCGCCGCCGCCCAGCAGCTGGTCATGAACGGGATCAAGCAGCGCCTGACCGATCCCCTGCGCCTGCCGTACAACTTCATCAAGGGCCCGATCATCGGCTGGACCGCGCCGAAGGCCTTCGTCTCGGACATGGGCTTCTTCACCCTCCCCCAGCTCGCGCTTTCGAGCGTGTTCGCCGGCTCATCCAAGCCGGACGTCCTGGTGCCGTCGGGCGCGGGGCCGGCCGGCAGCCTCGACATCCCCGAGTCCGAGCGCCAACGAGCCGCCAACGCCCTCGAAAACTGAGGCGCGAGATGCGGATTCGCGCCAAATAGCGCACCCGAGCTGCATCTCGCGGCCTCGCGGCCTCGCGGCCTCGGGGCCTCGGGGCCTCGGTCTAGTCGGAGCTGGAGGACGCCTTGGAGCCCGAATCGCTGGTCGAGCTGGACGTCGAAGACGCGCTCTCCGAAGAGGACGAGCCGGAGTCAGAGCTGGATGAGCTCGATTCCTTCTTGGACGCATCGGCCGCCGCCTTGGCCTTGTTGGCCTTGCGGGTGCCGTAGTCGGTGTTGTGGAAGCCGGACCCCTTGAAGTGGATCGCGGGTGAATGCAGCACCTTCTGGACCGGAGCGCCGCACTCGATGCACTCGGTGAGGGCGTCTTCGGTCATCGACTGCATCACCTCGAAGAGGTGTCCGTTCTCGCAGCGGTATTCGTAAATCGGCATTGCGGAGGTGATTATCGCAGCGCGCTCCTCTTTCCGTCCCGATACCGTTGCGCCATGAGCGACTACGCCACCGACAAGAACAACGAAGTGACCATGGAAGAGATCGTTGCGCTGGCCAAGCGCCGCGGTTTCGTCTTCCCTTCTTCGGAGATCTACGGCGGCCTCGGTTCGACCTACGACTACGGCCACTACGGGGTTCTGCTCAAGAACAACGTCAAGAACGAGTGGTGGAAGTCGATGCTGGTCGAACGCGACGACATCGTCGCCCTCGACTCGGCGATCCTCCAGCACCCGAAGGTCTGGGAGGCCTCCGGCCACCTCGCCGGCTTCACCGATCCGCTGGTCCAGTGCCTTGGCGAGTGCAAGCGGCGTTGGCGTGAGGACCACCTCCGCGAGGCGAACGTCGAGAAGGGCGGCAACTACGACGACCCGATCGTCTGCCCCGAGTGCGGCGGCGAGCTCTCCCCGCCCCGCAACTTCAACCTGATGTTCGAGACCCACATGGGCCCGGTCGCCGACGACGGCAACTCGGTCTTCCTGCGGCCCGAGACCGCCCAGGGCATCTTCATCAACTTCAAGAACGTCCTCAACTTCGCCCGCAAGAAGCCGCCCTTCGGCATCGCCCAGGTCGGCAAGTCGTTCCGCAACGAGATCACCCCGGGCAACTTCATCTTCCGCACCCGCGAGTTCGAGCAGATGGAGATGGAGTTCTTCGTCCCGCCGAGCGAGGCTCAGCAGTGGTGGGAGAAGTGGGTCGAGATCCGTCACAACTGGTACCTCGAGCTCGGCATCCGCCCCGACTTCCTGATGATCCGCCCCCACGAGGCGGACGAGCTCTCGCACTACTCGTCGGGCACCAGCGACGTCGAGTACCTCTTCCCGATCGGCTGGTCCGAGCTCGAAGGCATCGCCAACCGCGGCAACTTCGACCTGACCCAGCACCAGGAGCACTCCGGCGAGAAGCTCGAGTACTTCGACCAGCAGTCCGGCGAGCGCTACATCCCGCACGTGATCGAGCCGGCCGCCGGCGCCGACCGCGCCGCCCTGGCCTTCCTGGTCGACTCCTACGCCGAGGAGGAGGTCGAGGGCCGCAAGCGCACCGTGCTCCAGCTCCATCCCCGCCTCGCCCCGATCAAGGTCGCGGTCATGCCGCTCTTCAACAAGGAGGGCATGCCGGAGCAGGCCCAGGAGATCAACCTGGCCCTGCGCAAGGCCGGCATCCAGACCGAGTACGACACCGGCGGCTCGATCGGCAAGCGCTACCGCCGCCAGGACGAGATCGGCACCCCCTGGGGCATCACGGTCGACTTCGACACCAAGGACGACAACCAGGTCACCCTCCGCGACCGCGACTCCCTCGAACAGGTCCGCGTCCCGATCGAGGGTCTCCCGGAACTGATCGCCGGCAAGCTCGCCGAACCCTGGAAGTCCCCGAAGCTGGGCTGACTTCAGTCCGCGCCGCCGAAGATGGCGGCGGCGAACGCGACGCCGTCGGCGGCCTCGCGGGCCGCCTGTGGTGCCGTCTCGATCTGCCGCTCGTCGTAGGCGGGCGAACCGAAACGATCCACGGCCCGCAGGTAGGGGCCGGAGACGATGGTCCGCTGGTAGGGGCTGCCGGTGATCTCCTCGTTCAGGGTCAGGCCCTCCATGCCGCGGGCCGATATCTCCAGTTGCCCGGTGGCGGCCCGGGTGATCGTGGTCTGCTCCCAAAGGAAGTCGCGACCGTCCTTGAGGCAATCGAGGTTGAGCGCGGTGGCGACGAGGGCGAAGGGCAGGAGCATCAGGGGCAGACGGCGCGGAACCTCGACCCCTTCGAGCAGGCAGGCCGCCAAGGCGATCAGCAGGACCACCGACGCATACTGGTAACGGCTCGCGTCCGGGCCGCGTCCCTCTCCCATCGCCAACCCGCCCAGGACCCAGAAGGCGAGCAGCACCACGCCGACGACCAGCGCCCTGGTCGGCACAGGCCGCTTGATCAGGACCAGTCTGGCGACCACCGCAACCACGGCGACGATCGCCAGCAGCCGCGGAACCCAGACCGCCCTCCCCTCCGGGTAGACCACGCCGATCAACGCCCCGAAACCGGCCAGCACCGCATGCAGCAGATAGCCGGGAAGGTCGAGGAGATTGTCCACATAGGGCGTGCCGCTGTCCCCGCCGTAGATCAGCTGCCAGGCCAGGAAGAGCAGCAGCGGCAGTCCGACGATCCAGATCCGGCGCGGATCGCGCCTGGCCAGCAGGTCGACCATCGCCCCGGCGGCGAAGGCGAGGCCGATCCCGCCGCTGGCGAGGGAGAGGACGAGCAGGCCGCAGGCCAGGCGATCGCCGCGGTCGCTCCTCGCCTCCAATACGAGCAGCATCCCCAGGCCGGCCGCCAGGCCGATCGTGAAGTTCATCGAGAGGCCGAGCAGCAGCGTCTCCCAGGCGCTGCCGAGCACCAGGACCGGGAGGATCGACACGAGCGCGAGGCCGGGAGAGGTGCGGCGGCGCACGAAGACGAAGAGCAGCGCCGCGCAGGCGGTCGCCGCCGCCAGGTTGACCAGCCGGAACGGGAGTTGCGAGGTCATCCCGAAGACCTCGAGCAGCAGCCCGTAGATCACGGTCGGTACCAGGAAGATCTGGCCGTTGTGGGCCTCGACCAGGTGGGAGGGCGCCAGCGGATGCGGAGCCAGGGTCAGCTGCCACTCGTCGAAGAAGAAGGTCAGGCCCCGGCCGAAGAACACCAGGGCGGCCGCCCCGGTGGCCAGCAGAGCGACGAAGACGAGATCGGGGGTTCGAGCGCGCAGGCCAGTCATTCAATCGGAGTGCCCGGCTTGTCATAGTTGAGCGATGAGACCCGGCCCGGCACAGAGCACCGCGGAGGACGCCCTCACCTACGGGGCGATCCACCTCAACGTCACCGACCTGGAGCGTTCCCTGGTCTTCTGGCGCGACCTGATCGGCATGGCCGAGCTCGGACGGGACGAGGACGGCGCGGTCCGCCTGGGCGTGGAGGACGCCGAGCTCGTGGTGCTCCACCCCGGCGCCGTCCGGCCCGTGCAGCGCGGCTACTCGGCGCTCTACCACCTGGCGATCCACATGCCCAGCGAGGAGGAGTTCGCCCGCATCCTCGGGCGACTCTTCGCGGCCCGGTACCCGAACGCGCCGACCGACCACATCACCCACTGGGCGACCTACCTGGACGACCCGGACGGGATCAACGTCGAGATCGCCTTCGAGACGATCGACCGGCTCGGCAGCATCGACATCGTCGGGGGCCGGCCCGTGATCTACGACGCCGAGGGCCATCGCCACGACATGACCGAGCCGCTCGGGCTCGAGGAGGTCTTCTCCCACCGCCGCGACGAGGACCTGACCAAGCCGCTTCCGGCCGGCGCCAGGATCGGCCACGTCCACCTCTACGTGGGTGACCTCGAGGCCGCCCAGGACTTCTACGAGAAGGTCGGGTTCACCCGCCACATGGACGCCTCCGGGATCGGCTTCGCCGACCTCTCGCTCGGCGGCTCCTTCCCCCACCGGATCGCGGTCAACGTCTGGCAGGGGATCGGGGCACCGCAGGCGCCGGAGGGCACCGCGGGAATGCGCCACTTCGAACTGAAGCCGGGCCCAGGGGCATCGGGGCTCGGTGCCGGCCGGCACCTGGACCCCTCGGGCAACGCGGTAGTGCTGCTCGACTGAGGCCCGATCAGCGCCGGAAAATCACCCACGATCACGCTTTCCGGTGATACCGTACGGCGTCATGAATGGGGTGGGGAGTTTCATCAGGGACCGTGGGATAGCACTGGGCCTGGGAGGGCTGGCGGCGTTGTTCCTGATCTGCGCACCGTCCGCCCAGGCCGGGTGGAGCCAACCCTTCGACGTCTCCCCCTCGGTCAAGGAGGCGCCCGAGGCAACCGGCGGAGGCGAGACCGCCGCCCTTCCCGACGGCGGCTTCATCTACGTCTGGAACCGGGCCAACCAGGACGGCAGCGTCGACGCCGTCTTCAGGATCTCCTCCCCGGACGGCACGATCGGCCCGACCACGGAGCTGGCGGCCGGGTACCAGACCAACTCGACCTCCGGCAACCCGAATGACCCGACCGTCGCGACCGGCGCCGATGGTTCGATCCGAGTGGCCTGGCTCTACCAGACGATGATCTGCTCGCCGTCCTGCGACTACAGGACCAAGGCCCAGACCGCCCTGATCGCCACGGACGGGGAAGTCTTGGCGATCCAGGACCTCGATGCCACTCCCCCCAACTCCGGCAGCGGCATCGGATCGGTCTCGATCTCCATCTCCGACGAAGGGCGCGCGCTCCTGGCCTGGCGCTACAGCGATTGGAACGCGGACTCCTACAGGGTCAGGATCACGTCCGCCGGAGCGGGCGAGCTCGTGGCACCGTCGACGACGGTGCTCGAAAACTCGCTTTCTTCGATGAACGACCCTGAGGTGGCAATCGCCCCGGGAGGCAGCGCCTTCATCACCGTCCCGTACGGTAACCCCGAAGCCAGGCTGGACGGCCTCACGATCTCGGACGTCGGCGAGGTTTCCGCGCCCCAAACCCTCGATCCAGGCCCGATCTCGCTGTACGAGACCGCCGCGATGATCGATGAGAACGGAGTCGGTACCGCAGTCTACAAGCGAGGGAACGGAACTGCGGAGCAGGTCATGACCCGGCGAATGGACGCAGACGGGGATCCGCTCGGCGCGGGGCCGGTCATGGTCAGCGACGACAGCGACGATCGCTGGTCCAACTTCAACAGCGGCGGAGCCGCGATCGACCCCGACGGCCGGATCGTGGTCACCTGGAGCCAGGAGCTGGCCGGACAGGGCGGCTACGGAGTCCGGTCCCGGACCATCGCCGCCGACGGCAGCCTCGGCTCGATCCAGACGGTGAGCCAGTCACCGGACGACTACATCTACGACTCGACCGTCGCGCTCTCCCCGGACGGTGGCGGCTCGGTTCTCTATCTGACGGAACCTTCGAGCGGCGCCAACCAGGTCCGGGTCCGGGCGCTGGACACGGGCTACGTCCCGGCCGGCGATCCAAAGACCCTGGCCAGCGCCCAGACCGATTCGACCATCTTCCCGAGCAACATCGCCTACTCCTCGAACGGCGACGCGACCGCACTCTGGACCGACCTTCTCGAGGATCAGTGGGACTGGGCCGGCCTGCGCGCCTCGATCTTCGAGACGACGCCGCCCACCCTCGATCTCTGGACCCAGCCCAAGTCGGCCGCCGGACAGGGAATCGTCGTCGCGGCGAACGTGGCGGACCGCAGCGGCCCGGTCACGGTGGACTGGGACTTCGGCGATGGAGGCAACGCTCACTCTCTGGTCGCCCAGCACACGTACCAGGCGCCCGGGACCTACACGATCAAGGCGACCGCGACGGACGGAGCCGGGAACGTCACGACCAAGTCCGCGCAGATCGAGGTGATCGGGGCCGAGGATCCACCCGACCCGATCCCGCCGGACACCAGGATCACGGGCAAGCCGGGCAAGAAGGTCAAGACCAAGTCCGCGACCTTCAAGTTCGTCTCGTCGCTGACGGGATCGAAGTTCGAGTGCCGGCTCGACCGGGCCGGCTGGAGCGACTGCCGTTCCCCGAAGAAGCTCAAGAAGCTGAGGCCCGGACGCCACACCTTCAAGGTGCGAGCCACCAAGGGCGATCTCTTCGACCGCACCCCGGCCGCCTACACCTGGACGGTCAAGAAAGCCAAGCCGATCAAGAAGGGACGTAAGTGATGAGCCGGGCAAGAACGATGCGTCTGCTGCTCGCCCTCTTCGCGATGTCGGTCGTGGGGCTCGCCGCCGGCCAGGCGGCCCAGGCCGGCGGCTGGGGCGGCAGCTTCGGCGTCTCCCCGCCGGCGAACAGCGGAACCTCGGTCGAGGACGCCTCGGTGCTGGCGCGGGACGACGGCGGCTTCATCTACGTCTGGGCGGACACCGCCGGTTCGACGGCCGGGGTCAAGACCCGGGTCGTCGCTCCCGACGGCAGCCTCGGCCCGATCCGCAACATCGCGCCCGGCTTCAGCCTCTCGATCCCGTTCTTCGCGGACGCGGCGGGAACCGACGGCAAGTTCCGTCTGGTCTACGGGTTCCGTAGCCAGTCCTGCCCCGCCTGCTACTTCTCCTACAGCCTGAAATCGGCAAGCCTCGACGATGACGGCCAGATCGTAGGCACCCCTCAGACCATCGACGAGGTCGGCCCGGGCCCGTTCGAGTCCCTGGACTACCCGTCGCTGTCGGTCGCCGCGGACGGCAGCGCCTTGCTCGCCTGGGAGCACGCCGGCAACCCCACCAGATCGCTGGGCCTGGCCTGGGCCCCCAGCGGTGGCGACTTCTCCAGCAGGCTGATCCCGCCAGGCGCCTACAGCGCTCACCTGCCGGTCGTGGCGGCCAAGGACGGCGGCGGCGGATTCGTGGGCTACACCAACAACGGCGGGGATGCGATGGCCGGAATGATGGTCGCCGCCAACGGCGACACCACCGATCCCGAGCAGATGGCCGACGGCACGAACGGGGATGTCCCGCGGGCGGTCATCGACTCGACCGGCAGGGCCACCGTCGCCTTCGTCCAGTACAAGGATTCGAACTACGGGGTCTGGATGCGCCAGATGGATCCGGGTGGGGTGCCGATCGGCCCTGGGGCAGCACAGGTCGACTCCGGCTCGGGCAACGTCACCTTCTACGACGGATCTCTGGCGGTCTCCTCGAGCAACGTCGTGGCCGTCGGGTGGAGCGAGTACGACGGCGTCAACCACGCTGACCTGCGGTCGATCGGAAACGACGGCACGATGGCCGGGATCCAGCAGATCGGCGACCCTTCATTCGACGTGCGGGAGCCCACCGTCGCTTTCGACGGTGCCACTCCGGTCGCGTTCTTCGCCCAGGGCGACTACGGGGCCGACACGAGGCAGATCCTGGCACAGCCGCTGACCTCCGCACTCGCCCCGGACGGTGCGGCCACGCCCCTGGCCGACTACAAGGCCAATGATTCGATCCAGTTCGCCGAGCCGTCCTTCTCGGCGAGCGGCGACGCCTCGGTCGCCTGGACGGGCACGATCTCCGACTCCGGTTACGGCCGCCAGCTCGACGCCGCGATCTACGACGCCTCCGGGCCCACCGTCGACACGCGGATCCCGACCAAGACCACCCAGGGGTTCGAGACGGTGATGGCCGCCGACGGCAGCGATCGCAGCGGTCCGGTGAGCCTCTCCTGGAGCTTCGGCGACGGTGGCACCGCCGCGGGCCGCTACGTCAAGCACGCCTTCGCGAGCACCGGCACCTTCGAGGTGAAGGTCACGGCGACCGACGGGGTCGGCAACGAGACGGTCGAGACGGTTCCGGTCGAGGTCGTCGCGGTGCCGCAGCCGAAGCCCGGCCCGGTCGCCCCGGACACCACGATCACGGCCAAGCCGGGCAAGAAGGTCAAGGCGAGGACGGCCACCTTCAAGTTCACCTCCGACCAGGCGGGCGCCACCTTCGAGTGCCGTCTCGACCGGGCCGGGTGGAGCGACTGCCGCAGCCCGAAGAAGCTCAAGAAGCTGAGGCCCGGCAAGCACACCTTCCGGGTCCGGGCGATCAAGGGCGACCTCTTCGACAGGACCCCGGCCAGCCACGCCTGGACCGTCCAGAAGCCGAAGAAGAAGCGCCGCTGACCGGCGGTGAAATAGTGGGGGCGTGAGGGCCACCCTCGACCAACGCCTCTCGACCCTCCGCATCGCCTCGCTGCGGATCGTCCAGATCTGCCTGGCGGCCGGCGTCGCTTGGCTGATCGCGACCAAGGTCGTCGGCCACTACCAGCCGTTCTTCGCTCCGATCTCGGTCGTTCTGGTGCTGGGCCTGGCGATCGAGCGCCGGGGCCGTCGGGCCTACGAGGTGGCGATCGGGGTCGCGCTCGGCATCGCGGTCGCGGACCTGATCGTGCTCGCCCTCGGCACCGGGACCTGGCAGCTGATGCTGGTCATCGGCCTCGCGATGTCTGCCGCCGTCCTCTCGGGCGGCGGGGTGATGCTGGTCAATCAGGCCGCGGTCTCCGGGGTGCTGGTCGCCAGCCTCCCCGCCCCGGACCTGATCGACTCGACCCACCGTTTCGTCGACGCCCTGATCGGCGGTGGGGTCGCGCTCACCGCCAACGCGATCACCCCGATCGAGCCGGTCCGGCTGGTCCGACGGCACCTGCAGCCGCTGCTCAGCCGTCTGTCCGGAACCCTGGTCGACATCGCCGACGCCCTGGAGCGCGACAACCACGAGGAGATCGTCGCCGCCCTGGAGCGGGCCCGTTCGCTCGACCCCGCGGTGCGCGAGATGAAGATCGCCGTGGAGGCCAGCCAGGAGACGATCTCGCTCGCCCCGACCCGACGAAGATTCCGGGGCCGGGTCGATCGCCTGGCCGCGGCCGCCGAGCCGATCGACCTGATGATCCGCAACACCCGGGTCCTGGCCCGGGCCTGCCAGCGGGCGATCGACACGAACGAAAACATCCCGCCCGTGGTGACCGACTCGATCCGCGATCTCGCGACCTCGGTCCGTTCGCTGGACAGCCACCTGGGTGGGGCGCCGGTGCGCTCGGCCGCCCGGGAGTCGGCCCTGCGAGCCGCCGCCAAGGCGACCGCCGCCCTCGAGGAGACCTCGAACCTGGCGGTCAGCGTGATCGTGGGCCAGATCCGATCGACCGCCACCGACCTGCTGTTGGGGTCCGGCATGTCGCATGAGGAAGCCGCGGAGCAGGTCCGCTCCGCCCGCGAGCGGCTCGGGATCTGAGCGCCGCTAGGCGTCGGGCTGCCACCGCTCGCCGGCGGCGGCCCGTTCCATCCCCACCCAGGCGAACTCCATCGCCATCGCCAGAACCTGCTCGCGCGGCACCTCGCGGTGCTCGTCCCACCAGTTGGCGATCGCGGTGACCGAGCCCATCAGCTGCCGCGACATCGCGTCGAGGACCAGGTCGAACTCAACTCCGTCCGGGACCGCCGACCTCGGCATCTCGGGGGCCATCAGCGCCCCGATGATCCGAGCGACCTCCTCGAAGAGCCGGTCGAAGGTCTCGCTGACGTCGTCGCTGGCCCGGTGGCGGATCAGCAGCCGCCAGGCGTCGCGCCGTTCCTCGACGAATCCGAGGAGACCGTCCAGGCCGGCGACCAGGCGTTCCTCGCTGACCTCCCCGGCCGCGGTGGCGGCGGCCAGGATCCGACCCAGCAGCTCCCCGACCCAGGTCTCGAGGATCTCCCGGAAGAGATCGCGCTTCGAGGGGAAGTGCTCATAGATCAGGGCCTTGGAGACGCCGGCCCGATCGGCGACCTCGTCCAGGGTCGTCTCCTCGTACCCGCCCTCGGCGAAGACGTCGAGGGCGGCGTCGAGGATCAACTTTCGACGCTCGGCGGCCGGCAGCCGGCGGCGGACTGGTCGGGAACCCTGGCTCACGCCGACATCCTAGTAACTGACTCGCGAGTCAGTTAGTATCCCCGCGTATTCCGAACGAGGAGAAACCGATGTCAGTAGCGCAGGCAGAACCCCAGGGCAGCAAAGCAGGCTCCATCTCGTACATGGACCTCTACCGTCGCTGGGAGGAGAACAACTGGAGCGCGATGAGCCTCGACTTCTCGGCCGACCGCGCCGGCTGGGATTCCCTCACCGACCTGCAGCGCAGCTCCGCACTCTGGATGTACTCGATGTTCTTCTACGGCGAGGACTCGGTCGCCGACAACCTCTCCCCCTACGTCGACGCGGCCCCGACCGAGGAGCAGGCCTACTTCCTCACCACCCAGCAGGTCGACGAGGCCCGGCACGCGATCCTCTTCCACCGCTTCTTCCAGGAGGTGATCGGCATCGAGGGCGACGTCTCGACCACGCTCGCCGCCACCCTGCCCCAGCTCAACTGGGGCTACCGCGGGGTCTTCGACCGGCTCGACCGCATGGCCGACGAGCTCCGCGCCGACCGCTCCCTGCCCAAGTTCGCCCAGGCGATCACCCTCTACCACCTGGTCGTCGAGGGCACTCTCGCCCAGCCCGGCCAGCACTACATCGAGGACTTCTTCAACAAGGACGGCGGCATGCCCGGCTTCAGCGCCGGCATGACCAACGTCTCCCGCGACGAGCAGCGCCACATCGGTTTCGGCGTCAAGACCCTCTCCGAGATCGTGCCGCAGTCCGAGGAATGCAAGGCGGCGATCGTCGAGCTCTTCCGCGAGATCAACCGTTACTCGATCGGGGTCTTCTGCCCGCCCGGGTTCGACCCGGCCTATGCCGAGTGCTGGGGTTTCTCGCTCGAGGACATCTACGCCTTCGGCCTCAGGCTGGTCCGGCAGCGCTGGAAGACGATCGGCTTCCCCCTGGAGGAGATGCCGGCCGACGTCTGGCCCTTCGACCACTCGATGAGCCCCGACGAGGTGGCGTCTCGCCAGGTCAAGCTGCTGCTGGCCGGGGTGACCGGCGCGCCCCACCCGAACCCGGACTCCTCGCCCGAGATCCAGGATCTGCTCTTCGACATGACCGCGCGCCGGGTCGACCACGCCGCCGCCGGCCCCGACCGGTTCGTCGTCGAGTGGGATTTCACCGACGCCTCGCCGTGGCATGTCACGGTCGAGAACGGCAGGGCCGAGTCCCGGTCCGGACGGGCCCCGCAGCCCGATCTCACCCTGCGAAGCAGCTGGAGCGAATGGGTCGGCATCGCCCTCAACGATCGCAACCCGCTCCGCTCGCTCCTCTCCCGCCGCCTCCGGACGAAGGGCTCGCCGCGGGCGCTCAACACCTTCCGAAAAGTTTTCCCGGCTTTGTGATGAAACGCACCGCAAC
>JAFKLL010000040.1:24314-57648 GCA_017304845.1 Solirubrobacterales bacterium
ACCTTTCATTTTTCTCAGCGCGAAAGGTTCTTGGGCTTCCGGGCGGCCTTCATGCGCTCGTTCTGGTCGAGGTCGACCTTGCGCAGACGGATCGCGTCCGGGGTGATCTCGACGCACTCGTCGGAACGCAGGAACTCGATCGCCGACTCCAGGGTGAGCGGCTTCGGCGGAGTCAGGCGGACCAGCACGTCCGAGGTCGAGGAACGCATGTTGGTCAGCTGCTTCTCCTTGACCGCGTTCACGTCGAGGTCGTTGGCGCGCGCGTGCTCGCCGACGATCATGCCCTCGTAGACGTCTTCGCCCGGACCGACGAACATGGCGCCGCGCTCCTGCAGCCCGAAGAGAGCGAAGCTGGCGGTGGAGCCCTTACGGTCCGCGACCAGCGACCCGGTCGCCCGGGTCACGATGTCGCCCGCCCACGGCTCCCAGCCCTCGAAGATCGAGTGCAGGATGCCGGTGCCACGGGTCTCGGTCAGGAACTCGGTCCGGAAGCCGACCAGGCCACGGGCCGGGATCACATAGTCGAGCCGGGTCCAGCTGTCGGACTGGGCGGTCATGTTCTCCATGCGCCCCTTGCGGGCGGCCAGGAGCTGGGTGACCGAGCCGACATGCTCTTCCGGCACGTCGATGACCAGGCGCTCCATCGGCTCGTGCTGTTGACCGTCGATGTCCCGGGTCAGCACGCGGGGCTGGCCGGCGGTCAACTCGAAGCCCTCGCGGCGCATCATCTCGAGCAGGATCACCAGCTGGAGCTCGCCACGGCCCTGGACTTCCCAGGCGTCGGGGCGCTCGGTCGGCAGCACGCGGATCGCCACGTTGCCGAGCAGCTCCTGATCGAGCCGGTTCTGGATCTGACGGGCGGTGACCTTGTCGCCGGAACGGCCGGCGAGAGGGGAAGTGTTGATCCCGACGATGATCGAGAGCGAGGGCTCGTCGACTTCGATCACCGGCATCGGATCGGGCTTCTCCGCGTCGGAGAGGGTCTCGCCGATCGTCACCTCGGGGATGCCGGCCACGGCGATGATCTCGCCCGGCCCGGCCTCCTTCGCGGAGACGCGTTCGAGGGCTTCGGTGACGAAGAGCTCGGAGACGTTGGCCCGTTCGACCGTGCCGTCGGCGCGGCACCAGCCGACCGTCGAACCGGCCTTGATCGTGCCCTGGATGACGCGGCAGATCGCGAGACGGCCCAGGTACGGCGAGGCGTCGAGGTTGGTGACCCAGGCCTGGAGGACGTGGCCCTCCTCGTACTCGGGGGCCGGGATGTGCTCGACCATCAGGTCCAGCAGGGGCTTGAGGTCGGTCCCTTCGACCCCCTCCTCCAGGGAGGCCCAGCCGTCCTTGCCGTTGGTGTAGACGATCGGGAACTCGATCTGGTCGCCGTCCGCGCCGAGATCCATGAAGAGCTCGTAGACCTCGTCGACGACCTCGCCGATCCGGGCGTCCGGGCGGTCCACCTTGTTGACGACCAGGATCACCGGCAGGCCCGCGTCGAGGGCCTTGCCCAGCACGAAGCGGGTCTGGGGCAGCGGCCCCTCGGAGGCGTCGACCAGGAGCACCACGCCGTCGACCATGGTCAGGCCGCGCTCGACCTCGCCGCCGAAGTCGGCGTGGCCCGGCGTGTCGATGATGTTCAGCTTGATGTCGCCGTACTGGACCGCGGTGTTCTTGGCGAGGATGGTGATGCCCTTCTCGCGCTCGAGGTCCATCGAGTCCATGACCCGCTCGTTGACGTCCTGGCCCTGGCGAAAGGCGCCGGACTGCCAGAGCATCGCGTCGACGAGAGTGGTTTTGCCATGGTCGACGTGAGCGACGATGGCGACGTTACGTATGTCATCCCTGCGGGCCAAAGGGTTGGGGAGTCTACGGGGTTCGTTGCCCCGACAACTCGCAGGTACGGAACGTCTAACAAGTAAGTCGGCACGGGCTACGCCCGGCCTCCCAGTCAAACACGCCGACCCACGAAGTCCAAGAATGGATGGGGCGGCTCCGCTCGTGACGGCACCCACACAAGCAGGCATGGTGCGGGGGTGCCCGAAAAGTGACTCCTTAATCAGAGCGCGAAGCGCTCGTTACTTTTCGGGCACCCCCGTGCCGTGCCTTCGAAGCGTTGTGACTACTCGCCGACCGGGGTCCCGTTGGTCTGGGCCGACTCGGTGCTGGTCGTCGAGGTGTAGACGAACTCCTCCTCGGCGCCGAATACCGCGTCGAGCAGGCTCTTGCGGGCCGACTCGCTGAAGACCAGGACCAGGCCGCCGGTGATCAGGCCGATCGCGAGCAGCTTGCGGATCGGGTGGCGCTTCTTCTTCGGCGCCTTGAGTCGATCGGCGGCGTCGCGCAGCGACTCGGCGGCGTTCTGAAGCTCACGCTTGACCTTCTTGTCGCCGGTCACCGACTCGACCGCGGAGGCGCGGTTGTTCTGGATCCGCCCCAGGGCCTTGCGCCCAGCGAGGGCGGCGGCGATCAGACTGCCACGAAGCTCCTCGTCCTCGATCAGGCGACGGATGTACTGGTTCTCGCGCGCCGACGAGTAGGCCTGGCTTGCCTTCCCTGAGATGTTCTCTGTACCCATGTACTCCTCGCTTGGTCCGATGACGGTCATTCGAGGATACCGGTACCCCGGTCCAAAGAAAAAGAACCGGGTCAGCCGGGCAGCTTGCCTTCGAGCGCGACGGCGAGCGCATCGCCCACCTTCTCGGCGTAGCGGAACTCGACCACGGCCCGTTCGTGCTCGGGGATCTCCTCGACATCGCCCTCGTTGCGGCTCGGCACGATCACGATCTTGATCCCCGCCCGCTGGGCAGCCAGGGACTTCTCCTTCACCCCGCCGATCGGCAGGACCTGGCCGGTCAGGGTCACCTCGCCGGTCATCGCGACATCGTTGCGGACCGGGCGCCCGGTGATCAGCGAGACCAGGGCGACGGTGATCGCGACACCCGCGGACGGGCCGTCCTTCGGCACCGCGCCGGCCGGGACGTGGATGTGGAGGTCGTTCTCGGCGAACCACTTCTCGTCCAGCCCCGGGGCCAGGTCACGGGCGTTGGCGCGGACGTAGGACAGCGCCGCCTGGGCGGATTCCCGCATCACGTCACCGAGCTGCCCGGTGATCACGAGCTTGCCGTTGCCCGGCATCGCGGTCGCCTCGATGAAGAGGACATCGCCGCCGGTCGGGGTCCAGGCCAGTCCGGTCGAGACGCCGGGAACCCTGGTCCGGCGCCGGGTCTCGGAGAAGACGCGTCGCCGCCCGAGCAGCTCCCGGACCTTCTTGCCGGAGACCTTGGTCTTCTTCGTCTTGCCGCCGCCCTCGGCGACCGTCCGGGCGACCTTGCGGCAGACCGTGCCGATCTCGCGTTCGAGCCCGCGGACCCCGGCCTCCCGGGTGTACTCCTCGATGATCGCGGTCAAGGCCGGGTCGGTGAAGGAGATCTGCGAGGGCTTCAGGCCGTTCGCCCTGATCTGCCTCGGCACCAGGTACCGGCGGGCGATGTGGCGTTTCTCGTCGACCGTGTAGCCGGCCAGCTGGATGACCTCCATGCGGTCGCGCAGCGGGCCAGGGATCGTGTCGAGCACGTTCGCGGTGGCGATGAACATGACCTCGGAGAGGTCGAAGGGCATGTCGAGGTAGTGGTCGCGGAACGAGTCGTTCTGGGCCGGGTCGAGCACCTCGAGCATGGCCGAGGACGGGTCGCCCCGGAAGTCGGAGCCCATCTTGTCGATCTCGTCGATCATGAAGACGGGGTTGCGGGAGCCGGCGTCGCGCAGCGCCCGGACGATGGTGCCCGGCATCGCGCCGATGTAGGTGCGGCGGTGCCCGCGGATCTCCGCCTCGTCGCGCACGCCACCGACCGAGATCCGTTCGAACTCGCGGCCCAAGGCACGGGCGATCGACTTGCCGAGGCTGGTCTTGCCGACCCCGGGCGGGCCGACGAAGCAGAGGATCGGGCCGGGCGAGTCCGGGTTCAGCTTGCGCACCGCCAGGTACTCGAGGATCCGGTCCTTGATCTTCTCCATGTCGTAGTGGTCGGTATCGAGCACCTCACGGGCATGTTCGATGTCGAGGTTGTCCTCGGTCTCCTTCGACCAGGGCAGGTCGACCAGCCACTCCAGGTAGGTCCGGATCACGCCGTGCTCGGCCGCCGCCGGCGGTAGCTTCTCGAGCCGGGAGAGCTCCCGTTCGGCCGCCTGCTGAGCATGCTCGGGCAGTCGCGCCGCCTCGATCCGTTCGCGCAGCTCGTTGGCCTCGGCGATCTGCTCGTCCTCCTCGCCGAGCTCCGCCTGGATCGCCTTCAGCTGCTCGCGCAGGAAGTACTCGCGCTGGCCCTTGTCGATCGAGGACTGGACCTCGGACTGGATCTGCGAGCCGAGCTGGATCACCTCCAGCTCGCGGGCCAGGATCTCGGAGAGCATCCGCAGCCGTTTCGCGACATCGACCTCCTCGAGCAGGAGCTGCTTCTCCTCGGTCGGAATCCGCAGCGCCCCGGCGATCAGATGCGAGAGGGCCGAGGGATCCTCGACGTTGGTGACCGCGAGCTGAAGCTCCTCGGGCAGGTACGGGATCTGCTCGATGATGTCGGAGAAGGTCTTCTGGACGTTGCGGGTCAGGGCCTCCAGCTCGGGGCTCTCCTCGACCACGTCCGGCATCTCGGTGATCCGGGCGACCAGGTACGGGGTCTCTGCCACGTACGGGCCGAGTCGGACCCGCTGGCTGCCCTGCACGAGGATGCGGATCGTGCCGTCGGGCACCTTGAGCATCCGGGTGACGACGCCGACCACGCCGACCTCATGGAGCTGGTCGGGGCTCGGCGCGTCCTCCTCCGGGTCGCGCGAGGCGACCATGACCAGCATCCGGTTGCCGGCCAGCACGTCGTCGACCAGCTTGATCGAGCGTTCCTGCCCGACCCCGAGCGGGGCGAGCGTGTCCGGGTAGGCGACCGTGTCCCGCAGCGGCAGGACCGGCATCGCCTCGGGCAGCGCCCGGCTTTCCCGGATCGCCTCCTCCTCGCGGCCGCTCTCGACGACCTCGAGGACGGGCACGCTCTCGCCCGAGCCGGCCATCTACTCGGTTCCCTTGCGGGCGCGGTCGATCGGGACCCGGCGGGTCACCTCGGCCTCGTCGCGGAGCGGCAGGTCGACCCTCAGCACGCCGTCGTCGTAGGTGGCGCTGGCCCGGTCCGAGTCGACGTCGACCTGCAGCTCGACGACGTGACGGAACGGCCCGGTCGGGATCTCGACCTGCTGGTAGACCCGTCCCTCGGTCTCCTGGACCGGACGCTCGCCGACGATGGTCAGCTGACGGCCCGAGACCTCGATGCCGACGGTCGAGAGATCGATCCCGGAGAGGTCGCACTTGACCACGGCCCGTTGCGGATCGCCGCAGTAGTAGACGTCGACGTTCGGGGAGAAGCCGGTCGCCCGGCGGCTGATGTACGTGGCGCGTCCCCAGCCACCGCTCAGCATCTCATCCATCTCCCGCCTCATCCGGGCGAAGTTCGCGAACAGATCCCGTTCAGACATGGCTTCCAAGCTTAGTAACGGACCGCGCCCGACTCAAACGGCATCTCAGATCTCGATCTCGAGGCCCTCGCGGGCGACCTGGATCGGCCCGCCGTAGGTCGAGCCCGCCTGGCCGGCGGCGGTCTCGGGATCGAGCTCGTCGGAGATGTGGGTGAGCATCAACCGCTTCGCCCCGGCCTTCTCGGCGTGCTCCCCGGCCTCGCCGGCGGTGAGGTGCCCCCGCACCCCGGTCCGTTCGGGACGGGGCAGCGTCGCCTCGGCGATCAGCAGGTCGGTGCCCTCGGCGAAGCCGACCAGGGCGTCGTTCGGGCAGCAGTCGGCGCCGTAGGTGATCCGGCCGCCGCCCGGCCCGGTCACTTCCATGGCGAAGGTGGTCACGTAGTGCGGCACCTCGCAGAAGCGGATCCGCAGGTCGCCGATCTCGATCGCGCCGTGGGGGTCGTACTCCTGGGTCTCGAAAGCCTGTTCGAAGTGCTGGCCGAGGCTCCAGGTGTCGTCGAGGTCGGTGAGGAACTGGTTCGAGCCGGGCGGGCCGTAGAGCTTCGGGCGGGCCGGCTCGTCGGTGCCGGGCCAGGGATCGATCGGCACCGGCTGCTGGCGGGGAGCGAACCGCAGCGCGAATCCGTAGGGGATCAGGTCGGCGAAGTGATCGGCGTGGAGGTGGGAGATCACGATCGCGTCGACGTCTCGACGTAGTCGTGGTGTTTGCGGAGCTTCCCGAAGACCCCGTTGCCGCAGTCGAGCAGTACGGCGGTGTCGCCCTCGGTCACCAGATAGCCGCTGCAGGCGCCGTCGGCGTCCTGCCAGGCGGGCGACTTGCCGAGGACGGTGAGCTTCATGACATCCGACCGATTCCGTTCATCAGCCGGATGCTACTCCGCACCACCTGGAGCGGAGCCCGCCAAACCGTCCCTGAATGCTCGTTGGCGGGCGGGTTTCCGTGGCCATCCGGCGAAGGCCGGAGGGCATGTTGGCTTATCGGTCGGCCCAGCGGGGCGGCCGGAGCAGGAGCATCGGCTGGCGCGGCGGGACCAATCCCTCCGGCCGGCTCTCCCGGAAGGTTCCGCAGGGCTCCTCCAGATCGAGCGCGCAGAGCATCTTCTGACGGAAGTAACAGTCCTCGCAGGAGGGGGCTTTTTTCTTGCGCGCGGCCACTGCCGGTCATCCAAGCAAGTGCGGCCGAACGGGGTCGGCCACGATTCCGCAAATCGCAGGTTTCTTTCTTCACACCCGAGTAACAAGACCCGCATTTTGCGGGTCGGTCGAAACTCGCCCCGGGGAGAACTTCCTCGAGCCCTCGCTTAACGAAAATCGCCCGCCGGGTGGCGGGCGATCTCGAGGTTCTTCCGACTGCCGCCTAGTAGCGGTAATGCTCCGGCTTGTAGGGGCCCTCGACCTTGACGCCGATGTAGGCGGCCTGCTCCGGGCTGAGCTCGGTCAGGTCGGCGCCGACGGCATCCAGGTGGAGGCGGGCGACCTTCTCGTCGAGGTGCTTCGGCAGGACGAAGACGCCGAGCTCGTAGTCGTCGGCCTTGGCGTAGAGCTCGATCTGGGCGATCACCTGGTTGGTGAACGAGTTCGACATCACGAAGCTCGGGTGGCCGGTGGCGTTGCCGAGGTTGAGCAGACGACCCTCGGAGAGCACGATGATCGAGTGGCCGTCCGCGAAGCGGTACTCGTGGACCTGCGGCTTGATCTCGATCTTCTCGATGCCGGGGGTGGCCTCGAGGCCGACCATGTCGATCTCGTTGTCGAAGTGGCCGATGTTGCCGACGATCGCCTGGTGCTTCATCTGCGCCATGTGGGCGGCGGTGATGATGTCCTTGTTGCCGGTCGTCGTGACGAAGATGTCGGCGCTGCCGACCACGTCCTCGAGGCGGCGGACCTCGTAGCCCTGCATCGAAGCCTGGAGGGCGCAGATCGGATCGATCTCGGTGACGATCACGCGGGCGCCCTGGCCACGCAGCGACTCGGCGCAGCCCTTGCCGACGTCACCGAAGCCGCAGACGACCGCGGCCTTGCCGGCGATCATCACGTCGGTGGCGCGGTTGATGCCGTCGATCAGCGAGTGGCGGCAGCCGTAGAGGTTGTCGAACTTGGACTTGGTGACCGAGTCGTTGACGTTGATCGCCGGGAAGAGCAGCTCGCCCTTCTCCATCATCTCGTAGAGACGGTGGACGCCGGTGGTGGTCTCCTCGGTCACGCCCTTGATGCCCTTGGCGATCTGGGTCCACTTCTGCGGCTCGGCCGCGAGGGAGTCGGTCAGGGTCTGGAGGACGATGCGGAACTCCTCGGAGTCCGCGCCGGCCGGGTCCGGCACGGCGCCGGCCGCCTCGAACTCGACGCCCTTGTGGATCAGCAGCGTCGCGTCACCGCCGTCGTCGAGGATCATGTTCGGTCCGGCCGAGCCGTCGGCGCCGGCCTCGGGCCAGGTCAGGGCCTGCTCGGTGCACCACCAGTACTCCTCCAGGGTCTCGCCCTTCCAGGCGTAGACCGGGACGCCCTGCGGGTCCTCCG
Source organism: Solirubrobacterales bacterium (assembly GCA_017304845.1). Lineage (GTDB taxonomy): Bacteria > Actinomycetota > Thermoleophilia > Solirubrobacterales > 70-9 > 67-14. The sequence goes on from JAFKLL010000040.1 coordinate 32,343, forward strand.
GGGTGCCGTTCGGGCCGACCGCGATCGCGGCGGCGGCGTGATCCTGGGTCGAGAAGATGTTGCAGCTGGCCCAGCGCACGTCGGCTCCGAGCTCGACCAGGGTCTCGATCAGGACGGCGGTCTGGATGGTCATGTGGAGCGAGCCGGTGACCCGGGCTCCCGCCAGCGGCTTGGAATCGGCGAACTCGCGTCGGGTCGCCATCAGGCCGGGCATCTCGTGCTCGGCCAGACGGATCTCCTTCCGTCCATACTCGGCGAGGGAAAGATCGGCGACCTTGAAGTCCTGGGCTGCAGTGGCGGTATTGCTCATCGTGACTTTGCTTCTCCTAAGTTCGGGGACGATCACGCTACCATTCCCCTTGGTATGGGATCTTCGGAACGTACGGAAAGACTCGCAGCTTCACCTGACCTTTTCGAGAACCCGATCCTGAATTTCTTCTCCCGGGTGCACCCGGTCGTGCCGTTGCTGATCTTCGGCCCGATCATCGCCCTGCTGATATGGCTCAGCTTCGACGGGGGCCTCGGCGCCCTCTCGGTGATCGGCCTCTTCGTGGCCGGCCTGGCGATCTGGACCCTGTCGGAGTACTGGCTCCACCGCCTGCTCTTCCACTGGACCCCCAAGTTCAAGGGCGGCGACAAGATCAACTTCATCATCCACGGGGTCCATCACGACCACCCGAACGACAAGATGCGACTGGTCATGCCTCCGGCCGCGAGCCTGCCGCTGGCCCTGATCTTCTACGTCGTGTTCATGCTGATCTTCGGCTCCCCGAGCGGCTTCGCGGCCTTCGCCGGGTTCCTGGTCGGCTATCTCGTCTACGACTACACGCACTACTACCTCCACCACTTCGTGCCGAAGTCGAAGATCGGCAAGAAGGTGCGTGAGCATCACATGCGGCACCACTTCCAGGATCACCACTACGGGTATGGCGTCTCCACCCCGTTCTGGGATCACATCTTCCGCACCGTCCCGCGGTCGCGGAAGTCCGACCCGAAGTCCTGAACCTCACGTAAACCGCGCAATTTGCGGGGTTTCCGGGTGAAACTTTCGTCCTGGACCGGGGTTATGTAGCGGTACAGTCATAGCCAGTCTGACCGGCATCTTCGATCCCTCAGTGGGTCGGCCTTGCCAGACGGGTCCGTATGGGGGTACTGGATCCGCCGCATGTCAGCCACCAGTCGGTTGCTGCGTTGCCGTTTCAGATCGGGGTCTCAGGGAGACACCTCGATTCGGCATCAACGCGAAAACGCAAGGAACCGCCACATGAGCATGAGCATCGCCCGGGCCGTCAAGGCCATCCTGTTCGCAGCCACTTTGGCCATGGCCGCGTTCACGTTCACCTCGCCGGCATCGGCGACGACCACCTGCGCGGCGAACCCCCTCGGCGCCGCCACCGGCTACACCGAGTTCGTGCACGGCAATGGTTCCCGCGGTTCCGAGTCCGAAGGCGCGATCGCCTACGGCGGCAATCTCGCCGCCTCCGGGATGACCGTCGGCACGCACCTCTCGGTCGCCTCCACCTTCCCGTCGCTGGTCGTCAACGGCAGCTCGAACTCGTTCAACCTCCAGAAGGGCAGCGCCTGGACCCCGGGACTGACCGGCTACATCAACTACAACGGCGGCGGTTCGCAGCTCGGCTCGGCGCCGATCGACTTCAACGCGGCCTTCACCGACCTGACCGCCAAGTCGGGCAACTGGGCGGCGATCGCCCCGAACGGCTCCGCCGCGGTGATCAACACCGGCGGCAGCAACCCCGCCGGCATCTCGCTCGGCGGCAACGCCCTCTACCTGAAGGGCACCGACGCCAACCTGAACGTCTTCTCGGTCACGCCGGCCCAGCTGACCGGCAACGTCGCCGTCCTGATCGAGGTCCCGACCGGCGCCACCGCGCTGATCAACGTCTCCGGCACCAACGTCCAGATCGACGGCAACATGTACTTCCGCAACGGGATCGGCGGCAGCTGGAACCAGGCCCAGGACTCGGCCACCGCGACCCAGAACCAGAAGACGCTCTGGAACTTCTCCGACGCGACCGCGGTCACCCTGAACACCGGCTCGGCCTTCGGCGGCACCATCCTCGCCCCCAAGGCCCACGTCAACGCGGCCAATGTCGGCCACAACATGGGCCAGGTCATCGCCGACCGCTTCACCTCCAACCGCGAGACCCACCAGGCTCTCTTCACCGGCTGCCTGCCGGGAGACACCCCTCCCCCTCCGGGCAAGCCGAAGCTGAAGATCACCAAGATCGCCGATCACCCCGAGGTGGTCGAGGGCGGCCAGGTCATCTTCACTCTCTCGGTCAAGAACGAGGGTGACGCCGCCGCGGCCGACGTGGTCGTCTCCGACGACGTCCCGGCCGGGCTGAACATCCTCTCGGTCGACGCGCCCTGCACCTACACCGGCCAGCACGTCACCTGCGCCGCCGGCACCCTGGCCGCCGGGCAGACCGCGACCTACCACGTCAAGGTCAAGACGACGCTGCCTTCGACCACGGTCTCGACCCAGAACGAGCAGCTCACCATCTACAAGGTCGAGAAGCAGATCACGATGCAGGCCGGCAGCTCCACCTCGGAGTCGATCTCCTGCAACCCGGGCGATCTGATCTCCGACGCGGCCGTCCGCGTCGACCACATCGACCAGGGCACCGGGACCTACGACGACATCGAGGTCTCCCGCCTGCGTTCCGACTCGACCGCCAGCTACGAGGCCAAGGTCACCAACCATTCGACCGGCCAGGCCCAGCTCAAGCTGTTCGCGGTCTGCCTCCCCGGCAAGACGACCGAGGGCCGCGGCCTGACCGTCGGCGCCCCGGTCACCAAGACCGTGACCCTGAACCCCGGCATCCACGAGGTCACGCTGGACTGCCCGGCCGGCTCGACCCCGGTCGCTCCCGGCATCGACGTCACCGGCGGCCGCGTGCTGATCCTGGCCAACGCCCCGGTCGGGGACACCGGCCGGAAGCTGACCCTGAAGGTCGGCGGCGGATCGACCACGGTCACCGCGAGCATCCGCTGCCTCCAGAACAAGACCACCGAGGTGAACGGGGCGAGTTCCGACCTCGTCTTCACCAAGGTCACGAAGCCGATCCAGGTCGCTTCCGGCGGCGTCGCCACCGAGTCGCTGATCTGCGGTGAGAACGCCAAGGGCATCGTCGGCGGCTGGGAGTTCGAGGACGGCCTGGTGCCGCTCGGCAACGACCCGCAGCCGAAGACCCGCGTGTTCTACGTCTGGAACCCGACCGCGCATCCGCTGACCGGCACGCTCTACCTGCTCTGCCTGGAGGCCCGCACCGGCTCCTCCACCCCGGTCGGCGAGAAGACCTACGTCAACACGGCGACGGTCAGCTCCTCGACCCAGCAGGGATCGGGCGCCGTGCTCTCCGATGACGCCTCGGTCAAGGTGACCCGCAGCTCGGGTCCCTCGCCCCAGGCCGCCCCGACGATCTACCGGGCCGCGATCAGCGGCCGCACCGTGGTGGTCGGGTTCAAGTCGGCGACCCGTTCCGGACGTCTTTCGCTGTCGCTCCCCGGCAAGAGCCGGGTGATCGGCAAGGGCGCCTTCCGTCTCGCCAAGGCGGGCAACGGCAGGGCCCGCGTGAAGGTCACCCGCAAGGCCGCCCGCGCGATCCGCAGCGGCAAGGCCAAGCGGGTCAAGGTCAAGATCCGTTCGGCGAACGGCAAGACCCGGGTGAAGACACTTCGCGTCCAGCGATAACTGGCTCGCCCTCAGGGGCGACCGGAGGGCCTCGATCCTGCAGGGGGATCGGGGCCCGTTTTCGTTAAGCGGTGACCGGGTTCGGGGCCGGGCTGCCTTCGAGCACCGCAGTCACGTTGGCGGCGACGATCCGGGACATCTCGTCCCGGGAGCGGAAGGTGGCGGATCCGATATGCGGGGCGAGCGCCACGCGAGGCGCCGTCAGGAACCCGGGGTCGAAGGCGGGCTCGCCTTCGAAGACGTCCAGGCCGGCCGCGCCGATCCGGTCCTCCTCGAGCGCGCGGATCAGGGCCTTCGAGTCGACCAGGGTGCCACGGCCGGTGTTGACCAGGATCGCGCTCGGCTTGACCAGCCCGAGGGCGCGGTCGTCGATCAGGTGCTCGGTCTCGGGGCCGCCGGGAAGATGAAGGCTGATCAGGTCGGACTCGCGGAGCAGCTCGTCCAGTTCGACCAGGCGGGCGCCGTGCCTCGACGCGAGCTCAGGCTTGGCGGACCGGGCGGTGTAGAGGCGCTCGCCCCCGAAACCGGCGACCAGATCCATGAACCGGCCGCCGATCCGCCCCGCGCCGACCACGCCGATAGTGGCCCCGCTCAGCTCGAACCCTCTCCATCGGGCCGGATCCCAGCCCTGCCAGGTTCCCTCGCGGAGATCCCGCTCCGCCTCCGGCAGGTCGCGGGCGGCCGCCATCGCGAGGGCGAGGGCCAGTTCCGCGGTGGCGTTGGTCAAGGCCCCGGGCGTATTCGTGACGGTGACCCCTCGCTCGGCGCATGCGGCCAGGTCGACGTTGTCGTAGCCGACCCCGAAGTTGGCGACGACCTTCAGGCCGGGGCCGGCGGCATCGAGCAACTCGCCGTCGACCGGAAAGGTCAGGTCGGTGACCAACCCGTCGGCCCCGGCCGCGGCGGCCAGCATCTCCTCGCGGCTCGCGTCGAGACCAAGAGAGACCACCTCGAAACACTCCTCGAGCGGCTTCCGGCCGGCCGGCAGCAGCTCTCTCATGATCACGACCTTCATCCGTTCGCTCACCAGCGGGAAGCTACCGATCCTCCGGACAAAACGCGAAAGCCCGGGCCAAGGCCCGGGCTTCCACAAATCCTGCCCGGAAACATACGCCGGGCGTATGTTTCCAAGCAGGATTTCCGAGAGGGGGGTTAGAGCAGGCCGAGGTCGGCTACCGCGTTGCGCTCTTCCATCAGCTCGTTCGCGTTGGCGTCGATCTTCTCGCGCGAGAAGTCGTCGATCTCGAGACCCTCGACGACCTTGTACTCGCCGCCGGAGCAGGTGACCGGGAAGCCGGCGATGATGCCCTCCGGCACGCCGTAGGAGCCGTCCGACGGGATGCCCATCGAGACCCAGTCGCCCTCGGGGGTGCCGAGCACCCAATCGCGGACGTGGTCGATCGCGGCGTTGGCGGCGGAGGCGGCGCTGGAGGCGCCACGGGCGTCGATGATCTCGGCGCCGCGCTTGGCGACGCGGGGGATGAACTCGTCACGGACCCAGACGTCATCGTCGACCTGGGCCGGCGCCGGGGCACCGTCGACCAGGGCGTTGCTGATGTCCGGGTACTGGGTGGCCGGCTTGACGTCGGAGACCGAGCGGCCGAGATTGTTGGCCAGCTGGGCGATCGCCCGGTTGTGGTCGAGGCGCATCATCGCGGTGAAGCGCTCCTTCGGCACGTCCGGGGCGGCCGCGGCGGCGATCAGGGCGTTCGTGTTGGCCGGGTTGCCGACCACGAGGACCTTGATGTCATCGGCGGCGGCGGCGTTGATCGCCTCGCCCTGCGGCTTGAAGATGCCACCGTTGGCCTCGAGCAGGTCGGCGCGCTCCATGCCCGGTCCGCGCGGACGGGCGCCGACCAGCAGGCCGATGTTGGCGCCGTCGAAGGCGTCCTTGGGATCGTCGGAGATGCTGATCTTCTCCAGCAGCGGGAAGGCGCAGTCGTCCAGCTCCATCGCGGTGCCCTCGGCGGCCTTGACGGCGGCCGGGATCTCGAGCAGGCTGAGGTGGACCTTGGTGTCGGGACCGAGCAGCTGGCCGCTGGCGATCCGGAAGAGCAGGGCGTAGCCGATCTGCCCGGCGGCGCCGGTCACGGTTACCTTGGCGGTTGAGCTCACGTTCTTCTCCTTGGTGGTTTCGGGGGCGGGGCCGCTAGGCCATCGCCTTCTGAAGGTTCTCGTCGATCGAGGCCAGGAACTCCTGGGTGGTCTGCCACGGGTGATCGGCATCGATCAGTCGGGCCAGGTCCTTGGTCATCTTGCCGCTCTCCACGGTTTCGATGCAGACCCGTTCCAGAGTCTCGCCGAACTGGCTGACCTCGGGGGTCTCGTCCATGCGCCCACGGGCCGCGAGGCCGCGGGTCCAGGCGAAGATCGAGGCGATCGGGTTGGTCGAGGTCGGGTTGCCCTTCTGGTGCTCACGGTAGTGACGGGTCACCGTGCCGTGCGCGGCCTCGGCCTCCACCGTCTTGCCGTCCGGGGTCATCAGGACCGAGGTCATGAGGCCGAGCGAGCCGTAGCCCTGGGCGACCGTGTCGGACTGGACGTCGCCGTCGTAGTTCTTGCAGGCCCAGACGTAGCCGCCCTCCCACTTCAGGGCGGAGGCGACCATGTCGTCGATCAGCCGGTGCTCGTAGGTCAGGCCGGCGGCGTCGAAGTCGGCCTTGAACTCGGCGTCGAAGATCTCCTGGAAGAGGTCCTTGAAGCGACCGTCGTAGCGCTTCATGATCGTGTTCTTGGTCGACATGTAGACCGGGAAGCCGCGGTCGAGGCCGTAACGGAAGGAGGCGCGGGCGAAGTCGCGGATCGAGTCGTCGTGGTTGTACATCGCCATCGCGACACCGCCACCGGGGAAGTCGTGGACATGCATCTCGATCGGCTCGGCCGAGTCCTTCGGCGTGAAGGTCATGGTCAGGGTGCCCTCGCCCTCGACCACCAGGTCGGTGGCGCGGTACTGGTCGCCGAAGGCGTGACGGCCGATGATGATCGGCTTGGTCCAGCCGGGGACCAGTCGCGGCACGTTCGAGATCACGATCGGCTCGCGGAAGATCACGCCGCCGAGGATGTTGCGGATGGTGCCGTTCGGGGAGCGGTACATCTCCTTCAGGCCGAACTCCTCGACCCGGGCCTCGTCCGGGGTGATCGTGGCGCACTTGACGCCGACGCCGTGCTCCTTGATCGCGTTGGCGGCGTCGACCGTGATCTGGTCGTCGGTCGCGTCGCGGCTCTCGATGCCGAGGTCGTAGTACTTCAGATCGACGTCGAGATAGGGAAGGATCAGCTGCTCTTTGATGAACGACCAGATGATGCGGGTCATCTCATCGCCATCCAGCTCGACGATCGGATTGGTCACTTTGATCTTCGACACGACTGGTACTTCCCTTCGATATTCGGCTGCGTCTCTTGCAGGAACCGATGCTATAGAGCGAAACCGCCCGAGGGTGTCAATGGGTAGTTCTCCACGCCGGAATCCCCCGATCCTGTGCGACCATTAGGCCATGCCGGAAATCGCCGAGACTCCTGAGTACGCGACCCACACGGTCTTCAACCAGTCGACCCCGCTCGAGAACGTCAACCTCTACGAGATCGACCGACCCCTCCAGGAGGCGGTCAAGCGCGAGGGTGCGGGCTGGGCGGACGAGCGGATCCGTGCGCTCGGCGAGATCTGCGGGCAGCCGGACACGCTGATCGCCGGCCGTGACGCCAACGAGTTCCCGCCGCGGCTCAAGGCCTTCGACCGTTTCGGCAACCGGATCGACGAGGTCGAGTTCCACCCCGCCTGGCATCAGCTGATGTCGCTCGGCATCTCGCATGGCCTGCACGCCCTGCCCTGGCGCGAGCCCGGCCCCGGCGCCAACGTCGCCCGCGCCGCCCTGTTCTCGCAGCTCGCCCAGGTCGAGGCCGGGGTCGGCTGCCCGATCTCGATGACCTTCTCGGTGATCCCCTCGCTGCGCAACCAGCCCGAGGTCGCGGCCGAGTGGGAGCCCCGCTTCACCTCGCTCGAGTACGACGGCAAGCTGCGTCCCGCCGACGAGAAGCCCGGCTGCCTGGCCGGCATGGCGATGACCGAGAAGCAGGGCGGGTCCGACGTCCGCGCCAACACCACCCGCGCCGTCCCGCTGAACGGCGGCGGCCCCGGCGGCGAGTACGAGATCACCGGCCACAAGTGGTTCTGCTCGGCCCCGATGTGCGACGCCTTCCTCGTGCTCGCCCAGACCGACGCCGGCGTCTCCTGCTTCCTGATGCCCCGGTTCACCCCGAACGGCGAGCGCAACCGCTTCCACATCCAGCGCCTCAAAGACAAGCTCGGCAACAAGTCGAACGCCTCCTCCGAGGTCGAGTTCCGGGGCGCCTGGGCCCGCATGATCGGCGAGGACGGGCGCGGCATCCGCACCATCATCGAGATGGTCAGCCACACCCGCCTCGACTGCACGATCGGCTCGGCCGCCGGCATGCGGAACGCCGTCGCCCAGGCCACGCACCATGCCCAGGGACGCTCCGCCTTCGGCAAGAAGCTGATCGACCAGCCGCTGATGCAGAACGTCCTGGCCGATCTCAGCGTCGAGTCCGAGGCCGCCACCGCCTCGGTGATGCGCCTCGCCCGCGCCTACGACGAGGCCGCCGCCGGTGACGAGGCCGCCGCCCTGCTGCAGCGGCTCGCCACCCCGGTGCTCAAGTACTGGGTCTGCAAGCGGGCGCCGTGGCATGCGGTCGAGGCGCTCGAGTGCTTCGGCGGCAACGGCTACGCCGAGGAGTCGGGCATGCCGCGCCTGTTCCGCGAGAGCCCCCTGATGTCGATCTGGGAGGGCTCCGGCAACGTCCAGTGCCTCGACGCCCTTCGCGCCATGGTCAAGAGCCCGGCCTCCTTCGAGGCCTTCTTCGCCGAGGTCGGCGAGGCGGCCGGGGCCGACCCGCGGCTCGACGCCTTCGTCGCGAAGCTCCAGGACTCGATCACCAGCGACCCGGAGACCCTCGAGGTCCGGGCCCGTCGCGTGGTCGAGGGCATGGGCCTCGCCTTCCAGGGATCGATGCTGGTCCGCCACGGAGACCCGGCGGTCGCCGACGCCTTCTGCGCCTCCCGCCTGGCCGGCGACTACGGAGAGGCCTTCGGCACCCTCCCGGCCGGCACCGACTTCGAGGCGATCATCGAACGCTCCGCCCCGTCCCTCCAGGCCTAGCCAACTTCGGGTCGTTATTCGTGCAAACGTGGCGGGAAATCCCGCCACGTCGCTTCGCTCCGCTCTGGGCTACTCCGAGGGCGGGTCGTCGGCGAACTTCGGGCCGGGGCGTTCCATGATCCGGAACGAGGGCTTGCGGAAGCCGAGCTCGCGGTACATCTCGTGGGCGTCGGCGGTGCCGAGCAGCCAGCGCAGCTCCCGGAGCGGTGAGCCGTCCACCATCTCCCGCACCAGCTCCTTGCCCAGGCCGCGGCCCCGGTGCTCCTCGAGCACGAAGACATCGCAGAGGTAGGCGAAGACGACCTCGTCCGAGTGCGCGCGGCAGTAGCCGACGGTGCTGCCGTCCGGCGCGAAGAGCCCGACCACGCGGGAGGCGCCGTGGAAGGTCTTCTCGATCAGCTCGCGCGACCGACCCTTGGACCAGTAGGCCTCCTCGCCGAGGAAGCGGCAGACCACGTCGAGATCGACCCGAGTCGGGTCGTCATCCAGTTCGTAGCCGGCTGCGAGCTCTCGCTTCACACGAGAAGAGTCGCAGAGCCGGGCCGTCGGCGATACTCATCCCGTCGTCGAAACCGACCCGAGGAGACCGATGTCCGACCAGGGGCTCAGCAACCACCACAGCAGCACGCTCACCGAGATCTTCGACCACCAGAAGCACACGATCGAGTGGCGCAAGGTCGAGTCGCTCCTCGGCGCGATCGGAACCGTCACCCAGGAGCACAACGGCCACCTCAAGGTCGAGATCGGCCCCGAGACCGAGACCTTCCACGTTCCGCACGGCAAGGATCTCGACCGGCAGCAGATCGTCGATCTGCGGCGGATGCTGACCCAGGCCGGCTACGGCCCGGACCGCGAGTCGGTCGAGGACGAGCGCGACCGCGACTACGGCGACAACCGCTGGGGCGAGCCCGAGGACGAAGCCTGAGGCTCAGACCCACTCGCGGGAGAGCCGCCTGGTCATCGCCTCGGCCAGGCGGACCGCCTCCTCGACCGTGTCGAAATCGACGAACTCCGAGGTGTCGTTCGGCCAGTGGTAGTTGAGCGGCTGCTTGTGCTCGGTGCATGAGCAGATCGAGACCACCGGGTAGCCGGCGGCCAGCGGCTCGAGCCCGTCCGTGCCGTTGCGGATCCGCAGGTTCGGCATCAGCTCGATGCCTTCCTCCTCGGCCGTGCGATCGGCGAGGATCAGCGCCTCCTGCGGGTACTCGAACATCTTCAGGAAGCCTTCGCCGCGGATCACCGTGAGGAACGGGGAGCCGATCGCCTCCAGGTTGATGAAGAAGGTGGAGTCGGTCGGGAGGTCGGCGAAATGCCGCTCGCCGAAGGCCTTGATGCCCTCGCTGAACGATTCCTCCGAACCGAGCGAGACGGCGATCAGCCGAACCCCCTCGGGCGGGTCGGCGACGAAGCGCCGGACCAGCTCGATCAGGGCGACGGTGGCGGCGCCGTTGTCATTGGCGCCGGGCACCGCGTCGCGCATCCCGACGTCGACCATCGCCGCGGTCGACCCGGCCGCCAGCACGGCCCCCGCGGTGGCGACCTTGCGGCTCCCGGTCAGCCCGCCGAGGGCGCTGAGCACCGGCCCGCCGATCACCGGCGCCATCAGCATCGGCGAGGTGTCGAGGTGCTGGAAGAGCCCGGTCTTGGAGACCAGGGCCGGGATGCCCGGATGGAAGATCAGGCCCGCGTTAGGGGCGTCGTGATGGGCGGTCAGGACGACGGTCCGCTCGGCGTCCGGGTCGCCGAGCTCGCAGATCACGTTGTAGGTCTCGCGCTTGGGCAGGACCTTGCGGAGCGGGCGCGAGCGGGGCGGGAAGTCGGTGGCGATGGCGGCGGCGCCGGCGGCGCCGAGCAACGCTCCGGCCAGCCGCTTCCCCCGACGGGCGGCGATCCCGCCCGCCAGGCCCAGCGCGGTCCCGATCCCGATCGGCCACCAGTAGGTGCCGTGGGCTGACTCGACCTCGATCCGCGACTCGGCGCCGAGCTTCGCGAACTCGCCCTGCACCCATTCCGCCGCTGCCTTCTCGCCCGGCGAGGCCGACGGACGATCGATTTTCTCGAGGGTCTCGAGCAGAGACCGAACCCATTGCTTGTCCATGGCAGCGGAACATATCCAGTCGCCGCCCTCGCCCCCGTGACGCATGTCCATACGATGTGCCCGTGTTCGGCGGCAGCTCGATAACGCTCTTCCGCGTGGCGGGAATCAGGATCGCGGTCGACTGGTCCTGGTTCTTCTTCCTGTTCATCGTGATCATCTGGCTCTCCGGCTTCTACGGGGACGTGCTCGACGAGCCCGGCAGCACCGACGCCTACCTGCTCGCCGTGCTCAGCTCGATCGGCTTCTTCGGCTCGATCCTGCTGCACGAGCTGGGGCATGCCTTCGCCGCCCGCCGCAACGGCATCACCGTGCGGACCATCCGGCTCTGGATCTTCGGCGGCGTCGCCGAGATGGACCAGGAGTCCGACGGTCCGGGCACCGAGTTCAAGGTCGCGATCGCCGGGCCGGTGGTCACCGCCCTGATCGCCGTGATCCTCTGCGCCGTCGGGATCCAGGTCGCCGGCGCCGACTCCTTCCGGGACGCGTTGGAGATGAGGCTGACCGCGGAGACGACCGGGGTCATGACCATGGTCGCCTGGCTGGCCGCGGTCAACATCCTCGTGCTCGGCTTCAACCTGCTGCCCGCCTTCCCCATGGACGGCGGCCGGATCGTCCGGTCGATCGCCTGGAAGATCACCGGCAAGCGCGGCGCCGCGACCCGGTTCGCAGCCGGGCTCGGCCGGATCTTCGGCTTCCTGTTCATCGGCCTAGGGCTGCTCTGGATCTTCAACGGCAACGTCTTCAGCGGGGTCTGGTTGGCGATGATCGGCTTCCTCGTCAACGGGGCCGCGCGGGCCGCCTCCCGTAGCACTCTGAGCGAGAAGCTCGAGCAGGTCACGGTCGCCCAGATCATGGATCCCGATCCCGTCGCGATCCCGGCCGACCTCGACGTGGCCCGGGCGCTCGAGGAGTACTTCCTCCGGTTCGGCTGGTCCTGGTTCCCGGTGGTCGATCGCGCCGGCACCTTCCTGGGCATGGCGGTGCGAGACCAGCTCGAGCAGGTCGAGGAGGTCGAGCGACACTCGGTCCAGGTCGAGTCGCTGATCGAGCGCCGGATGGATTTCGCGGTCCGCGCGGGGGCCGGGCTGGACACCCTGCTCGGCAACGCCCAACTGCGCCGTTTCGGCGCGTTGATGGTCACGGACGAGGCCGGACGACTGACCGGAGTGGTCACGATCGAGCAGCTCGGACGGGCTCTACAAGCCTGATTCGGCACCGCGCCGCTTCCCGCTGGCCGAACTCATAGACTCGGCCTCTGGCACTCGCTATCGCAACATTCCTGATCGCCCTCGCGTTGATCGCGAGCGAGAGAGTCCACCGCACCAAGGTGGCTCTGCTCGGAGCGGCGATCGTGGTGTTGTTCGTCGGCCAGTACAACGAGGAGCTGGCGATCGAGTCGGTCGAGTTCGCCACCCTCGGCCTCCTCGCCGGGATGATGATCCTGGTCTACCTGACCCAGCAGAGCGGGGTCTACGACTTCATCGCGATCAAGGCCGGCCAGTTCTCCCGGGGCGACCCGTTCCGGCTGGTGCTGATGATGGCCGGCACCGTCGCCGTGCTCGCCGGCTTCCTGGACAACCTCACGACCATCCTCCTGGTCGTGCCGATCACCTTCCTCCTCGCCGACACCCTGGACATCAACCCGATGCCCCTGATCCTGATCGAGATCATGGCCGCGAACATCGGCGGCGCGGCGACCCTGATCGGCGATCCGCCGAACATCATGATCGGCGACGCCGCCAACCTCAGCTTCAACGACTTCCTCGTCAACAACCTGCCCGGCGTGACCGTGATCCTGGCGGTGGTCACGGTCGCCCTCTACTTCACCTTCCGCAGCAAGCTCGAGGTGGCGGAGGAGAACCGCAAGTACGTGATGGAGCTCGACGCGGCCGCCTCGATCCGGGACCGCGAGGAGCTGAAGCGGACCCTGCCGGTCCTGATCGGCACGATCGTCGCCTTCTTCCTCCACCAGTACATCCACATCGAACCCGCCACCGTCGCCCTGACCGGGGCCGCGGTCGGCCTGCTGGTGACCAAGATCCCGGTCGAGGAAGCCCTGGAGAAGATCGAGTGGACCACGCTCTTCTTCTTCATGGGCCTGTTCGTCATGGTCGGCGCCCTGGAGGTGACCGGGGCGATCGGCAAGGTCGCGGAAGGGATCACCAGCGTCACCCAGGGCAACCGGAACGCGGAGTTGGTCGGGATCATCTGGACCTCCTCCCTGGTCGGCGGCATCGTCGACAACATCCCCTTGACGGCGGCGATGATCCCGGTCGTCCAGGAGATCAAGGGCGGCAGCGTCGACAACGCCTACTGGTGGGCGCTCTCGCTGGGCGCCTGTTTCGGCGGCAACCTGACCCTGATCTCGGCCGCCTGCAACGTGGCGGCGGCGGGCATGGCCGAGAAGGCCGGTCAGCCGATCGGCTTCTGGACCTTCCTCAAGATCGGCTTCCCGGTCACCCTGGCGACGACCGTGCTGGCGACCGCCTACATCCTCCTCAGGTACTGACCGATGAAACAAGCTAACTTCTGCGGAATGGGCAAATGGCAGACCACATAGTCAGCTCGGTCATCCGGGAGGTGAAGCCTCTGGTCACCACCGACCCGGTCGGTTACGCGGCCCGGCTCGTGATCGAGTCCGGCCTGCCGGCCCTGCCGGTGGTCGACGAGGACGGCAACTACGCCGGTCTCTTCGGCGAGCGCGAGTTCATGACCGCGGTCTTCCCCGGCTACGTCGGCACCCTGATGTCGGCCCGGATGATCCGCCGCTCGCTCGACGAGACGATCGAACGCCGCATCGGCAGCCAGGAGGAGCCGGTCCGGGCCTACCTGACCACCGACCCGGTGCTGGTCGAGGACGACTACGCCGACACCCAGCTGGCCGAGACCTTCCTCCACCACCGCGTGATGGTGGTCCCGATCGCGACCGAGGGAAGGGTCCACGCGGTGGTCCCGCGCAGCGACTTCTTCCAGGCCCTCTACGAACGCATCGCCGACATCGCCGAAGACTTCGGCGACTAGGCCAGCTCGAGGATCGCGTCCGCCGCGGCTTCCGGGCCGCCCGTCGCGGCGAATGCCGCGGCAATCGTCTCGGCTCCGGCCCGGCGGCCCATCGCCTCACGGACCTTGGCCCGCAGGCGGGAGTGGTCGAGCTTCGAGACCGGCAGACGGGTCCCGGCTCCGCTGACCTCGACCCGTCGGGCGACCTCCATCTGATCCCGCCCGAACGGCACCGCACAGACGGGAACCCCGCGGGCTATCGCCTTCTGGGTGATGCCCATGCCCCCGTGCGTGACCGCGCATGCCGCGTGGTCCAGCAGGTCCCCGTGGGGGACGAACGGGAGCACCCGGGCATTGTCGGGGATCGCGATCCGGTCCCCGAGGCCGGTCGGACGGGTGGCCACGACCTCCACATCCTCGTCTGCCAGTGCCGCGAGGGCGGTCCGGATGAGACGACCGTCGTCCTGGAACTCCGAGGACGTGGTGACCAGCACCAACGGCCGCTCCAGGTCGTCGAGCCATTCGGGAGGATCGGCCGGCGGATCCCAGGCGCAGGGCCCGACCATCCGTATGTTCTCCGGCCAGTCGGAGCGCACGTACTCGAACGGCTCCGCAGTCATGTAGAGCAGCCGCGGCGGCCGGGTGAACATCGTCGCGGCGTCGACCGGATCCAGAGCGAGGCCTCGGCGCACCTCGTTCAGCTGCCGAACCACGATCCGCTCGAGCGTGCCGAACACAACGGGCCTCAGCGCCCGGTCTCTCAACCGGCCCAACGCCCCTCCCGCCGGCGCCAGCCCGGGGCCGAAAGGGGGAGCATCGCGTGACGGGAGCGGCAAGGGGTACGGACAGAACGCGGCCCAGGGGCCACCCCAGGCTTCGGCCGCGGCCATTGCGCCCCAGGACTGGATGTCGACGATCACCGCGTCCGGCCGCTCCTGCTCGATCGCCAGGCTCAGGTCGGGCGCGTCGTATCGGGCCCGCGCGCCGAAGGTCTCCACCGCCCGGCGCAGTGCGGCCCGGGGGTTGCTCTCGCGCCAGTCCTCGAGTGGCAGAGCCTCGATCGCGGGGTCGATCGGCCGGGCCTCGAAGCCCCGGTCCCCCATCAGGGGAATCTCACCGGAAAGGGTCCGCAACGCCACCTGATGGCCGCGGGCGCGCAGCTCGTCCAGGATCGGCGTGAGCGGAAACAGATGCCCGCGCGCGGGCGACGTGTAGGCCAGGATGCGACTCATCTCCTGGCTCAGGATGACCGACTGGCGCGTCTAAAGCCAGTCGTTCTCGATCAGGAGCTCCGCGACCTGGACCGCGTTGGTGGCGGCTCCCTTGCGGAGGTTGTCGCCCGCCAGCCACAAGTTGAGGCATCGTTCCTGGCCGGGATCGCGGCGGATCCGGCCGACCAGGGTCTCGTCGCGGCCGGCGGCGTCCAGCGCGGTCGGGTACTGGCCGGCGGCCGGATCGTCGACCACGACCACGTTCTCGGCCGCGGCCAGGATCTCCCGGCAACGGTCGGGGCTGAGGTCCTCACGTGTCTCGATGTTGAGCGACTCCGAGTGGCCGGTGTAGACCGGGACCCGGGCGCAGGTGGCCGAGATCTTGACCTCGTCACCGAGGCCGAGGATCTTGCGGGTCTCCGCCATCACCTTGCGTTCCTCGGTGGTGTAGTCGTCGCCGTCCTTGAAGGTCTCGACCTGCGGGATCACGTTGAACCCGATCTGGTGCGGGTAGACCGTGGGCGGGGCCACCTTCTCGCCGGCCAGCACCTCGCGGGACTGGGCGGTCAATTCCTCGATCGCCTTCTGCCCGGTGCCGGACACGGCCTGGTAGCTGGAGAGGATCAGTCGCTCCAGCCCGGCCTCCCGATGGATCGGGGCCAGGGCGAGCATCATCACCATGGTGGTGCAGTTCGGATTGGCGATGATCCCCTTGTGGTTCTGAGCCGCCTCGGGGTTCACCTCGGCCACGACCAGCGGCACGTCCTCGTGCATGCGCCAGTAGCTGGTGTTGTCGACCACGACCGCGCCGGCCTCGACGAAGCGGGGCGCCCACTCGGCGCTGATCGAGCCGCCGGCCGAAGAGATCAGGATGTCGATGCCCTGGATCGACTCGTCGCTCGGGACCACGCACTCGATCATCGTGTCGCCGAACTCGACCGACTTGCCGGCCGAACGCTCGGAGGCGAAGGGCACGACCTCGCTGGCCGGGAAGGACCGCTCGGCCAGGATGCCGAGGATGGTGGAGCCGACGGCGCCGGTCGCGCCGAGCACTCCGACTCTGTAAGTGGAATCAGCCATTGTCCGGAAGCACCTCGTCCTCGCCGAGATCGAAGGCGTCGTGGAGCGAACGCACCGCCTCGGGCACCCGGTCGGCCTGGATCACGCAGGAGATCCGGATCGACGAGGTGGAGATCATCTCGATGTTGATCCCCTTCTCGCCCAGCACCTCGAAGACCTTGGCGGCCACGCCGGGATGGCTGCGCATGCCGGCCCCGACGATCGAGACCTTGCCGATCAGCTCGTCGGTGCGGACCTCGCGGCTGATGTCGCCGAGGCTGGCGATCGCGTCGGTCGCGGTGGTCAGGTCGCCGGTCTCGACCGTGAAGGAGAGGTCGGCGAGGGCGCCCTCGTGGACCGGCTCGTTCTGGATGATCACGTCGACGTTGACGTTGGCATCGGCCAGGGCGGTGAAGATCCTGCCGGCGATTCCGGGTTCGTCCTTGACGCCGATGATGGCCACGCGGGCCTCGTCGGTCGAGTGGGTGACGGCTGTGATGATCGGTCGTTCCATGGTCTCGCTTTCGGGAAGTACGAGGGTACCGGGGAGGTCTTCGAAGCTGCTTCGGCAGTGGATCGGGATGTCGTAGTTACGGGCGTACTCGACCGATCGGAGCTGGAGCACGCCGGCCCCGGAGGCCGCCATGTCCAGCATCTCCTCGAAGGAGACCACCGGGAGCTTGCGGGCGTCGGGCACGATCCGGGGATCGGCGCTGAAGACGCCGGTGACGTCGGTGTAGATCTCGCAGACCTTGGCCCCGAGCGCGGCGGCCAAGGCGACCGCGGTGGTGTCGGAGCCGCCGCGGCCGAGGGTGGTCACGTCGCGGCTGTCGGTGGAGACGCCCTGGAAACCGGCGACCAGGACGATCTTGTCCTCCTCGAGGCCGTCCCGGATGCGGTCGGCCTTGACGTCGATGATCTTCGCCTTGGTATGCGACGAGTCGGTGACGATGCCGGCCTGCGAGCCGGTCAGCGAGACCGCCTTGTGGCCCATGTCGTTGATCGCCATCGCAGCCAACGCGCAGGAGATCCGTTCCCCGGTGGAGAGCAGCATGTCCATCTCGCGCGGATCGGGCCGATCGGAGATCTCGTAGGCGGAGGCGACCAGCTCGTCGGTGGTCTTGCCCCGGGCGGAAAGGACCGCCACGACGTTGTTGCCGGCCTCGCGGGCGGCCACCATGCGCCTGGCGGCGCGCTTGATCTCCTCCGGACCGGCGACCGAGGTGCCGCCGAACTTCATAACGACGATGTCATCTCTTTCGGGCATCAGCCCTGAGCATACGGATAGTCAGAAGTCCACGATGTGAGCGGAAGTGGGAGAACGAAGGGGCGGTCGTGGGAACCACTTCGCTTAGGGTTTGACTGTGAGTTCCGAAACCCCCCGCTGCCCCGAATGCGACAGCGAATACACGTATGAGCTCGGCGGCTTTCAGGTCTGTTCGATGTGCGCCCACGAGTGGAGCCCCGGCAGCACGGAACCGGCCGAGGAGAGCGCCGGCGAGGGCGAGATCCGCGACTCGGTCGGCAACCTCCTCCAGGACGGCGACACCGTGACCGTGGTCAAGAACCTCAAGGTCAAGGGCGCCTCCGGGCCGATCAAGGCGGGCACCAAGGTCCGCAACATCCGGCTGGTCGACGGCGTCGCCGGGCATGACATCGATTGCCGGATCGACGGGTTCGGCTCGATGCAGCTCAAGTCGAGCGTCGTCAAGAAGGCCTAGCCCACCCTATGGCGACGGATTTCGAGCGCGACACGGCGGCGGAGCCGCTCGGTCAGGGTCGATACGCGATCGAGCTCAGCGACCGCTGGTGGATCGGCCGCGGCCCGAACGGCGGCTACGTGGCCGCCCTGGTGCTGAGGGCGATGACCGCCGAGACCAACAACGGCAGGGAAGCGGGGCCTATTCCCGCCCGTTCGCTGAACGTGCACTTCCTCCGCCCGCCCGAGGTCGGCCCGGCCGAGGTCGAGGTGACGATCGAGCATGCGGGGCGGGTCACCTGTTTCCTCTCGGCCCGCCTGATCCAGGACGGCGAGGTCAAGGCGAAGGCGATGTCGGTCTTCTCCGGGGAGCGCGAAGGGCCCTCCTTCGACAACTCGGAGATGCCCCAGGTACCGCCACCCGAGGAGACCCGGGAGTGGGACACGGAGAAGGCGCCGGTGGCGGTCTTCGGCCGGTACCGGGCGAAGATGATCTCCGGGATCCCGGGCGAGGCCGGCGAGAAGGCCGAGACGATGGGCTGGATCCGCCTGCGGGACGAGCAGCCCGTCGATCCGGTCCTGGCCGCCGCGGTGCTCGACGTCTGGTACCCGGCGCCGTTCGTGGTCTTCGACGAGATCCCGTTCGCGCCGACCCTGGAGTACACGGTCCACTTCCCCCGGACCATCCCGGAGCCGGGCCCGCCGGATTGGAACCTGATCCGCCTGACCGCGGCCGAGGGGACCGAGGGCCACTTCAGCGAGGACGCCGAGCTCTGGACCCGAGACGGCCGCCTGATCGCCAAGGCGAGACAGATGGCGCTGCTTAGGCATCCCAAGCACTGAAACGGACACGGACCACGCGAGATGCAGATTCGGTGCGCTATTTGCACCCGATCTGCATCTCGCGTGGTCTCGCGTGGCTTTAGGCAATATTTATGACTAAATAGGTCGAGTTACTCTACAATCGCCGGATGAGCGAGCACATCTGGTACACACACGCCCCTTCCCCTTCGGCCTTCGGCGTCGCCCTGAGACAGGGCTGGATCCACGAGGAGATGGCGCGAGCCGGGATCGAAGTGCGGGCGCTGGCCGCCTCCTCCGATCCCGACGTCCAGCGCTTCCGCCGTGAGACCACCTCTCCTCGCGCCTTCCGCCAGGGCGGCAACGTCGCCCCGCTGATCGCCCGCTCACGCGGCAACGACATCCGCCTGATCGGCCTCTCCCGGATCTCGAGCGCCCACAACCTGCTGGCCGCGCCGGACTCGAAGCTGCGCACCGCCGGCGATCTGATCGGCAGCCGCATCGCCGTCCCGGTCCGGCCCAATGCCTCGGTCGACGTGCCCCGGGCGACCGCGCTGCGGACGATCGCCAACCTGCTCGCCTCCACCGGGCTCGGGCTCGGCGACGTCAACCTGGTCGAGGTCCCCGTCCAGGGCTCGTACTTCGACTCCCGGCCGCGCCTCGGCGACCCGATCGCGGACGGCCCGCATGAGGGGGTCGCCTTCCAGGTCAGCTCCGGCCAGTCCGAGGAGGTCCAGGCGCTGCTCCGCGGCGAGGTCGACGCGATCGCCTCCGAGGCGGCCGCGGTCGCTCTGCTCGCCTCCGCGCTGGGCCTGCGGGCGATCACCCCCGGCAACGCGATCCGGCTCGACCTCAACAACCGTTCGCTGCTCGCGGTCACGGTCAGCGGCGGCCTCCTCGACCGTGATCCGGGCCTGGTGATCGGCGTGCTGGTCCAGCTCCTCACCGCCGCCGAGTGGGCGATCGACGAGGAAGCGGAGGCCCGGCGGCTGATCGCCCTCGACGCGGGGATCCACGAGGACATGCTCGATGCCGCCTACAGCCCCCGGGTCAGCCGGCAGCTCGGCATCGACCTGCGCATGGACAAGGTCGCGGACCTCCGGCTCCAGCACGACTTCCTGCTCGGCCAGGGGATCATCCAGCACCCGGTGGATCTCGACGCCTTCATCGATCCGGAGCCGCTGAAGACGGCCCTGGCCCGCCGCGGGGTGCTGGTCTAGAGGCTGGAACGGCCGGTCATCGCCCGGCCGAGGGTGACTTCGTCGGCGTGCTCGAGGTCGGCGCCGACCGGGAGGCCGGCGGCGAGGCGCGTGACCTTGGTCTGCTCGCGGAGCAGGTCGGCGATGTGCGAGGCGGTAGCCTCGCCGGTCGTGGTCGGGTTCGTGGCGAGGATCACCTCGGCGATCCCGCCCGCCTCGACCCGACGGCGCAGCTCGGCGATCCGCAGGTCCTCCGCGTCGATCCCGTCGATCGGGGAGAGCGCCCCGCCGAGCACGTGATAGCGGCCTCGGTATTCGTGAGTCCGCTCGATCGGGATCACGTCGGCCGGTTCCTCGACCACGCAGATCAACGACTCGTCACGGGAGACGTCCTCGCATATCCGGCAGCGCGGGCCCTCGGCCAGGTTGAAGCAGATCTCGCAGAGACCGACCTTCTCCTTGACCTCGACGATCGCCTGAGCCAGGCTGCGGGCGTCCGACTCGTCGGAACGCAGGATGTGGAAAGCGAGCCGCTGAGCGGTGCGGCGGCCGATCCCCGGCAGCTGCGAGAGCTCGGCGGTGAGGCGGCTGAGTGGTGCCGGCCCCTCGCTCATCCACCGAGCCCGGGCATGCCGGGCATGTTCGGCATCTGGGGCATCTTCGATTCGGCCAGCTGCTGAGCGGAGCGGATCGCCTCGTTGATCGCGGCCTGGACCATCTCGGCCAGCATCTCCGAGTCCTCCGGATCGACCGCGTCCGGGTCGATGACCACGTCCTGGACCACGAGGTCGCCGCTGATCTTCACCTTGACCATGCCGCCGCCGGCGCTGGCCTCGACGATCTCGTCCTTGAGCGCCTCCTGGGCCTGCATCATCTCGTTCTGCATCTGCTGCGCCTGTTTGAGCAGCTTGCCCATGTCCATGCCACCGGGCATGCCGCCCATTCCCTTACGTGCCATCAGATGACCTCCTCTGCGTTGAATTCCGATTTGACCCGAGCCACGAACTCTTCCTCATCGAGAGCGCCCGTGTCCTCATCCCCGCCCGACTGGCCCGGGTCCAAGCTCGTGTAGGAGATCTTGGGCCGGTCCCCGGTCACCGTCTCGACCGCGGCCGCCAGCTGCTCCTTGCATTCGGGACGCTCGGCGTTGCGCCGGTTGAAAGCCGCCTCGGCCGGAAAACCGACGTCGAGCGACCCATCCCCGAACTTCACCGGGCGGGTCCCGTCGAAGTACGAAGCCACCATCCCCGACGCCGCCTCCCCCAAGGCATCAAGAACGGCGGGCCAAACCTGCTCCAGCTTCCCGAGATCGAATGGCTCGGAGGCTGGGGGCGCCGGAGCGCTGGTGGGGGCGGTCGCCGTTGGGGGCTCCGCCGGCCGGACTTCGCCGGGAGTCGCGCTCGCGAGGTCGGCCTCCGTTGGGGATCCGCTCGGCCGGACTTCGCCGGGAGTTCCGATCGGACCCCCAACGGAGACCGACTCAGCCGCTTGGTGATCCTCGCCCGCGCCTTCACCGGGTTGGATAGCCGGGGGCGCCGCCGGTTGGATTCCGGACTCAAGGCGTTCGAGACGCCGGGCAAGTCCTTCACTGGACGGATCGAAGTCCGGGCGGGCGGCCTTCAAGAGGGCGACCTCGACCGCCAGCCTGGCCTCGTCCCCTTCGCGGATCAGCCCGAGCGCGGCGGAGAGCTCGTCGATCGTGCGGATCAGGTTCGCGGGGCCGATATCCCTGGCCTGGGCGATCAGCCGTTCGGGATCCGAGGCGGTGACCGCGAAGGCCTCCGGGATCTGGCCGGTGGTGCGGGTCACGAGCAGGACGCGGAGATGCCCGAGCAGGTCGCGGGCGAACCGGGCCGGGTCGCGGCCGGAGCGGGCGACCGCCTCGACCGCGTTCAGGACCCCGGCCGGATCGGCCTGGATCACCTTGTCGATCACCCCGAAGAGCAGGTCGGCGTCGGCGGCGCCGAGCACCTCGAGCACGTCGCCCAGGGCGATCTCCTTGCCGCTGTAGGAGACGAGCTGATCGAGGGTGCCGAGCGCGTCGCGGAAGCTGCCGGAGGCGGAACGGCTGACCATCGAGATCGCGGCCGGCTCGATCGAAATCGACTCCGCCGCGGACACCCTGGTCAGCACCTCGGAGAGCTGCTCGATCGAGGGACGCTGGAAGTCGAAGCGCTGGCAACGGTCGGCGATGGTCGGCATGACCTTGTGCGCCTCGGTGGTGGCGAGGATGAAGACCGTGTTCGGCGGCGGCTCCTCGAGCGTCTTCAGGAAGGCGTTCCAGGCTTCCTTGGTCAGCATGTGGGCCTCGTCGAGGATGTAGACCTTCCAGCTGCCGGCGGTCGGGGCGAAGGCGACCCGGTCGCGCAGTTCGCGGATGTCGTCGACCGAGCGGTTGGAGGCGGCGTCCATCTCGATCACGTCGACCGAGTTGCCGGCCTGGATCGAGCGGCAGGACTCGCAGACCCCGCAGGGGGTGAGGGTCGGACCGCCGTTCTCGCAGTTCAGAGAGGCGGCGAGGATCTTCGCCATCGAGGTCTTGCCGGTGCCGCGCGAACCGACGAACAGGTAGGCGTGATGGACCTTGTCCTGGGTGATCGCGTTGGACAGGGTGCGGACGACGTGCTGCTGCCCGACCACCTGCTCGAAGGAGCCGGGGCGGTGACGTCGATATAGAGAGGTCGATTCACTCATTGCGGAAGAGCCAGTGTAGCCGCACTATGTGACAGGCTTTGCGGCCCGATGACGACGCCGAACCGACTCCGGTCCTGGGGACCGCCGCTCGCCTTCATCGCCGGCGTCTCGGCGGTCCTGTTGGCGATCTTCCCGAAGGGTTTCCCCAACTACGACACGATCTACTACCTGCTCTGGGGCCGGGAGATCGCGGATGGCCTCAGCCCGGACTACGGGGCGCCGCTCGCTCCGACCCCTCATCCGCTCTACGACCTGCTCGGCGCGGTGTTCTCGCCGCTCGGGGACGGCTCGATCACGGTCGCAGTGGTCCTCGCCTACGTCAGCCTCGGTCTGCTCGCCTGGCTGGTCTACCGACTCGGCGCCGAGTGGTTCGACCGCCCGGTCGGCGCCCTCGCCGCCTTCCTGGTGATGACCAGCGCCCCGGTCCTCTCGAACGGTCTGCGGGCCTACATCGACATCCCGTACATGGTGCTCTGCCTGGCGGCCCTGCTGATCGAGACGAAGCGCCCGAAGGCCGGCTGGCCGGTCCTGGTGCTGCTCGCCCTGGCGGGGCTGCTCCGACCCGAGGCCTGGCTCTTCGCCGGTTTCTACTTCCTCTGGCTGGCCCTCGATTTCGATCTCGCCCCGGCCGGCGAGGAGCCCGCGGGGCGCCTGAAGCTCGGTCGGCTCGGGATCGGGCTGCGGGAGGGCGGGATCGACCGGAACCTGATCTTCATGGCCTGCCTGACCGCGGCCGGCCCGGTGATCTGGGTGCTCTTCGACCTGATCACCACCTCCAACCCGCTCTACTCCTTCACCGGGACCCGCGAGACGGTCGAGACCCTGGAACGGGATACCGGCCCATTGGATGTGATCGTCTACGGCCCTCGCCGACTCGGCGAGGTGATGCAGTGGCCCGGCATGGTGGGCGCCTTCTTCGGCGTGGTCCTGACCGTCTGGGCGATGCCGAAGCGGGCCGCGATCGGGATCGTGGCCGCCGTGCTCGCCCTGATCGCCTTCGCCCTGATGGGCGCCTCCGGCCTGGCGATCATCCCCCGCTACACGATGCTCGCGGCGGCGATCCTGTTCGTCTTCACCGCGGCCGCGGTGCTCGGCTGGCGTCTGCTGGAGCCCGGCCATCGGCTGCGCCGGGCCTGGCAGGTCGCGGCGGCGATCACCGTCGCTCTCTGGATCGTCTGGCTGCCGAATCAGTACGACCTGTTGAAGACGGTCGACACGGACCTGACCGATCAGGCCCTGGTCGAGCGCGACCTGGAGTCGCTGGTCGACGACGGCGCCTTCTACGGGGCCGGCACCGAGGATGTCGCCTGCCTGCCGATCTCGGTGCCGAACCACCGTGCGGTGCCCCGCCTCGCCTTCTGGCTTGACATCCGGCCCTCCGACGTGATCTCGGTCGCCGCCGAGAAGCAGCCGGACACCGGCCTCTTCCTGGCCCCGGCCCGCCCGTTCACGATCGAGAACTTCATCCTCGACCCGGGCGACGAGACCCGGACCGTCACCAGGCCGCCGAAGGGGTTCGAAGAGGTGGCCCGCAATCGGTCCTGGGTGCTCTACTCGAACTGCTGGGACGCGGGCTGGACCGGCTACTCGCCGCTCACCACCCCGTAGCCGATGATCAAGTCGGCGCTCAAGATCACCGCGTTGGTCGTCGGCGTGCTGGTCACCGTTCTCTTCCTGGCCCTGCTGGTGATGGTGACCCGGCCCGCCGTGCTGGTCGGCGTCTCGGGCTCGAGCCTCGCCCATGCGGTGAACGGCGAGGACTCGCCGGACTGCGTCAAGCGTCCGGACGGTTCCTGGACCTGCTCCACCAGCCGGGTGACGGTGAACTGGATGGGCTGTTGGACCGCGAAACCGGCCGGCCGGGCGCCCGCGCGCACCGGGTGCCTGAACCTCGACGACCTGATCAGCTTCGACTGATCGTCTCGCTCAGGCGCTGATCACGTAGCGCAGCACCGCCGCGACCTGTTCCGGGGTGCGGGCGGTGGCCCGGGCGGCGGCGTCGACTTCCTTCAGCGCGTGGTCGAACTCCTCGTCGTGCTGGGTGATCACCGGCTTGCCGAGCGCCGAGGCGTAGCCCGCGTCGAAGGCGGCGTTCCACTGGCGGTACTTGTCGCCGAACCGGACCACGACCACGTCGGCCTCCTGGATGAAGGTCTGGGTGCGGATCGAGTTGACCCCGGCGCCCTTGTGGTCGGCCCAGAACTTCTTCTCCTCGTCCCCCAGGGTCGAGGTGCCGGCCGCGTCGGAGGCGGGGTGATCGGTCACCGGCGCGGTGAAGACGATCGGCAGCCCGTCGCAGGCGGCCTTGACGCGCTCGCGCCAATCGGAGTGGATCTCACCGGCCAGGTAGACGTTCCAGGTACGAGTCATGGTGAGAAAATAATGGACCGTGCAACCGCCTTCGAAACGAAGTCATCGGACGTTTTCATCAAGTTCGGCTCGGGTTAGGCTGACCCGCGGCACCCGTAGTTTCCGCTTAAGGCTGCTTCCTTCCGGACCTGACCTGATTCACGGGCTTGCGTCGCGCGGGACCTGACCGTCAACACCTCCCTCGGTGCACTGACCCCGATGGCCAGACCCTCAGAACGGCATTCGGCCTTGCTAAAGCGGATTGCAAGTGACAGGGCACCGCTGACTCCCCGCCTAGCACGGTCCG
>JAFKLL010000041.1 GCA_017304845.1 Solirubrobacterales bacterium
GAGAGAGGCATCGGATGGTTGAGAGCGGTCACGGGAACGATGCTAGGAACGGGTTCCCGGTCCGGCCAGTCGGGATCCTCAAGGCTGCCATTCCACGCGGGAATGGCGACGGCTGCTTGACTAGAAGCCGATGAGCAACCCGCCGCGCCAACCCTCGGAACCGCTGTCGAGCCGTGAGATAGCCGTCTTCGTCGCGGCGGTGGACGCGGGCAGCATCCAGGGTGCGGCCGAGGCGATGCATCTGACCCAGTCCGCCGCCACCAAGCGCATCCAGGCGCTGGAGCGGCAGCTCGGGACCCCGCTCCTGGAACGAGGCCGGAACGGGGTGCGGCCGACACCCGCCGGCCGCCGCCTCTACCCGGACGCCCAACGGGCCCTGGCCGCGCTGGCGGCCGGCGCCGAGGCCGCTGCGGGACGCTCTCCGTCCGGGACGGTCAAGCTCGCGGCCAGCCGCACCGCGGGCGGCTTCGTGCTGCCCGAGCTGCTGGCCGGCTTCCGGCGGGACCACCCCGAGTACCGGCCGCAGGTCGACGTGCTCAACTCGCCGCGGGTGCTGGAGCTGGTCCGGGCCGACGAGGTCGGGATCGGGTTCGTCGAAGGCGACGACAACCTCGACGAGCTCGAGAGCACCACCGTGAGCCGGGACGAGATCGTGGTCGCGGTGGCCTCCGGCCACGCCTGGGACGGCCGGGAGGAGATCACCGCGGCGGAGCTGGGACGGGAGCGCTACATCAGCCGCGAACCCGGGTCAGGCAGCCGGTCCGTCGCCGAGAACCGTCTGCGCCGAGCCGGCGTCGACCTCGTGCCGAGCCTCGAGCTGGCCAGCCTGGCCGGAGTCAAGCGGGCGCTCTCGGACGGAGGCTTCACCCTGATCTCTGACCTCGCGGTGGCCGCCGAGCTGCGGGCCGGTTCCCTGGCCGCGCTGCGGATCACCGACATCGACCTCGGCCGCGACATCAGCGCCGTGCGGCGACGCAACGGCAATCACGACGAACCGTCCCGGTCCTTCTGGCGTTGGCTGCGCCGCCGGACGATCTTCGCCGGCCCGGGCAGTCCCTACTGAGTCCGTGACCGGCCGACCCGCCGGACCACGACGCGGAAGGTCACGGCCTTCTCCCCGCCCGGTCGACCGCTCGGGTTCAGCGGCCTGACGCGGAACACATGGCGCCCGGGACGCACCCTGAAGCTCCGCGGACTGCGGCAGGACCGGAAGCGCTGCCGGTCGATCCGGCACTGGAACCCGGTCGCTCGGCCGGTGCCCCGGAAGGCGAAGGCGACCTTTCTCGGCTTGACCCGCCGGTGACGGGGCGCCCTGATCACCACCCGCCTCGCAGGGCGCCTGGTGACCTTCACCCCGGCCGGCTTCGCTCCGGCGATCACGTCCCGCACGAAGGCGCTGACCCGGGCCGTCTCGACCGTGGTGTCGGTGGCCGAGCCCAGGGCCGTGTTGATGCCCTCGTGATCGAGCGGCACGCCGACCACCGCGCTCGCGGGATCCTCGCCCAGGGAGGTCGCGAACTCGTTGTTGGAAGCCATCCTCAAAGCTCTGGCGCTCTGGGTGACCAGCAGGAACGGCGGGTCCGAGGGATCGGCTGCCACCTGCGGAGAGGAGTCGGCCCAGCGGGGATCCACGGCCTCCTCGTCCGGCGTTCCGAAGGCGTTCCAGATCAGGGCGAGCCGCGAGGCCGAGTTGAGCGGGTTCCCGGGATCCGCCTCCTCCCTCACGTCGAAGGTCTCGGTGTCGAGCGAGACCACCCCGAGGATCTGCTTCTCGGAGACTGCCCGGCCGGCCAGCCAGGAGGGATTGGTGCCGAGCAGCGAGACCAGGTGGGCGCCGGCCGAGTGGCCGACCAGGACGATGCGATCAGGATCGCCGCCGTGGGAGGCGACGTTGCGGGAGAGCCAACGGATCGCCTCGGCGACGTCGCGGACGTGATCCGGCGCGCGGACCCGGCCGGGGTCGAAGCTGCCGTCGAAGCCGCCGCCGGAGATGTCCGGTGAGAGCCGGTAGTTGAGGCTGGCGACCACGTACCCGAGATCGTTGAAGAGCCTGGCCTTGTCGGTCATCCGGTTCTTCTTGTCGCCGTTCATCCAACCCCCGCCGTGGACCCAGACGACAACGGGCCGGAGCCCCTGCCCCGCTCCGTCCGGTTCGGGTGGCAGGTACAGGTCGAGGCAGTTGGCTCCCGGCTGCGACGGTCCAGTCGCGTCGAGGTTGTAGTCGATGTCGGAGAGCACCCGGGCCGGCTCGGCGGCCACGGCCTTCGCCCCGGGCGCGAAGGCGACCAGGACGATGAGCAGCAGCAAGGACCGGAACCGCATGCCCAGAGAACCCCGTCCCGACCCCGTTGTCGCGGTCAGCCCGAGACGCGGAAGCGATGCACCGCGACCCGACGGCGACCCTTCATGTAGTCGTACGAGGTCACCTTGAGCACATGCGACCCACGGCCGACCCGGTAGGACTCCGGCCCTGAGCAGAACTCCGGCGTCGCGTCGTCGAGCCGGCAGCGGAGCACCACGCTCGAGGGCGACGAACCGACCCGGAACCGGACCACCTCGGAGGACCCCGAGGGAAGCGAGAACCTCGAGCCACCGCGGATCAGGGGCTTCGAGCGGTCGTCGGACACCACCGACCGGGCGAACTTGAGCCCGACCGTGGTCTGACGGCTCGTGTCGGAATCCCGGCCGAACGTGTGGTTGATCCGCTTGTGGCTCATCGCGACCCGGATCACCGAGAAACCTGCCGAACGGCCGATCGACCGCGCCATCCGGGCGGCGTCGCGTTCCCGCCACGGCGCCTCCCTCGAGGCGATGAACAGGAACGGCGGATCGGACGGGTCGGCATGATCCATCGGCGTCGCCGCCTTCCACCTGTTCTGCTGGCGGTTCTCCGCCGGGGTCCCGAACGCGTTCCAGTACATGCGGTGGTACCTGGCCACCTCCCCGGAGTTCTTCGGGTTCGCCTCCGCCGACAGGTCGAGGGCCACCGAGTCGAGCGAGATCACGCCCTTGATCTGATCCGGGTAGAGCTTCTCCTCCAGGATGTAGATCGGGTCGGTGGCGAGCAGCGCCGCGATCTGACCCCCGGCCGAGTGGCCGCTGAGCACGATCTTCTTCGGGTTGCCCCCGTAGTCCCGGATGTTGCGGTTGACCCAGCCGAGACCCTTCGCCGCGTCCTTGACGTAGTCGGGGAACATCACCCGGTCGGAGTCGAACGAGTAGCGGTTGGTCGGTTTCGGCGAGAGCCGGTAGTTGACCGCCACGAAGACGAAGCCGGACCGGACGAACTTGATCGCCTTGGCGCGTGCCTCGTCGGTCTTGTTGCCCTGATACCAGCCGCCGCTGTGGATCCAGAACAGGACCGGGAGCTTGTGGTCGGGGAGCTTCCGGGGCGCGTAGACGTCGAGCAGGTTCTCGCCCTTCTTGCCCAGCGCCTTCATGTACTTGATGTTGCTGGTCAGCTTGAAGGGATCCTTGGCCGAGACCGTCGCCGGGCTCGCGGGCAGCGCCGACGGCGCCGCGCAGGCGGCGGCCAACACTCCCAGCGCCAGAAGCGCCCGACGTCTCACCCGCCCCGTCAAGCGATCGCGGGCGCCTCCGGCAGCCGTTCGATGGCCGCGTCGAGGTCTTCCTGGGAAAGCTCGAGATCGGTCAGCTCACCGGCCAGGTAGGCCTGGTAGGCCGACATGTCGAAGTGGCCGTGGCCGGAGAGCCCGAGCAGGATCACCCGCTCCTCGCCGGCCTGCTTCGCGGCCTCCGCCTCCTCGATCGTGGCGCGGATCGCGTGGGCCGGCTCCGGCCCCGGGATGATCCCCTCGGTCCGGGCGAAGAGCAGCGCGGCCTCGAAGGCGGCGCCCTGCGGGATCGCGGTCGCCTCGACCATGCCCTCGTGCACGAAGGCGCAGAGGCTCGGGGCGTCGCCGTGGTATCGCAGGCCGCCGGCGTGTACGGGCGCCGGCACGAAGTCGTGGCCGAGCGTGTACATCGGCATCAGCGGGGTCATGCCGACCGTGTCGCCGAAGTCGTAGGCGTACTTGCCGCGGGTCAGGGTCGGGCAGGCGGTCGGCTCGGCCCCGAGCAGGCGGGTGTTCCTGCCGTTCCTGATGTTCTCTCGCAGGAACGGGTTGATCAGTCCGGCGAAGTTGGAGCCCCCGCCGACGCAGCCGACCACCACGTCCGGGTACTCGCCGGCCATCTCCATCGCCGCGATCGATTCCTGCCCGATCACCGTCTGGTGCAGGCAGACGTGGTTGAGGACCGAGCCCAGGGCGTAGTTGGCGTCCGGGGTCCCGGCCGCGACCTCGACCGCCTCCGAGATCGCGATCCCGAGGCTGCCGCTCTCGTGCGCGGCCTGCGAACGGCCCGCTTCGGTCAGGTTCGAGGGGCTGCGGTGTACGGTCGCGCCCCAGGTCTCGATCATCGCGCGGCGGTACGGCTTCTGGTCGTAGGAGACGCCGACCATGAACACCTCGCACTCGATGCCGAACCACTGGCAGGCCAGCGAGAGGGCCGAGCCCCACTGCCCCGCCCCGGTCTCCGTGACCAGCTTGCGGGTGCCGGCCTCACGGTTGTAATAGGCCTGCGCGACCGCCGAGTTCAGCTTGTGCGAGCCGGCCGGCGAGACGCCCTCGTACTTGTAGTAGATGTGAGCCGGGGTGTCGAGCGCCTTCTCGAGGCGGGTCGCCCGGATCAGCGGGGTCGGGCGCCACAGCTTGTACGCCTCTCGGACCTCCTCCGGGATCTCGACCGTGGGCTCGGGAGACATCTCCTGCTCGATCAGCGACATCGGGAAGATCGCCGAGAGGTCGTCCGGGCCGGCTGGCTCGCCGGTAGCCGGGCTGAGCGGCGGCAGAGGCTCGCCGGGGGCGTCGGCCATGATGTTGACCCAGCTGGTCGGAATCGCTGACTCGGGCAGAATGAACTTCTTCGTCTCCTCCATGCGCCCATTAAAGCGGGCCTGGCAACCCCGATCGCCCAGACGGCCGCGGACCCGATGTGTCGAGATGCGGGAGGACGGATAAAGGAAGGGCGTGGAAGACAGCGGCATCAGCGTTCGGTCGGTCTCTCGCCGGTACGGGGACAAGGTCGCTCTGGACGATCTGACCCTGAACGTGCCGCGTGGTGAGATCTGCGGCTTCGTCGGCCCGAACGGGGCCGGCAAGACGACCGCGATGAGGATCATGGTCGGCCTGCTCGCGGCCGACCGGGGATCCGTCCTCTGGGATGGCGAGCCGATCGGCGACACCAGGCGCCGGCGGATCGGCTACATGCCGGAGGAGCGTGGGCTCTACCCGAAGATGCGGATCGGGGACCAGTTGGCCTACCTCGGTGAGCTCCATGGGCTCTCCCCCTCCCAGGCGGAGCAGCGGGCGGGCGAATGGCTGGAGCGTCTGGGCCTCGCCGACCGGCTGGAGGACAACGTCGAGGTCCTCTCGCTCGGCAATCAACAGCGGGTCCAGTTGGCGGCCTCGCTGGTGTTCGACCCCGACCTGCTGATCCTCGACGAACCGTTCTCCGGCCTCGACCCGGTCGGCGTCGACCTGCTCAGCGACGTGATCCGCGAGTTTTGCGAGGAGCGAGACGTGCCGGTGATCTTCTCCTCCCACCAGCTCGAGCTGGTCGAACGGATCTGCGACTCGGTCGCGATCATCAAGGACGGCACCCTGATCGCCTCGGGCCTCGTCTCCGACCTGGAGGCGGAACGTGCCGGGAACGTCTGGCTGCTGCGACTCGCCGACCGGGACGATTGGCGCCCCGGCCTGGACGGCGTGACCCGGCTCGAGCCGGGGACCTTCGAGCTGGAACCGGACCTGGACCCCCAGGAGCTGCTCAGGGCCGGCCAGGCGGTCGGCGAGGTGATCGAGTTCCGCCGCCGGGTGCCGGGCCTGTCCGAGCTGTTCCGCGAGACGATCGGGGAAGAGCGATGAAGCCACGGCGCGCGTCCTGGCTGGCCGCCAGACGGGAGATCAGGGAACGTCTGCGGAGCCGGGCCTTCCGCATCTCGACCCTGGTCCAGGTCCTGGCGGTGATCGCGGTCGCCGTGATCGCCTCGCTGACCGGCGGGGACGGCACGACCGAGGTGAAGGTGGGCACGATCGACCAGGTCGGCCGGCAGGTCGTGCGCGTCGCCGACGAGACGGCGACGCGGGCCGACGTGAAGATCGAGAGCGAGCCGGTCTCCAGCCCGGCGGAGGCCCGCGGCCGGATCGGCGACGAGGACCTCGACTTCGCGGTCGGCGAGGGGACGCTGCTGGCCGCCGACGGAGCGCCCGAGGCGGCGGAGGCGATCCTCAGCCAGGCGTCCTCGGCGGTCGCCCTCAGACACGGCATGGAACGGGCCGGGATCTCCCCGGCCGACAGCGCCGAACTGCTCGCCTCGAGCGACGTCCCGGTCGAGACCGTGGCGGGCAAGAGCGACGACTCGGGCAACGGGATCGCCTTCATCACCACCCTCCTGCTCTATCTCGCCCTGATCTTCTGCGGCTACGCGGTCGCCGGCGGGGTGGTCGAAGAGAAGGCGACCCGGGTGGTCGAGCTGATCATCAACGCGATCAAGCCCAGGCAGCTGCTGGCCGGAAAGGTCGTCGGCATCGGTCTGATGGGATTGGGGCAGCTGGTCCTGATCGTCGGCGCCGGCCTCGGCACCTCGCTGCTGATCGGCAGCATCGACCTGCCCTCGGCGACCTTCCAGACCGCGTTGCTGGCCCTGCTCTACTTCGGGCTCGGGTTCGCCCTCTACGGCTGCGCCTTCGCCGTGGCCGGCTCGATCGTCTCCCGCCAGGAGGATTCGAGCACCACCACCGCGCCGGTGATGATGGTGCTGGTCGCCGCCTACATCGTCTCGATCTCGGCGACCAACGACCCCGAGTCGACCCTGGCGACCGTCTGCACGCTGCTGCCGCCGACCGCACCGCTGATCGTGCCGGCTCGGGCCGCCGCCGGCTATCTGCCGCCCGAGCAGCTGATCGCCTCGGTCCTGCTCATGCTCGCCTGCTGCGGCCTCTTGATCTGGGTCGCGGGCCGGGTGTACGAACGGACCGTCCTCCGCATGGGAGCCCCCGTCAAGCTGAGAGAGCTGATCCGGATCTTCCGGACCGGCTGAGGCCGGGCCTCAGGCCAGCGCTTCGATCAGCGAGGTCACGCGCTCCATGCCCGGGCCCACCGCGGCGATCACGTCGCCCATCTTGAGTTCCTCCGAGGAGATCCCGGCGGCGAGGTTCCCGACCGGGCAGATCGCCGCGTACTCGAGACCGGCCTCGCGGGCGAGGATCGCCTCGGGCATGCCGGTCATGCCGACGATGTGGCAGCCGTCGGCGGCGAGGCGGCGGATCTCCGCCGCGGTCTCGAAACGCGGCCCCTGCACCGCGGCGTAGGTGCCGCCGTCGATGAAGTCGATGCCGAGCCCGGCCAGCTCGTCGGTGACCCGGCGGCGCCACTCGGGCGAGTAGGGGTCGGTGAAGTCGAAATGGACGACCGGGTCGCCCTCCCGCTGGAAGGTCATCTCCCGGCCCCAGGTGTAGTCGACCAGCTGATCGGGCACGACCAGGGTGCCGGGCACGCAGCCCGGCCCGATCCCGCCGACGCTGCAGACGGCGAGGACGCGGTCGCAGCCCGCCTCGCGCAGGGCGTGGATGTTCGCCCGGTAGTCGACCCGATGCGGGGCGATCGAGTGATCGACCCCGTGGCGGGCGATGAAGGCGACCCCGGCCCCGGTCGCCGAGACGACCACGGGGCCCGATGTCGGGCCCCATGGGGTTTCCACGGGACCCGCCGTGGCGGGTCCCGATGGTTCAGCTTCCAGCCCGTAGAGGCCGCTGCCGCCGATGACGCCGAGCAGGCTCACCGGCCGTCGCCTCAGGCGCCGAGGCGCCCCTTCAGGGCCTCGAACTGGCTCCGGATCTCGCCCGGGAGGCGATCGCCGAACTTGGCCAGGTGCTCCTCGATCTGCGGCAGCTGCTCGCGGACCGCGGCGTCGTCGACGCTGAGGATCTCGTCGATCTGCTCGTCGGTCAGGTCGAGGCCGTCGAGATTGAGGCCGTCCTTGGCCGGCAGCAGGCCGATCGAGGTCTCGACCGTCTCGCCGTTGTCGTCGCAACGGTTGAAGACCCACTCGAGCACACGGCTGTTCTCGCCGAAGCCGGGCCAGATGAAGTTGCCCTCGTCGTCCTTGCGGAACCAGTTGACGTAGAAGATCTTCGGCAGCTTGGCGCCCTCGGTCTCGCCGACCTTGAGCCAGTGACCGAAGTAGTCGGCCATGTTGAAGCCGCAGAACGGCAGCATCGCCATCGGGTCGAACCGCAGCTTGCCGACCGCACCGGCGGCCGCGGCCGTCGTCTCGGAGGACATGGTCGCGCCGAGGAAGACGCCGTGGTTCCAGTCGAAGGCCTCGGAGACCAGCGGCACCACGGTGCCGCGACGACCGCCGAAGAGGAAGGCGTCGATCGGCACGCCGGCCGGGTCCTCCCACTCGGGGGCGATGGTCGGGCACTGGGCGGCCGGAACGGCGAAACGCGCGTTCGGGTGGGCGGCCGGGGTGTCCGAATCCGGGGTCCAGTCGTTGCCGTGCCAGTCGATCAGGTGCTCGGGGGTCGGGCCCATGCCCTCCCACCAGATGTCACCGTCGTCGGTCAGGGCGCAGTTGGTGAAGACCGTGTTGTCGACGATCGTGGCCATCGCGTTCGGGTTGGTCTTCTCGCCGGTGCCCGGGGCGACGCCGAAGAAGCCGGCCTCCGGGTTGACGGCGCGGAGACGACCCTCGTCGTCGAACTTCATCCAGGCGATGTCGTCGCCGACCGTCTCGACGGTCCAACCCTCGAGGGTCGGGATCAGCATCGCGAGGTTGGTCTTGCCGCAGGCCGACGGGAAGGCGCCGGTCACGTACTTGACCTCGCCCTGGGGGCTGGTCAGCTTGAGGATCAGCATGTGCTCGGCCATCCAGCCCTCGTCGCGGGCCATGACCGAGGCGATCCGCAGCGCGAAGCACTTCTTGCCGAGCAGGGCGTTGCCGCCGTAGCCGGAGCCGAACGACCAGATCTCGCGGGTCTCGGGGTAGTGGACGATGTACTTGTTCTCGGCGTTGCAGGGCCAGGCGACGTCCTCCTGCCCCTCCTCGAGCGGCATGCCGACCGAGTGGACGCAGGGCACGAACCCGCCCTCGTCACCGAGCACGTCGAGAGCGCCCTTGCCCATGCGGGTCATGACCCGCATCGAGAGGGCGACGTACGGGGAGTCGGTGAGCTCGACGCCGATGTGGGCGATGTTCGAGCCGAGCGGGCCCATCGAGAACGGCACCACGTACATGGTGCGGCCCTTCATGCAGCCCTCGAAGAACGGGTTGAGGAGCGCGCGCATCTCCTCCGGGTCCTTCCAGTTGTTGGTCGGGCCCGCGTCCTCTTCCTTCTCGGAGCAGATGAAGGTGCGGTCCTCGACCCGGGCGACGTCGCCGGGGTCGGAAAGGGCCAGGTAGGAGTTGGGGCGCTTCGCGTCCGAGAGGCTCTGGAAGGTGCCAGCCTCGACCATCTGCTCGGCAAGCCGGTTGTACTCCTCGGCGGAACCGTCGCACCAGTAGATCGAATCGGGCTGGGTCAGCTCGGCGATCTCGTCCACCCAGGCGAGAAGCCTGGCGTTCTTGGTCGGCGCGGTCACCTGGGTCGTCTCACTCACGGGCGCTTTTCAACTCCTTGGTCTACGCGCCGGCAGGGGGTGATCGGCGCGGGTGTAAGCCGGTTACAAGATTGTTACGCAGATCAGGATGGATTGCGGTCCGCCCCGCCCGATCCTGCGGGGAAATACGGATACTCAGGACTTCTTCAGGCTGACCACGCGGAGATCGGCCTTGTCGCTGGTGATCTCCAGCGTCGCGACGGCGCGGTCGCCGGAACGGGTCACGACCTCGCATTCGAAGGTGCGGCCTATCTCGACCGGGACATCCGCCGGGCAGCTCGCCGACTTGACCTTGACCCCGGTCGCGTCCTGGATGTCGAACTGGATCGCGATCGCCGTCTTCTCGTCGTCCACCACGTTGCCGGCGCCACAGCCGGTGACCGACAGTGCCGCCAGGAGGGCGATCGGGAGAGCGGTGCCGAGACGGAGTTTCACCGGCCGCACGTTACAGACAGCGAGCGATTCCTAGCGGTTCCATCGGAATAACCGACATTGCGTTTCTGGAATAGATTTTCCGCGCAATGATCTTCTACGAATACGAGGCAAGAAAGATCGTCGAGCTGGCCGGAATCCCGGTCACCAAGTACGGCTTCTGCCAGACCCCCGAAGAGGCACGGAAGATCGCCGAGGAGATCGGCGGACCGACCGTGATCAAATCCCAGGTACTGACGGGCGGCCGCATGAAGGCCGGTGGCGTCAAGTTCGCCGACACCCCGGACGAGGCCGCCGCGCACGCCGAAGAGATCCTGAAGCTTGAGATCAACGGCCACATGCCGGTCGGCGTGCTGGTCGACCCCAAGGCCGAGGTCAAGCAGGAGTACTACGCCTCCGTGGTCTGGGACGGCACCGCCAAGAAGCCGCTGATGCTGTTCAGCGACATGGGCGGCATCGACATCGAGCAGGTCGCCGAGGAGCACCCCGACCACGTCGGTCGCGGTCACATCTCGAACCTGCTGCCGGTCGGCGACTACGAGGCCAAGCAGGTCATCGCCGCCACCGGCGTGACCGGCAGCCAGCTCAACCGTGCCACCCCGATCCTCGCCAAGCTGGCCCGCCTGTTCCGTGAGAACGACATGGTCCTGGCCGAGATCAACCCGCTGGCCGAGCTGACCGACGGCACCTTCGTCGCGCTCGACGCCCACATGGAGATGGAGGGCGAGGCCGAGGGCCGCCAGAAGAAGCTGCTGCGGAAGGAGCTCGGCATCGCCGAGGACGACACCCGCGACAGCTACGTCCCCTCCGAGTTCGAGAAGAACGTCAAGGAGATCGACGCGGCCGACCATCGCGGCGTCATCCAGGGCAAGGACCACGGCTTCGAGGGCAACCTCGGCCTGGTGATCGGCGCCGGCGGCGGTTCGCTGACCCTGACCGACGCGGTCCGCAGCCAGGGCGGCAAGCCGGCCAACTACTCCGAGATCGGCGGCAACCCGTCGGTCGCCAAGGCCTGTGGCCTGGCCAAGGAGGTCCTCAAGAAGGACGGTGTCGAGAAGATCGCCGTGATGATGTCGATCGTCTCCAACACCCGGGTCGACATCGTCGCCCGCGGAGTGATCAAGGCCTGCCTCGAGCTCGGCAAGGACCCGGCCGAGACCATCGCCATCTTCCGTATCCCGGGCGCCTGGGAGGACGAGGGCAACAAGATCCTCGACTACTACGGCGTTGAATACTGCGACCGTTCGGTCTCCCTCTGGGATGCCGCCGGACGAGCCGTCGCCAAGATCCAGGGGGCCTCATGAGCATCCTTCTGAACAAGGACACGACCTTCATCGTCCAGGGCATCACCGGGCGTGAGGCTGTCAACCTCACCAAGGAGTGCCTCGACTACTGCACCAAGGTCGTCGGCGGCGTGACCCCCGGCCGCAAGGGCCGCGAGGTCCACGGCGTGCCGGTCTTCGACACGGTCGCCCAGGCGATCGAGAACCACGGCAGCCAGATCGACGGCTCGATCGTCACCGTCCCCCCCGGCTTCACCAAGGACGCGGTCATCGAGGCGATCGACAACGGCATCAAGCTGCTGGTCATCGTCACCGAGCGCATCCCGCGCAGCGACGTCGCCCAGATGGTCGAGTTCGCCAACATGCATGACGCCCGGATCATCGGACCGAACTGCCTCGGCCTGATCGTCCCGGAGGTCTGCAAGATGGGCGGCATCGGCGGTCCCGCCAAGGACGCCTCCAAGTCCTACAAGCCGGGAGTCGTCGGCGTGATGTCCCGCTCCGGCGGCATGACCACCGAGATCTCCTCCTCGCTCACGGCCGCCGGCCTGGGCGTCTCGACCGCCGTCTCGATCGGCGGCGACGCGATCATCGGCTCGACCTACGCCGAGCTGATGCCGTACTTCGAGGCCGACGAGGAGACCAAGGCCATCGTCATCTACTCCGAGCCGGGCGGCCGCATGGAGGCCCAGCTCGCCGACTGGCAGGCCGAGAACAACTCCCGCCTCCCGATCGTCGCCTTCATGGCCGGCAAGTTCATGGACGACGAGTCGATGAAGGGCATGACCTTCGGCCACGCCGGCACGATCGTCGAGGGCAAGGAGGATTCCGCGACCGAGAAGATCAAGCGTCTCGAGTCCGCCGGCATCACCGTGGTCGAACGGATCGACGAGATCCCCGACGCAGTCAAGGAAAGGATCGGATCATGAGCGCCGAAACCATGGACGGTGTCTTCATCGACATCGAGCTCGACGAGCCCGCCGCCTCTGACCCCGAGCTGGCGAAGAAGCTGGAAGAGGTCTGCACCGTGGGCATCTTCAAGGCGACCGAGAACGGCACCGAGATCGTCCCCGGCCAGCTCGACGAGTGCGTCCTCTGCTACCTCTGCTCGGAGGCGGCGCCTGAGGGCTCGCTCCGCATCATCAAGAAGTACGAGAACTAGCAGCGCTTCGAGTTGACACGGGGTGCAGTTCGGCATGGTGACCATGCCGAACTGCACCCCGTTTGCGTTCCCTGGCCGTCTAGACTCGGCTGGCCTTGAATTTCATCGATGACGTGATCCAGAAGTTCCCCTTCTCGCAGGAGGCGGTGGTCGCGATCGATGCCGAGGGGAACCGGAAGGTCCACTGCTTCTCCCATCTCTTCGCCCGCAGCCTCGGGCTCTCCGGGGCGATGCTGGAGCGCGGGGTGCGACGCGGCGACGTCGTGATGATCCTGGTCGGGAGCCGGATCGAGTGGGTCGTCTCGATGCTGGCCTGCTTCCGGATGGGGGCCATCGCGCTTCCGCTCAACCCGCAGCTCAGCCCCAAGGACCTCGCCTACCGCGTGGCGGCGACCAACCCCGCCCTGGCGATCGGCGAGGCCGACTACCTGACCGCCCTGCCGGATGGGATCCCCGCCTTCGACATGGACGATCTCGAACGGATCTTCGACGAGGACATCGCCCAGGCCACACCCGCCGCCGTCGCCAAGCTGGACCCGAGCGATCCGGCCCTGATCGTCTTCACCTCCGGATCGACCGGGGAGCCGAAGGGCGTGATCCACTCTCAGAGCTACCTGCTCGGCCAGGCGACCCAGGCCCAGCACTGGTTCGGGGCCGAGCCCGGCGACCTCTGCTGGTGCACCGCCGCCCCGGGCTGGTCGAAGTCCTCGCGCAACTCGTTCATCGCTCCCTGGCTGCGAGGCGCCAAGGCCCTGCTGGTCGAGGGTCGCTTCGATCCCGAGACCCGGCTCGACATCGTCCGCCAGCAGGGCGTCAACGTGCTCTGCCAGGCGCCGACCGAGTACCGGATCCTGGCCAAGCGGACCGAGCTCTCCGCCGTGCCCTCGCTGCGCCGCATGGTCTCGGCGGGCGAGGCGCTCAATCCCGAGGTGATCGGCGCCTTCCGCGAGGCGACCGGGATCGAGATCGCCGACGGCTACGGCCAGACCGAGACCGGCGCCGTGACCGGCATGCGGCCCGGCGAGACGGTGGCCGGGCGCGAAGGCTCGATGGGCCGGCCGCTGCCCGGGATCGAGACCCGGCTGGTCGAGGGCGAGCTCCAGGTCAAGGCCGCCACCTCCCCCACCTTCTTCTCCACCTACCTCGACGGCACCGGCTTCGACGGCGAGTGGTGGCCGACCGGGGACCTGGTCACCCAGGACGAGGACGGCTACCTCTTCCACGAGGGCCGCAACGACGACGTGATCAGCTCGTCGGGGTACCGGATCGGCCCGGTCGAGGTCGAGTCCGCGCTGCTCACACACCCCGCCGTGGCGGAGGCGGCGGCGATCGCCTCCCCCGATCCCGAGCGCGGCTCAGTGGTCAAGGCCGTTGTCGTGCTGCGCGAGGGACATGGCGACGACGCCCTGGTGGCGGAGCTCCAGGAGCACTGCCGCGAGCAGACCGCGCCCTACAAGTACCCGCGGCTGATCGAGTTCACGGACGAACTGCCGAAGACGGCCTCGGGAAAGATTCGACGGGCCGAGCTCAGGGCACGAGAGATATAGGCTGATCACAACCCACCGACCGAGGAGAGACATGTTCGAGAGCAACACCGGCGGCAGCAGCAGCGGCTTGGATCCCAAGCGGATCGCCTCTCTGACGGAGGCGCAGCAGGAGCTCTATCGGAATCGCACCGGCCAGTCGGCCCAGGAGTTCCAGCGGGCGTCGAAGGTGATGCCGGGCGGCGTCCCCTCCTCGTTCCAGGTGATGGACCCCTGGCCGGTATACCTGACCCGGGGCCAGGGCTCCCAGGTGTGGGACGTCGACGGCAACCAGTACACGGACTTCCACGCCGGCTTCGGCGTGATGGTGATCGGGCATGCCAACCCGATCATCGGCGAGGCGGTCAAGGCCCGGATCGACATGAGCACCCATTTCGCCGCCCCGACCAACGACTCCGTGGTGGTCGCGGAGGAGCTCTCGCGCCGCTTCAAGCTCCCTCACTGGCGTTTCATCAACTCGGGCACCGAGGCGACCATGGACGCCGTCCATCTCGCCCGTGGCGCCACCGGACGGGACATGATCCTCAAGGTCGAGGGCTCCTACCACGGGCATCACGACGCGGTCATGGTCTCGGTCGCGCCACCGCTCGACCAGATCGGCACGCGTGAGGACCCGATCGCGATCCCCTACGGCGAGGGCACGCCGAAGGTGCTCACCGACCTCACCCACACCGTGCCGTTCAACAACGTCGAGGCGCTCGAGGCCGTGCTCGAGAAGATCGGCGACCAGGTCGCCGGCATGATCGTCGAGCCGGCGATGATGAACATCAACATCATCCCGCCGAAGGAGGGCTACCTCCAGAAGGTCCGCGACCTCACGCAGAAATACGGGATCAAGCTGATCTTCGACGAGGTCAAGACCGGAGCGACGATGTCCTACGGCGGCGCCACCGGCTACTACGGCGTCACCCCGGACATGATCACCCTGGCCAAGGCGACCTGCGGCGGCTACCCGGGCGGCTCGATCGGCATGTCGGACGAGATCGCCGAGCTGGTCGAGAGCGACCGGGTCAAGCAGTACGGCACCTTCAACGGCAACCCGCTGGTGATGGCCGCGGCCGAGGCGGCGCTGACCAAGGTCCTGACCGAGGACGCCTACGTCGAGCTGAACGAGAAGAACGAGTTCCTCAAGGGCCGTTGCCAGGAGATCATCGACAAGTACGGCCTGCCCGCCTACACCGAGGGCATCGGCGCCAAGGGCTGCGTCATCTTCTCGCCCCAGCGGCTCTACGAGTACCGCGACTACGCCGAGTACGTGAACGAGGAGCTCTCCACCCTGGGCTGGCTCTACCACATGAACCACGGCATCTTCATGACCCCGGGCGTCGAGGAGGAGTGGACCCTCTCGGTGGCCCACACCCAGCAGGATCTCGAGAACTACGCCAACGCCTTCGAGGCCTTCGCCCAGGACGTGACCGGCGGCTGACGCCGACCGAGCCGGCGGGCTCAGCCGTCCTGGCCGAGCCCGCCGCCGATCACGTCCCGGAACTTCTCCTTGAAGCGGTCGGTGCGACGGCCGGGGCGGAAGCGCGCCTCGGCCCGCTTCTGCTTCGACGGGTTCCTCTGCCCGTACCGGCGCTTGGCCCAGACCGAGTTCGGCTTGCCGAGCCGGCAGGCGCCGTAGCAGGCGACCGGCCAGATGAAGAAGCCGATGAAGGCATGCATGACCCGCTCCTTGAGGAAGCAGATCGCGACGACCGTCAGGACGAACACCGCGGTGACGATGCTGCCGATCAGGATGCCGATCGAGTCGGAGCCGATCTCGAAGGGGCGCGCCCCGAACATCAGCAGCGCCAGCACCAGCGCGGTGAGCACGGTCGCGTCGATCGAACGGCGGCCTTCCTCGGACC
This sequence comes from Solirubrobacterales bacterium, assembly GCA_017304845.1. Classification (GTDB taxonomy): domain Bacteria; phylum Actinomycetota; class Thermoleophilia; order Solirubrobacterales; family 70-9; genus 67-14. The sequence goes on from JAFKLL010000041.1 coordinate 15,935, forward strand.
AGTAGACGTCCTCCAGGTGCAGCCAGAGGGCGAACTCATCGATGGTCAGCCCGATCCCGATGCCGAAGGCGAGGCCGCAGAGGTCGAAGGCGGCGCCCTCGCCGTTGAGGGCGAAGCCGACCGCCCCCGAGATCATCATCAGCACGATCCCGAAGACGTGGTGGTGGACGTGGAGCCCACCCTCGCTGACGATCGAGCCGGGCCACCACGGCACCTTGGGGCTGCGCATCAGCCGGGTGCTCATGCGGATGAAGGCGAAGGACAGCAGAAAGCCGAGCAGGACCAGGAAGATCGCTTCCTGATGGTTGGTTTCGATCTGGTCGTGCCAGAAGGTATTGAAGATCGAGGCCTCGACCATGCGCGCATCCTGCCACGCCGGGCCGTCGGGGAGGCCGATGCCCGATCATGTGGACATGAGCAACCGCCTGGCGGACGAAACCAGTCCCTACCTCCTCCAGCACAAGGACAACCCGGTCGATTGGCATCCCTGGGGCCCGGAGGCCCTGGCCGAGGCCCAGGAGCGCCAGGTGCCGATCCTCCTATCGGTCGGCTACGCGGCCTGCCACTGGTGCCATGTCATGGAACGAGAGTCCTTCGAGGACGAGGCCACCGCCGCCTACATGAACGAGCATTTCGTCCCGGTCAAGGTCGACCGCGAAGAGCGTCCGGACATCGACTCGATCTACATGGAGGCGGTCCAGTCGATCACCGGCCAGGGCGGCTGGCCGCTGACCGCCTTCCTCGACCCGGCCGGGGTCCCCTTCCACGGCGGGACCTACTTCCCGCCGGACACCTCGAGCGGGATGCCGAGCTTCATGATGGTGATGGAGGCGGTGATCAAGGCCTGGGACGAGCGTCGCGACGAGATCCTCGCCCAGTCCGCCGACGTGCGGACCCGGCTCGGCGCGGTCGCGCTGATCGCGCCCCGGGAGAGCGACCTGGAACCGGACCTCCCGGTCCGCCGGGCCGCCAACCTGACCGAGCAGACCGACATGGAGCTGGGCGGCTTCGGCCCGGCGCCGAAGTTCCCGCCGGCCTCGGCGCTCGACTTCATGCTCGGCCAGGGCGAGACCGCGGCGGTCGAGGTGACCCTCGACCGGATGGCGGCCGGCGGCCTCAACGACCAGCTGGCCGGCGGGTTCGCCCGCTACTCGGTCGACGAGCGGTGGCTGGTCCCCCACTTCGAGAAGATGCTCTACGACAACGCCCTGCTGGCCCGAACCTACCTCCACGCCTGGCAGGTTCTCGGCCATGAGCGTTACCGCCGCGTCGCCGAGCGCACCCTCGATTGGGCGCTGGCCGAGATGCTCGACCCGTCCGGCGGCTTCTACGCGTCCCTGGACGCCGATTCGGAGGGAGTCGAGGGACTGTTCTACACCTGGACATCGGAGGAGATCGAGGCGGTCCTCGGCGACCGGGCCGGCCGGGCGATCGAAGGCTTCGGGGTGACCGCCGACGGCCACCTCGAAGGCCGCAGCGTGCTCCACCTGCCGGCCGGCGCCCCGCCGGACGAGGTCGACCAGGAGCTCGAAGGGTTGGCGGCGGAGCTGCTGGCGGCCCGCGCCGAACGGATCCGGCCCGCCCTGGACGACAAGGTCCTCAGCTCCTGGAACTCGCTGATGATCTCCGCCCTGGCCGAGGCGGGCGCCGTGCTCGGCCGCGACGACTACCTGGCCGCGGCCCGCCGGACCGCCGACTTCGTCTGGGACGAGATGCGCAGCCCGCAGGGCAACCTGCTGCGCACCTGGCGAAACGGCGAGGCCCGGCTCAACGCCTACCTGGAGGACCACGCCTTCCTGCTCGAGGCCCTGCTCGACCTCTACGAGGCGGAGCTCGACCCGGCGATCTTCAACCGGGCGCGGGCGGTCGCGGAGACCATGATCGACCGCTTCGCAGACCCGGCCCGTGGCGGCTTCTTCACCACCTCGCACGACCACGAGGAGCTGATCGCCCGGCGCAAGGACGTCGGCGACCACCCGATCCCGGCCGGGAGCTCCTCGGCCGCCCTCGGGTTGCTCCGGCTCGCGGGACTGACCGGCGAACGTTCCTACCGCCGCGAGGCGGAGGGCGTGCTGAAGCTGCTCGCGCCCGCCACAGCCAGGCAGCCCGGCGCCTTCGGGCATCTGCTCCAGGCGCTGGCGCTCTACCACTCCCGCGCGCCGGAGCTGGCCGTGGTCTGGCCGGGCGAGGGCCCGGACGGGGGCGCGGCCGCCCTGCTCGTGGAGGCGCGGCGCCGCTACCGCCCGAATCTGGTCCTCGCCGCGGGTCCGGCCGGGGCCGACGTCCCGCCCCTGCTCCGTGACCGCACCCTGGTCGACGGAGCTTCGGCCGCCTATGTTTGTGAGAGCTTCACCTGCAAGGCGCCGGTGACCGATCCGGCGGAACTCGGAAAGGAACTCGATGCCCTCGACCAGAGAAACGACTGAGGCCTACTTCGGGGCGATCGCCCGCCAGGACCTGGACGGCATGGCCGCAGCCTGGGAGCCGGGCAGCACCGCGGTCATGTTCGGCATGGCCGAGTTGCGCCAGCCGGACGACGGCGTCGCCTGGTTCGGCAACCTGTTCCGCTGCTTCCCGGACTTCTCGCTGAAGGTCGAGAAGCTGATCGTCGAAGGCGACTCGGCGGCCGTCCACTGGAGCGCCACCGGGACCTTCGACGGCGAGGGCCTGTTCGAAGGGCTGAAGCCGACCGGAGCGACGATCGCGGTCGACGGGATCGACATCGTCACCGTCGCCGACGGCAGGTTGACCAGCCTCAAGGCTTCGATCAACGGCATGGACCTCGGCCGTCAGGTGGGGGCGTTGCCGCCGGCCGGATCGCCGCAGGACCGGATCATGACCGGGGCCTTCAACGCGAAGACCGTCGCGGTCGCGAAGCTCAGAGAACTGGCAGGAAGCTCTCGATCTCGTAAGGGGTGACCTGGACCCGGTAGGCGTCCCACTCCTGTCGCTTCAGCTCGACGAAGCGGCGGAAGGTGTGCTCGCCGAGGGTGCGCAGGACCAGCTCCGAGTCGGCGGCCAGCTCGATCGCCTCGCCGAGCGTGGCGGGCAGCTGCTCGATGCCGCGCTGGGCGAGATCGTCGGGACCGAGGTGGTAGAGGTTCTCCTCCATCGGCTCCGGCAGCTCGTAGCCCTTCTCGATGCCTTCCAGCCCGGCCTGGAGCAGGCCGGCGAGGCAGAGGTACGGGTTGCATGCCGAGTCGGGGCAGCGGATCTCGACCTTGGAGCCATCCGGCTGGCCGCCGTTCTGCTGCGGCACCCGGATCAGCGAGGAGCGGTTGCGGCGTGACCAGGAGAGGTAGACCGGCGCCTCGAAGCCCGGGACGAGGCGCTTGTAGGAGTTCACCCACTGGGCGTAGAGCGGCGCGATCTCACGGGCGTGGCGCAGCTGCCCGGCGATGAAGGCCTTGGCGGTCTGCGAGAGCGACCCCGGCTTGGCGGAGTCGTAGAAGGCGTTCTCCCCACCCTTGGTCAGGAACTGATGGAGGTGCATGCCGGAGCCGTTGGCGCCGCCGATCGGCTTCGGCATGAAGGTCGCGTGCCAGCCCTGCTGGACCGCGTACTCCTTGACCACGACCTTGGCGGTCATCACGTCGTCGGCGGTGAGCAGTGCCCCGGTCGGCTTGAGGTCGAGCTCGTGCTGGGAGGGCCCGGCCTCGTGGTGGGTGGACGCGACATGCACGCCCATCTGCTCGAGGGCCAGCACGGTCTCCCGGCGCACGTCGGAGCCGGCGTCCAGGGTGGTCAGGTCGAAGTAGCCGCCCTCGTCGAGGACCTCGGGCACCCCGCCCTCGGGGCGGGAGGAGCGGAAGTAGAAGAACTCGAGCTCGGGCGCGACCACGTAGTCGTCGAAGCCGAGGTCGGCGGCCCGCTGGAGGGCCCGCTTGAGCACCCAGCGCGGATCGCCCTCGTAGGAGTGGCCGCCGGGCACCTCGATGTCGCAGAACATGCGGGCGACCGCGTCGGTGCCCCCGGGGCGCCAGGGGATCAGGCTGAACGTCGAGGCGTCGGGACGGGCGATCATGTCCGACTCCTCGACCGGGTTGAACCCGGTCAGCGAGGCGCCGTCGAAGCCGATCCCCTGCTCGAAGGCCCGTTCCAACTCGCTCGAGTTGATCGAGAAGCTCTTGAGGTTGCCGAGGACGTCGGTGAACCAGAGGCGGACGAAGCGGACGTCGTTCTCCTTGACTGCTTCGAACACGTCTGCCGGGGTATTGGTCTGTACTGCCATGAGACTCCTTGGACTGGCGAAAGAACGGCTCGGGAACCGGGATCGAGGTACCTCAGGCGGAAACGATACGCGACGCGGCTTGCAAGACGCCGCCGCAAGGGGTATAACTTACTTGCGGTAAGTAACTAGCTAAAAGTAAAGTAATGGCTCGCTAAACGGCGACTAAAGGCGGGTGCGGGCCGTCACTTCTGAGAAACAAGTGGGAAGCGTGACATCGTGACCGTTAAGACTGAAGTCAGCCGATTCCATATCCACGACGAATTGACCGCCCCCGACGAGAGCGCTCCGATCCTCAAGAGCATCCAGGTCGGCGGCCGGCAGGTGAACAAGCTCGTCGGAGTCCTCGCCGGCTCCCCGGCGGTGCTGCGGGCATACACGCGGATGCGGGCCGAGCTCCAGCAGGGTGAGCTGCCCGTCGCGACCCGTCAGCGCATCGCCTTGGCCGTGGCCGAGCACCGCGGTGACGCCTACAGCGTCGTCCAGTACGCCAAGTCCGCCCGCAACGCCGGCCTCGGCCTCGACGAGGTCTCGCGGGCCCGCAGCTTCGCTTCCTCCGACCCGAGGGAGCAGGCCCTGCTCACGTACCTGAAGGCCGCGCTCGAGGCCGAGGGCGACCCGCCGATCTACCTCCACGAGGAAGCTCGCGAGGCCGGCTGGGACGACGAGCAGATCCTCGAGGCCCTGGCCCACGTGGCCATGGGCGAGTTCCAAAGCGTCATGGCCGCAGCCGCGGCCCTGCCCAAGGATCAGGCCACGCCGAAGGTTCTGCCCGACGCCGCCTGATCCCTCCTCCATGAACGGCCCCTCCCTCCCTGGGGGCCGGTCTCTCCCAATGAAAAGGACGGCCCCTCGGGGCCGTCCTTTTTTTCCTCGTACCTCTGTAAATCGCGGGACTAGCGGCTCTCGACCCTGACCCGGTAGGTGAGCTGGCCAGGACGGAAGCGGCATCCGTACGGGACGGCGCTGCCGACCTTGAGCTGGGCCTGTGAGGTCTTCATGTTGATCGGCTTCGAGCAGGTCGACTTGTCGCGGCTGGCGACCCAGCTGTAGTCGTCCGTGAAGTTGGCGCAGGCGGTCGCGTTCTTCTTGACCATCTCGCCGGTGGCCGTGTCCTTGACCAGGTCGCAGGCGGCCGGGGTCCAGAGCGCGGGCGCCCAGGTCGGCACGATCAGCGCCACGATGTCGCCCTTGTTGACGGCGAGCGGGTGCTTGACCGGCAGCGAAGCGGTCGTGCCGAGGTAACGGTTGAGACCGATCACGGCGGTGCGCTTGCGCAGCTTGTAGACGGCCTTGCCGTCCTTGCGGGTCTTCTTGAGGACGCCCAGCGCGGCCTCGGGCCGCTCGCCGAACTTGGTCTGGAAGAAGTCCCTCTGCGAGGCGTTGGGCTTGCCGAGGGCCAGCTTCCAGCGGGTGATCTTGCCCTTGAAAGGCACCCGGAAGGGCTGCCCGGCGCCATTGATCTGGGCCTGGACGCCGCTGACGATGGCGACTCCGGTGCAGCGGCTCGGGCAGAGCGGGTCGCGCACGGGGCCGTTGGCGCCCAGGATCACGGCCTGCTTGGCCTTGGCGGTGGTGGCATCGTCGGCGGCACCGGCCTGGTTGCCCGGTCCGGTGAAGAACGCGAGCCCGGCGCAGAGTGCCGCCAGCCCGGCCAGGGCGGCGATGACCTGGGTGCGTCGACCCACGGTCGGGAAGGTCTTGTCTGACATAAGTTCTTTGACTCCTTGGGGTTGATTCACGCCGCACGTACATCCAGGACGCGCGGCGGGTCACGGTACAAACAGGAGAAAAGCCAGGATGCTTCGGTTTTACCCTGCAAGGAAACGGCCGTGAGGCCGCCCGGGAGCCGGACCGGCCCCGTGCCTGTGTTGCCGTGGCCTACTTGCCGCGGCTGATGACCGCGTGGCGGACCCGGCCGACTCCGGCGCTGGTCAGGCCGATCGCGTCCGCGGCGGCCGCGGTGAGATCCCAGGTACGACCGGGGATGTACGGGCCGCGGTCGATGACCGGGGCGATGACGTACTTGCCGCGGTAGCCGATCAGGACCTTGGTGCCGCAGGGAAGGTTCTTGTTCGCCAGGCCGATCGTGGTCGGGCGCAGGGTCACCTTGCCGCAGGCGGTGCCGTTGCCGTAGAGGCCGGGGCCGTACCAGGAGGCCTCCGAGGTCTTGAGCGAGCGGACCATCGCCTTGGCGGTGGACTTGTTGACCACGCCGTTCTTGGCCATGTCGGCGGTCCGCTGGAACTTGCGGACGGCGCTGGTGGTGGGCCGGTCGAAGTCGCTGGAGATCGTGCTGCCGACCAGCAGGCGCTTCGAGCGGACGATGCTCTTGAGCACCTTCACGTCGGCCCCGCTCATGCCCTCGCGGAGGGTGCGGGCACCGAAGCGCGCGCCCTTGACCGCGGAGCTGCCGGTGTTGTCGGCGGCGGGCTTCGACTCCGGAGCCGCGAGCCCGAGGCCACCGGCGGCAGCCGAGGCGGGTTCGGTCCGGATGCCGACGAAGACGATCAGGGTGAGCACCAGTGCGAGGGCGGCGAGCACGACGATGCCGATCACGGTCGCGTGGCCGTTGAAGTCGGTCTCGGCAGCCGTCTCGGGCCGTTCTTCACTATTCAGTTTTCCCAGCCCGAAGCTGCGGTCCATGCCTTCTCTTTCTCTTTCGGAAGCTTGCGGGGTTAGCTGTCGGGCTCGCGCTGAAAGAGCAGCGCTACCTGGCGGATGCCAGTGATTCGCCCCTGGACCTGAGTCCTTTGGGTCCCCCGTTCTCCGCGATCTTGGGGCGGAGATTCAGCAGAAGGTGAGGAAACGTTAGCAAACGCTCACGGACGGAAGCAATCTCGCTCTGTGACGTTGTTCACTCTCACAAATGAGGCCCGATGGACTGGCGTTTTACGTACGTCCGCTCACATTCGAGTCCGGCCCTCGATTTGTCCGTACAATCGTGGTGTGGGTCGGACGGCTGCGGGGAGGGAGAAAACTCCTCGAGGAAAGTCCGGACACCACAGGGCAAGGACGGTGGGTAACGCCCACCCGGGGAAACCCGCGGGAAAGTGCCACAGAAATACACGGCCGATGGCGCGACCACACGTGAGTCGCGATCAGGCAAAGGTGAAAAGGTGCGGTAAGAGCGCACCGGCGTCGTGGTGACACGG
>JAFKLL010000042.1 GCA_017304845.1 Solirubrobacterales bacterium
ATCATCACGGCATCGGCGCCACAGGCGATCGCCTTCGAGATGTCGCCACCGGTGCGCATGCCGCCGTCACCGATCACGTTGACGTACTCGCCGGTCTCCAGCATGTGCTGCGAGCGGGCGGCCGCCACGTCGGCGATCGCGGTCGCCTGGGGGACGCCGATGCCGAGCACGCCACGGGTGGTGCAGGCGGCGCCGGGGCCGACGCCGACCAGGACGCCGACGGCGCCGGTCCGCATCAGGTGGAGGCCGGTCGAGTAGGAGGCGCAGCCGCCGACCACGGTCGGGACCGGGACCTCGGCGATGAACTCCTTCAGGTTGAGCGGCTCGACGGTGGTCGAGACATGCTCGGCGGAGATGACGGTGCCCTGGATGACCAGGATGTCGAGGCCGGCCTCGAGCGCCGCCTCGTAGTTCTCCTGGACCGACTGCGGGGTGAACGAACCGCAGACGACAGCGCCGGCAGCCTTGATCTCGGCCACGCGCTGGGAGATCAGCTCCTTCTTGACCGGGGTCTCGTAGATCTCCTGCATGAGGCCGGTCGCCTTGTCCTTCGGCGCCTTGGAGATCTCCTCGAGCTTCTCCTCCGCGTTCTCGAAACGGGTCCAGATGCCTTCGAGGTTGAGCACACCGAGGCCACCGAGCTTGTGGACGAGCACAGCGGTTTCCGGGCTGACGACGCCGTCCATCGCGGAAGCGACCAGGGGCAGGTCGAACCGATACGGGCCGAGGGTCCAGCTGATGTCGATGTCATCAGGGTCCCGGGTCCGTCGGGAAGGAACGATGGCTACATCGTCGAATCCGTAAGCGCGTCGGCCTTTCTTGCCTCGGCCGATCTCAATTTCCAATTAGGTCCTCCAGGGCTCCAAGGGTGAAGGGGGGCAGACTACGCGCCCCTGCGGACGTTTGACAGAGACTACGCCTCTGCGGGTCTCGGCCGCTCCAAGCCATCAGCGCAGACGTGGCCCCCGCTCGTTCGAGCGAGGACCACGCCGGGAGGGAGTGAGTTCCGGCCTCCTGCCGAGCACTCACGATTACTGCCACATGACCGGGGAGGAGAAACCCCGTATCGCATGGTGAAATCTAGGCTCGGAGGGAGCCTCGATCGATCGACGGCGGTACAGGAAACCTGGCCGGCCCCTGTCCCCCGGTCCCAGCCGGGATCAGACCTCGGCCGGCATCTGGAGCTGCCGGACCTCGACGCTGTCGAGCAGGCTCTCGGCCCGGCCCCGGTCGAGACGCCCGGCCCCGAGGTGCTGGGTCGACTCGGCCCCGCAGGCGACGCCGTAGGCGAGGCATTCCTCGGGGGAGCGGCCGTCGTAGCGGGCGGCGATGTAGCCGGCGACGAAGGCGTCGCCGGAACCGACCGTGGAGATCGGCTCGAGCGGCTCGATGACCGCCTCCAGGATGCGCTGCTCCCCGCCCTCTCCGACGATCGCGACGCAGCCCTCGGGCAGCGTGATCGCGGCCTCGGCCGGGCCCATGTCGACCAGTTCCTGGAGCACGCCGAACATCTCCTCGCGCGACTCGAACTCGTGGCCGACCAGTTCCTCCGCCTCGAGCTTGTTGGGGGTGATCATGTCCGGTCCCGCCCTCATCCCGGCCGACATCGCCTCGCCCTCCGAGTCGAGCAGCACGGGCAGGCCGCGCTGCTTCATGGTCTCGACCACGCGGGCGTAGAACTCGGCGTCGACCCCGGGCGGCAGGCTCCCGGCCAGCACGCAGAGCTTGGCTCCGCCGGCCAGGTAGTCGAGCCGCTGGATGAAGGTCTCGAGCTCGTCCGGGCTGACCTTCGGCCCGCGCTCGTTGACCTCGGTCTGCTCGCCGGAGGTCGGGTCGACCAGCGCCAGGTTGAAGCGGGTCTCCTCCTCGATCCGGATGAAGTCGGTCAACAGCCCCTCTTCGGTGAGCTGCTTGAGGACCCGGTCGCCGTTGCCGCCGCCGACCAGCCCGGTGGCGATCACCGGACGGCCGAGCAGCCCGAGCGCCCGGGCCACGTTGATGCCCTTGCCACCGGGAGCGGTCCGTGTCTCGACCGACCTGTGTCGGTGTCCCAGCCGCAGATTCGGTACGGCCACCGTGCGGTCGATGGCCGCATTGAGAGTCACTGAGATGATCATCGTCTCGCCCTGAGCACTCTTCTTAGCCTCTTCCTCGCTCTGGCTTCCCGGCGCCTGCGCGCCAGATAACCAAGAGCAAGTATGGCGAAGAGCACCAGGACGAGCAGGCCGACGATCAGGAGAGGGCTCCCGAGGACCCGGTCGATGATGGTCGGCTTGTCCACCGAGCGACCGGCGAACACGGGAACGGTGGCGTAGGGATCGCCGTCGACCAGCACCGTCGCGGTGCCCAGCTTCTCCCCCGCGTCGATCGGTCCCTCGACCTCCGCCGGCAGGTCCGTGCGCGTCGTCACCCGCTGCCCGTCCCTGACCCCGAGCCGGACCCGGCGCTTGACGACGGCGGGCAGGTCCTGGTCCTCGTAGCGCACGTCCAGCTGGTCGACCGGGCGGCCGACCCGGATCGGGACCTTCTTCCTGTACAGGGAGAACCCGTAGTCGAGCAGGCTGACGGACTCGTCGTTGCGGGCCCGCTCGGTCGGCGCGCCGATCACGGCGCCGATCAGCTCGGTTGCCTTCCGGCGACCGTCAGAGGCGAGCACGTAGCCCGCCTTGATCGTGTGGCCGGTCTTGATCCCCTTCGCCCACTCGTTCTCGAGCAGGAAGCTGTCGGCGGTCTCGATCGTGACCGGCGGCCTGTAGCTGGTCAGCTCCGCCTCGCGCGAGCCGGCGATCTTCCGTAGCCGCGGGATCTTCATCACGTTGCGGCCCAACACCGCCAGGTCCCGGGCCGAGGTGTAGTGCGTCTTGCCGTCGAGCCCGACCGGGTTGTCGTAGCTGGTGTCGTCGAGCCCCATGCTGGCCGCGGTCTGGTTCATCAGCCGGACGAACTTCGCGGGGGTGCCCGAGACCGCCTTGGCCAGGGTCACCGCGGCATCGTTCCCGCTGAGCATCATCAGCCCGTAGAGCAGATCCCGGACCGAGACGACCTGGCCCGGCTCGAGCCCCATCAGCGATTCGGAGGGGTCTCCGTGATAGTCGACCGCCTTCACCTTCTGGTTGAAGCGGAGGTTCTCGAAGGCCAGGTAGGCCGTCATCAGCTTCGTGGTGCTGGCCATCGGCAGATGCCGGTTCACGGCGTGGCCGGCCAGGGGCTCCCCGGTCCGGGCGTCGATCAGGATCCAGGACTTGGCGTCCAGCTTCGGCCCTCCGGCAGGCACCTGCTCGGCCGCGGCGGGGCCGATCGAGAGCGCCCAGAGAACGAGCGCCAGAAGCGCGGCTACCGGGCTTGCTCGGCGGGTCAACGCAGCTTGAGCTTCTGACCCAGGGTCAGGGCCTGCGGATCCAGATCCGGGTTCAGCTTCTCGATCCGGGCGATCGGGATCCCGGTCTTCTGGGCGATGCCGGTCAGGGTGTCGCCCGCCTTGACCTCGTAGGTCTTCTGCTTCGTCTTGGGCCGGTTCGCCTGTTTCCTCGGCTTGTTGCCGCTGTCCTTGGCGGGGTCGTCCCCGCCGCCCGTGGCTCCGCCGATCGTGAGCACGAGGATCAGCGCGGTGGCGGCCAGCGCCAGCACGGCCAGGATTCGAGTGATCTGGGAGTTCTTCTTCTTATCCATCGTGGACCGGGTTGGTGGGAAGCGGGAAATCTATAGCGCGACGGGGCGGCGAGGGGCGCAGCGGAGCCGTTCGGGACTCATCGACCGGAGATCGACCAGACGGTCTCTCGCAGTTCCTCCGCGGCCCGGGCGGGATCGTCGGCCCCGGCGATCGAACGGGAGGCGGCGATGATCGCGGCGGCGGGACCGGGCGCGAATGCCGCCCCGAGATCCTCCGGCCGCCCTCCCTGGGCGCCGACGCCCGGGATCAGGAAGACGGCGCGGGGCATCAGCTCCCGCAGCCGGGCGATGTGCTCCGGCGCGGTCGCCCCGACCACTGCTCCCATGCCGGAGAGCCCGGTGGTCCGCCCCGCGAGCCGGTCGCCGAAACCCTCGACCATGCGGGCCAGGTGCTCATGCACGGGGCCCTCGGGGGTGTTCAGGTCCTCGACGTCGGCGGCGCCCGGGTTGCTGGTCCGGACCAGGGCGAAGACCCCGGCGCCGGCCCGTTCCGCCGCGTCGACCATCGGTTCGAGCGCGTCGTTGCCGAGCAACGGGTTGGCGGTGAAGGCGTCGGCGCCGAGCCCCGGCACCTCGCCGAAAGGAGAATCGGTACTGCCGACCATGGCCTGCCCGTAGGCCCGGGCCGAGACCGGCACGTCACCGCGCTTGCCGTCGGCGATGACCAGGAGGCCGGCCTCTCGGGCCGCCTCGCAGACTTCCTGGAGGGCCTTCCAGCCCGGCCAGCCCAGCCGCTCGAAGCAGGCCAGCTGCGGCTTCACCGCGATGCATGATGGCCCGGCCAGCTCGATGATCCGGCGGCAGTGGGCCGAGACGGCTTCCCCGGCGCGCTGCGCCGCGGAGCCTTCGGAGACGGCGAACGGGTCGCCGAGACGGGCTGGATCAGGATCCAGCCCGAGGCAGATCTGGCTGCGACGCTCTTCGACGAGCGCCGCAGCCTGATCGATGAAGAGGCTCAGCCCTTGACCTGCTTCTTCAGAGCGGAACCGGCCGAGAAGCGCGGAACCTTGCCGCCGGCGATGGTGATGCGCTCGCCGGTGCGGGGGTTGACACCCTGACGGGCGCTGCGCTCGGCAACGTGGAACTTGCCGAAGCCGGTGAAGTTGACCTCGCCACCCTCGGTCAGGGTGCTGGTGATCGCGTCCAGGACGGCGTCGACGGCGTCGGCGGCTGCCTTCTTGCTGCCGATGCGCTCGTCACCGGCGACCTTCTCAAGAAACTCTGCTTTGGTCACGTCAGTAATCCTCCTCGGTTTAGGGAATGGCAGAACCGTAACACCGCATTCGGACGCCGTTTCTGCCCCCTCCGGCGGCGATACCGGACTGCAGAAATCAGCCGAGTTCGATAAGGCGTCCCGCCGCCTCGGCGATCCGATCCGCTTCGGGCGTCCCGACGGGCAGATCGGCCTCAGCTCCGCTCCTGAAGCGGATTCGCACGAACTCGCGGCGATGGTGGCGCCGCCGGCGCATGAAGGCGGCCGCCTCTTCGGTGTAGGAACTGACCTTTTCGAGCACGACCCGGTGCGGTTTCAGCATCCTCAGTCACCTCCGTTTTCGGCTCTGCCAGTCGTTTTACCCCGCCCCAGATCACGCAGCGCCATGCGCATGTCGTAGCTGGTGAGCGAGGCCAGGACGAAACGTCCGGTGACCGCGACCAGGCTCAGCCCGGACTCCTTCACCACGAAGACCTCGCCGTCGGCCCGGGCGACGTGGGCGGAATCGAGATCCTCGTCGCCGGACCCGGCTTCCAGCGCCGCCAGCAGCTCGGCGGCGACCGACGGCCACCGTTCCGAGTCGGCCTTCACGGCGATCCTCTCGCCCTCCGGCCCGAAGATCGCGGCGCCGACCAGCTCCGGTTCCAGCTCGGCCAGGTTGTCGAGAACCCGATCGGCCGCTGCGGCGAGGGAGTTCTCGCCCGGATCGCCGGTTTCAGTGCTCACATCCGCCACGGTGTAGCAACATACCGTCCATGTCCCTCGCTCAGGCCTCCTGGACCGTGGTAGTCGCGATCTGCGTGATCGCCACCGCCGCCACCGCGATCGCGGGCTATGCCGGGTACGCGGTCACCGTCGCCGCGGTCGGCATCGCCGCCTCGGTCAACCTGCTGCCCCGCCAGAGCGGCGAGAGCTGATCAGGCCGAGAGGTGCTCGGCCAGCAGCCGGGCGGCCGCGCCCCGGTGGCTGATCGCGTGCTTCTCCTCCGGGCTCAGCTCGGCCATCGTGCGCCCGTCCTCGGGCCCGGTCGCGTCCGGGACGAAGGCGGGGTCGTAGCCGAAGCCACCGTCGCCCCTCGGTTCCGCCACCAGCCGCCCCTCGCAGGTGCCGCGGAAAAGATGCTCGCCGGTCTCGTCGACCAGCGCGATCGCGCAGACGTAGCGCGCCGTTCCCACCCCGCCCGCCTCGGCCAGATCGGCCAGGACCTTCTCCAGGTTCTGCCCGTCGGTGGCGTCCTCACCCGCGTACCGGGCCGAGTAGACCCCGGGACGCCCGCCCAGGGCGTCGACCTCGAGCCCCGAGTCGTCGGCGACGGCGACCTCGCCGGTCGCCTCCCGAGCGGCCCGCGCCTTGATCAGGGCATTCTCCTCGAAGGTGGTCCCGGTCTCCGGCGGCAGCACCACCTCCTCCGGCAGCGCCCGCAGATCGGTTCCGGGCAGGATCTCGGCCAGTTCCCTGACCTTGTGGTCGTTGCGAGTCGAGAGGATCAACTCAGCCCACCGCGGTGAGCTGGAAGCCCTTGAGCCGCTCGATCCCGGCCTCGGCCAGGGCCAGCATCTCGTCCAGGGAGGTCCGGGAGAGCGGCGTGCGCTCCGCCGTCGCCTGAACCTCGACCAGGCCGCCGTCGCCGGTCATGACCACGTTCGCGTCGACCTCGGCCCGGGAGTCCTCCGGATAGTCCAGGTCGCAGACGGGATGGCCGTCGACCATGCCGACGCTGACCGCGGCGACCGAGGTGGTCAGCGGCATCCGCTCGAGCTCGCCCCGCTCCAGCATCGCGTCGAAGGCCAGCCTCAGCGCGACCCAGCCGCCGGTGATCGAGGCGCAGCGGGTGCCGCCATCGGCCTCGAGCACGTCGCAGTCGACGTAGACGCTGCGCTCGCCCAGCGCCTCGAAGTCGACGCCGACCCGCAGCGAGCGACCGATCAGGCGCTGGATCTCGACTCCGCGGCCGTCCTGCTTGCCCTTGCTGATGTCGCGCTGCTTGCGGTCCCCGGTCGAGGCGGGCAGCATCGCGTACTCGGCGGTGACCCAGCCGCGGCCGCGACCCTCCATCCACTTCGGGACCCGGTCCTGAACCGAGGCGGTGCAGATCACCCGGGTGCCCCCGACCGAGATCAGGGCGGACCCGTCAGCGCTGCCGACGAAGCCGGGTTCGATGGTGACCGGACGAAGGTCGGCGTCTGTCCGACCGTGGCTGCGTGAAAGGGACTCGCTCATTTGCCGCAGTCTTCCAGAACGGTTAGCGTCGCATGCGCGATGAGCGAGATCCCGGACGAGTGGCTGTGGCCCCGGTTCGACGAGCCGGAACTGACCGACCGTCTCCTGATGGACCAGGCGGCTTTCCTCGATCTCTGGCTGAACATGGCCGCGCAGCTCCCGCCACGCGAGTTCACCGACGAGGTCTTCGCGACCGGGATCGGCTACCCCTGGCCGCGCCCCGACGGTTCGTTCGTCCTCAGCGAGGGCGAGGGTCTTCTGCTGCGAGAGCTGGACGCCGAGCGGCGACAGCGCGAGATCGCCGAGCTGACCGGCCGGGAGAGCGGCCGGATCCCGATGCTGGCGATCGGCTCGAATGCCTCCCCGGAGGGGCTCTGGCGCAAGTTCGGGCATTTCCCCGACCCGGCCGACCGCACCCTGCTCGCCGTCGCCGGGACGCTCCACGACTTCGACGTGGGCGCCACCGCCGAGCTGGCGCTCTACGGGGCTCTGCCGGCGACCGTCTTCCCCAGCCCGGGCGCCCGGGTCAGCGCGATGGCGATCTGGGTGACCCCGGCCCAGCTGACCCAGTTGACCTGGGCCGAGATCCCCTACTGGCTGGGCCGCCTCGACGCCCGCTTCGACTTCGAGGCGCCGATCGCCGAGCTGGGCGCGTCCGGCTTCGACCGCAGCCTCGTCTTCGTCAACCGATTCGGCGCCTTCGCCCCCGAGGGCGAGCCGATCGCCCTGGCCGCGATCCCGGCCGAGGTCAGGAACGCCCGCGAGATGACGCAGACGGAACTGCTGACCCTGACCGCCGCCCTCGCCTTCGACGCGGGCATGAGCCCTCAGGACCTGGTCCGGGCGGCCTTCGAGAAGCCGGCCGAGACCGGGCCGATCGTCACCGCGATCATGCGGTCGAACTCGCTCCCCTTCGAGTCCGACCGCTGGACCCCGTTCCCGGGCTGACGCTCAGCGGAACGCGATCTTGTCGACCGCCGACTGGATCTTGTCGACGATCAGCTCGGCCAGCTCCGTGCCCTGCTTGCCGGAGAAGCCCTTCATCGCCGCGACCATGCCGACCATCAGCAACGAGACCAGCAGGATCAGGCCGACGTACTCGACCGTCCCCTGACCGTCCTCGCCGGCCGCCCTCCGGCGCAGCGCCTCACCCCGCGTGACCGCCAGCGCATGTGTGTTTCCCATCGCCCTGTAGAGCATCCTTCCTCCTTGTTCGTTCCTTCTTCGTTTGGACTGCGAGCCCATCGTCGGCCAGAAGATGTGACGGAACAAGACGAGAGCGCAACAATCCCCTGACGGCGGGACGGCTGGATAACCTGCCCGGATGCGGGTTCTGGTGGTCATGAACTTCGGGGCCGATCCGGCCACGCCCCAGCGCGGGCGCTGGGTGATCGACCAGGTCGACGCCCTGCGCGAGGGCGGCCTCGACGTCGACCTGTTCAGCTTCCGGCCCGGCAAGGACCAGTACCTGCCGGCGACCCGCAAGATCCGGCGTCTGCTGAAGGAGACCAGCTACGACCTGGTCCACGCCCACTACGGCCTGGCCGGCTGGTGCGCCCAGCTCGCCGGGGCGGAGCCGCTGGTGGTCACCTTCCACGGCACCGATGTCCGCCACCGGATCGTCGGCCGCATGTCCCAGGTCCTGACCCGGCGGATCGCCCTGGTCGCCGGCGCCTCTCGCGCCCTCTTCGAGGAGGAGGCGGGGCGCCCCGGCCTGCCGCTGCCCGAGG
This sequence comes from Solirubrobacterales bacterium, assembly GCA_017304845.1. Lineage (GTDB taxonomy): Bacteria > Actinomycetota > Thermoleophilia > Solirubrobacterales > 70-9 > 67-14. The sequence goes on from JAFKLL010000042.1 coordinate 8,833, forward strand.
GGCGAAGCGCCGTGCTGCCCTGCGGAGCCGACCTCTCCCGCTTCGAGCCGGTCGACCGCTCCGAGGCGAAGCGCCGGCTCGGCCTCGACCCGCAGGTCCCCTACCTCTTCTTCCCCGCCGATCCCGATCGCCCGGAGAAACGCGCCGACCGCGCCCGGGAGGTCGCCGAGCGGGCCGGCGCGGAGCTGCTGACCGGCGGCGGGATCGAACCCGACGAGATGCCGCTGTGGATGAACGCGGCCCACGCGGTGCTCGTCACCTCCGAGTACGAGGGCTTCGGCCTCGCCTGCCTGGAGGCCCTGGCCTGCGACGTCCCGGTGCTCTCCACCCCGGTCGGGATCGCGCCCCATGCGCTGCGCGACCTGAGCGGGAGCCTCTGCCTCGAGTACGAGCCGGAGGCCTGGTCCGACTTCGCCCGGGGCATGCTCGCGCAGCCCGATCCCCGCACCGACGGCCGGCCCAGAGCCGAGGCGCTCTCGGCCCGGCGCATGGCCGACCGGGTCGCCCTGGCCTACCGGGACCTGCTCTCGGCAGCCCCTCGGGACACCGCACGAGAGGAATCCGAACCGGGGGTCGGACGCGTTTCCGGCGGCGACATAGGTAATGATGGGGTGAGCCGATGAGGAAGGGTGCCCTCAAGAAGAAGCAGAGGCAGCTCGAGGAGCTTCATCTCGATCGCCGCGAGGCGCTGGGAGAGCTCGTCCTCGGGATGTACGTCCAGAACAACTGGGACGACGACCTGCTCGCTCGCGGATCGGCCGAGGTGGCCGAGGTCGAGACCGAGCTCAAGGAGCTGATCGCGGGCAACGAGCCGAGCGGGCCCTCCGCCACCGAGCGGGACTTCCCGGTCACCGGCGAGCACCGCCTGCCGACCGGCGAGCACGACTACCCGGCCACCGGCGAGTACACCGCCGAGCATCCGATGCCCGAGACCGGCGAGTACACGGCCGAGCACTCCCTGCCGGAGTCCGGCGAGATGACCTCCGAGCACTCGCTGCCGGAGTCGGCCGAACACACCGCCGAGCAGCCGCTGCCTCCGGCGCCGACCGCGCCGGAGAAGAAGCCTGAGCGTAAGCCGGAACCGAAGCCCGAGCCGAAGGCCGCCCCCGCGCCGGAGAAGCCGAAGGTCGAGGAGAAGCCGAAGGCCGAGGAGAAGAAGCCCGAGCCGACGCAGCCGACCGTCGCCCCGACGCCTTCGGCCACGGCCCCCACCCCGTCCGCCACGGCGGCCGTGCCCACCCCGGCCCCGACGCCCGCGCCTCCCGCCAGGTCGGAGACCAAGACCGGGCCCGCTCCGGAGTCGAAGAAGCCGATCGACGTCCCCCAGCCGCCGGCGCCGCCCAAGCCCGAGCCGACCGATCCGCTCGACCAGCTGGACAAGCAGATCGAGGAGAGCGAAGCCCGCGCCAAGACAGCGATGGAGGCCGCCAAGGCCGCGCTCAAGACCGACACCCAGACCGAGGTGTCGGCGATCACCCGGGACGTCGAGAGCGGCCGCGGCCAGCTCGAAGAAGCTTTGAAGAACGCCGCCGCCGCGATCAACGCGGCCGAGCAGCGCGCCACCCAGGCCGAGGCCAAGCTGGTCCGCGAGAGCGCGGCCAACCGCGAGGCGGCCGCCGAGTGGGTCAGGAGCCAGGCCTCGGAGATCGAGGCCGACGCCGCCCTGGCCGCGGAGATGTCCGGTGAGGGCGAGGCGCCCCGCCCCAGCGGCGAGCCCGACCCCGTCCTGACCGCGCGGGTGACTTCGCTCGAAGCGGAGCTCGCCGCCGAGAAGGCCGCCAAGGACGAGGCGCTGACCAAGGCCGCCGCCCGCCTCAAGGAGATCGAGGAGAGCGCCAAGCTGGCCGAGGCCCGGGTCGTCGCCGCCGAGCAGGCCGCGGCGGAAGCCAAGGCCGGGGCCGCCACCTCCGCTCCCGCCGACGGCAAGACCGACGCCGAGGCCCGCGAGGCCGCGGTCAACTGGCTGCGCGGCCAGATCTCGGCGCTCCGGCAGGAGATCGCCAAGGGACCCGGCGACAAGACGGAGGGAAGCTGATGGCCCTCTTCAACCGTGGCGGACAGAGCGGGCGCGAGCGCCGGGCGATGCGCGATCACCTCGGCGAACTCGACGACATGCGTCGCAAGAACTTGAGCGAACTCGGTCAGATGACCGTGGAGATGGCTTCGGAAGGTCGCTTCGACCGTCAGAAGCTCTCCGAGCAGGCGGCTGAGGTGGTCAAGATCGACCGCGAAGCCGACCTCATCGCCCGGGGCCTGGAGGAAGGCCTCACCCTGCAGGAGCTCGAAGACCTGGCCCGCGGGGGCGAGGAATCGGGGAACCGTTCCCGCTAGGGGACGTCCCCGACCCACGAACCTGTGCCTGGAAGTTCCGAAGAGCGGATCGGAACCTTCGATCTGACCGTGGTCGGAGGCGGCGCCGCCGGCCTCTGGGCCGCGCTCTGCGCCGCCGAGGACGGCGGCTCGGTCTGCATCGTCTCCCGCAAGCCGCTGGCCGAGAGTGCCAGCTTCCACGCCCAGGGCGGCCTCGCCGCGGCGCTCGACCCCGAGGATTCGCCCGCCCAGCACTTCGCCGACACGATGGCGGCCGGCCGCAACCTCTGCCGGGCCTCGGCCGTCGAGGTGCTGACCGAGGAAGGGCCGGGCATCGTCGACGACCTGGTCCGCCGTGGCATGAACTTCGACCGACAGCCGGACGGCACCCTCTCCCTGGCCCTGGAAGGCGGCCACACCCGCCGACGGATCATCCACGCGGGCGGCAGCCAGACCGGGCGTGAGATCACCGGCGCCCTGGCCCAGATGGTCGCCGACAACGACCGCATCGAGGTTCTCGAGGAGACCTCGGCGGTGGCTCTCTGGAGCGATGGCCAGCGCTGCCACGGCGTGATCACCGAGGACGGCGCGATCGGCAGCCCCGCGACCCTGATGGCCAGCGGCGGCGCCGCCGCGCTCTGGCGGAGGACCTCCAACCCCTGGGGCGCGATCGGCGCCGGCCCGGTCCTGGCCAGCGCCGCCGGGGCCGAACTGGCCGACCTGGAGTTCTGCCAGTTCCACCCGACCTGCCTCTCCGCCCCCGGCACCAAGTTCGACGGCGCCCTGATCACCGAGGCGATCCGGGGCGAGGGCGCCACCCTCCTCAACCAGGACGGTGAACGCTTCACCGACGAGCTCGCCCCGCGCGACGACGTGACCGCGGCGATCCTGGCGGAGATCGAGCGCCAGGACGGCCGCGAGGTACGCCTCGACCTGACCTCGGTCGACCCGGCCCGTTTCCCCAGCGTCTTCGCGATGCTCGAGAACGCCGGCTTCGACGGGACCCGCGAGCCGGTCCCGGTCTCCCCGGGCGCCCACTACATGATGGGCGGGATCGCCGTGGACCTCGACGGCCGCACCTCGGTCCAGGGCCTCTACGCGGCCGGGGAGTGCGCCTGCACCGGCCTCCACGGCGCCAACCGCCTGGCCTCGAACTCGCTCACCGAGTGCTTCGTCTTCGGCCGCCGCGCAGCCCGGTCCGGCCTCGGCGAGACCTCGGTCGCCCCGCCGCCGCCCGGGCCCTGGCGGTTCGACCCGCCGCTCGTCTCGACCCGCGAGGCGGTCTGGGAGCACGCCGGCCCGCTACGCGACGCGGCCGGCCTGGCCCGCCTGGCCGACGACCCCTATCCCCTGGCCAGGGCGATCGGCAGCACCGCCCTGGCCCGTGAGGAATCCCGGGGAGGCCACCGCCGCACCGACTTCCGCGAGACCGATCCCGGGCTCGACTTCACCCACCTGATCTATCTGCCCGACGGAGAGATCGAGCTCCGTCGCTGGGACTGACCTTGACCGGCGCGGCACCTGACCCGATCGAGGTCCAGGTCACCGCCGGCGCGCTCGCCTCGGCCTGTGAGGAGATGGGCGCGGTCCTGATCCGTTCCGCCCACTCGGCCAACATCAAGGAGCGTCGCGACTGCTCGGCCGCGATCTTCGGCCCGGACGGCGAGATGGTGATGCAGGCCGAGCACATCCCGGTCCATCTCGGCTCGATGCCGGCCTCGGTTCGCGCGGTCGCCGGCAAGCCTCACATCCCAGGCGTCTCCTGGTTCCTCAACGACCCCTACGCGGGCGGCACCCACCTGCCGGACATCACCGTCGTCACGCCGGTCTTCGCCGACCGCGAGCTGATCGGCTTCGCCGCGAATCGAGCCCACCACGCCGACGTCGGCGGCAACGTCCCCGGTTCGATGCCGGCCGACTCGACCCGGCTCGAGGACGAGGGCGTCGTGATCCCGCCCCGCATCCTCGACGAGGAATCGATCCTGGAAGTCACCACGCTGATGCGCCAGCCGGAGCAGCGGCGGGCGGATCTGCGGGCCCAGGTCGCGGCGAACCGGGCCGGGGCCGCCAGGCTCGAGGCGATGGCCGCCGACCGCGGCGTGGAGGGACTGGCCCGCTCGATGGCCGAGGTGATCGCCTACGCCGAGAACCGCACCCGGGCGGAGATAGAGCGCATCCCCGACGGCACCTACCGGGCCGTCGACGTGCTGGAGGGACGGGACGGCGACATCGAGCTGCGACTGGAGGCGACCGTCTCCGGCAGCGGCATCCGCTTCGACTTCACCGGAACCGCCGGTCCCGATCGGGGCAACCTCAACTGCCCGCGCGCGGTCACCGAGTCCGCCTGCCTCTTCGCGATCCGGGTCCTGACCGATCCCGACATCCCGGCCAGCGCCGGGGCGTGGCGCCCGGTCGAGGTCGTGGTGCCGGAGGACTGCCTGCTGAACGCGAAGCCGCCCAGCGCGGTGGTGGCGGGCAACGTCGAGACCTCCTCACGGGTCGCCGACCTCTGCCTGAGCGCCTTCGGCCTGGCCCAGGGCCAGGGCACGATGAACAACGTGACCCTGGGGAGCGAGAGCTTCACCTACTACGAGACCCTCGGTGGCGGCCAGGCCGCCTCGGCCACCGCCGACGGCCCTTCCGCCGTCCACGTCGCGATGTCGAACACCCTCAACACGCCGATCGAGGCGATGGAGACCGAGTTCCCGCTGCGGGCCGGCGAGTACTCGGTCCGGCGCGGCAGCGGCGGCGAGGGCCGCCACCGCGGCGGCGACGGTCTGGTGCGCGAGATCGTGGCGACCGAGCCGATGACCTTCGCCCTGCTGACCGAGCGTCGGCGGCATCGTCCCTCCGGTGGCGACGGCGGCGGGCCCGGCGCCTCGGGCAGGAACCTGCTCGTGAGCGCCGACGGGGAGGCCACGGAGCTGGAGCCGAAGGCGGCCGGCCGGCTCGAGCCCGGCGACCGCCTGCGGATCGAGACCCCGGGAGGGGGCGGTCATGGCCGTGCCTGAGGCCGAGGCGATCCTCGGCGTCGATGTCGGCGGCACCTTCACCGATGCGGTGCTGATCACCGCCGAGGGCCACTTCACCGGCAAGGCGCCGACCACGCCCGACGACCAGTCGCGGGGCGTGGCCGAGGCGACCCGACAGGTCCTGGAGAAGGCCGGGATCGAGGCCTCCGAGATCGGCCACTTCGCCCACGGGATGACCGTCGCGACCAACGCCCTGTTGGAGGGCGAAGGAGCCGAAACGGCCTTCCTCGCGACCGCGGGGTTCACCGACCTGGTCGAGATCGGCCGTCAGGACCGCCCATCGCTCTACCGCCTCCAGGCCACCCATCCCGCGCCGCTGGTGCCGCCCGAGCGCCGGATCGGCGTCGTCGAGCGCCACGGGCCTGACGGCGTGGTCGAACCGCTGACCGAGGAGGAGGCGGACCGCGTCGCGGCCGAGGTGGAGGGGCTCGGCGTCGAGTCGGTCGCGGTCTGCCTGCTCCACTCCTACCGATTCCCCGGGCACGAACGGGCGCTGGCCGAGGCGATCCGCCGCCGACTCGGGCCGGAGATCCACATCTCCCTCTCCCACGACGTGGTCGGCACCTTCCGCGAGTTCGAGCGGGCGGCCACCACCGAGATCGACGCCGCCCTCTCCCCCCTGCTCGCCGGCTATCTCGACCGGCTAGCGGCCCGGGCCTCGGAGACCGGCCTGCCCGAACCGGAGATCATGCAGTCGAGCGGCGGCGTCGCCTCGCTCGGCGAGGTCGCCGACCATGCCGCCGTCGCCGTCCTCTCCGGCCCGGCCGGCGGTGCCGCCGCGGCCGCCCTGATCGCCCGCTCCAGCGGCGAACGCAACCTCCTCTGCTTCGACATGGGCGGCACCTCCTGCGATGTCTGCGCGGTCGAGGACGGCAGCGTCCACGAGACCGCGGCCAAGAAGATCGCCGGGCGCCCGATCGCCCTGCCCATGGTCGACATCGACACGGTCGGGGCCGGCGGCGGATCGATCGCCTGGCGCGACAGCGGCGGCGCGCTCCGGGTCGGCCCGGAGTCCTCGGGGGCCCGACCGGGCCCGGCCTGTTACGGCCTCGGCGGCAGGCGGCCGACCGTGACCGACGCCAACCTCGCCCTGGGCCGCCTCGAGGCCGGCAAGGAGCTGGCGGGCGGGATCAGACTCGACCTCGACCTGGCCCGTGAGGCGATCGGGGAGCTGGCCGAAGAGTTGGGCATCGACACCGAGGCCTGCGCGGAGGGGATCATCCGGGTCGCGAACTCCGAGATGGTCCGCGCGTTGCGGGTCGTGACCGTCCAGCGCGGCCTCGACCCCCGTCGGTTCACGCTGCTCGCCTACGGCGGCGCCGGCCCCCTCCACGCGGCCGGGGTCGCCGAGGAGCTCGGCATCGGGACGATCCTCGTGCCGATGGCCGGCGGGGTGCTCAGCGCCCTCGGACTGGCGGCGGCGGACCGTCGACGGGACGACGTCCGGACGGTCCTGCTGGCGGAGGCCGAGATCGACCCGGGCGCCCTGCGGGATCTGATCGGCGACGCCGACCAGGTCGGCTGGGATCTGCGCTACCTGGGACAGTCGTTCGAGCTGACCGTCGATGACCGTTCGGCCGATCCGGCCCGTCTACGGGAGCTTTTCGAGCGCGCCCACGAGGAGCGCTACGGATACGCCGATCCCGAGGCGCCGATCGAGCTGGTGACCGTGCGGCGACGGCACCTGTCCGCCGGTCCCGGGTTCGCCCCGGAAGCGAGGCCAGAAGCCGAGTATCGCGGTCCGGCCACGGTCGATCTGGGTGAGGCGACCCTGCATGTCCCGGAGGGCTGGATCGCCCGCGGGGAGGCCGGCGGGCTGCTTCGGATGACCCGTTCGGACTGACCCGAGAATGCGGGAAACTACGTGATTCGCCGCACAATGCCTTGAATTTCGCCGAGTCGCTATGTAAAGTCCCGGTTCCTTACGGAGCCCGCGGCAGCCAGTCATGCCTCCACACGCCCCGTACAGGTGTCTGCAGTAGTACCTGTCCGTAGCAACCTCTACCCCTGACTGAATACCTATGCCAATTGCGTTCAAGGAATGGGCCGTTACCGTGCGAGCCCTTGCCGAAGGCGAGCAGCTCCTCACCCTCCGCAAGGGAAGTCTCCGCGAGGAGAACAAGAACTTCGAGCTCGAGCACGATCGATTCTTCCTCTACCCCACCTTTGACCACCAGCACAATGACCTGGTGCGTGCCTCTCATCACCCGGAGCTGGACCGTGCCCTCGAGGAGGGCGTCTGGCCCGACGAGGAGCCGCCGGCCCGTGCTCTGCTCCAGGACGGCGGGATCCCTCAGCCCGACCGTGTCCGGATCCGAGCCTGGGCCGAAGTGGCGGAGCACATCACGATCGACAACCCGAAGATCGTCGACAACCTCTCGCCCTTCTACATCTGGACCACGGACTACGCCGCCAAGCGCCTGAGCTGGCGACCGCGTCATCCGTTGCACCTGGTGCTGCTGCGGGTCCACCGCATCCCGCGCCCGGTCACCGTCAGGGTCCGTGAGGAGTACCACGGCTCCCGTTCCTGGGTCGAGATCGACCGTGACCTGCCCTTCGAGGGCACCCCGGTCATGTCCGACGAGGAGTTCGAGTTCGCCAGCTCCGAGATCCGCGCGATCTGCGAAGGCGACCGCGAGCCGGCTCTCGTTTAACCGCATGTCATCCGGCTCTCGCCGGATGACCACAGGAACCCGCCCGCCCATTCGATTCGTGAGTGGATGGGCGGGCTCCGTCGGTTAAGGGCTCGCCATCGCGGGCCTTTTTCATTGCAATAGGCTGCGCCGGTGACGTGGATCGAAACCACATCCCTCACCTTCACCGCCCGCCACGACGACGGTGACCGGGCCTACGCGGAGGATCTGCTCGACCGCCTCGAGGACCTCAGCCTCAAGCTGGAAGACCGCTTCGAGGTCGTGCCGAGCGGGATCGGCGTCGTGGTCCACCCCTCGCCGATCTGGCTGAACGCCGCCCACCCCTTCCTGCCCGCCGTGCGATGGGCCGCCGCCCCGGCCGGGCGCCGCTACCTGGCCGGCTGGCCGATGGCGACCGAGGTGCATGTGCTGGGGGAGCGCGCGATGGCGAAACGGGCCGCCGGCGAGGCTTCCTACGAGGCCCTGCGCGGCACCGCGGAGCGCCTCTACACCCAGATCGTCCTGGCGGCCAACAACGAGTCGATTCCGCCTCCCTGGACCCCGATGCGCTTCCTCCGGTACCTCAACTGGGCCTGGCTGGTCGAGGGCGGAGCCCAGCACTTCGCCCGCCAGGTCGACTTCTTCCGGGCCGCCGTGATCCGTCGCCTGCGGGAGGGATCACGGCCCAGCTTCCCGCCGGGCCGTCGCGACGCGATCATCCTCGGCGGCACGATCTTCGACCTGCTCGAGGAGTATCGCGGCGGCGGGGCCTGTGAGCTGCTGATCGGGCGTCTGCGCCGTGACGGCCCGATCGCGAACCTGGAAGTCGCCTTCGACCTGCCGATCCGCGAGGTCGAGGAGATGTGGCGCGACTATCTGCGTGAGCTGGTCCGGCCCCAGGCCGAGCTGACCACTCTGCCCTCACCCGAGGATCTGCTCGGGCCCTTCGAGCCCGAGCCCTGAGGAAGAAGCGCCTAGCGGCGCTTCTTCCACTTCTTCTTCGGCTTGGCGATCTTCGGGACGTTCACCTTCTTGACCGTCCTGAAGGAGACGCCGGATGCGTCCTTGAGCTTGACCACGATCGTCGCCTTGCGGGCCTTGACCTGGCGGAAGATGGGGAAGTTGAACCGGCGGATGCGCGGCTTGAGCTGCCTGAGCATGCCCACTCCGCCACCACGCACGTTGACGTTGACGTCCGCCTCGATGTTCTCGCCGATGTTGAGGGCGACTCTGGCGACGCGCCTCTGCTTGCCCTGCTTGACGATCTTCGCCGAGATCACGCTGGCGGCCACGTTGCTGGCGGCCAGCGGCTTCTCGCCGGGGCTCAACTGGTAGGCGCCCCACGGCGGGTTGGCGTTGATGACCCGGCCCGGCGCGCAGGTCGCGAGGAAGCTCGCGAAGCGGTCGGTCGGGGACTTGGTCACGATCCGGACCGGGCCGGCCGGGACGTTCGTCCAGACGATGCCGCCGTCTTCCGAGGTCTCGGTCTTGGTCGGGTCCGGGATCACGAACTGGTTGAAGTAGATCGGTCCGTCTAGGGCCGGGTACTCGACCGAGGTCGCGCCCGGCACGCCGTGCGGCGTGTTGACCCAGTAGCCGTGGTAGTCGACGCCGCGGACGTTGCGGGCCGAGGCGGTGGTGACGATCGCGCACTGCTCGGGGCGGCCGTCTTCACGGGCCGGGACCTTGAGGATCCCCTTGAGGGCGTTGTACTCAAAATCCGCGGGGGTCTGGAAGTTGGCGTTCTCGATGGCCTGCCCGCGGGTGTGGAAGGTCTGGAGGTCGATCTCGTTCCAGTGGGTCTGAACCGTGCCGGTGGGGCTGTCGTCCGTCTTGTCGTGCTTGGTCAGCAGGCCTTCGCCGGAGAGGATGTACGGAGTGACGTTGGCGTCGTTCGGGACGGTGAGCACGTAGTCGCCGAGCGCGTCCGTGGTGGTGGAGATCTTCGGGAACTCCCGGACCTTGATGGTGGCGCCGGAGATGTAGGTGTCCATGTGGTTGAACACGAAGGCCTTGCCGCTCACCTTCACCGTCTTGGCCGCCTGCGCCGCCTGGGCGCCGGCGAACATCGTCAATGCGACTCCGATCAGGGTCAGAACCCCGGTAAATCTCCTCACCACTCTCTCCTGCCTCTCGGTCCGGTTGTCCGGATCGGTCGATCCGATCCAGCAATTACAACAGGTTGGACCTGCGGAAGGTGCGGTGGGCGGTCAGTGGTCGAGCACGAGCCCGAGGAAACGCTGGGTGCGCTCTTCCTTCGGGTTGTCGAGCACGTCCTTGGGCGGTCCCTGCTCGACGATGTAGCCGCCGTCCATGAAGATCACCCGGTCCGCCACCTCACGGGCGAACCCGATCTCGTGGGTGACGCAGATCATCGTCATGCCGGAGTCGGCCAGGCCGCGCATCACGTCGAGCACGCCCTTGACCAGCTCCGGGTCGAGGGCGCTGGTGACCTCGTCGAAGAGCATGATCTCCGGGTCCATGGCCAGGGCGCGGGCGATCGCCACGCGCTGCTGCTGGCCGCCCGAGAGGCGGTCCGGATACTCGTCCACCTTCTCGGCCAGGCCGACCTTGGTCAGCTCCTCGACCGCGCGCTGATCGGCCTCGGCCTTCTTCCGCCCCCGCACCCGGATCTGGGCGATCGAGACGTTCTGCTTGGCCGACATGTTCGGGAAGAGGTTGAAGGACTGGAAGACCATGCCGGTCTCCCGGCGCAGATCGTCCAGGTTCTTCGGCTTCGAGCCGTCGAAGACCGCGTCGCCCTTCAACTCGATCGTGCCCTTGGTCGGGGTCTCGAGCAGGTTGAGGCAGCGCAGCATGGTGCTCTTGCCGGAGCCGCTCGGCCCCAGCACGCAGATCACCTCGCCCTTCTTGATCTCGAGGTCGATGCCCCGCAGCACGTCCAGCTTGCCGTAGCTCTTGCAGAGCTGGTCGATCTTGAGGATCACCTCGCCCCGCGCGATCTCGGGAGTCTCCACGGTCGTGTCGCTCATGCCATGCCTCGCTGGAATTTCTCGTCCTGTTTCTTGATCTGCCAGTCGACCAGACGGGCCAGCGGCAGGGTGACGACGAGGAACATGATCGCTCCGAGCGTCAACGCCGATGGGTTGAAGGTCGTGGAGTAGATGTCGGAGCCCACCAGTACCGCCTCGGGCAGGCTGATCACGCTGACGAGGGACGTGTCCTTCATCAGAGCGATGAAATCGTTGAGCAGCGGCGGGATGACCCGGCGCACCGCCTGGGGCACGATCACGAACCGCATCGCCTGCCCGTGACTCATGCCGAGCGAACGCGCGGCTTCCATCTGGCCGCGCGGGACCGACTCGATGCCGGCCCGGTAGACCTCGGCCATGTAGGCGCCGTAGGTCAGGGTCAGGGCCAGCACGCCGTACCAGAACGCGCTGGGCCAACCGAAGTACTCGGGCAGACCGAGCCACTGCGGAATCGCCCCTTGGGCCTGGAGGGTTCCCAACCCTCCGTAGATCAGGTAGATGGTGAGGAGCAGGGGAATGCCGCGGAGGCAGTCGATGTAGGCGATGACGATCCACCGCACCGGAGCGAACGCTCGACCGGGCAGCTGCCTCAGCACCGCCAGGATGAGGCCCCACATCAGCGCAAAGGCGCCTCCGAAGAGGGACAGCCGCAGCGTCCACCAGAAACCCTGAAGGACGTCACCAAAGTAGTCCCCCATGATCGAGAAGTCGAAGTATGTGTTGAAAAACTGCTCCAAGAAATTCCCCCGCGCCTCTTATCTATCAGGGCTTCAAGCAGAAGGGGCGCTTTCGCGCCCCTTCTGCTTTAGCTCCCGACGACCTAGTTGTTGGTCGTCGTCCCGTTGATCACTTCCTTGGGTGCGTCGATCTTGAACCACTTCTGGTAGATCTCGTTGAGCGCACCGTCCTTCTTCATGTCCTGAAGAGCACCGTTGACGGCCTTGAGGAGGGCCGGGGTGTTCTTCGCGAACGCGAGACCGTAGAGCTCGCCGGTCGGGATGGTGGTTGCCACCTCGAAGCCGGTCTGGCCCTTGTCGATCGCGTCCTGCGCGACCGGCTGGTCGATGATGGTCGCGTCGACCTGGCCGTTCTTCACGGCCTCGATCGCGGCCGGGCCGTTCGGGTAGCCCTGGACCGTGCCGGCGTTCGTGTCGTTCTCGGCGAAGTCCTTGCCGGTGGTGCCGTTCTGAGCGCCGACCGTCTTGCCGTCGAGATCCTCGACGGAAGTGATGTCAGAACCCTCGGGCACGACCAGCGCCTGCTGGGCCGAGTAGTACGGATCGGAGAAGTTCACGACCTTCTTGCGGTCCGGGGTGATGGTGGAGGCCGAAGCCACCATGTCGAACTTGCCGTTGGCGACATCGGTGAAGATCGTGTCGAACGAAGTGTCGACGATCTTGGTGTCGAGGCCGAGACGATCGGCAATCTCGTTGACCATGTCGATGTCGAACCCGTCGTAGTCCGGGGCACTGCCGAACTCGAACGGCGGGTAGGGAATGTCAGAGCCGACAGTCAGCGTGCCATCGGTGATGAGCTCGGACGAGAGGTCGCCGCTGGCGGTCGACGTGGAGGTGTCTCCACCGTCGCTGCTCTTGTCGTCGTCGCTGCTTCCACAGCCGACCACGAAAGCCATCGCCGCAACGATCATCAGCGCCGAAAGCAGCGCGATCAATCGGGATTTCTTCATGCCAGGTTCCTCCAGGAAGGTTTTGTTTGCTGGACGCAACGCGGCCAGTATCTCACGGATACCCGGCATCTCTTCCGACAATCGTCCAAGCGACTACACTTTATGAAGTACGGCCGTCCAGCCGACTCTGAAAAACATGGCTCCTTACTACGACCTCCTGAACAAGCCCTGCGGGGGAACCTTCACCGACATCGTCGATTCGATCGGCCACACGCCGTTGGTCGAGTTGAAGACCCTCTCCCCCAAGGAGGAGGTCAAGATCTTCGCCAAGCTCGAGTCGGCCAACCCGACCGGGTCGGTCAAGGACCGGGTCGCCAAGTCGATGATGGAGAAGGCCGAGGCCGAGGGCGCGATCCAGCCGGGCCAGACCATCCTCGAACCGACCTCCGGCAACACCGGCATCTCGCTGGCGATGATCTGCCGACGCAAGGGCTACCCGCTCAAGGTCGTGATGCCGGACAACGTCACCGCCGAGCGCACCCAGCTGCTCGAGATGTACGGCGCCGAGATCGTCTACTCGGAAGGCGCCAAGGGCTCCAACGGCGCGGTCGAGCTGGCTCTGGAGCTGGCCGAGGATCCGAAGTACTACATGCCGTACCAGTACGGCAACGACGCCAACCCGAACGCCCACTACAACGGCACCGCGGTCGAGATCCTCGAGGAGCTCGACGAGGTGACCGCCTTCGTGGCCGGGCTCGGCACCGGCGGCACCCTGATGGGCAACGGCCGCCGGCTCAAGGAGGAGAACCCGGAGACCAAGCTGGTCGCCGCCGAGCCGATGCAGGGCGAGCTGGTCCAAGGGCTGCGCTCCCTCGACGACGGCTTCATCCCGCCGATCATCGACCTCTCCCTCCTCGACCGGAAGATCATGGTCTCGAATCGGGACGCGATCGTCTGGACCAAGAAGCTGCTCGACGACGAGGGCATCTTCGCCGGCGTCTCGTCCGGCGCGGTAGCCGCTATCGCGGTGCGGATCGCCAACGAGATCGACTCCGGCAACATCGTCTTCCTGATCCCCGACGGCGGATGGAAGTACCTCTCCTCGGGCGTCTACACCAAGTCGATCGAGGAACTCGGCGACATCGACGCGACCAACTGGTGGTAGCGATGAAGGTCCCGCAGGCTCTGCTCGACGAGATGATCGAGCACACCAAGGCCGACGCTCCGGACGAGTGCTGCGGCCTGATCGGCGGCCTGCCCGGCGAGGCGATCACCCTCCACCAGATGGAGAACACCGCCCACAGCCCGCTCCGCTACGAGATGGACTCGAAGGAGCAGCTCGCGGTCTACAAGCAGATCCTCGAGAACGGGCACGACATCGTCGGGATCTACCACTCCCACACCAAGACCGCCGCCTACCCGTCACAGACCGACATCAACCTGGCCACCGGCTGGCCCGACGCCGTCTACTTCATCGTCTCCCTCGAGAACCCGGACGAGCCCTACGTGCGGGGCTTCAACATCCGTGACGGCCAGGTCGAGGATGTCGATATTCAGGCGACCTGAGAAGCCGCCCGAACCCGTGAAGGTCGCCTG